>PMUI01000072.1 GCA_003166955.1 Acidobacterium sp.
CCCTATAACGGTTTAGCAAACCGCCGCCTTCAGCCTCTCGGCCATCTCTCCGGCTCGGGTTGTCGCCAGTATACAAGGAACGCCCGCAGCCGGCCGGGAAATGCAGCGTTTTCGCTTTTCACAGAACGAGAAGCAGAGTAAATTCTGATTCTCAACTTCCGCGCGCGAGGGATCATCGGATCGCCAGAACCGCACAATCAGGCCGGGGCATGCGTCTGCTGCCGCTCATGGCGGCGACGTTTTTCATGGTCTCCGGCGGCCCTTACGGCATCGAGGACATTCTCGACGCCGGCTATCTCAAGGGGTTGGTCATTCTGGTCGCACTGCCGTTTCTCTGGAGCCTGCCCACCGCGCTGATGATCGGCGAACTGGCCAGCGCCTTGCCCGAAGAAGGCGGATTCTACGTTTGGGTGCGTCGCGCGATGGGGCCGTTCTGGGGCTATCAGGAAGCCTGGCTGTCGCTCGCGGCCAGCATCTTCGACATGGCGATTTACCCAACGCTGTTCGTGCTCTACCTCGGCCGGCTTTTCCCGGCATGGACGGCGAGCTGGCACGGCGCCGCCTGGGAACTGGGGCTGATCGCGTTGTGCTGTGCGTGGAACCTGCTCGGCGCGCCCGCCGTTGGCGATGGATCGATGGCGCTCTTCGTGCTGCTGCTGTCGCCCTTCGTCGTGCTGGTCGCTGTGGCTTTCTGGCACGGAGCGCACATGCCCGCGCATGTTTCCTGGACGCGCTCCGGCGGCGGAGGCGCGCTCGGCACTGCGATTCTGGTGGCGATGTGGAACTACATGGGCTGGGACAACGCATCGACGGTGGCGCGCGAAGTGGAAGATCCGCGGCGCAATTACCCGCGCGCGATGCTGGTGAGCGCCATGGTGGTTGCGGTCTCATATGTGGTCCCGCTGGCGGCGATGGCCTATGCGGGAGTCGCGCCGGAGTCGTTCAGCACCGGCTCCTGGGCCAGCGTTGCGCGCACCATGGTGGGGCCGTGGCTGGGCATTGCGATTGTGGTGGGCGGAACGCTGACCTCCGTCGGGATGTTCAACGCCCTGACCATGTCATACGCGCGCCTGCCCATGGTGCTCGCCGAGGATGCAATGCTTCCGGCGGTGCTCGCGCGAAAAAATCGCCGAGGCGTGCCGTGGTTCGCGGTACTGGCGTGCGCGGCGGCGTGGGCGCTGGCGCTGCGGTTCACCTTCGAGCGCCTCATCGCCATCGACCTGATCCTCTATGGCACCAGCCTGATTCTCGAGTTCATCGCCCTGGTCGTGCTACGGCTGCGCGAGCCGGAACTCGACCGGCCGTTCCGCGCGGGCAGCTTTGCCACAGTATGCGTGATCGGTGCGGTGCCGACCGCGCTGATCCTCTACGCGGACTTCGTCTCGCGTCACGAGCACATGGCGCACATGCCCGCGCTCCTGCTGGGCGCACTGATTGCCGCCTGCGGACCGCTGTTCTTTCTGTTGTCGAAAATAACGAGCAGGCGGCCCGAGGCTGTCGCCGCGACCGCCGACTGAGCTGGTCTACCGCTTTGCCCCAACCTCGAGCAGCTTCTTTTCCTTCGATTCGGTGAAATTTCGGGCGGCATACATCACGCGATCGCGCGCATGAGAAGCGTCCTGCCAGCCCCTGATCTCCACCCGCTTGCCCTCAAGATCCTTGTAGATGGAGAAAAAGTGGGTGATTTCCTTCAGCATATGCGGATAAATTTCCGAATAATTCCAGACATCGCGATAGCGCGGATTATTTTTCCCCACGGCAAGGACTTTTTCGTCGAGCACGCCCTGGTCCGTCATCTCCAGCAGTCCGATCGGACGCACCTGCATCACGCAGCCTGGGAAGCTGGGCGCATCGACCAGCACCAGCACATCCAGCGGATCGCCATCGTCGCTCAGGGTCGAGGGCACAAACCCGTAGTCGCCTGGATAGTGAACCGGTGAATAGAGGTTGCGATCCAGCCGGAAAACATGGAGCTGCTTGTCATACTCATATTTGTTGATGCCCTCCGCCGGGATCTCGATCACGACGTTGAAGACCTCAGGCGCTTTTTCGCCCACGGGGAGTTCCAGGTAGTTCGTCATAGATAATTCCAGTATCTCTTAGCTGCCAGGATTTTCTTGTCTTGGATGAGCGGACTCGCAGGAAAGCTGCGCGGAATGGCCCTGGATTTATAATCGGGCACAATGAAGGCTCATGTCTATGTGACCCTGAAGAAAACGGTCCTCGACCCGCAGGGGCAGGCAATTCACAACGCGCTGCGCAAAATGCGGTACGCGGGGGTTGCAGACGTGCGGCAGGGCAAACACTTCGAACTGACGCTGGAAGACGGAATCGCGGAGTCAGCGGCCCGCGCCGAGGTCGAGCGCATTGCGCGCGAGGTGCTGACGAATCCGGTGATCGAGGAATTCTCGTTTCGCCTCGAATAGATTGTCTTGTCTGGCGGTTGCATCGGTTGGGACTTGGCCAGGAGTGTCTACAACTTTCGTCGCTCTTCGCGGCGAGGTGACTGGGGTACGCTAAAAGACTATGTGTGGCATCGTCGGATACGTCGGCAACAGTAAGGAAGTCGTCCCCATCATTATTGAGGGACTGCGCAGGCTCGAATACCGCGGCTACGACTCGGCGGGCATCGCTGTGGGCGGCAATGGCAACGGGCTCGAACTGCGCCGCGCGCCGGGCAAGCTGCGCCGCCTGGAGGAGGTGCTCCTGGAGCGGCCCCTCCATGGAACGTTTGGAATCGGCCACACGCGCTGGGCGACCCACGGACGTCCCACCGAAGAGAACGCCCATCCCCACCGTGACTGCACCGGGCGGCTGGTGGTCGTGCACAACGGCATCGTCGAGAACTACCTGGCTCTGAAACAGGAGCTGATCGGCCAGGGACACAAATTCGTAACAGAAACCGATACAGAAGTCATCGCCCACCTCGTCGAGCAGGAATTGTCTGCTGCCGCGAAGGCCGGCAAACCGATCCACCTCGAAGATGCTGTCCGCCGCACCGTCAAGCGCCTCACCGGCGCCTTCGCCATCAGCATTCTTTCCGCCGACGAGCCGAACAAGATCGTCGTCGCCCGCAACGGCCCACCTGCCGTCATCGGCGTGGGCGATGGCGAATATTTTGTCGCCTCCGACGTCCCGGGGATCCTGCACCACACGCGCGACCTCTACTTCCTTGCCGACGGCGACATGGCCGTGCTCACGCGCGATGGCGTCAAGCTCACCGACTTCGACGGCAACCCTATCGAGCGGCCGCTGCAGCGCATCCTGTGGGACCCGATCCAGGCGGAGAAGGGCGGCTACAAGCACTTCATGCTCAAAGAAATCTTTGAGCAGCCCCGCGCCATCCGCGACACAACCATGGGCCGCATCTCCCTCGACACCGGCAAGATCTTCCTCGCGGAGATGAAGATTCCCGACGAGACTTTTCGCAACGCGCGCAACATTCATATCGCCGCCTGCGGAACCAGCTGGCACGCCGCAACCGCCGGCAAGTTCATGATCGAGCGCCTCGCGCGCATGCCGGTCGAAGTCGACTACGCCAGCGAATTTCGCTACCGCGACCCCATCGTCGATGCGAAAACCGTCGGCCTGCTGATCACGCAGTCGGGCGAAACCGCCGACACTCTCGCGGCGCAGAAGGAAATGATCGCCAAGGGCGCGCCTACCGTGGCCGTGTGCAACGTGGTCGGTGCAATGGTTACGCGCGAGGCGCACGGGACCATCTACACGCACGCAGGTCCGGAAATCGGAGTCGCCTCGACGAAGGCCTTCACGGCGCAGCTCGTGGCGCTCTTCCTCTTCGCCGTGCATCTTGCGCAGGTCCGTGGCACGATCGTCGAAGAAGACTGCCGCGAACTGCTCGATGCGCTGAATCACTTGCCCGGCAAGGTCGAAGAGATTCTGCGCACCTGCGATGACGCGTGCGAGCCCCTGGCTCGTCTCTACTCGAACGCCCGCGACTTCCTCTTCCTGGGTCGTGGCATTCACTACCCCATCGCGCTGGAAGGCGCGCTGAAGCTGAAGGAAATTTCTTACATCCACGCCGAGGGTTATCCCGCCGGGGAGATGAAGCACGGCCCGAACGCCCTCATCGACGAAACGCTGCCGGTGGTGGTGCTGGCGACGAAAGATGAAACCAACCGCGACTCCGTGTTGCGCTACGAGAAGACGCTGTCGAACATCCAGGAAGTCACGGCGCGTTCCGGCAAGGTCATCGCGGTTGCGACTCAGGGCGACAACCACATCGGCCAACTGGTGGACCACGTGCTGTTTGTTCCGAGTGCACCCGAGCTGCTGCTGCCGATTCTTGAGGTCATTCCGTTGCAATTGCTGGCGTACCACATCGCTGTGCGCCGCGGCTGCGACGTGGATCAGCCGCGCAATCTGGCGAAGTCGGTCACCGTCGAGTAGGCGCTGTCGGTACGCTGATCTTCTTGTTGCTTTCTGTGTAAATGCCGAGCGCCACGACCGCCGCGTCGGCGATTGCGCCGCGCAGAGCCGTGATTCTCTTCGGCCCATTCGGATGCACCGAATTGGCCAGCACAATCACGTACGTGTCGCTCGCCGGATCGATCCAAAGTGAAGTGCCGGTGAAGCCGGTATGTCCGAAGGAGCCCACCGGGAGAATCGTGCCGCGATTGCTGGAGTACGGCGAATCGATGTCCCATCCAAACCCGCGCTGCGCTTTGCCATTGGCAGGCTGCTCGGGCGCGACCATCATCCGCAGCACGCGTCGCGACAAAGGAAACCTGGACGGTCTCCCCGCCAGGCGATCGAGCAGTTGCTGCGCATAAACAGCAACATCGTCCGCGGTGCTGAACAGTCCCGCGTGCCCCGCAACTCCGCCCATGCGGCGAGACGTCGGATCGTGCACCACGCCGCGCAGCATTACGTCGCCGGGTCCGGTCGGTAGTCCCGAAACACCGTAAGCAGCGGCTCCATGCTCATATTGTGTCGGCGCAATGTGCGGAATCCACGACTCCGGCGGCAGAAATCGCGTGTGCCTCAGCCCCAGCGGGCTCATGATGAATCGACGCATGTACTCATCGAGCGTCATGCCGGAAAGCTTCTCGACCATCGCGCCCAGCACAATATAGTTGATGTCGCTGTACTGGAATTTCTCACGTGGCAGCACGACCGGCGCAATCGCAAACGCGCGCCGGTACGCCTCTCCCTTGCCCTCCCACGGCTCATCGAGCGGCAGGTCCGGCGGCAAACCCGAGTAGTGCGTCAGCAGTTGCCGGATCGTGATGGCCTGCTTTCCATTAGCCGCAAACGCCGGCAGATACTTCGCCACTGGGTCGTCAAACTGCAATTTGCCATGCTGGTAGAGCTGCATGATCGCTGTGGCTGTCGTCAGCGGCTTCGTCAGCGACGCCATGTCGAAGATCGTGTCCAGAGTCATCGGCTCTTGCGTGGGTTCGAGCGACCGCATTCCATACGCACGGCGAAAGACGACCTTGCCCTCGTGCCCAACCACAACAACAGCGCCGGGAAGCAGATGATCGTCGATGGCCTGATGGACAAGCTGATCGATGGCCGTGAAGCCGCTCTGAGCGTGGACAAGTCCGCAGCAGACAGCCAGCGCCGCCAGCAATACGCTAACTCGACGGGCGCGACTCATCGCGGGAAAACCTCTTCGTGGTTCGTCTGGGATTCAGGAAACACCAGGCTCACCGCATAGCCCACAGCGCAGGTCACGAGCGATCCGGCGACCACCCACCACGTCCAGGCGATCTTCGGAAAGACCACTGTTCGGCCGGCAATCACGAACGAAAGCGCGTGTGGCTGGAACCACAGAAAAAGATTGATCAGGACACCGGCTGCCATGCCGATCAGCGTGCCGCGTTCGTCCGCGCGGCGGCTCAGTGTGCCGAGCAGGAAGACGCCGAGCATCGCACCCCACAGCACGGAGGAGATGGAAAGGCCGATCTCCACAACATGCCCGCCGCCGCGCGAGAGCATTGCCAGCGCAAACAGCACAGCGGCCCAAACCACCGTCATCAACCGCGAAAGGCGCGTCCGCAGCGCGTCGGAGATATCGGGATAGCGCGGCAGATAAAAGTCGACCACGGCGGTGGACGCCAGAGAATTCAGGGCCGCGCTCAGATTCGACATGGCCGCGGCTAGGATTGCCGCGATCATCAGCCCCGCGATCCCAACGGGCATTTCCTGCACGATAAACGCCGGAAAGATCCGGTCCGAACTCAGACCGGGTGCGCCGGCCGTCCCGTAGAACACCCACAGGCCCGCGCCGATCAGCAGAAACAGCGTGAACTGGAAGAAGACCACCGCGCCGCTCGCGAGCAGAGCCAGCCGCGACTCGCGCAGGTTCTTCGCGGCCAGCAGACGCTGCACCATCAGCTGATCGGTCCCGTGGCTCGCCATAGTGATAAAGCATCCGCCCACAACCCCCGCCTGAAACGTATAGGTTGCAGCCAGCGACCAGGAGAAATGCAGCATGGTGAGCTTGTGCGCCGCCGATGCGCCCGCGATGAGCCCGCTCCATCCACCGGCAATCTTGTGGCACACCGTCGCGAGCGCCACCAGCGATCCACACACGTATAGGAACATCTGCACCACGTCGGTCCAGATCACCGCGGTCATGCCGCCCTCAAACGTGTAGAGCAGCGTGAGCGCGGAGAGAATCGCGATCGACGCCACATCGCCGGTGCCAATGGCAATGCCGACCACGATGGCCACAGCGAACAGTCGCACTCCTTCGGCCGCGGCTCGCATCACCAGAAACAGACCGGCCGTGAAGCGATGCAGGCGTGTGCCGAAGCGCTGGCCGATGAGCTGGTACGCAGTAAGCATCTCGCCGCGAAAGTAGCGGGGAAGAAAAAGAATGCAGATGACGATGCGCCCCACCAAATAACCCAGGCCGATCTGCAGGAATCCGAAATCGCCGCCGAAAGCCAACCCCGGCACGCTGATGATGGTCAGCGTGCTGGTCTCCGCAGCCACGATGGAAAGCGCGATCGCCCACCACGGCAGATCGCGATCGGCCAGAAAATACGAACGCAGCGAGCTCCCGCGCGATTTCCTGAATCGCAGCCCGAACAGCGTGATGCCCACCAGATACACAGCCACCAAAACCAGATCGACGGGCCGGAGATGCAACGGATGGGCGAGGGATGAATTCATTGTCAGCCGTAATCAGGATGAGACCACCGCTGGTCGCGTTTGCTGGCGCGCCCTCCACAACGCACCGGCCGGGGGATCGGCGGGCTCGGCCATCATCGCAATTCCCAGATAGCGTTTGCGCAGTTCTGCTGCCAGCGCATCGCGCACCGGCGCCGCTCGCTCCAGAATGCTGCCCGCGATGGCGACTGCCGGAACCTCAAACATTGCCCCCGAGCCCGCCTCCAGACCGCGGATGCGCTCGATCACGAGTCCGGCCAGCATCGCCAGGTCCGCCCCGCCCTGCTCGGCCACTTCCTTCGCAACCGCATCGCCCTCTTCCGCGGCCGCGACCACCAGCGGAGCGAGCCGCGAAAACTCCGGCGCAGGGTTGGCGTTGGCAAACTCGATCAGCTCCGACAGCGAGTCAAGCTTCCAGAAGTCGCGCGCCAGATCCAGCACCCGCGTCCCCCGCTGCTGATCGATGGCCAGAAATCCGCGCCGCAGCGCTTCCAGCCCCAGAAAATGTCCCGACCCCTGATCGGCCAGCGCCGGGCCCCATCCTCCCGCCGTCACAATCGCGCCGGTTGCCGCGCGTCCGGCGGTATTCGAGCCCGTCCCCGCAAGCACCAGCACCCCGCGCTTCCCAAAGAAAGCAGAGTCGAGCGCGATCTCCACGTCGCCAACGATGACCAGTTCGCCGCCCACGTGGCGCGCAAACGCTTCGCGCAGCCAGTTCACCACCAGCGGAACCGTTTCGCCCGCGGTCCCGATGCAACACCGCGCGATCGCTCCCGCCGCGATCCCAGTCTGCGCGCGAAGCTCGCCGAGCGCGGTTTGCAAATTCGCCTCAGCGGTCGCCGCGTCCGCCTTCATCCTCTTGATCGTGCCCGCGCGCACGCGAGCCACTTCGCGGCTCTCATCGCCCATTACGAATTCCGTCTTCGTGCCGCCGGCATCCACGCCGAGGAAATACTGCATGCAGTTCACTCTCCGCTCCGACGCGATGCCCGCGCTACGGATGCCGCTTCGGCAGAAACGTCCAGATCGCGGGGTCTTCCTCGCCAAGCACCCATGAGCAGAAGCCCTGAAGTCCATTTTGCTGCGCCAGCTCATAGCGCTCGCGGAACGTGCGCAGGTCCGTATAGAAGATCCACTCGCGCAACTGGTCGCGGTAGAAGTAGAACCACGCCGAGTGGTCCACGTCGTCCCACTGCATCCTCCCATTCCAGTCGTGCGCCAGCAGCAGTGCGTCAGGTGCGCTGATGTACTCGGCCGTCGGGTTAGGCTTTTCGGTGGGCGAGTCGCCCTCGTGTGCCGGTGGCGTGACGATCGGCGCACCCGTGTACCAGTGATAGCCGTAGAGAGGAATGCCCAGCGACAGCTTTTCCCTGGGCACAAACTGCAGCGCGTATTTCACGTTGTCGACGGTCCATTGCCAACCCGCCACCGGCCCCGGGGTCGTCCAGCGCGTGTTCTGGTCGTAGGTCATCAGGCAAACCAAGTCGACGGCCTTTGCGATCGCAGCCAGATCGTACGCGCCGCGCCAGTCTGTGTAAATCCACCTCGCGAAACCGCCGTTGCTGGGATATCCCGGCGCATTGGGAACCGTAGCGATGCTCACCTGGAAGCCGGCGCGATGCAGCTGGGCCGCCGATTCGGTCACCAGCGCCGACAACGGGTCGCGATCCGTCCACTCGATATTCTCCAGGTCAAACTGAATCCCGGAATAACCGTGCAGCTTGCACTCGCGGATCAGCGCCGCGTTCATCTCGTCCTGCGCCGTCTTGCTGGTCGCGAGCCGATGAAAGCTCTTCTTGTTGAACAGAGTGATGATCGGCATCACCGGCAGCTTTTCGCTTTGCGCCTGCGCCAGCACCGCCGGCTCAGGCTGGCCGGTGACGAGCCCGTTCTCATCCACCTGGTACCAGGTTGGCACCAGAAGATCGATCTGCGAGGAGTGCGCGAAAAAGTCGCGGATCGAGTTTGCGCCGTTGGTCAGGTAGAAAAGCGCGACCGGCCGGGACCCTGCCTGCGCCTGTTCCCGCAGCGCGACGCCAGGAGTTTTAGCGGCGACAGCGTGCAACGCAAATCCGAACACACACAGCCAGACGACTCGCTTCATCGAATTCATACCGCGTGCACCTCAATATCGCTGGCTCGGAACGCTTCGAGCGCGTCGTGGGCAATGCCGGAGTCGGTTACCAGCACATCGATCTCATTGGCCGGACAAATCAGCGCGGGACTCACCATCCCGATCTTGCTCGAATCGGCCACCACGATCACCTGCTTCGCCTGGCGCACCATGGCGCGAAAAACCGCCGCCTCGTCGGGCTCAATTGTCGTCACGCCGCGCTGCGGATCCACGCCGCAGGCGCCGATGAAAGTCTTGTCCATGAACACGCCGCTCAGCATTTCGATGGCGGTCGGGCCAGTCAGCGAAAACGCGCCTGCCCAGCGCATCGTCCCCCCCGTCAGCGTCACGTTCAGTGCCGGCTGGTTGCTAAGTTCCATCGCGATGTTCACCGCATTCGTAATGATGTTGATCGAATTGCGATGGCGGATGCAGCGCGCTACCTGTGTAGGCGTGGTTCCCGCCGTGAAGCCCACCGTGTCGTGCTCGCGAATCAGCTCTGCCGCTGCCATGCCGATGCGCCGCTTTTCCTCGGCGAAGCGCGCTTCGCGCACGTGAAACGAAGAGTCGAAGCGGAACGGCTCGTACTGCATCTGCCCCGCCAGGCGCGCTCCGCCGTGCGTGCGATGAACCAGGTTCCGCTCTTCCAGACGCGCAAGGTCACGGCGAACGCTGGGTGCCGATGCGCCCAGATAGCCCACCAGTTCGTCCACGGATGCGTTCCCGTGCTGCAGAAGCACCTGCAGAATCTTCTTTGCCCTTTGCTCAGTTTTCAGTGACATGAGATTGCGGGACCATTATCGCTGAAAGCTGGAATCTGTCAGCCTCATTTCGCCGCAAAAGGTTCAGCGGGCCGAGCGGCCTCTCGCTCCTCCACGAAACGCTGCAGGGCCGAGGTCAGCGCGCGGACGCTTTCTTCCTCCACCACATAGCGCACGTATTCGCGATCGCGAATCTCCCCCATCTGCACCTCGCTCCTGTGGAACTCCACCGGGCTGGGCCGCGCGGTTCGCAAACTGGCGTGGAACTCGCTCGCGCCCGTGGCTTCGGCCAAATGCACGATCGTCTCCGGCGTTATGCCCCCGCCCACCATCACGGCGATGCGCTCGCCTGCCTTCTTCACCATGCAGGCCACGGTGGAGAGCCCCTCAGTCACCCTGGGCGCTCCGCCCGATGTGAGCACGCGCGCGGCGCCGGTCTCGACCACATCGTCGAGAGCGGCGCGCGGATCGGGAGTCATATCGATGGCGCGATGAAACGTCACCGGCAGCGGACCGGCCAGCTCCACCAGTTGCCGCGTGCGGGCAACATCGACGCGCGCGCATCCGTCGAGCACGCCAAGAATAACGCCGTCCGCGCCCAGGTCGCGCGCCTGCCGGATGTCCTGCTGCATAACCTCGAATTCCAGATCGGTGTAGCAGAAGTCCCCGCCGCGAGGACGAATCATCGTAAACAGCCCGATGCCGATCTTCTGCCGGACCAGCGCAATCAGCCCCGCGGAGGGAGTAACGCCGCCTTCCAGCAAATCGCTGCACAGCTCCACCCGTTGCGCGCCGCCGCGTTCCGCCGCAATCGCCGACTCCACCGATTCGACGCAAATCTCAACTTGCATAGATCGAATCCCATCCCACTGCGCGTCTTCACGCGGATTTATAGCTCGGCCGTAACCCCGGCCGCAACCCTCACAGAGACGGCTGCCGCTGACGCGCAACGGCAGCCTGACCCTAAAAAGTGTAATGTGCGGAGAACTGCAGACGCCGCTCCGTCGATCGAATCGACGTCAGAGGTGTGATTGCCCCGAAAGTCGCGTCCGGTGCGTTGGCGTCCGGATTTCCGTAGCTCACGATATTGAACGCGTTGAAGGCGTCGAAACGGAATCCGATCGCCTGCTCGTGGTAAGTGCGGAAATCCTTGAATGCCGACATGTCCACATTCTTGAAGTCCGGGGCGCGCAGAGTTCCATTCCGCGTCGTCCCGAATGCTGTGCCCCCCGAACTGTTGGTCGCCGGAGTGCCGTAAGCGCACACCCCGTCGTCGACCCCCGACGCGCAGAAGTCCCTCACCGAGGGATCGTCGCCGAACCATTGGGACAGGTTCCGGTGAACGATCTTCGGCTTGCGATACTGGTTCGGGCGCGAATTCCCATAGCTGAGGGAGTTATTGCCTGGTCCTGTCACCGTCTCCGGGAAGCCGGACCACAGCACCCCCGCTGCGGAGAGTTTCCAGCCCCCGATCACCTCGTCCATCGCGTGAGTCGCACCGGAGAAGAACTCCTGGCCGCGCCCAAACGGGACCGCGTACACCCCGCTGAACGATACGTTGTGGGTTGCGTCGTATCCGGCCGGACCGTAATCGGCGGCCGAATCGTAGTAGTTCTGAAACGCCCCGCTGAATCCGTTCACGTTCAGCGCGTAGTTGCCCAGGCTGTTCGTCATCGCCTTCCCGTAGGTGTAGTTCAGCGTGTACTCCAGCCCGTGCACCAGGCGCTGCCGGAGCACCGCCTGCAGCGCGTTGTAGTTCATCATCGCGCGCGACTCGGTGATCAGCAGCGAGTTTGATCCGATGCTCACCGACGGATCCACCGCATTGATGCCGATGTATTGGTTGTTGTAGTAAGGCGCTGTCGTCGGATCTCCGTTCACCAGGTACTGGTTCACGTTCCCGTAATCCTCAATGTGTTGCCCGGACTCTCCGATATAGCCGGCCTGCAGTGTTGTCGAGGCGCTCAGCGCGTACTCCAACGTCAGATTCCACTCCTGCACGTACGCCGGCTGAATGTTCTGCGGATATACGTTGAAGGTTCCGCCAAAAGCCACGGTCCCCCCGGTAAAGCCCTGCTCCGCGGTGCGTGGGGCTCCCGCATTGCCCGCGGTGGGCGTCACCGTCGTCACATTCACCGCCTGTATAAACGGCGTGATCGAAGTCAGCCGCTGGTTCGACGAGTTGCCTTCATAGAAGCTCGTCGCTCCGTATCCCCCGCGCGCCACCAGCCGGTTCGTGGCCTGATACTCAAACCCCAGCCGCGGCATAATCTGCCGGAAGTTTGGATCGTAACAGCCGAGGTTGCTGCAAAGTCCTGCCCCTGCCGGCGCTCCCGCCGGCACATGCCCGGCGTAGATAATCTGCCCGGTCGCCAGGTTGACGTTCCCGGTCTTGTTGTTCTCCTCGATCCACGGCTCGTCGTACTCGTAACGCACGCCCGCGTTCAGCGTCAGCTTAGGAAACGTCCTGAAGTCGTCCTGCGCGTATCCCGCCACGCGCCACTGCCGTTGCCCCACATTTACGCTGCTCAGCGTCGCTGCGGCCGAACTCACCCGGTCCAGCACAAAGTCCGCCGCGCCCCAGCCCCCCGGATTGGCGCTGTTGGCCGGATTGCTGGTGAACGCTCCACTGTAGACCAGCGATCCCAGATAACCGTTGTTGTTGCTGGTCGGGTAATTGTTCTGATACCGGATCGCCTGAACACCGAACGTGAACGTATGCCGCCCGTGCTGCCACGTCACATCGTCTATGTAGCTGTAGGTGTTGTCGATGATGCCGCCGTCAAACGCCGGGGTCCCCACGCCGGTCGGGCCGTTGCTGCCCTGAATATTCTGGAACGTGAAGCCGTTGAACGTCTGATTCGCAAACGTGATTCCCACTTTCGCATCGCCCCCGGTTCCGAACTGCCCCGTCGGGTCCTGCGGAAACCCCTGGTTCCAGTCCGTCCGCGTAAACCCGATGCGCGCCGAGTTCAGCAGCGTCGAGGAAAAGGTGTGCACCCAGTTCGCCCCCGTCACCCTCGTCGGATACAGGTTCACGCCCGGAAATTCAATGGGCAGCACGGCCGTCGATCCGTCGTAGGCCGTCGACATCGAGTAGAAGCCCGTGATTTTATCCGACCCGCGGAGATCGTACTCAATCTTGATGTCGCCCTGGTTGTTCGCCTTATAGCTCCGCGTCGGCCCCTTGTAGTTGTTGTGGATCAGCCCGTCGCTGGCCGTGTTATTCGGCAACGGATAGAACTTCGGATTGGCAAACAGAAACTTCGCCACCGGGTTGATGATCGGAACGCCCACGTCGCCCGCGTACGGAGCAAAGTTGTTCTGCGAATCGTACAATTGCGTGCCCGCAGCCGCCAGCAGGTCGGAGAAATTGCCCGTCCGCTCCTGCGCCGTCAGCACGCTCGCGAACCCCGGCTGACCCGTGTGATAGCGGGATCCCAGGTAGTCCACGAAGAAGAACAGCTTGTTGCGCAGGATCGGGCCGCCCAGCGATCCCCCGAACTGCGCCTGTGAGAACGGACCGATCGCCGCATGGCTTTGGTTGTTCTGCCAGGAATTGGCGTTCAGCCGGTAGTCCTGCACATATCCAAACGCTGTCCCGTGGAAGGCGTTGGTTCCGCTCTTCAGAATGGTCACCACTCCGCCGCCGTTCACGTTGCCGAACTGCGCCGGCGAATTCGCCGTCAGCACCCGAATCTCCTGCAAAGAGTCCGGCGACGGGCTGTACGAAATCAGGTTGTTGAAGTCCTCGTTGATGTCGATCCCGTCCAGTGTGTAGTTGTTCGCCTGCGCACGGTTGCCGTTCATGTTTGGCGTGTCGGTGTAATACGTGCTCCGCTCAATAAACGTCGGGCCCGAGGTCCCTGCCGTGTCGATCGCTCCCGGCTGATACAGCGTGATCGCCGAAAAATCCAGCCCGTTCAGCGGAAAGTTCGAAATCGTATTCGCCGTAAACGTGGAGCTGATCGTAGGATCGTTTGTGTCGAGAATCGGCGGCGCCCCTGTCACGTTCACCGTCGTGGTGCTCGACCCCACATGCATCGTTACGTTCAGAGTCGGCGTCTGGACAGCCTCCAGCGTGAAGGCCGGCATCACCTCTTTGTTGAACCCCGCCACCTGTACCGTCACCTGATAGTGCCCAGCCGGCAGGAAATCGATGCGATAAACGCCCTCGGCATTCGTCTTCGCCGTCGTGTCCACGCCCGTGTCCATGTTGTGCGCGCTCACCTGTGCGCCCGCGATCACAGCGCCGCTTGGGTCCGTTACGGTGCCGGTGATCGACCCGGTTACGTTTTGCGCCATTGCCACGGAGACACACACGCACACGCTGAGTGCGCATCCCCAAACCAGCCGCCTCAAATTCGTCGTCATAAGGGTTCTCCCTCCGTGCTTCGCTCTCATTGTTTTCCTGGGCTCAAGAAAGGATCCCGGGCTCATTGGGCGAGCCTCTTGTACGCGTCCGCCTCGCACGTCGAAGGCGATGCGACCATAATCTAACCATATTTATGAAGGTTTAGCCATAAAAATGATCGCAATGAACAGAATTGTGACAAATCTGATCATTCCCTGCGGGCTTCTATGGGGAAACCTCTGTCGAGCGGGATTCTGATCTTAAGGTAGTAAGCTTGCCCGTCAGTTCCTTCCCGCAACGCGCCACTGCAACAGCGGCAGCAGGCTCGAATACTCATCCGTCCACGCGCGCACGTCTGGCCTCGGCGGGACCTCCCGCGAGAACGCGGCCACTTGCGGTTCCGTCAGAAATCCGACGTTGTTCGTGATCAGCACCCAGGTCGCGCGATACTCGCCGCGTGCTTCCTGCGGCGGCGTATCGACGAGCCGCGACGCCATCCCCGAGGCCGCAGCCAGCGCGGCGACCTCCGGCACCAGGTCCAGGTACTGGTTCGAAACGTGAAACGCCAGCACCCCGCCCGGCGCAAGTTGCCTCTGATACACAGCCATCGCCTGTGTCGTCAGCAGATGGATCGGAATCGCGTCGCCGGAGAAAGCGTCAATCACCAGCACATCGAAATTCTGCGGCGCCTCGCGTGCCAGCGAAATCCTGGCGTCGCCATCGGCGAACGAAATCTGCGCCCCCGACTCGCGCAGGTAGGTGAACAGATGCTCGGCGATGGGCCAAATCGCCGGATTGATCTCGTAGAAGCGGATGCGATCGCCGGGCTTCCCGTAAGCCGCCAGCGTTCCAGCACCCAGGCCCACCACGCCGATGTTGCGCGCCCCGTTGTTTTGTGTCCGATCGTCGCAGCAAAACCGCAAAGCCAGCCCCACGCCGGAATCCGTCGCGTAGTACGTCGTGGGATTGCGCCGAAAATCCGCCCCGAACCACTGTGTCCCGTGCTCGATGGTGCCGTGCAGCAGCGTGCGCACCGTCTCGGCCTGTGGTGGCACGTGCGACTCCCGGACCCGCAGCGCGCCATAGAAATTCCGTTCCTCCACCAGCGTGCTGCGCGCATAAACGATGTGCAGCATAATCGTCAGCGCCAGCAGCAGCGAGGTCCCCACACCCCACAACAGCCGCTGCGCCCAGCCATCCTGCCACGTCACCACAAAAGCCAGCGCTGCCGTCGCCAGAAACGCCAGTGCCACATCGTAATTTGCGTCGAACAGCAGCGGGCAGACGATCCCGATAAAGATGGTCCCCGCCGCTCCACCCGCCGCGATCAGCAGATAGAACAACGTCGATTCAGAAGGACTCGCGGGCCGCAGAGCGTAGATCTCCGCATGGCAGAAGAGGCCGGCGAATAACAGCTCCACGAGGAAGAAACCGAGGGTGATCGAGATCGGCCATTTCAAATCGGTCTGCGACAACATGATCGCGAGGCTCGCCAGTCCCAGCACCAGCAGCCGCACCACCAGCCATCGCCGATAAAATCCTGGCGCTTCGAAGGCGACGATGAACGTCAGCAAATAAACGCCCAGCGGCAGCACCCACAGCAGAGGAATCGCCGCGATGTTCTGGCTCAGGTGGCTCGTCACAGCGCAAAGCTGGATCGCCGCGCCCGCCGGCAGCAAAAACCAAAGCAGCCTCGCCCGTGCCGAACTGCGCACCTCCTCCCCGCCGAGCTTGCCTTCCTCTCCGCCTCCATCAACAGTCCGCCGCGCCCTCCACGCGATCACGGCACACAAAACCACATACACGCCAAACCCGCATCCCCACGCCTTCCGCTGCGCAGCCAGCGCAAGATGCGGCTCGATCGCCGTGGGATAAAGAACCAGCGCCAGCAGCGATCCCGCGTTCGAGAGGGCAAACAGCTTCCACGGCACGCCGCTCCGCTCCTCGCGCGCAAGCCATAACTGCAACAGCGGACTCGTAGCCGCGAGCAACAGGAACGGCAATCCGATGGTCCTGCTGAGCGCACGGAAAATTCCTGTCAGCGGGTGGCCGGCAGCGCCGCTCAGATCAGGCTGCCCAACCAGCACCAGCAAAGCCGCCGCCGCCACCAGCAGCGCGATATGCAGAACCACGGCCCCACGCGCGGACAGCCGCCCGAGCCAATGCGCGTAGAGGTAGCCCAGCAGCAGCGCTGTCTGGAAGAAGACCAGGCACGTGATCCACACCGCGGACGATCCGCCCAGCGCCGGCAGCACCTGCTTCGCCGCCATCGGCTCCACCGCGAAGAGCAAAAACGCCCCGAGAAAAATCGCACTGCCGTACAGAATTCTCATCGCCCGAGCGTCCATCACTGGAACGATAGAACGCTATCACGCCTGGCCCACCCCGCAACCGTACGCGCGAGATTCCGATCCCGGTTTTCCACGCAATTTCGCCGAGTAACTTCGTCGTAAACTGGATTCAATGAGAATCGGCATCGACTTCGGAACGACACGCGTCGTTGTTGCTTCGGTCGATCGTGGCAACTTCCCGCTGGTGAATTTCGAAACTCCCGACGGCCAGGCCTGCGACTGGTTTCCGCCGGTGGTCGCCGTCCGTGGCGACCGGCGTCTCTACGGATGGCAGGCGGTCGCCGCTCTGGAAGACGATAGCTGGACCGTGCTGCGCTCGCTCAAGCGCTGCCTGCGCAACGCCGGACCGCACACGGAACTCCACGCCGGCGGTCAGACGCTGCCGCTGCGGCTCCTGCTCGCCGAGATGATGTCCGCCTTGCGCACACAGCTCCTCGAGCACTCCAATCTCGGCGCGCACAAAGACGAGCCCTTCGAGATCGTCCTCGGCGTTCCCGCCAACGCCAACAGCAACCACCGTTTTCTCACCGAAGAGGCCGCGCAGAGCGCCGGTTTCACCGTCCTCGGCCTCATGAACGAGCCCTCCGCTGCCGCCATCGAGTTTGCCTACCGCAACAGCGCGGAGCGCGGCAGCCGCATTGGCAGCGGCCTGCTCGTCTACGACATGGGCGGCGGCACCTTCGACGTTTCGCTCGTCACCCTGGGCGAGACCGAGCACACCGTCGAAGCTTCCGACGGCATTCCCAACCTCGGCGGCGACGACTTCGACCAGATCCTCGCCGACCTCGCTTTGGAAACCGCAGGCTACGATACCGCCCTCACCACCGCCGAACGCCATCGCCTGCTCGAGGAATGCCGCGAGAAAAAAGAGTCGCTCAATCCCAACACGCGCAAGGTCACCATCGATCTCGAGCGCGTGAAGTCCCGCTGGTCGCAGGTCACCATCCCCGTCGACACCTATTACGAGCAATGCCGCCCGCTGATCGAATCCACCCGTGAGGTGGTCGAGAGCCTGCTCGCCGCGCATCCTCAGCTCACGCTCGATACTCTCTACGTCACCGGCGGCGGATCGGAGCTCCCTCCGGTAGCGCGCGTTCTGCGCGAAAACTTCGGGCGAAAGGTGCGCCGCTCGGCCTACATGCGCTCGGCCAGTGCCGTGGGCCTCGCGATCCGCGCCTCCGCCCAGGCCGACGGCCTGCGCGAGCAGTTCACACGCAACTTCGGCATCTGGCGCGAGGCCGACTCCGGGGGGACCATCGTCTTCGACCTCATCTTCCCGCGCGGTTCGCGCTTGCCGCAGCCCGGAGAGGCAGCCCTCTTCAGTGAGCGCGTCTACCATCCGGCGCACAACGTCGGCCACTTCCGCTATCTTGAATGCTCAAAGCTCGACGACCGCGGCCAGCCACTCGGCGAGATCACCAACTGGGAGCAGATTCGTTTCCCCTTCGATCCGCGCCTGCAGCGCGACTCGGATTTGTCATCCCAACCCATCCAGCGCCTCGCCGGCCAAATCAACCTCACCGTGCGCGAGATGTACACCTGCGACGCCAACGGCAACCTGCGCGTCAAAATCTCCGCCGACCCGCCCGGGTATTCGCGCAACTTCCTCATCGGCCAATCGTGGGCCGGCGAGCCGGTGCTCGAATCGGCCGGTTCCTCAGTCTGAATCCCTCGCCGCCTGCGCCCAACGTGCGTCGAGAAACGCCGTCCGCATTCCGCGCAGCCCGTTCTGCCGCGCGATTCGCCTTCAGCTTCCCTTCGCCGCTGTGCTACATTGAACCAATTCCCAGGCTCCCAGGTCCATAGCATTGCCATGGCCACACCAATGCAGTCCGCGCCATCTGTGGATACCCTCGATCTCCAGCAGGAGATCGTCCGCCTCCAGGCGCTGCTCGAAACCTCGCGTCAGGTGCATTCCACCATCCGCCTTGACGAGGTGCTGACGACCGTCCTCCGCATTGTGGTCCGCGAACTGGAACTGCCCGGCGCACTCACCACCGAGCCGCGCATGAGCTACGGAGAAATGCCCGCGGAACCCTGGCCCGGCTGCATCCGTTTTCCCTTGCAGGACAAAGACGGCCGCAATCTCACCGAGCTCGTCGTGGCCACGCCCGATGGCCGGCCGCTCACCATCTACGAAGAAGACTTTCTGGAACGCATAGCGCTGCAGGCCGCAGTCGCCGTCGAAAACGCACGCTACTACGAGCGCAGCCTCGAGTGGGCTCGCGTGGAGCAGGACCTCCACGCCGCGCGCGCTATCCAGCGCAGTCTCGTGCCCCAGCAGATGCCGCAGATCGCCGGCTACTCCGTCGCAGTTCGTTACAGTGCCTGTTACGAAGTCGGCGGCGACTGTGTCGACATCGTGAGCCTTCCCGACGGCGTGCAGGTGATGGCCGTCGCCGACGTGGCGGGCAAGGGTCTGGCCTCCGCCATCGTCAGCACCGCCTTCCGCTCCGCGTTTCGCGCCAGTGTTGGCGCGGGTTTGCCGCTCGCGGAGCTCGTCTCGCGCCTCAACCATCAGCATTGCGCCGAAGGAGACGAGACGCGCAAGCGCTACGTCACCGGCATCTTCCTCAAGCTCGATCCAAAGACGCATCGCCTCGAAGTCGTGAACGCCGGCCACAATCCAGGCTTCCTCGTCCGGCCCGACAACACCACGCACGAGCTGAAGGCGAGCGCGACACCCATCGGCATTTTGCCCATCGTCGAATATCGGTCGGAGTTCGTCGACTTCCTTCCCGGCTCGCGCCTGCTCTTTTACACAGACGGCCTCACCGAAGTCTTCCAGGGCGATGAAGAGTTTGGTGCCGAGCGCCTGCTCGCTTCATTTCTTCAGTGCAACTCGCCGGAGTGTACTGCTATCCTCGATACGCTGTGGCACGAACTGCGCGCCTTCTCCGGAAGCGAGTCGCAGGATGACGACATGACCGCGCTGGCTCTGATGCGGATGAGCGCTTAACGGGGGAATTCCGATGACAGACACCACGGGTACGTCGGTCGAGGTTCGGCTCCCCTCGCGTCTCGGGTTCGAAAAAGTGGCCATGGCAACCGCGGCCAGCGTCGCCAGGCTTAAAGGGTTTTCCAACGAACGCATCGAGGATCTCAAGACCGCCGTCGGCGAGGCCTGCATCAACGCCATGGAGCACGGCAACAAGCTCAATGAGAATCTTTCCGTCGGGATCATCCTCTCCAGCAGTGCTGACGAACTCGAAGTGAAGGTCGTCGACAACGGCTCGGGCATGTCAAAGCAGCCAGCTCCGCCCGATATCGACCGCAAAATCCACGGGGAAGAAGACACGCGCGGCATGGGAATGTTCCTCATCCAGAAGCTCGTTGACGAGGCGGAGTGGGTGCGCGACAGCAAAGGCAAAGGGAGCTACGTACGGCTGGTCATCCGGCTGGATAAGGAGAGCGAATAGTGCAGGCCGAGACCAAAACCACCATCGATCGCACCTCCGGCACGAACGGCGTTTCCATCTCCGTACTCCGTTTCAGCGGCGACATCTCCAGCACGTCGAAAGAGTCGGTGCTTGGCGCCTGGCAAAGCGTCGGCAGCAACGACCCCGTCCTCCTCGACTTCTCCAAAGTCGACTACATCAACTCCAGCGGCATCGCGCTCATCATCCAGATGCTGATGGAGGCCGACAAAACCGGTCAGAAAGTGGCCGCCTTCGGCCTCACGCCGCACTTCCAGAAAGTCTTCACCATGGTCGGCATCTCCAAATACGCCGGCCTCTTCAAGGATCAGGAGAGCGCCACCGCCTCGCTGTAAGTCCTGACTGCCGCTCGATTCTCCCCCTAAGCAAGCTCTGATTACGCCGCTGTTTTGAAATGGCATGGCTTCCACAGCTTGCAAAAAAACACCCCCCAACGCGGAGGCGGCCAGGTTCATCCCACAGCAAGAAGCTAATACTCCCGCCACCCGAACATCAACGAGAATCGATTCCGAATTCACCCGAAAGTACTGTCTTTTCCCATTTTGAAAA
>PMUI01000003.1 GCA_003166955.1 Acidobacterium sp.
GAGTTTTTCGGGGGCACGTCACAGGAACCAACCGCCGAGAGGCAAAGGTGCGCAGCGGCAGCTCCTGATCGGATTAACAACGCGCTCTCCAGAGCGCGAACGGATGACTCGTGCTTTTCTGTTGACAAAGACTTACATGGATGCCGGTGATACGGCCAGAACCGGAAGATTGCCCCTCCGAAAGTTCTCGATTAGTGCATTGGCGATGATGCATCGACTGACATGATGGGAGGAGGACGATGGCCGTGAACCGCAGATGATGGGTCTGCGGCGAGCACGATACTGCCGATGGTGCGTCAACTTCGCCAGGTACTGTTGCCCTGAACGGGTTCCGTGTCGCGAAAATTTGTGATCTATTCGTGCGAATAGACCCGCCGCAGAAGATCGCTGTAGCGTCCGTCGGTGCGGATATCGTCCAGCATCGGATCAACCTTCAACATGACCATCCAGTAACACCGTTCGTCTACCGCTTGATTGAAGAGTCGAAAGGCTGAATCGCGATTGCCTGCCCGAAGATAACCTGTTCCCAGATAATAGGCCATGCAGTGTTCATTTGCGTCCGGCTGCATCGCTTCTGTGCGCGCCAGCCAATAAGCTTTCCAGCCATCTCGCTGGTAGACAGAATGCAGTCGATCGATGTTGATTTTCGGCCTTTGAATGCGCAGCCCCGACAGATCGGCGTTCACCGCTTCGTCCCGCTTTCCCTCCTTTTCGTAGATCGCGCTCACCCACCCATCGACAAAGTTAGCCTTGCCTGGCTCCATCTCGCGTGCTTGCCTCAGATGGTAGAGCGCCTCGTCATAGCGGCGGGCGAAGTAAAGTGTCGTTCCCAGGTGCCGGTTCATGAAGAACGACAGCGGATCCAGTTCAAGCGCCCGCCGCATCGCCGTAACCGCTTCCTCGGGGCGGTTCATTGCATCGAGAAAAATGGCGTAATGAAGATATGCGTAAGAGGAGCTTGGACTCAGCGCAACCCCTCGCTCCAAATCCCGTTCCGCCGCATCCCAGTTCCACTCATAGTCGGTTTCGATGCTTGCCAGCACCGCATAGGCTTCGCCATTATTGGGATCAAGCTGAATCGCACTTTTTGCGGCTGCCAGAGCTGCCGGCATGGCCTGACCGGGTGGGACCAGTCCAATCACCCATTCCGAATGCAGCGCATTCGCCAAACCTGCGAAGGCCGGCGCGTACCCCGGCTCCATCGCAGTTGCTTTTTGGAAATAGGCAACGCTGATGTCCGCTTCGCGCTTCTGCAGAAAATAGAGCCCTCGCAAATAGGCATCATGAGCTGCCGGGTCGATGCGCCTGTTGTCGCCTACGTTCGTGCGAGCGGCCGGCGCAAGCGCCACTTGTGTTTGGAAAGCGATCTCGCGTGCAACGCTGTTCTGCAACGACAAGACGTCGCTCAGCTGACCCTCGAAGCTCTGTGCCCAGAGATGTTTGTCGTTTCTTACGTCGATCAACTGGGCGGTGATGCGGACCCGGTTTCCTGAACGCGCAACCGAGCCTTCGACAATGGCTTCCACATTCAATTCGCTGGCAATCTGCCGCAAAGGCTTGAGCACGCCCTTTTCCTGCATGACGGAGGTACGCGAAACCACACGCAGGCCAGGGATCCTCGCCAACTCCGTAATCAGTTCATCGGTCATGCCATCCGCAAAGTATTCCTCGCTGGCATCACCAGAGAGATTCACCAGTGGGATGACAGCCAAGGAGCGGATGGGTTCGGCCGTACGCCAACGCCTCTGGATCAGCAAGCCGACAGCAACGAAAAGCGCGGCAGCGATCATCGCTGAGAGAAGCCATCTCCCGCGGGACCTGAAGAACTGGAGCCTGGGCGCAGCATCGCTGGTGACAAGCGAGACGCCCGGCTCAGGCTGGCCATTCAGACTGTCCGATACGTCGACGGGGCACAGAAATCTATACCCAACCGTGGCTACGGTCTCGATGTAGCGCGGGTTGCGGACTTCATCGCCCAGCAGGCGACGGAGCTGGGCGATGGTGCGCGTCAGAGAACTCTCCGTGACGGCGGCGTCGCCCCACACTGCATTCAGCAGTTCTTCCTTCGCGATCAGCTTCTGAGGATTGCGCAACAGAAACAAGAGCACGCGAAATGTCTTCGGTTCGACCGGCAACACCTCGCCAGCCTTGACGAGACAGAACTCCCGCTCGCGCACCTCTACGTCAGCGAATTTGAAAACAAAGGACTTGTTGCCCGTCACAAGTTCCTCATCCGCGCTCCGAAATTGATCAGGAGCCCATCAAGACCGTGCACCCCCAGGCGCGCAGAGTTCCCTGAGCCAAACCGGCTAAGGAGCTCTCGCGATGACAAAAATCAAGTGGCTGGTTTCCGTCGCCGTTGCATTGACCTTTGCCCTAACTACCGCTATGGCACTTCAGGCGGAAACTCACTGCCCGGGAAATGTTGCCAGTGTACAGGTCCGCCTCCTGAACCGCTCCCTGGTTATCGTAGGGGTATTTGTGAACCATGCAGGCCCTTACAGCTTTCTTTTGGATACGGGCACACAGGTCACCTTGGTTCATCCTTCTCTGGCCGCCGAACTCCATCTGAACCTACAGGGCGCAGCCACGGTCGCCGGCGTTGGATTTCATGCAACCGCTGCCATGGCACAGGTTGACCTTATCGAAGTCGGTCCCCATCGTGTCACTCACCCAACAGTCCTCGTTTACGACATCCAAAATCCTCACTTCGCAGATCTGCGGGTTCGCGGTGTCCTTGGTATGGATTTTCTGGGCCAATTCGACATGCTCATCGACCACGAACACAGCATGCTTTGTCTCGACGATGCGGGTGCCATGCCTGCGCACATGCAGGGCCCGCAAATCGCTCTGGCAATGCCGAATCAGGCGGACACGGGACCGCTGCCTGGAATGCTGATCGTCTCGGCTCGTCTGTCCCACGGTTTCCGGCCCGTCCGCCTGAAGCTCGATTCAGGCATGAACGTCTCCTTTCTGTTCGACACGCCTCGATATATGCGACTGGAATTCTTACGGCCATCACTGCCGGGAAGCAGTCTGGATGGAGGAGAACGTTCGCTTTCGCCTTTGCCGCCGCAGGACGTGTCGATCGGCCCAGTTCAATTGCCGAGAGTACCTTTTAGCACCTTTGCGAACGCAGAGAAGGATTCCAGCCCAACTGAGTACGATGGACTGCTGTCCGCAGGACTTTTCAGGCGCGTCTTCATCAGCCACACAGATCACTTTGCTGTCCTTGACCTGTGGTAGGACGAGAGACTCGATGACTCGATAATTGGTGCCGCTCGATCAATGCCTTGGCGGACTGCCTGCAAAGTCATATCATTGAAAGGCCCGATGTCACTTGACGACATCAGACCAATGCGCTCATCGAGGCCATTTTTCCGAGTAGTGTCTGGTTGGTCGGCAATACGGACATTACGATCCGTCCCGGCGAAACTTCCGTGTTGCCGGTGATCCGCCCGGAACTCTGACAAAGCGACCCGCAGAGGGGAGGATGCCGGGCTACGCCGAATCGAGACCCGGGCCAGCCAGCCCGCCATGAGATGAGAAACTAATGTAGTTGCACCTTGAGGGGGATCCATGCAGGGGTATTTTCCCAACTGGCAACCCTGCCGTCTCTAAAATGAACCTTTGACGTTCCGTACTCAAATGTGTTGTACGAAAGACCAGTTGGCGTCCCCTGAACCGCCAACACCTCGTCCCTCGTCGAGCCTATTGTGAAGTGGTGCATTCTTCCATCGACTGCATGACCCGGGCGGAGTTGCACGTTGAGATGGATCCATATTGGGGCGTCTTCCCAGCCAACGACCTTCTCGCCGACAAAGAAGACCTTTGAGCGACCGTACTCGAAAAGGTCAGGTGAATACGCCGTTGGAATCCCTTGCACGGTCAGGACTTCCTTCTTTGTTGAGCCGATGGTAAAGTACACCGGACTTATTCCAGGCCAGGAGTTATCGCATGGTTGCGAAGAGAGCAGTCTGAACGCTGCGATTATGGTGCACATCTTCTCCTCAGCAGATGCCTTTGCCTGTTTGTCGCTTTCGAACAGATCCGGATGCCAGACCTTCACGAGCAGCCGATATGCCGTTTTGATCTCCTTATCAGTCGCGCCCTTCTCCAGGTTGAGAGCCTGCAGCGCTGCGCATCTTGCGCACTGGGTGCTGTATTCGTCGATTTCGTTTCCGCATTCGCAATAATCCATAAACACCATGACTTAGTCGGGCGATTCGACGTCAATCGATTCGAGGGAATCCATGTGGGTTAGGGAGTTCCCTGGACCGGGTACCGCCTTCACACGATGTGGATAACGATTTCAGGATGGCAGTAACCGAAACTTCCGGGTTGTTTGCGACACATTTCCATTTCGCTCAGTAGCTGCCTCCACGACTCGATTTCCCTTCTGCGCTCGTTGATGTCTTCGGCCATACCGTACCAGCGAACGACCTCGCCGGAAGGTCCATACCGAGGCGCGCCCCTGACTCGCATCCAACGCCACCCCCCCTCGGCGTCGACGGCCCGGAACTCGACATCGACCAAATTTCCCGAACGCAGCGATTCCGTTAGAACATCCCAGTACCGCTCCTGATCATCAGGATGCACGACCTCCATAAATCCCTTCTGTTCGCACTCTTCCCTCGTTTGGCCAGTCATTTCGTACCATGGAGAGCTGGCGTCGATGAAGTTTCCCTGGTGATCCAACACCCAAAGCGCGACCGGGCTGGTTTCCATGATGCTTCTGTAACGTTCATCGCTCTCGCGAAGCACCCGTTCAGCGCGCTTGCGCTCGGTAATATCCACGCATGCCACGGAGACGCCGATTATTTCCCCGGCCTCGTCGAAGGCAGGCTGATAGGAGACCAGGATTGCCATAGGGTCACCTTCGCTCGTGGCAGCGGGCCTCTCAATCTCAAGGCCGGATATCTGTTGGCCCTGCATGGCTCGGTAGAGGTAAGGGGCGAATTTGGGAAACAGTTTCGGCACCATTTCCCGCGGTGTCTTACCGAGATGGGCCTCGATCGGAGCACCGTTCATTTCGGCAAGGCGGCGATTGATGCTGACATAGCGAAGATCGCGGTCCAGAAAGCATAACCCCACGGGCGCGCCGTCGTAGATGGCGTGCAGTTGCGATCCTTGCTGGGACGGCATCGCTTCCAGGCACACTGGGATTACATGATTGGACGGGGCCGCGGGGTGAAGACGGATCTCGCGAGGAGAAGCCGAAATGATATCTGAGAGTGCTTCCGCGCTGGAAGGATGTCCATAGAACCATCCCTGGCACAGGTCGCAGCCAAGTCGCAGTAACATTCCCGCCTGCTGCTCGGTTTCCACTCCTTCTGCGATGGTCCTGATGCCAAGACTATGGCCGAGCCCCACGACCGCAGCCACAATTTTTCGGCTTTCCCGGGACGTCGTCATAGTCCGCACAAAGCTGCGGTCCACCTTTAATTCGTCGAATGGCAACGCCTGCAGATGGGCCAGACTGGAGAAGCCGGTCCCGAAATCATCCAGTGCAAGACGGCAGCCGAGCGCCCTCAATTCGCAAGCGACTTCGTGGGCGATGTCTACATTTTCCAGGATGGCGCTCTCGGTGATTTCAATCGTGAGCCTGTCCAGGGGATATTGCGTTTCCTTTGCCACTGCCTGCAGTGCAGAAACCAAAGCCTGGTCCCGAAACTGGATAGGCGAAATATTGATTGCGAGCCGCGGCGGGCAAGGAAGCTGAGTCGCCGCGTTGAAAGCCCGCCGCAGCAACTGCCATGTCATTTGCCAGATGAGGCCGCTTTGTTCTGCGATCGCGATGAAATTCGGCGGCAGGATCGGGCCAAGGTCAGCGTGTTGCCAGCGGGCCAGGATCTCGAAGCCGTAAAGCTGGCCGGAGCGAAGCTCGACGAGGGGCTGGAAATAAGGAATTACAGCCTCATTCTCGATCGCCGACTGCACATCCGCGAGCTCTATGACCATGTCCCATTGTCGATGGCGGCCTCTGACAATGTATGTACAACTTGTTAACTAGTAATTGACTATCAACTAGTAATGGAAGAGTGACTAGCGACTAATCGCGCCGTTCTTGGG
>PMUI01000034.1 GCA_003166955.1 Acidobacterium sp.
CGGGACAGATCCCAGCAACCCCAGGACAAATTCCAGCGACCCCGGGAAAGATCCCAGCGACTCCCGGATCTAATGCGGCAACCCCGGCCGCGTCCGCTGCTGTGCCATCGTTTCCCGCAGCCTGTACCGACGCCCTCAAGAAGAGCATCGGCCTGTCGGATGAGGAGTTCATCCTCGCCAACGGCGACCAGGCGGACCAGCAGTTGATCTGGAGCATCATGAATGGCGTCACGGCCAAGATTCCCGGAGTGGTCATTTCCGCGACGGCCGACTCGGTCCAGCTCGCGGTGACTCAGGACGCCCAGCAATCCCAGAAGGCCGACTTCACCGTCAACTTGAAGACCCCGCTCAAGACTGCGGAGGTACCTGCTGTGGGAGCCAAAACTACCTTCATTGCCACCTTCGACTCCTACACGCAGAACCCGCCCATGATCATCCTCAAGGATGGCGAGCCGGAGGCCACCAAGGCTCCGGTGCACCACGCTCCACCGGCCCATCATCCGGCAGCTCACTAATCCGAGCCCCGGCTTCTGCATCACGGGCAGCCCGCACTGGCTGCCCGTTTTTGCTGCTAGATTGGAATTGGAATGCGATCTGTTAAGCGGCGTCCACGCCGCAGCGCGTCAGCCTTAATCTCCTGCTTTGCCTGCCTCCTCGCACTCCCTCCGTCCCAGGCCGTAGCGCAGGATGCGCAACCCGCCGACATCCCATCTCCGGCTAACACCCAATATCTCGAGCTCGAGCACTTCCCTTCCTCCAAACTCGACCCCGCCGTCTCCTCGCTGATCCGCGCCAGGCAGCACGAGATTGCCGCCGAGGCCGCCTTCTTTGGCTATAACCTCAGCGCCGCCGGCTGGGATTTCGATCAGACTTCCTGTCCCGCTATGCCCGACCAGGTCGTCCTGCATTACCGCAAACACTTTCCTGACGGAGCTGAGTCCTTCTTCACCGCTCTCGTGCCCCGCGACGCGGGCCGCGTGTACGTTGTCCCCGTGCTCTATCGCAACGCCACGCCCTTCCGCTCCGCCACCGGCAGCGAGCGTAGCATCGCCGTCTTCAACCGCGTCGTTCCCGCTGCCATCGCCGCAAAAGCCGTCGACCCCAACGGCAAGTGGCTCGCCCTCGCCCTTTGCTACGCCGACATCGTCTACGGCAACGCCAATGCCATGCAGCGCGCCGGCAGCGCGGAGATCGGCCTCGCCCGCGCTCCTCTGCCGCTGCTCCGCCTCTCCGAAGCGAAGAACGCAGCAGGCGTCGTCTTCACCGACCGCAACGCGCCGGGTGAATATCTCGTCTGGGATATCACCCTCAACGAAAAAGGCCGCGTCATCGCGGCCTCCGCCCTGCAGCTATCCGATTATGTAGCCCGCATTCGCAACGGCGCTGACCCCGTAACGAAACCCTTTCCCGAAGGCCAGGAACCTCCCATTAAAGTTCTCCCCCGCCCAACCGAACCACCAGTAAAACCCACCCCGCAGTAGATCCCTATACCTGATCTGAATCCGGGTGCCCCATTCTGGTGCGCGTGCTGTTCGCGCGCCAGGGTGGGGTAGTTTATACACCCCGTCTACCTCCTGGCTTCACCCAACAAAGTCCACACTCACCGAATGCGGAATCACTCCATTCTCGTGTCCCATCGCCAGCAGCTGCCGGATCGCCTTACGTCCGTCATCGCCATAATCGAGCGTCCGCTCGTTCACATACATCCCGACAAATTTATCCGTGAGGCTCGTGTCCAGATCGCGCCCAAACTGCATAGCGTACTGCAGCGCCTCGTCGCGATGATCGAGCCCGTACTGAATGCTGTCCCGCAGAGCCTGCGTCACCGTCAGCATGGTCGCATCGCCCAGCGAGCGCCGGATCGCATTCCCACCCAGCGGCAGCGGCAGCCCCGTCTTCTCCCGCCACCAAACCCCCAGGTCCAGAATCCTCGACAGCCCGGTCCGCGGATACGTCAGTTGCCCCTCATGAATAATCAGCCCCGCCGCGTAGTTCCCCGCCATCACTTCCGGAATGATCTGGTCAAACGGCACCACCGCCGTCTCAATCTCCGGAGCGAACAACTTCAGCGCCAGATACGCCGTCGTCAGCGTTCCCGGCACCGCCACCCGCACCTTCCTGATCTCATCCAGATCGTACGGCCGCGGCGCGACGATCATCGGCCCGTACCCCTCGCCCACCGATCCGCCGCACGACATCAGCGCGTACTGATCCTGAATGTACGGATAGACGTGGAACGAAATCGCCGTTACGTCGAAGAACGCCTCGCGAATCGCCCGCTGGTTCAGCGTCTCGATATCGCAAAGCACATGCGTGAACTTGTGCCCGCCCACGCGCACCTTATTGGTCGCGAGTCCGTAAAACATGAACGCATCGTCGGAGTCGGGACTGTGGGCGATGCTGATTTCACGAACAACGGATGAGGCAGTCATCCCATCGGCAGAAAAATTTGAATCACTCAAGACTTGGGTCCCGTTCCTTTCCGTTGGGGCTCTCTCTCGTTATTGTCCTATAAATACCTGCGGATAAGTATCGCGCCGCACGCCATCGCACGCGCGCCCGCAAAATTCACACGTTCTGGTAATCCGGATGCACCCTGGTCGGCGTACTCATCGCAGCCTACAATGGCTCTAAGATCAGTCCGATGTCCTTTCGCCCTCACCATTTCTCGCTCCCTGCGCTTCTTGCGCTGGCCTTCTTCGCCTTCGCAATTCCGCAGCCCGCATCGGCCCAGCATTCCAGCGCCACCGCGCCGCACGTCACCGTCTCCCTTCTCGTCCCTCCCGCGCAGTTCGCTCCCGGAGAAACCTTCACCGCCGGCCTCGACTTCAAAATGGAAGAAGGCTGGCACGTTTATTGGATCAACGCCGGCGACTCCGGTGAGCCACCCTCCATCAAGTGGACCCTCCCCGCAGGCGTCACCGCCGACGCGATGCAGTTTCCGCCGCCGAAACGCCTGCCCCTCGGCCCGCTGATGGACTTCGGCTACGAAGATGACGTCGTCTTTCCCATTCCAATGCATGTCGCGCAGGATTTTCGTCCCGCGCAACCCCAGGCTACATTCGCCGCCCACGTCACCTGGCTCGTCTGCCGCGAAGTCTGCATTCCTGGCAAAGCCGACCTCGCCCTCGCGCGCACAGCCTGGTCCAAACCCGCGGCCAGCCCCGATGTCGATGCGGCCGCGCAAAACCTCATAGCCCGCTTCCAGTCCCAACTCCCCAAACCCCTCCCAGCAACTGCGACCGCGACCTTCGCGCAAAATCCGAAGGGTTTCCTCCTCAACGTCACCACAGGGTCAAAGCAAACATCAGCCCAGTTCTTCCCCCTCGATGAAACCATCATCGCCAACGCCGCCCCGCAACCAGCGCAACCCACTTCCAACGGCGTCCAGCTAACGCTGACCAAAGACGAGAACCTCCAGGCCCCTCCGCAAAAACTCAACGGACTGCTTGAACTTCCCGACGGCACCGCGTACGAAATCCACGCGACCCCCGGCGTCATCGCCGCAACCACCACCGCGCCACCCACTGTCTTCACCGCCATCCTTGGAGCCGCGGGCCTCGCCTTCATCGGTGGCATCCTCCTCAACCTGATGCCCTGCGTCTTCCCCGTCCTCTTCATCAAGGGCCTGTCGCTCGTCCAGTCCTCGCAGCAGGAACGCGGCAAACTCCGCGCCCACGGTTGGGTCTACACCCTCGGCATCCTCGTCTCGTTCTGGATCGTTGTCGCCGTCCTCGTCATCCTCCGCGCCGCGGGCCGCCAGCTTGGCTGGGGATTCCAGTTCCAGTCCCCCGTCTTCCTCGCCCTCATGGCGATGCTCCTCTTTTTCCTCGGCCTTGCGCTCGCCGGCCAGTTTGAAATCGGCCTCTCCCTCACCAGCGCAGGCGGCGCCCTCGCGCAAAAACACGGCTACGCCGGCAGCTTCTTCACCGGCGTTCTCGCCATGGTTGTCGCCACTCCCTGCACCGCACCCTTCATGGGAGCAGCCATCGGCTACGCGCTCGCCCATCCCGCCTGGGTCAGCTTCGCCATCTTCACCGCGCTCGCACTCGGACTCGCGCTCCCCTATCTCGCCCTCGCGTACTTCCCCGCCTGGGCGCGCATTCTCCCCAAGCCCGGCGCGTGGATGGAAGTCCTCAAGCAAGCCGTCTCCATCCCCATCTTCGCCACGGTCATCTGGCTCGTCTGGGTCTTCACTCAGATCGCCGGAACGAGTGCCCTCATCGGCCTCCTCGCCGCCTTCCTCCTCCTCGCCGTCGCCGGATGGTTCCTCGGCCGCTGGCCCGGCAAAACAATCGCCACCACCATCGCCGCGCTTATCCTCATCGCTGCCATCGGTACATCAGTCTGGTCGGTGCGTGCCCTCGGCATGCCCAGCCCTGCAGAAACTGCGGCCCTCGCCAGCATGATTGCGAACGGCAGAATTGCAAGTTCGGGCGCTCCCAGCTCCCAGCTCCCAGCTCCCGGCTCGGTCTGGCAACCCTTCACCCCCGCTCTCCTCCAACAATCCCGAGCCCAGGGCAAACCCGTCTTCGTCGACTTCACCGCAAGCTGGTGCCTCAGCTGCCAGGTCAACGAACGCCTCATCCTCAATCGCGCCGACGTCCAGCAGCGCCTCCACGAGTCCGGAGCCGTCCTCCTCCGCGCCGACTGGACCAATCAGGATCCCGACATCACCCAAACCCTCGCCGCCCTCGGTCGCAGCGGAGTCCCCACCTACGCCCTCTACCCCGCCGACCCCGCAGCGCCCGCGAAAGTCCTCCCCGAAGTCCTCACCCCGAACATCGTCATGGGTGCCCTGGCCTCCCTTCCGTCTCCGCCAAAGTCCACCGCAGCAATGAGCCTGCCCTGAGCAAGCTCCGACCGGAGCGAGGTGCGCGTCGAACGGGTGATCGACGCGCTCAATTCTTTACAAAATCCGAATAGACAATCCGCCACCCTCGCGCGTCCAATATCGCAATAACCAGGGCGCTCCGTGATCTCTGCGTCCTCTGTGGTGATATGTCAATTTACGGAGGGTGTCCCCATGCGCCATCTACCCATTCTCACCATCGCTGCTCTCTGTGCGGCCCTCACTCTCTCCGCCTGGGCCGTCAAGGTCGGCGATCCCGCCCCCGACTTCACCGCCACCGACTCCAACGGCCAGACCCACAAGCTCTCCGAATACCGCGGCAAGTTCGTTGTCCTCGAGTGGACCAACAACGGCTGCCCCTACACCCGCAAGCACTACACCAGCGGCAATATGCAAAATCTCCAGAAGGAATGGACAACCAAAGGAGTCGTCTGGCTCACCGTCCTGTCTTCATCGCCCGGCGCGCAGGGCTACATGACCGCCTCCGCTGAGAACAGCTACATCCAGCAGGTCCACGCCTCGCCCACCGCTGCGCTTCTCGATCCCAGCGGCGCCCTCGGCCATGAGTACGAAGCCCGCACCACCCCCGACATGTACGTCATCGACCCTGCAGGCAAGCTCATTTACTCAGGCGCCATCGACGACCACCCCAACGACGACCCCAGCGACATCCCGCACTCGAAAAATTACGTATCAGCCGCGCTGACCGAAGCCATGTCCGGCCAGCCCATCGCCATTGCCTACACCCGCCCCTACGGCTGCAGCGTCAAATACCACGGCGACTAACATCAACAGGCATCGATCCGGGAATAAACTCCGGGTGCCCCATCCTGGTCGCCCGGCTTTTGGCGGAAGCAGGGTGGGATCAAGCACGACCTCAATCCTGCCGTAGCCGTTTAAGTCGATCCGGCGCAGGAGCTCACAACTGCGCAAACACCCACCCGTCCCCCAACCAAAAATTCATCACCGAACACCCCAGCACCGCCGCCGCGTTCGCCACCAGCACCGGCATCCGCCCCACTTCCACCAGCAAAGGCATCAGCGCCAGGTTCCCCGCCATCGAAACCAATCCGTTCGACAAATGAAACCGAACCAGCCGTCCCCACATTTCCAGCCGCGCCGAATCCCCACGATCCCGCCACGTGTACCGCACATGCCATACAAAGTTGTGCAGCAACGTAACCTCAATAGCCAAAGCCGTCGCCAACAAATACCGCCCCGCCAATACGCGATTCAGGACGGCCAGCACCCCAAGCTGCAACCCCATCCCCACCGCGCCCACCGCATTGAACTTCCACCACCGAACGAAAGTCGTCACGGCAGCGGCTCCTGCCGATACAACTGCGCGGTATGCTTCGCCGCGACGAACACCGCCATCGCGAACATCCCCGCCGCCGCTATCGCGCCCCCCAAATCAAATAACAAAAAGCGATGCCCGAACACCGCAGCCCATGGACTCCGCAACAACGCCAGGTTCCCCACGACCAATAGAATCCGAAGCTCCGTAGGCCCAAACCACCCCTGCGATAACTCGAACCGTTCCAAAGTATAAGTCGCCAGATAACTCTCCCCCGACAACAACAGAAACGCGACTAACATCGCCACAGCAATCTGCCAGTGCACCAGCCCCGAACACGCCAAGCCCCCCATCAGCGCCGCCGACCCAAAGATATCCACCATGTGATCCACATAGAACCCGTACCGCGGCCTCTGCTGCCGCCGCACCCGCGCCAGTGTCCCATCCAGGCTGTCGCCCAGCCAGTTCAGCGCAATGCACAGGATCGTCAGCACCAGCGCTCGCCGATCCCATCGCGCCAGCGCATAACCAACTCCCGCACCCACCTGTGCCCCCAGCCCCAGCATCGTCAGCCCATCCGATGTCACCCACCGCGGAGCCCGCTCCGCCATCCATTGCAGCGCTCGCTTCTCTGCCGCCGCTGTCAGCGACCGATGCACGCGCTGCGCCGCCACAAAACCCGCATCCCCATCCCGAACCGCTGCATTTGTAACCATAACCGTCACCTGTAACCTGTAACCCGTAACCTGTCACCTGTTAGCTGTAACCAGTTCACCGCCGCCCGCAGCGTGAACCCCAGCGACTCCCGCGGAATACTCTCCACAAACGGCCGCGCCACCCAGCCCAGCCCCGCCGGAATCCCCCGCGTCAGCGACACCGACTCCACCTGCAGATAGAGCCCGCCATCCCGCTCCTCCCAGCTCCAGTACGTGTTCAGTCGCCACAAGAATCCGTGCTCCTCTCCTGGACCCAGCACCCGCTCCTCACGCGTCCCCACCGCATCCACCTCCGCAATCCGCGTGCTCCTCGACGCGCTCCACCCATCCCGCGCATCCAGCCGACCAAACTGCACGTCATAGGTCGAATCCAGCACCACCGTGATCACGTGCCTCTGCCGCACGCGCATCCACCCCTCGACGCGATCGTCGTCCGCCGCGATCGTCCTCGCCGCCATCACCTGCGGCGCAAAATACCGCGGATACCCACCGAAATCCCGCAGCATCCTCTCGAAATCCGCCGCCTTCGCTGCGGGAGCAAATGCCGTCCCCCGCCAGTGATGCAGCAGAGCCCCAGGCAACTCCTTCCCCGCAGGCGCCGTCACCTGCTCAATTAGCACCTCACCCCGTCGCAGCCGCGCCTCGCCCTGCGGATCCCCTGCAAAAAATCCCTCCGGTGAACGATGTTGCGAAGCCAGCCTCCCCTCCACCACCCCAACATAAGAATCAAAAGCCGCCACAGCCCTGGCCGGAGCCTCCGCCCAAACCCGCCCCGCTCCCGCCGACAAAATCACCACCCCGCACCTAACCACAAACCTCAAAACTCCACGCTTCATGTCCCCCACCATGCCCCTCCCAAACCTGAGGAGCAATGCACAGGTTCTCGCTTGTTAAAGGAATGTTTCTCACGGCGCAAGACCTTCCACCCGCACTACTTCCGCCGAGTTCTCCATCTTGGCAAACGCTGGAAAATCCCCCTCCATCGTCTACACTCGTCACCAGACATGCAGGACCCCGAATCACCGCGCCGCTACCGCTTCGGCGCATTCGAAGCCGATGCCTCCACTGGCGAACTTCGCCGCCAGGGCATTCGCCTCCGGCTCAACGCGCAGCCCTTTCAGGTTCTCTGCCTCCTGCTCGACCGACCCGGCGAGCTCCTGACCCGAGACGAAATCGCCCACCAACTCTGGCCCGATGGCGTCAATGTCGACGCCGACCACGGCGTCAACTCAGCCGTCAACCGCATCCGCGAAGCCCTCAACGACTCCGCCTCCAGCCCCCGCTTCATCGAGACCCTCGCCCGCCGCGGCTACCGCTTCGTAGCACCCGTGGAACGCCTCGGCGAAAACTCCAGCAACCCCGACCCAAGCCCTGCACCCGATAAGCAAAACATATCGCCCTCGCCCGCCTCAGCCGACTCAACCCCGCAATCCACCCCAACAGAAAACACCCACCACATCCTCGCCACCCCCGAAGAACTCCCCAAAATCTCCCACCCCGTAGCCCAAAACCTCTTCCTCCTCTTCCAGGTCATGTACCTCGCCTTCTACATCGGAGCCCTCGCCAATCTCGCCGAAATCGAGGACCTTATCACCCCTCTCTCCCGCCCCACCCTCATCTTCACCACCCTCATCGTCACCGCCGCCGCCCTCATCCCGGTCCGCGCCTTCCTCTTCTGCGCGGTCCTCTTCCGCGCTCCCCGCCTTCGCGAAAAATACCTCCGCGTCTGGCCCTTCCTCCTCCCCTTCGACGTCCTCTGGTCCCTCTCGCCCTTCCTGCTTCTCCATCACATCAACTTCGGACTCGCCCTCGCCTGCACCGCCCTCCTCGCCTGGTCCCCCTTCGTCCAGCGCTCGCTGATCCTCATGGGCGCCGGCGCCCCGACAAGCCCCCGTCATTCCGAGCGAAGCGAAGCCTAAAACGCGTCATTCCGAGATAGCGAAGCGAAGCCGAGGAACGAGGAACCTGCTTTCTCCTTCCTCAGGCGAGTCAGCAACCATCGGAGACATATCCCGCGTTCTGTGCCACTATGGCTGAACCATGCCCGACTCGGCCGACCACCACCTCCATCGCCCCCTCGGCCTCGGCGACCTGGTCCTCGCACAAATCCTCTGCGTAGTAGGCAGCTCCTGGGTCGGCGTCGCCGGCTCGCTCGGCCCCGCGCAGTCCCTCACCTGGGTCGCCGCCATGCTCGTCTTCTATATCCCCATGGCCGCCTCGGTCATCTGCCTCAACCGCCGCATGCCTCTTGAAGGCGGCCTCTACGTCTGGGCCCGCGAAGCCTTCGGCGACCTCGGCGGCTTCCTCACTGCGTGGAACCTCTGGGTCTACGGCATCGCCGTCGTCGCCACCATCCTCTACGCCATGCCGACAGAAATCTCCTACCTCATCGGACCCGCCGCCGCATGGCTCCCGGAAAATCGCCTCGTCTCGCTCGCCATCGTCACCGTCATGCTCGCCGCTATCACCCTCGCCGCCCTCCGCGGCCTCGAGCTTGGCAAGTGGATCCACAACATCGGCGGCATCGCCATGCTCATCGTCTTCGCCGCGCTCATCGCCCTCCCCCTCGTCGCCCACGCACGCCACCAGCCCATCTACTACACGCCCTTCTCCATCGCCCGCCCGCCTCTCGATCTCCGCACCCTCGCCCTCTTCGGCCAAATGCTTTTCGGAGCCCTCTGCGGACTCGAGTACATCGCCATCATGGCCGGAGAAAGCCGCGACCCCGCCCGCTCCATCGGCCGCTCCGTACTCATTTCCTCACCCGTCATCTGCGCCATGTTCATCCTCGGCACCGCCACCATCGTCGCCCTCGTCCCCCGCGCACGCATCGACTTCATCGCCCCCATCCCTCAGGCCATGCGCCTCACCCTTGGCTCAACGGGCATCGGCAACATCGCCGCCATCCTCGCCATCCTGCTCCTGCAACTCCGCCTCCTCGGAGCCGTCAGCTATCTCTTCACCGGAGTCACGCGCCTCCCTATGGCCGCCGGCTGGAACCACCTCGTCCCCGCATGGTTCACCCGCCTCCATCCGCGCCGCGCCACGCCCACCAACTCCATCGCCTGCGTAGCCGCGCTCGTTTTCACACTCGCCCTCCTCGCCAGCACCGGCGTCCACGCGCAGGAGGCATACCAACTCCTCACCAACGCCAGCCTCACCCACTACGAAGTCGCCTACCTCGCCATGTTCGCCATCCCCCTCGTGGGAGCAGCCGCCCTCCGCCGCACCCTCCCCACCTGGCTCAAGTGGACCAGCGCCGCCGGCTTCCTCTCGACCCTCTTCAGTCTCCTGATCTCCGCCTATCCCTTCGTCAGCGTGATCAACCCCCGCACCTACGCCATCAAAATCGCATCCACCATCGTGATCAGCAACCTAATAGCGGTAGCCTTCTACAAACTCCGCACCCGCACAGCCCAAAAAGAAAAAGCCGCGCTCTCACGCGCAGCCTGATCGACGCTTCCACCAACTTCAAACACGGCCCCCTGCAGGGCATCGAAACTTTTCTTTGACAGGTAACCTATATGAGTTAGTAAACTCTACTTTCGTAATCGGGATTCCCATTCTCGCACCCGCGCTTTCATGAACAATGTCACGAACTATCGCGCTACGGGCATGTATCGCCGCACTGTGGGCGCAGCAAAGCCACTCAAATGCCTTGTCCCCGTCAACGGCCTCCATGACGCGCCCCGTCCGTTTGGCAATCACCTCGGCCAACTCTGCCCCGACGTGCTCTTTACCCGGCTCGAGGACCGGCACGGTGCAATGTGGTGGGCCAAGCAATGGCTCAATGGGCGCGAGGCGCTCCTCGAGCCTACCTGGCAAATCGAGCGGTTCCTCACGACCCTGGCGCACGAAAACCTCATCCTGGCACGCGAAATCAGCCCGGAATACGGTTTAATCTACCCCTTCCATCCCGGCCTGTTCGAGTCTCGCGCCGTCCTGCACCAGCTATCCTGGCCCGAGTGCTTTACCTACTCGGAATATGCTGCGCTGCGGAAGCTCGCCGCTATCCCCGTTCGCTGGCCCGGCTTACCCGAAGTGCCCCTCGGCCAGCTCACCGACCTACAGGCAACACGCCTCGACAGCCGCGTCGTCTGCCTCGACTTCGAGCCAAGCCCGTCCTGGGCCCTCCGCCTGGCCGGTGTCGCCATACCCTGAGTTACTAAAGTAGCTATCTCACATAGCAACTAAAGGCCGCTTACACCGGCAAAGCCAGGTTACGAAAACCTGCACGAGAATTCAATCGTTTATCCAGCCCACAGGTCTTGACACGCGCATATTCTGTCGTAGACTTACACCGTAATCCTCCAGGACTTTCCCCCGCACTGAAAGCAACCAGGTCAAGCCCCAGTTGTCTGCGGGCTTCGGCCCTCTACTTTTTCCAGGAGCATAAGCTATGGTGATCATCAATGGACTCGGCAACACAATCAACTATGCGGTGGTAGGTTCCGGAGGGCAACCTGTTTTCCAGACGGGATCCATCCCGGACCTGAAGGAACAATACGTTGACCTCAGCGCATTCTTCACCCAGCACAATCCCTATGGGTACCTGTACCTTGCCAACAATGCCCAGGGGCTGCCTGTGACCAGTTACTACGGGGTAAGCAGGACTCTTAATCCGAAAGATAAAGACGCCGTCGTTAAGATCACTGTTGTTAGTCCGGAATAATGCCCTGCGTGGCGCGTCCGGCTCAGGCCCTCCATCCACCGAAAGGAAAATATCATGCCTCAGGAAGATATCCTTCTTAAGGAATTTCCCAAATCGGCCTTCCAGGCACAAATGACGGCTGAACTGACGAAGTTCCTGCAGGAGCCAGAACAGGTCGCTTATTTCCAGCAGCACCCTGACCAGCTGGCGGAAATTACCAGCAACCCCGCAGCCGCCATCGACGACATGTACCATGTCCTGCACGACGAGGCCATCAATAACCGCGTCGGCAGAGACGAGGGCACGCAGATCGTCTGGCTTGGTCCGGATATCGATCCCGTCGCGCACGTCCTGGCCAAAAGGTCCATGACCGCAGCCGGCGGCCCCAGCGCCGAGTGCATCGGGGCTCTGGTTGCCTGCGCGGTTGATGTTCTCACTCTGGCGTTCCAGATCCTTGGCGCAGTCACGATCGCCAGAAATCTGGCGAAAACCCTTGCCGCTGGCCTCGAACCGGCAGGGCTTATCGGGCTGGAAGTCAGCGTAAATGCCGTCCTTCAGGCAGCATCAAAGTGGGACAAAGCCGTCGCCATCGCCAGGCTGGCCGGGCAGATATTCAAGCAGCTAGGCCTGAAGCAGATTCTCCAGGCCTTAAAGGACAATCTCCGCTGGTATCAATGGATACTGATGGGCGTTATTATGGCAGCCCAGCTCGTTGTCTGGTTCGCCTCGGACGGTATCGCCCTGGCTGCGGAAATAGTGATTGCCGTGGTCCTGGTCGGGGTGCTGGCAGCGGATATTGTCGCCGCCGTCGGCAAATGTGGCTGGTCGGCTTCTCCCGCCGTCCCCGCTCCTGCTTAGCAACGGTCGAACGCCAGTCGCTATCTCAAAACCCCTGTCTGTCCTCACACTGCCGGGCCCGAAAGGGCCCGCAGCTTTTCCAACTCTTCCCGGAAAACGTCCAGCCACCTGCGTGAAATGTTGTCCCATTGATATTCCTCCCGTGTGGCATTCCGGTAGGCCGCGACACACATCGCGTGATGATAATCCCCGTCCGCGTACATTCTCTCCAGGGCATCCGCGACTGTCTCCGGGGAAATGACATAGTGTTCTTTGAGGTTCTGCGGATCGATAATGCTAACCGATGGAGGCAGCATCGCGGCGTAACCCGTCCATAGCTCGCTGCAGCCTGTATGGTCCGGCGCCAGTTGTGCAGCACCGGTCGCTGCATGTTCAAAATTCACGAGACCCCAGCCTTCGGCGGAGCTGGTGTTAATACCCACTTCACAGGCGTTGTAGATCCTGTTCATTTCCTCATCCGGAAAGTTCGGCTTAAGACCCTGGGTCGTCGACAGGATCAGCCTGTCCATGATTCCTTCCTGCGCGGCCAGCTCGATCACATTCCATCCCTGGTCCTTCACTCCGCAGTGCAGGTAGAGCCTCACCGAATCCGGTTTGCCCGCCGCAAACCGCGCAAAACCACGAATTGTGGTGTCCAGCCGCTTGCGTTCCTGATTCCGGTTCGCGTTCAGAATAATGAATGTGCCATCCAGCTGGGCGTCATCGGCGCCAATCAGGTTTCTCTTCGCCCTCAACCTACCTTCGGGGCTCAGGTGATACTCGATATCGCCCTCAAGGGGACGAAAAACAGCCGTGTTAATGCCGTGCGGCATCACCTCCACTGGCGGTGGGTCTGCAACCTCTGTCTTACATTCGGCAAAACACCGCCGGCCAAAATCCGTATAAGTAAACAGCCTGTCTGCCTTAAAAAGTTCGTCCACCACCGCGGGCTTCAGCGGATTGTTATCTACAGGACAATACAGAATCACCCTGGCTCTGGCTCGCCCCTTCCACTGGGAAATCCTCTTCATCCACTCGGCAAGAGGTCCGTCGTCGCTCACCATAAAGACCAGCGACGGATCGACGTCCTCCGCCAGTTGCGTCACTTTACTGAACCCAAACGGCCCATCCGCATCCATGGCCGGATAAATCTTCCAGGGCCACTTGTGTTCATCTCCGCGATAGTTCACGCCCAGCTGATGAATCTCGAAATCCGAACTGAGCGGCGCAAAGATGTGATAGATAACCCGGGCAAAACCCGTTGGTACGGTGGCATCTCCGAGGATAAGGACGCGCGGCAGGCCCAGGGGCTTTGGGTTAGCTGTCATCTTGCCTTTCTTACACACAATCCAAAAGCTACAGCAACAAAATAATCGTTATACCGAGTCAACACCTTGCGAACAAAGAAAAAGCCGCCCTCCCCAGAGCGGCCTGGTCCGAACGGCGACTACTCCCTATTCCCTGTTCCCTGTTCTTAAATCTCCCACCGAAGCAGAGCAGCCCCCACCGTAAACCCCGCCCCCACGCTGGCAATCAAAATCAAATCCCCCTTCTTCAGCTTGCCCTCCTGCCGAGCTGTCTCCATCGCCAGCGGAATCGTCGCCGAAGTCGTGTTTCCAAACCGATCAATATTAATGATGACCTTCTCCTCCGGGAGCCCCAGCCGATCGGCCGTCCCGGTAATGATCCGCCGATTCGCCTGGTGCGCGATGAAACACCCAAGGTCCGCGCCCGTGACGCCATTCTTCTCGAGAACCGCCTCCGACGCCTCCACCATCTTGCGCACCGCAAATTTGTAGACCGCCTGCCCCTCCTGATGCACGTAGTGCATCTTCTTATCGATCGTCTCGTGCGAAGGCGGATGCAAACTCCCACCGCCAGGCATAAACAGCGCGCACGCGCCCGACCCATCGATCTCATGATGGAAGTCGATCATCCCCAGCTCACCCTCAGCCGCCGGTTCCAGCAGCACCGCGCCCGCGCCGTCGCCAAACAGCACGCACGTCGCGCGATCCGTGTAGTCGATGATCGACGACATCGTGTCCGCGCCAATCACCAGCACCTTCTTGTGCGCCCCCGACTCGATCAGCTTGCACCCCATCTGCAGCGAATAAACAAAACTCGAGCACGCCGCGGAAAGATCGAACCCCCACGCGCCCTTCGCTCCCAGCCGATCCTGCACCAGACAAGCGGTGGCCGGAAAAAGCATATCCGGCGTCACCGTCCCAACAATAATGACCTCGACCTCGGAAGGGTCAACGCCGCGCTCCGCCAGACAGAGCTTCGCCGCCTCAACGGCCATATGGCTCGTCGCCATGCCCGGCTCCACGATGTGCCGTTCCTTAATCCCGACGCGCGAAGTGATCCACTCGTCGGAGGTCTCGACCATCTTTTCGAGATCGGCATTAGTAAGAAGACGAGGAGGCGTCCAGGTTCCCAGGGCGCTGATTTTTGCACGAACAGGCACACGTGGCCGAAGCGTAAGACTCAAATCAAGACTCCTGAACAAAGGAGTATTGTCGCAGAAAACCGCCGCGCAGCGGTGATCCGATGACGCACGGGTGATGTCCTGAGAACCAGAACACTACCCCCGGATGAGCGGGAATCTCACGAGCAATTATCGGGAGAAATTAGTGCACCGGGTGACCTGCTGCACACGCACTGGCCCGTTACCGTTGCTTCCTTCCGGACCTGGCGGGGTTGGCGGGATTGCGTCGCGCAGGACCCGGCACACGCGTAATTTTAACACCGCAAAGCATCGCGAAGTTCGGCGCCACGCGCGTCTCTCCGGACGCCGAGCGCCAAACGCTTTTCTGTTCCCTGTTCCCTATTCCCTGTCTTTCAGCTCCTGGCGCCCACCACCACCAAACCAATCCCACCCACCAAAGCCACCGCGCTCAGAATCGGCGAAATCGGCAGCGTCTTCGTCTGCTTGTGCTGGATCTGCACCGGCCCCATATCCACATCTTTCTTTTCGTGCGTGAAGCTGACGCCGCCCGCGATGAACCCAATAATCCCCACAACGATGAGAAGTATCCCCACAATAGTCGCTGCTTTCAATGCGTCCTCCCGATTTTCGCAGCTCTCAGCGCACGCACAACTCCGGCTGCCTCGGGATGAGATGCCGCCAGACTCCTCGAAGCGTACCGCCGGCGCACAACTTCTGCCACATTCAGTTTCGTCTCGCCTCGAGCCAACCCCACGTCGGAGCGCGCAACCGTCCTCACACGTCTATAAGGATGCCGGGCATAGGCGGCGTACCATATTCATTGAGGTTGGGAATGCGTTCCTTGAAGTCTTGTCTCCTGCAGTTCTGCGTGTCTGTTTCTGTGGCGTCATTGCTGGCCCTCGCCGGTTGCGGCAAGTTCTTTCCCCCGCTCGGCAGCGGCGGCGGTGGCGGCACCGGCTCCTCCTCCGGCGACTACCTCTACGTTGGCAACCTCGGCACCAACCCCCTCACCATCGCCGGCTTCAGCATCGCCAGCAGCGCCCTCAGCAGTATCTCCGGATCCGCCTGGTCCGTTGCCCTCGAACCCACCGCCCTCGCCGTCACTCCCGACGACACCTACCTCTACCTCGGCAGCGCCGCCGGCGGCATCTACGTCTACACCATCGGCTCCAACGGAGCCATCACCATCGCCAACGGCGGTACACCCGTCGCTACTGGAGTCTCGGCCTCCGTTCTGCGCGTCGATTCCACCGGCAAATGGCTCCTCGGCGCATCCTCGTTCTCCGGTGAAGCCTTTGTCTATCAGATCGGCACCGGCGGCGCGCTCACCCCCCTCAGTTCTTCCGTCGTCACTCTCAACGGAAACGTCCCCTCCACCGACCTCGAAATCACTCCCAACGACAACTTCGTCTACGTCTCCTGCTCCACCGCCGGCGTCTACACCCTCAGCTTCAACTCCGGCACCGGCGCTCTCGCCCAGATCAACACCGTCCTCGTCCCCAAATCCGCCAACGCCGCCGACTACGGCCTCGCCATCTCGCCCTCCGGCAACTTCCTCTTCGCCGCCGAAACCGTCACCGGCGGCGTCCGCGTCTTCTCCATCGCTGCCAACGGCACCCTCACTGAAACCTCCGGCTCCCCCTCCACCACCGGAACCGGCGCCTGGTCCGTCCTCGTCGACCACACCGGCAGCTACGTCTACGTCGCCAACCGGACCCAGGGCAATATCAGCGCCTTCGTCCTCTCCAACAACGGCGCGCTCACCGCGATCTCCGGCTCGCCCTTCACCACCGGCAGCCTGCCCGTCGCTATGGTCGAAGACAAATCAGAAACCTACCTCGCCGTGATCAACGCCGGAGGCAGCCCCGATCTCCAGGTCTTCACCATCAACACCACCACCGGCGCGCTCACCAGCCTCGCGACCGCCAAGACCGGCACCGACCCCACCGAAGCCTCCAGCCTCGCCGCCACCCATTAAGCCAGAACTGTCATCCTGACCGAAGCGCGGCCAAAGCTCCTTCCAGCGCGCACGAGCAAGGACCGCGCGGAGTGGAAGGACCCCCCGAGCAGAATATCGTCTTCGTACCGAGGTCTTAACGCGAGGGGAATCGGTCGCGCAGCGGCCGACAGAATCTAAAGCGGTGCAGGGAGATTTTGTCCATTGACCTTGGCGTCGATATTCACCGGCAAATACACCAGGCGCTGGCCGTGTTTCGGTTTCGATGGAGCCGGAACCGCACGACGATCTTCGAGGTAAAAGTCCAGCGCCGTCTCCAAAGCATCCTGCGCCATCTCCAAAGCCTCTTCGACGGTCTCGCCCTGCGTAATCGCCTCCGGAATATCGGGGAACGTCACAACGAATCCCCCGCTCTCCTTGTCGCGCGTCAATTTCACCGGATACGCCAACATATTTCACTCCTTCACTTCAGACTCTGTGATCTCTGTGTTCTCCGTGGTGAATTCAATTCACCATCATGGTATGCTGGCGAGTTTTCCTCCTAATAGTTTCCGATGACCGATCCCAAACCCACCGCTCCAACTAAACTGCAAACTCAACTCCCCTCGAAGCTCGACCCCAACCACCCCCGCGCCCGCGCCAACGCTCAGAAAATGTCCGCCCTCCTCGCCCAAATCCACCAACAGCAAGAAGAAATCCGAACCGGCGGCGGCCCCAAAGCCACAGAAGCCCAGCACGCAAAGAACCGCCTCACCGCCCGCGAACGCCTCGCGCTCCTCCTCGATCCCGGCACGACCTTCTTCGAGCTCGCCCTCTTCGCCGCCTTCGGCATGTACGACGAGTATGGTGGCGCACCCTCCGCGGGCGTCGTCACCGGCCTCGGCCAGGTCTCCGGCCGCCTCGCGATGATCGTCATCAACGACGCCACCGTCAAAGCAGGCGCCTTCTTCCCCATGACCGCCAAAAAAGTTCTCCGCGCCCAGCACATCGCCATGGAGAACCGCATCCCCACCCTCTATCTCGTCGACTCGGCCGGCATCTTTCTCCCCCTCCAGGAAGACGTCTTCCCCGATCAGGACGACTTCGGCCGCATCTTCCGCAACAACGCCGTCATGTCCGCCGCCGGCATCCCGCAGATCACCGCCATCATGGGCATGTGCGTCGCAGGCGGCGCCTATCTCCCCGTCATGACCGACCAGGTCCTCATGACCGAAGGCAGCGGCCTCTTCCTCGCCGGGCCCGCGCTCGTCCAGGCCGCCATCGGTCAAAAATATTCAGCCGAAGAACTCGGCGGCGCCACCATGCATGCAGAAATCTCCGGCACCGTCGACTTCAAGGAGCCCAACGACCATCTTTGCATCGCGCGCCTTCGCTCGCTCGTCGCGAAGTGGGGCCACACCCAGCGCGCGCCCTTCGATCGCGCCCCCTACGATCCCACCAACGACGCGCCCCGTTATCCCGCAGCCGATCTCCACGCCCTCCTCGACTCCGATCCCGCGAAGGCCGCCGTCAACTCCTACGACATGCACGAAGTCATCGCCCGCATCGCCGACCGCAGTGAGTTCGACGAGTATCGCCCCTCCTACGGCCGCACCTTGCTCTGCGGATATGCCCGCATCGGTGGCTACGCCGTCGGCATCGTCGCCAACCAAAAGCAATCCCAGCCCCAAACCAGTCCCACCGGCGAAAAGCGCATCGAGTTTGGCGGCGTCATCTACGCCGAGTCCGCCGACAAGGCTGCGCGCTTCATCATGGACTGCAATCAGAACCTCATCCCCCTCATCTTCCTCCACGACGTCAATGGCTTCATGGTCGGCCGCGACGCCGAGTGGAGCGGCATCATCCGCTCCGGCGCAAAAATGGTCACCGCCGTCGCCAATTCCACCGTCCCCAAAATTTCCGTCATCGTCGGCGGCTCCTTCGGCGCGGGCAACTACGCCATGTGCGGCAAAGCTTACGACCCGCGCTTCATCTTCGCCTGGCCCACCGCCCGTTACGCCGTCATGAGCGGCGACTCCGCCGCCAACACCCTCGTCGAAATCCGCATCCGCCAGCTCGAGCGCGGCGGCCGCCAGCTCAGCGACCAGGAAAAACAGGAACTCGTCGCCAATATCAAATCCACCTACGAAGCCCAAACCGACTGCCGCTACGCCGCCGCCCGTCTCTGGGTCGACGCCATCATCGACCCCGCCCAAACCCGCGATGCCCTGCTCACCGCCCTCGAAGCGGTAGCCCTCAACCCCGAAGTCCCAAAGTTCAACCCCGGCATCCTCCAGACATAAGCGGCCAGCGCAGCAGGCTGGTTCCGTCGGCCGGTTCACCGCAACCGCCCAAAATTTACTGAAGAGGTGATTCGCCATGTTGCATCGCAAATTAGGAAACACCGGTATTGCTGTTGGGAAGATCGCACTTGGAACCATGTACTTTGGTTCCGAGACGCCTGAAGCGGACGCGTTCGCTATCCTCGACACGTTCATCGAAGCTGGTGGCAACCTGGTAGATACCGCCAATGTTTACGTCAATGGCGTTTCGGAAGAGATTATCGGCCGCTGGTTTGCCGCCCGCCCGAAGGACGTAACCGACCAGGTTGTGTTGGCCACCAAAGGCCGCTTCAATGCAAGCCAGGAAGTGAACTCGGCTGGACTAACGCGCCGTTGGCTCCATCGTTCACTGAACGCTTCTCTCAAACGTTTGGGTGTTGAGACGATCGACCTCTATCAACTTCATGCCTCTGACATGCACACACCGGTCGAAGAAACGCTGCCCTTCCTGGATGAGGCGGTGAAGGCCGGGAAGATTCATTACATCGGCCTGTCAAATTTCACGGGCTGGCAACTGCAGCTAATCGTCTCCACGGCCAGAGCGATGGGGGTACAGGTTCCGGTTACGCTGCAGCCGCAATACAGCCTGCTTTCGCGCGAGATTGAATGGGAAGTGATTCCTGCCGCGCTTTACAACGGGATCGGCTTGCTGCCGTGGTCGCCGCTCGCCGGTGGCTTCCTCACTGGCAAATATCAACGGGGTGGCAAGGCGACGGCAGACACGCGGGCGGGATCTGAAAAACCTATCTATCAGTCCATTTCAGAGGAGTATGCGGACTCCGATCGAAACTGGGACACGATCGGTACCGTCGTTCGTATTGCCAAAGAGATTGGCGCAACGCCGGCGCAAGTCGCTTTGAGCTGGATCACAGATCGGCCAAGTGTCATCGCGCCGATCGTTGGCGCCCGCACCGTCGAACATCTGCGCGCTAACCTTGGAGCGACCGAGCTCACACTGGACAAAGATGCAACGGAAGCTCTTGAGAAGGTTAGCCGGCCACAGCCTGGTGGCTATCCCTATGGGGCCTTTGGTCGATGGCAGCGCGGACGTGCGTTGCAGGATGGGAACGAAGCTCCCCCGTCGCCTGCCGCAGGTTCTGCGAACACGCTCGGGAAAAAGCCCAATTGATTCGTCGCCGTCCGTCCGAGATTCCTTCTGTTCGTAACCCTACAAACGTAACCCCACCCCCAGCGGATTTCCCCTGTTTTCTGTCCCCTGGGGAGTATTCTTGAAACCATGCCTTCATCCTCGGCAGCGACGCCGCGTAAGAAGCGCGGTGCAAGGAAGACTTTCGCCCGCCGCTGGTGGATCGCCCTCTGGCCGCTCCTGCTCGGCATCGCCGTCACCCCCTTCGCCGTGCGCGCCGCCAGCGTTGTCGCTCTCGAAGGACCCAAGGCCTTCGCCCTCCTCTATCCCTGGTTCGACGTTCTCCGCAGCCGCGTCCTCCACTCCCCCGCCGACCTCGTCGGCCGCACCTACCAGTACATGCTCTATCTGCAGTTCCCCCTCTACGGCCTGGTCATGACCCTCACCTTCCGCGCCGGCCGCCATCTGCGCGCCATTATCATCGGCCTCATCCTGCATTTCACGGGCCTGATCCTCGTCGTCGTTCTCGCCTACCTCGGACAACTGCCCCAATGATCGTTCCTGTTATGACCGGCCCCCAAAAGCGTCCCCTGGAATGACCCGCCATCGGATGCTGGCTCGCATGCTGATCACTCAGCTCCGCCTGCGCTTCCTGGTCGCCCTCATCGCCCTCATCCTCGGCACCGCTGCCCTCACCCTCCTCTTCCTCGTCGCCTGGCATCGTCGCGGAGACACCTACGCCCTCGCCCTCGGCGCGCTCCTCAGCTTCTTCGCCTCCGTCATCACCGCCTCCGTCACCCTCACCTACCTCCACGTCTCCCGCCGCTCCCTCGCCGCCGCCGAAACCGCCATCGCCCTCCAGCGCGAGCAGTGGGAAGCCCGCCTCACCGTCCAGCCCCGCTTTTGGATGGGCATCCGCACCGAATCCGCCGACCGCTTCGCCCACCGGCCCATCACCATCACATGCCGCCGCGACCGCGCCGACAACGGCCAGTACTACTACGACACCATCAACTGGCCCCAGATCGTCGTCGATGTCTGGAACGACGCCGAGCGCTCCTTCCGCCTCTCCGCCTACCGCCTCTGGGTCCGCGACGAGGAACACCTCGCCATCGAGCGTCCGCTCTCCGGATTCGTCGTCCCCCCCAACGAGCTCCGCTCCTTTGCCGTCACCTAGGAGCTCATCGCTCTCAGCGTCCGCCAGCGCCAGTTTCAGGAACGTTATGAACGCCCCCCGTGTGAAGAAAGCCTCATCGGCCTTCGCCTCCAGTATTCGGACTGGCGCGACGACAATCGCTCCAGCCGCGATGCGTACTACATGCTCCTCAGTCCGCCCCTTGCGCGCGAATTGTGCATCCAACGCATTGAACAAAATGCCTGAGCCAGAGTCAGACCGCCCCCATCGTCCCGACCGCTCCTTCACCCTGGTGCTCGCGCCGATCGTCGCCGCCTCGGTGCCTTCGCTCCTCTTCTGCGCCCTCGCCCTCGTTCTCTGGCTGCACACCGCGCCCACCCGCGCTCAGGTGACGTTCCATTTCCCGCCACTCAACCTCTGGGACCACCTCTTCGCCCTCCAGCTCTCCCTCTACCAGTGGGTCGCCCACTGGAACTCCGCCGTCACCCTCGCCGCCACCGCATTCTTAGTCTCCACCCTCCTGCTCCCCCGCTGGCGTCACTTCGCCTTCCTCGCCCTGATCCCCTACGGTTTGCTGCTCTGCGCCGACTTCACCCTCCGCTGGCGCTAACTGCGTCTCGCGTGTCGGGCGACCGCACTCGCTTCTTGATCGCCGCTTGCACTTTTTCGCTAACCGGTTCTTCGCGAGCCGCTTTTCCGCTGACCGGTTTTCCGCTGACAGGTTTTTAGCTGACCGCTTTTCCGCTGGCCTTTCGCTCGTGCCCTGCAGCGCTGTACCCTATTCCCTGCACCATGACGGCCGTCAAGATCATCGAGTGTCCCCGCGACTCCTGGCAGGCTCTGCCCAAGCCCATCCCCGCCGAAGTCAAAGCCGACTACCTCCGCACCCTCGTCGCCGCCGGCTTCCTGCACATCGACGCCGTCTCCTTCGTCTCCCCGCAAGCCGTCCCGCAGATGGCCGACGCCGAGCAGGTCCTCAACTTCCTCGATCCTCCCGACGACGCCGAGATCATCGGCATCGTCGTCAACCCCCAAGGCGCAGCCCGCGCCATCGAAACCGGCGCCGTCTCCACCCTCGGCTTTCCCTACTCCATCTCCCCCGAGTTTCTCCGCCGCAATCAGAACCAGTCTCCCGAAGAATCCATCGACGCCCTCGACGCCATCGGCCAGGTCGCCTTCCAGGCCGGACTCTCCCTCGTCGTCTACATCTCCATGGCCTTCGGCAATCCCTACAACGATCCCTGGAGCCTGGACGAAGTCCTCGCCGCCTGCGATCTCCTCACCGACTCCGGCATCACGCAGATCTCCCTTGCCGACACCGTCGGCCTCGCCACGCCCCAGCAAGTTTCGCGATTAGTCTCCGCCGTCCTCGACTCCGTCGACGACCCCGCCATCGAAATCGGCATCCATCTCCACGCGCGCCCCGAGGACGCCGCTGCAAAAATTGCCGCCGCCTACAACGCAGGCTGCCGCCGTTTCGATATGGCCATTGGTGGATTCGGCGGTTGCCCCTTCGCGCAGGACGCGCTGGTCGGCAACATCGCCACAGAAATCGCCCTCGCCGAACTCCAGCGCCTCGGCGCGGACTTACCCCGCCTGCACCCGCTCGACAGCCTCCGCACCGCCGCCGCCGAAATCGACCGCCGCTTCTCCCCACCCATCCAATAAATCGGCGCCACTCGCTACACGCCCGCGTCAGGACCAGCCCCTCCAGCCCTCTTCAATGCTGATGAACGGTGGCCGCCGCAGACTCGCCCGGCTCCTCCGTAACGTGCTGCGGTTTCCGAATCACCGCGCCCCGCCGCCGCAACATCGCTTCCTTACCGCAAATCGCGCACTGCCACGGATACAGCCCCAACAGCGGATAAATCCGCTCCCGCAAGAATCCCTGCCGCGCGATGCGCGCCATCTCCAGCTGGCGGCATTGCGGGCATTTCACCTTCGTCTTCGTCCGGCTTCCTGAAAATGCTGCTGGCATACCCATGTCCCATCACTGCAATGTCGCCGTGCAATGCCGGTGTCCCCTCCTCAATTATCAGAGAACCGGACCCGCATCGAGCGACCTTCGTAACTATTGGTGAAACGCAGAAAGAGTATCAGGTTATCCGGTGAAAAACTCTCTTCATTTGTTATGACTAACCTGATTACTGCAGTTTCCTGTCCCAACCCGTTACACTAATGACAATGATCCCGACCCTCGAATGGACCTCCGAAGGCGTCCGCTTTCTCGACCAAACGCGTCTCCCCCTCGAAGAGACCTACGTCCTCGCCACCACCTACCAGCAGGTCGCTGACGTCATCGTTACCATGGTGGTTCGGGGCGCGCCCGCCATCGGAGTCTCCGCTGCCATGGGCCTTGCCCTCGGCGCAAAAAACTCACCCGCCACCACCACCCCCGCCCTCGCCGCCGACTTCGACATCATGGCCCGCACCCTCGCCGCCACCCGCCCCACCGCCGTCAATCTCTTCTGGGCCATCGAGCGCATGAAGCAGCGCTTCTCCGCCCTCGCCTCCGCGCCCGGCGCAACCCCCGCCACCCTCCGCATCGGCCTCATCGAAGAAGCCCAGCGCATGTACGACGAAGACATCGCCGCCTGCCGCACCATGGGCGCCCACGGCGCCCCGCTCCTCCCCAAACAAGGCGGCGTCCTCACCCACTGCAACGCAGGAGCCCTCGCCACCTGCGGCTACGGCACCGCCCTCGGCGTCATCCGCTCCGCCGTCGAGCAGGGCAGCCACCTCCACGTCTACGCCGACGAAACTCGCCCTTTCCTCCAGGGCGCGCGGCTCACCGCCTGGGAGTTGATGCACGACGGCATCCCCACCACCGTCCTCTGCGACAACATGGCCGCCAGCCTCATGCGCCAGCGCAAAATCCAGGCCGTCATCGTCGGAGCCGACCGCATCGCCGCCAACGGCGACGTCGCCAACAAAATCGGCACTTATAACGTCGCCATCCTCGCCAAAGAGCACGGCATCCCCTTCTACGTCGCCGCGCCCTGGTCCACCATCGACCTCAAAACCCCCACCGGCGACTCCATCCCCATTGAGCAGCGCCCTCAAATCGAAGTCACCCACCACGCCGGCAAGCAGCTCACCCCCAACGGCGTAGGCATAGAAAACCCAGCCTTCGACGTAACCCCCGCCAAATACGTAACAGCGATCATTACAGAACGAGGAGTCCTCCGCGCCCCCTACGCCGACTCCCTGCAGGAACAAGAAACCGCCGCCGCCATCTGAGGGCTGCGCGCGAAGCGCGATCCGGTTCGCTATTCCCATTGCCTATTGGCTATTCCCTGAGGGGCGAGCACGCAAAGCGTGCTCGCCCTCACATCTGTATCCACTTTGCATACGGATACAAAAACAAAAACCAAATCAAAGCCAAAGCCAGCACATCGGCATACAGCAGCAAAAGAACGCCGCCATGATAGAAACTCCACCGAGGCTGCAAACACCGGCTCGTCTCCCAGGTCCCCCAAACCGCAGCACACGCCGGCAAGATCAGCAGCAACGACCCATGCACGTTAGGAAACCCGCCCCAAACAAGCGCCAGCACGACGCTCCCCAGCACCAGCAGCGTCCCCCGCACCAGCGACCTTGCTCGTATATTGAAGACGGCGTACCGCATCGCCCAGCCTTGACGAGTCTACCGAATTCCGGGTGCGCCATTTCTGGTCGAGGAATCCGGGTGCTCCATTCTGGTCGGGAATCCGGGTGCCCCACTCTGGTCGAGAATCCGGGTGCCCCATTCTGATTGCGCCTGATGTTGGCGCAATCAGGGTGGGCATCGCGCGCGAGCGCGATCCTGCTCGTATATTGAGAACGGCAATCCCAATCGCCCTTCTATGACCGCTCTACCGAATTCCATCGCCACCCTCTCACCCGCCGCCCGCCGCGAGCGCATCGTCCGCCGAGTAGCCCGCGAGCTCCGCGACGGCTTCTACGTCAACCTCGGCATCGGCCTCCCCACCCTGGTCGCCAACCACGTCCCCCCTGGGATCGAAGTCGTCCTGCAGTCGGAAAACGGCATGCTCGGCGTCGGCCCTTACCCGCTCCCCGGCGAAGAAGACCCCGACCTGATCAACGCCGGCAAAGAAACCGTCTCCGCCCTCCCCGGCGCCGCCTTCTTCTCCTCCGCCGACTCCTTTGCCATGATCCGTGGCGGCCACATCGACCTCAGCATCCTCGGCGCCATGGAGGTCGACGAAGAAGGCACCCTCGCCAACTGGATGATCCCCGGCAAAATGGTCAAAGGCATGGGCGGAGCCATGGACCTGGTCGCCAGCGCCCGCCGCGTCATCGTAGCCATGGAGCACTGCACCAAAGAAGGCTGCCCCAAAATCCTGAAGAAATGCACCCTACCCCTAACCGGAGTCCGAGTAGTAGAAACCATAGCCACAGACCTGGCCTGGATCCGAGTCACCCCCGAAGGCTTAGTGCTCGAAGAACTAACGCCCGGCATAACACCAGAAGAAGTCCAAGAGCTAACCGAACCCAAACTAACGGTCAGTCGGGATCTGAAAGAAATGCCGGCGTAAACACCGAGAACCTCGCGCAAAACTAACCGCGACCGAGCGCAAGCACGCCCGAGAAGAGGCCAAATGATCAGACATCATTTTGTTGCAATCAAGCTGCCCGATGGAAACTACCAGTTCTTTCGCCTGAAGCCGTGGCTGCGCGACCATCCGCAGTTTGTCCCGCTAGGAATGGACCCTCGCTCGAATACCTCGCACCAGTTACGTTCCGCATTGGAGAACCTCGGATGGGAGTTAAGAATCGAACCAGATCGAGTCGTACTTTTCATGCCCGATAGCGGCGCTCCCGCTACTCTCGATATGGCTGGTGCCGATATGGAGGACGAAGAACTCCTCCAAGCGGAGGAGATCACGTTTGGGCTCGAAAGGGATTTGCAGAAGGCTCTACGTGCCAACATTGAACAGTTGGAAACGGGACTCAAGATTTCCGACGGCGGCAACGAACGTTCAACTGAAGCCGGGCGCATTGACATCACGGCCATCGATAAAGAAGAGAAAATTGTAGTAATTGAACTGAAAGCAGGGACAGCCGCCCCAGAATCGATCGCTCAGATTCTTTCCTACATGGGTGTCTTAGCTGAATCCGAGGGCAAACCGACGCGCGGAATTCTCATTGCAGGTGATTTCCACAGAAGGACGATTTTGGCCTCCCATGCCGTCCCGAATCTGGAGCTGAGGAAGTACTCCTTTCAGTTCAAGTTTGATAAGGTCAGCTGAATCGCACGCTCTCCTAAGCGATGATTCAGAGTATGGAGCGATGGAGCTTCAACCCGACCACAGACGCTACGCCGCCGCCACCTTCCGCCGCGTCGTTTGCCGGACCACTCCAGCCTTATCAACCCGCGTCCGGGACGCCTGCGGCCTGATAGAAATCCGCGTCTCCAGACCCAGCCGGTCCGCGTACCGCAGCAGCTTCTCAATACTCACCTGCGAGATTCTTCCCTTCAGCAGGTTGCTCACCGAAGGCTGATACTCATCCAGAATCGCCACCAGCCGCCCCTGCGTATAACCCTGGGTCCGCACATGCTCCAGAATCGCCGACAGAATCTCCGCCTTCACCTTGAGCGCGGTCGCCTCCGACGCCGAAAAACCCAGCGCATCGAAGATATTCCCCTTCACGATGTGGGTTGGCTTATTCTCAACCGCGCTTTTCATGGGTGCTCTGCTCCTGTAATCGCTGCATCACTCGTTTCAGCCGCTGCCTGGCTAACTCGATGTCCCTTCGATCTGTCTTCCGGCTGCTCTTCTCAAAGCAATGCAGCACATAGATCGTGTTCGCCACCTTCGACAGATAGATGGCTCGGTACCAGGTCCGTTCGTCCGCCTCTTTCAACTCATAGACCCCAGCACCAATGGAATTCATGCTGCGGGTCCGCGAGGTCGGCTCCCTGCCGATCTGCAATTGCCGCAGAGAAAATCCCAGCGCCCGCTTAATCTCATCGGAAAAACTGGAGAGAACTTCGAGCGAATCGCCCTCGAAGTGGATCTCAGCGGCCTGGTCGTGACCCCTCAACAGAACCTTCCAGCAACGGGAACCCGCCAGCCCGAATTATACAACATTTACTATAACCCGGGCCGGGAACGCTATCCCGGTTATCCCAGGGTCCCGATCCTGGATCGGCGACCAAGAGAAGCACCTTTCCGCTTTTGTAACAGGGCGCGGCTTCAGCCGTGCCAAAAAAGAAAACGGCGCGAAGCGCCTTCCTTGCTGCCGCAGGCCGTCCCTGGAGCCTCCCGTCGCGCCCTCCGTTGGCGCGATGGGGCGTAAATATCGTCGGCGTTCGCTCCGAGAATCCCCAAGGGGTAGGGCTGTTCTTAAACGCCGCACGCCGAACGCTGAACGCTGCCCTTCTAACTCCGCATCAGCCCATACAGCGTGAACACCGTAACCAGCACCACCGCAATCGCCGCGGCAATCACATACGAAGCCCGAGGCCAGCGCGAAATCTCCGGCTCGCCTTCCCACGCCGCGTCCGCCGGCTCGCGCTCGTTCGGAAGCATGAACGGCTCTGCGAACAGCGCGCCCTGCGCCTCAGCGTCTGTCGGCCGCATCGCGATCACCCGCGACTTCGCACCGCTCGCATTTGCCTCTGCCTTCATCGCAGCTGGCTTCTCGGCCGCCGGCTCCGCGACGAACTTCGGGTCCACCAAAGTCTCGCCCGCCTTCTCCTTCGCCGCAGACGCCTGCGCAACCGCCGCCATTTTCGCAGTCTTCGACAACGGCTCAATGCGCACCCCGGCGCGCCCCATATCCGGCATCAGTTCCAGCCGCGTTCCTGCCAGCGCCGCCACTTCCGTAGCCCCTGCAATCCCGCTCAGCGCCCGCCGCACCGCCCGCGCCATCGACTCGGGCAGCAACTGCAGCACCGGATCGTTTTCTCCCGCCGGAAATCTGCCCGTCACCGCATGCGTCGCCATCCGCGCCGCCCAGCGCACATCGTCCGCGGCGGCGGGCCCAAAAGCCGGCCCCACCATCCGCACGCAATCGCTGCGCAGCTTGATCGTCTCGCCCATCGCAACCACGCTCGCCGCGTCCACATGTCCATGCACCAGCCCGTGCGCGTGCATCATGCCCAGCGCCGCCAGCACCGCATCCAGAACCTGACGCCCCTCGGCCGCCGTCAGCAGCCGATCCCGCAGCACATCGCCCAGGTTTTCTTCCGTCATTTCCATCGCGGCCACCACCACCGGAACATCGTCGAGGTGCGAGATCACTGCCTCGCGAATCGCCACCACGTTCGGGTGCCGCATCTCCGCCGCTGCCTGCAACCGCTCCAGCAGCTCGTCCTCATCGTTCAGCGCTTCCGTGATGCTCAGCATCACCGGCACTCCGTCCGGCCCGATCGCTTCGAACCACGCGCGCCGTCCCTCCGGCCGCACCAGCCGCCCCAACAGCCAGCGGTCTTCCACCTTGCGGCCCTCGAAGTCGCCCCAAAGCATCATTGGATTCAGGCCTGCTGTCGCCATAACTAACTTTCCTCCTGCGGTGGCTACACCGTCGCGCCCGCTCAGGGACACTTCCCACCCTTTAATTGCTAGTAAACAGCCTCCCGCGACTAACTTCGCTGCCTTTTTTCATGTCACGTATAAAGGTTGGTACGAATCTGCACCGTCAATCGCGAACCTAATTCCGGGCGCGCGGTCACCGAATGACGCGCGGCCAGTCATGTCACCCTGAGCCAACCGGCCGAAGTCGGCCGAGTCAAACAGCCCAACCGCTCTCGCCTTCAGACCCGCCTTCGTCCGCTTGAAAGGAGTGCTACGCTCAGTTGCAGAATGTCCTCGCCCTCATCCCCTCCGCCGCAAAATCCGCCAGTCTCGCAACCCGTCAGGCTCTGGTGCCCCGTCTGCGCCCGCTCCCTCGACGACCCCCTCGTCTGTGGCGACTGCTCGGCCGTCATCTGCCGCGTCTGCGGAACTCCTCTCGAATCCCCTGACGAGCTCGCCTTCGGATAAGAAGTTGGCCCGATCTCCTCAACCCCCTTCCCAACCACCTACCGTCAGCCCCCGCTGGCTCCTCACCACCTTCGCCCTCACCCTCCTGCTCGCCGCCCTCTGCGGATACGCCGCCCTCTGCCTGCTCTTCTACCAGGGCCAATGGCAGCTGATTTACCACCCCTCCCGCAAGATCTCCGCCACGCCAGCGACCGCCGGCCTGCCCTTCGAAGAGATCCACTTCGACGTCAACGACGCCGGCCAGCCCCAGCTCGACGGCTGGTACCTCCCCGCCCCGCCCGGCTCCAAATATGTAACCGCCACGGTTCTCTATCTCCACGACGCCCGCGGCTCCCTTTCCGACTGCCTCCCCGCCATCACCACCCTCCGCACCACCGGCATCAACGTCTTCGCCTTCGACTACCAAGGATTTGGCCGCTCCGCCGGCGCCCATCCCACCGAACGCCTCGCTTTCGACGACTCCATCGCCGCCTGGACCTGGCTCACCGACATCCGCCACATTCCACCGCGCAGCCTCATCGTTTTCGGCGACGGCGTGGGAGCCGTCTTCGCCTCCCGCCTCGCCGCGCAGTTCGCCCCTGCCGGAGTCATCCTCGAAGACCCCAGCCCCTCCGCGCGCCAAATCTTCTCCACCGACGCCCGCACCCGTATTTTGCCACTGTGGCTGTTACAGAACGAGAAGCTCGACCCCGCCCCCGGCCTCGCCGCCGCCCACGTCCCCCGCCTCTTCCTCGACGTGCATGGCGCCGGGGTGCCCGGCACGCCCTTTGTTACCGCGATAGGATGGGGCGATTCAGCCCGCACCCGCGCCCTCTTCGACGCCTCGTCCTACCCGAAGCAGTACTTCGACCTCCGTCCTCTCCCCGGCACCCGCCCCGACTCCGCCTTCACCGCAACCCTCCGCCGCTTCTTCGACGATGTCCTGAGGTAGTCGCCTATGCGGTAGATTTCCGCCGCCCTGCCACCACCCCACCACCCGCGCCGCCCACCAGCTTCAGCCCATGAGCAATCACGTACGCCAACGGTTCCGGTTGAGCTCGTGTTAGCCCGATATAGATCAGCATCGCAACCACTCCCACCAGCACTCCGTGCAAAACAAACCGCGATTCGACCCCTCGCCCCACCCACCACCCAAACACAAAGCACGTCACCAGCGATCCCACCGGCGCCACATACAGCAGCGGATGTTGCCCAAACTTCATGTTGATCGGAATCACAATGGCGATCAGCAACGCCTCCGCCAGTAACCCGCCGATCAGGATCCGAATCCAGTGCACCTTCTTTGACACTTCCGTCGCCGAACCGTCCCCCATCACCCGCCTCCTGAATCGTCCCCATTGTTCTCTCTCCGCGCCCGCCGCGGATTGTAAAAACCTGCCTCCACGCATTGGCACAACAGCGAGAAACCCGCTACCCTCCAAATGCGTCAAGCCCCCCGCATGCGTTCTGCCCTTCTCATTGCCGTCGCGTCCTTCAGCATCGCCCTTCCCGCGCAAACTCCGCGCTTCCGACAGCTCACTGTCCCCACCGGCTCCAGTCCCCGCTGGATCGCCGTCGCCGATGTCAACCACGACCACAATCCCGACCTCATCATCGCCAACGCGGGCTCCGAAACCGTCGACGGTACCATCTCCGTCCTCCTCGGCGATGGCACCGGCGCATTCCATCCCGCACCCGGATCGCCCTTCCCCGCCGGCCATCTCCCCAATGACATTGCCGTCGCGGACATGAACAACGACGGCCACCTCGACCTCGTCATCGCCAACCACCAGTCCCCTTATCTCCGAGTCTTTCTCGGCGGTGGCACCGGCAGATTCCGCCTCGCACCCGGCTCGCCCATCGACGTCCACTCCTACCCGCATCCTCACGGCGTCGTAGTCGCCGATTTCAATTCCGACGGCAACCCCGACGCCGTCACCGACAGCTGGGGCAACAACCAAATCGAGCTGCTCCTCGGCGACGGCTCCGGCGGCCTCATCACTCCCGGCACCTTCTTCCGCACTGGCCGCCGCCCCTACGAGCGCCTCCGCACCGCCGACTTCAACCACGACGGCCACCCCGACATCGTCACCACCAACCTCGACGACGACACCGTATCCATCCTCCTCGGCGATGGCCACGGCAGCCTGCACAACGCTCCCGGATCGCCCTTCCCCGCCGGCGCTAAACCCTGGCAGGTCGCCATCGACGACCTCAACCACGACGGCAACCCCGACCTCATCATCATTCCGTACCAGCGCGACATCGCCGGCCCTTCCCAAAACGCCGTCACTGTCCTCCTTGGCGACGGACGCGGCGGCTTTCAACCCATACCCGGCTCGCCTCTCGCCCTCGGCGACTGCCGCGACCCCAACAGCGTCGCAGCAGGAGACCTCACCGGCCACGGCGCGCACACCATCGCGGTCGCCTGCGCGGAAAGCAAAACCCTCATGCTCTACGAGCCCGATGCCGCCGGAAAATTCACCGCTTCCTCCATTTCCATTCCGGGCGGCTGGGGATCGGTTGCCATCGCCCGCCTCACCGCCGATCCCCGCGCTGACATCATTGCCGCCAACGCCGACGCCGGCTCCATCACCATCTACTTCCCCAACTGAATCCTCCCGGATCAAGCGAACCTTGCATCCCCATATGGCATTCCGGGTATGATCGCAGCCAACTTCACACTGGAGAAACCGAATGGCTCAGATGATCGTTTTCTACAAAACTCCACAAGACCCCGCTGCCTTCGACAAATACTACGTCGCAACCCACATTCCACTCGCGAAGACGATTCCCGGCCTGCGCAAGTACGAAGTGAGCCGGGGTCCGGTCACGACCCCCTTCGGCCCCTCCCCTTATCGCCTCGTCGCTACCCTGCACTTTGACAACATGCAGGCGATGCAATCCGCCTTCGCCAGCCCCGAGGGCCGCGCCGCTGGTGCCGACGCGCAATCCATGGCCGACCTCGAAATCCTCCTCTTCGACAACCACGAAGTCTGAGGGCCTTTCTCTGTGCCCTGCACCCTGTGCCCTGAGCCCTGTGTTGACCCTCCCTCCCCAACCCCGTAAACTTGTTCTTTGCGGCGGATGCGCGGCTCGCGTCTCTTCTGCCCGCATTCATTTTCGAAAGCGAGAACCGATTCATACATGGCGAACCACGTTTCTGCGCTCAAGCGCGCCCGTCAGACCACTAAAAAGACCGCGGTCAACCGTTCCAGCAAGACCCACTTCCGTTCCACCCTCCGCGGCCTGCGCGAAGCCCTCGAGAAGGGCGACTCCAAAGCCGCCGCCGATCAGTTCCGCATTGCCGTCTCTGTCATCGACAAGAGCGTGCAGAAGGGCGTCATCCACGCCAACACCGCGTCCCGTTACAAGAGCCGCCTCAACGCCCGTGTCAAAGCAGTCGGCACAAAGCCGGCCTCAGCGCCCAAAGCAGCCGCAAAAAAGTCCGCCGCCCGCTAAATCACTATTTTCTTCTAAGAACGTCAAGAGCCAACCCGGCCCTGGCCGCGATGCGCGCCCACAAGCGACGGGCTACTGGCTACTGGCTACTGTTCGACACTCAGGAATCCCGTCGGCAAATATCGCGTCGTTACGCTCCCGTTGTCTACCGTCACAAAGGTGACGCCCTCGCGATCCCCGTACTGCGATCCCTTCCACCAGTTCCCGCAGACTGCCCCGCCGGTCAGATACTGCATCCCGTGCCGGTGCACGCTCTCCACAATATGCGTGTGCCCCTGCAGCAGGGCGATCACGTTGTAGTGCTCCAGCATCGGAATCATATAGTCCGAGTTGACGATCGGTTCGTAAACCTTATTGTTCGACCCAGGCCCGTAGGTCGCCATGCTCGTCGCCCATGGCACATGGCTGATCACAATCGAGGGCATCCCCACGGTCGCCTGCAGTACCCGTTCCAGCCACGCCGCCTGGTTGATATCGATCGCCGGAAACCAGTCCCGTCCCTTGATCAGAATCGAATCCAGCACAATAAAGTTCACACCCTTGTGCTGGAAGGTGTAATAGGTCGGCGTATTGAAAACCTTCTGGAACATCGCCTTGCCGAAAATCACATCGTGCGAGCTCATGCCCGTCTCCAGCCCCGCCACGTCGTGATTCCCCAGCACGTGCCACACCGGCATCCGCAGCGTGTTCTCCGCCTCCGCATACAGCTGGTACTGCTCGATGATCCGTTCCTTGTGCGCCTTCAGCGCGTCGAAAACATGATCGCCGCCGCAGATCGCAAACTCCGCATCTGATGCGTTGATCGTCTCCATCGCCAGCACCGTGCCCTGCGGCGCATCCATCTCCGGCTCAATGTGCACGTCCGTAAAGAAGGCGAACGTGAAGCTGCCGGTCGACATCGGCGGCCGTGCCTCGCTCGACTGCCCGCGCCCCTGCACTCCACCCAGCGCACACGCCGCCGCGGCCAGCCCCGATCCCCTCAGAAAATTCCGTCGATTCATACCGCCCACCCTGACTGCTAACGTTATGGCGTACACCATCTCCGCGCCATTCCAAAGTAGTAATCCTGGGGGAGTACTGTCGAAAGTAACTGTCTTGTACCACAAGTCACTGTGAGATCCATCACCGAACTCGCCTCACCCATAAAAGAGGCCCTGACACCCCCCGCCATCCCGCCCTTCACCCGCCGCCCCAGGAAGCGCTTCGCTGCGGAACTCCTCCGGGAGCGCTATTCCCCGTAGAGTTTGCGAAAATTCTGTTGACTCAGCTTTGAAGCGGTACGGCTTCACAGCTCTTCGGAAAAATGTCAGCCGAGCCGCCTTGTGTCAGGGCACGGCTTGAAGTCATCCCGCACCGCGAAGAAATTCCCCGCTCTGAAGGGGCACGGCTTGATGTCACGCCGCATCGCGAAGAAAGCCCCGCTCTGAAGGGGCACGGCTTCAGCCATGCCATAAAACCGCAAAACCAGTGTGGCTTTAGCCGCCGAGGGATGTCTTTCTCACCTTCAATGACTTCTCCCCGATCTGTTCAGCCGTGCTGCAGGGGCAGCGAAACCAGGAAGAAACGCCGCTCACCTCACCGCCGGTCGCAACTCCGCGAACCGCCCAATCCCTCGGCGCCCCGCCCCTCATCCGCGACGAACTCATCCCCAATATCCAGCGGTGTCAATCCATCGGCCCGCAACATCCCATGCCGCGGTGTCCCACAAACACGGCACGCTTCGTCCTTCGCCGTAATCTCCGCGCCACAGCACCCGCAAAAAGCAGCCATCGCATCGCTCCCGGTCTGCTGTTGGATGACCCCACGCAGACCAAAGATTCGCATCCTGCACCAATTCCCCAACCCCGCACAGCTCACTCCGCTCCTGGTCGGCGCCCAGCCAGGGAATACGTCACCGTCACTGATACTTGAATGATTTGTCCGGATACGGCGGAGCCTTTGGCACCGGCCGCGGGTCCTCTTGGATCTCTTTCGTGAGCAGGTCCACCGCCGCCTGCAGCTGCGCATCGCTGCCTTCAAAGGTCGCGTGCGGCAAATTGTCGAGCTCCATATCCGGATCGACCCCGTGCCCCTCGATCAGCCACTTGCCCTCCGGACCATACACGCCCGTCTCCGCCGCTGTCGCCACGCCGCCATCCGCCTGCCGATTGCTCCCGCTCAGCCAAATCTCGCCCCCCCACGTGCGCATGCCAATCACTTTGCCCATCTTGAAGCGCTTGAACCCCTCCGAAAACGCCTCCCCATCCGACGCCGTCTCCTGGTCGCAAAGCACGACAATATGCCCGCGGAACGCGTCCTGCATATTCCACGCGGGATTGCCCACCCGCGGCTGCCAGTAGAACCACGCCTGCCGCAGCAGCTTCCCCAGCAGCCACGAGTCAATGTTCCCGCCTTCATTGTGGCGAACGTCGATGATCAACCCCTCCCGGTCGAACACCGGGTAATACTCCCGCGCCCACTGGTCGATGTCATTCGGTCCCATTGCGCGCAAATGCACGTACCCAATCTTCCCCCCCGACACCGCCTCCACCTTCATCCGCCGCGAGAGCTCCCACTCCGAGTACCGCAGATCCTCGTCCTCCTCCTCCTTCACCGGCTTCACCAATACATCCCGTACATCGCCCTTCGCCGGCTTCACCCGCAGCATCACCTGCACCCCCGCCTTGCCGCGCAGCAGTTCGCGCTCGTCGCGAACGCTCAGCAGATCCGTTCCGTCGATGCTCACAATCGTCTCGCCCTCGCTCACCAGCGATTCCGGGCGCGCCAGCGGCGGCGCCTTGTCCGGCAGATCCGCATCGTGCAGGTAGATGTGCTCCACCACGTAGCCGCCCGCCTTTTCGTCGCGTCGCAGCCGCGCCCCCAGCGTCGCCACGTCCACATTGTCCGCGGGCTTCCTCTGGTCACCGCCAACCACAAAAGTGTGCAGCGCCGACAGCTCGCTCACCATCTGCGCGATCACATCGTTCAGCTCGTCGCGATCCGACACCCGATCCACCAGCGGCAGGTAGCGCTCCCGCATCGCAACCCAGTTCACCCCCTGCATCCCGCGGTCGTAGAAGTAATCCCTCTCCAGCCGCCACGCGTCCAGAAAAATCCCGTGGTACTCATCCCGCGGCGTGGTCGACAACTGCCAGTGCGACAAATCCAGCTTCGCCTTCGCCACCACTTTCGCGTCGCTCAGCCCCGAGCCCTTCACATCCGAATCGAAGACAAAAAAATCCTCGCCTTTGGCGATCAGCATCTTCTTCCGGTCCTGGGAAATCTCGTAGCCCTTCACATCCGCCATCACCGTGTCCGGCTCGTCGCCCTTGTTCGCCACATCCAGGCACTGCAGAGTCAGCTTCGGATGGCGCTCGTCGCTCGCGTTCAGCCAGCACAGCCGTTTGTCTGTCGCCTGCAGATTCTCGTAATTTCCCGCCGGCGCCGGAACCTCCATCAGCCGCGACCCGATCTCCGCAAAGTCGATCTTCACCTCCGGCACTTTCTTCTCGTCAGGCTTCTTCTCGTCAGGCTTGTTCTCCTCGTTTCCCTTCGCGTCGGTTTTGCTCGGCTGGCTCTTGTCCTTCCCCGCATCGCCGGCATCTTTCTTCGGCTCTTCCTTCTCGTCCTTCGCCGGCGTATCCGGATGCAACTCATCCGCCGGCAAAAACGGCGACCGCACTCCCGCCACCAGCGCCAGCTCGTAAATCTTCACCGGTCGAGCGAAATGCGGATCGGGCTGCCGCGGTCCCCACGGCGCTGGCACTGTCGTATTCAGCTCCCGGTCCGACAGGAAATACATCCACTTCCCATCCGAACTCCACACCGGGCTCTCGCTGTCGTAACGATCTGACGTCAGCGTCTCAATCTTCCCCGACTCCCGGTTGAGCACCTTGATCTGCTCGAAGTCGTTATCGGCGCCCTCCACGAATGCCAGCCACCGGCTGTCCGGCGACCAGCTCAGGTTCTGGAACCGTCCATTCATCGACTGCGCGATGCGCTTGTTCTCCTTCGTCTTCGTGTCGTAAATCCAAAGCTGCTGATCCTTGTCGTCGTGCGCCAGCCGGCGTCCGTCAGGTGAAGGAATCCCCTGCCACCGCAGCACCTTCGCATCGCTCGTCCACTGCTCTGCCGCGCCTTCTCCGTTCGCAGGAAACTTCCAAAACTCCGTCTCGCCGCTCTTCGTCGACAGCGCGACGATGCTCTTCCCGTCCGGCATAAACCGCGCCGCACGATACCGCACGCCGGAATCGCCACCCGCCACGCGAATCACCCGCCCCGTCTTCGCCGGCAGCGTGAAAATCTCCCCGCGCGCCGTGAACACCACGCGGCTCCCATCCGGCGCAAGATGCACTTCCGTCAAATAGGTCAAAGGCTTCGTCACCCAGTGTTCGCGCATCTGATCGAAATCCGAAACCAGCGTGATCGGAATAACCGCCTCCCGCCCCGTCCCAAGATCCAGCGACCACAGATCCGCCGCGCTCGCATACACAATCCGCCCATCGGAAACCGACACGCTCTCCACATCGAAAATCTTCTGGTGGCTCTCCTCTTTCAGATCATGTCCCTGCGCATCCATCGACCACACATTCATCACGCCATCGCGATCTGACAGAAAATACACCCGCCCGTTCCAGAACATCGGCGCATGCGACGTCCCCGCATAATCCGCCGTCAGCGGCACCGCCTCGCCTTTTTCGTCATAGCGCCACAAACTTTGATTGAGCCCGCCCTTGTATCGCTTCGTGTTGCTCCACTGCTTGTCGAAGCGCGTGAAAAACAGCGTCTTGCCATCCGCCGAATAGCATGCCTCCGACCCCGTAGCCAGCGGCAGCATCTCGCGCTCGCCGTGGCTTCCAATCAGCACCAGGCTCGAATCCGGCAGCGTCGCATACCGCTCGGTCTCGATCAGCAGCCGCCCATCCGGCTTCCATCCCACGGGCTCCGCGCCGCTGTCCCACGTCTGCCGCTGCGGAATTCCACCGCCCACCGGCATTGTGTACACCTCGCCCGGCCCCTCGTACTCTGCGTGGAACGCCACCGTCTGCCCGTCCGGCGAAATCGTCGCCTTTCCTTCCTTCCCCGGCGCCGACGTCAGCCGATGCGCCGCTCCCCCCACAACATTCACCGACCACAAATCTCCCTCCGACGTGAAGATCAGCGTGTCGCCATGCAGCGCAGGCTCGCGATAATAGCCCGAACGCCCTCCAGCGATATCGGCCGCGTGAGCGGCCAGCCAACCCATCGAGCAAAGCGCCACAACCACCGCGCAACGGCGAACCCCACAAACAGAGAACATGGTCAACACCTTTCCGGTCCGTGAACTCCGCAACAGCGGTTCACAGAAATCAGGGAATTTTTCAGGGAAATTTTGGATCGAAACCAACACTCTATCATCCGGCGCCCGCACGCGCCCCGTCAGAAATCGACCGCCACCACCTCATGCAGTCCAATCGACGGAACCTCAAGCGCAATCGCCCCACCTTCCACGCGATGCGTCACTTCCCCGCCCGCCACCAGCAGTCGCACCCGCCGCACGCGGCGTCCCTCCGGAATCCTCAAGCGAACCTTCTGCGCTGAGATCGGAATAATCTCCCGCACCGGACCCTTCATCATCATCGGGTTCGTCAGGTTCACCAGATGCACCGTCATCGAGTACTTCTGCTCCCACACCGCCACATCCAAAATCCCCTTCCCCTCAACCGAAACCACCGGCGCCTCATTCGTCACCCACTCCACCGCATTCCGCAGCAGCCGTCCGTGATCCACATCCAGCACCTGCCAGAACGTGCGATCGATGTCGCCAGGAAAATAAACCACGCGCCCCTTCCCCACCTGCTTCAAAAAAACGCCAGGCTTCCGCGCTCCACCCGCGCGCGCAAACACCGACTCCATCGGCAGGTCCGGATAACTCGGCACCACTCGCAGCGGCGCGAACCCGCCCTCATCCGCCGCCGTCACATCCACCTGATCCACCGCATTCACAATCCGCCCCGCATCCTCGAACCCCCGCAGCAGCGGATGAACACCACTCGCCCCAGCCTCCCGTTCCAATGAAAGGTACGAGTTCAGCATGTTCTCCTCGACCCCTCCCCCATACGAAGCCCCAAACAAATCCGCCAGCCCAAAATCCTTCCGCCGCACGCCCCACTCGTCGTACAACGACGTCTCATACGTCGCCACCAGCCCGCCGCCCGCCTCCACAAACGCCCGCAACTGCCCGCACTGCTCCTCAGACAGGGCCGCAATATTCGGCAGCACCAGCGTCTGAAATCCTGCCACGTGCGAAGCATCGAGGCACCGGTCGTGCACCATCTCAAACGGAATCCGCGCCTCCACCAGCGCCTCATAAAACCCCAGCGCCGGCTCCTCCACCTTCTCCCGCGCTTTCTCGCCGCCATAAAACCACGCGCTCTGCTGCGAATACACCAGCCCCACTCGCGCCAGCGGCAGCACATTCCTCATGTACCCCTCGTTCCTGTAATGCCACGCGAAAATCTCCTCCACCATCGGCATCCACCTGCGATCCAGCGGCTTCGCGTTGAACTTCACAAACCACGGACGCAGCCCCTGCGCGATCCCGTCCGCCGCCCACATCCGAATCTCATCGCCGCTCTCCACTGAATCCTTCCAGCGATGCTCATCGTCGATCCCAACGCCAAACATCCCCGCAATCGCCTTGCCGCCCATCGTCGCGCGGTACTCCTTCGCGCTCATCCCATTCGCCCACGGAGCCATTAAGCCCCGCCGGCTCTGCCGATCCGCACACATCATCGGCGCCAGCTCGCCAATCGTCTTCATATCCAGCGGACTCAGCGCGCCTCCGCCCGCATTCGCCAAATAGCTCGCCCCAGGATTGATCGCGCGAATCCTCTCGTTCCACAACCGCCAAAGATCAAACAGCCGTTTCTGGTTCCACACGATGTATCGCTTCCGCGCCGGATCCTGCGGATCGTTCGTCCGCGGCAACTCCATCCCCGAAAAATCCCGAAAATTCTTCCGGCAATGCTCGCAGTAGCACATCCCGCTGCCCGCCCACCGATTCGTGAAAATTCCATCCGGCCTGTACTTCCGCATGATCTCCTCATGCACCGCAGTCATGAACTCGAAGTTGTAAGGCCCCAGCGCGCACGTCAACCAATATTGCGGATCCGACGCATGCCGCCGCTTCTCCCCGTCCGGCCCCACCATGATCCAGTCCGGGTGCGCGTCAGCCACCTTCTGCCAACACGCATGCGCATCGGTCCGCGCCACCACATTCATGCCCATCTTCCGGCACGCCGCGGCCAGATCGCCAAACGCATCCCGATCCCCCAGCCACGCGCTCCGTTTCTGCAGCGCCAACTCCGTCGGATAAAACGCCACCACTCCGCCCGCGCTCAAACACGCAGCGTCCGCGTGCACCTTGCGAAAGTAGTCGAGCCAAAACTGCTGATCGTAATTGCCAGGATCGTCCTCGACGAACGCCAGCTGCGCCCATCGCATCGGCCGGTCGTACCAGCCGCTCGCCGCACCCGCTTCATCCGCCGCTACTCCCGCCGCCGCTCCCAAAACATCCCCAATCCCCGCCGGCAACCAACAACTCCCCGCCACCACCGCCGACTGCTTCACGAAATCCCTTCTGCTGCTCTTCATAGCGAATCCCGTCACCCAGCTCGCGTGATCCGCCCATCATACTCACGACCTGCTCCAGCTTCCCGCTTCCAGCTTCCAGCTTCGAGCTTCCTGCTTCCAGTTTCCCGCGCTATCCTTCCCTGTGATCCCCGACCTCCGCCGCGACTTCAACACCCGCTTTCACCCAGAAACCTTCCGCAACCTGCTCCATTCCCTCGACGCCATCACCCGCACCCACGTCTCCTTCCCCATCGCCGAGACTCCCTGCTTCTTCCCCCAATCTCTCCTCGACGAAATGTCCCGCACCGGCATTGACCTCACCCTCCGCCTCGTCAACGACCCGGCCTACCTCGCGCGCTCCCTCGCCGCCATCCCTGAACCCTGGCGCGCAGCCGGCCAAACCGCGCACCCGCACTTCCTCACCGCCGACTTCAGCCTCGTCCGTGAACCCTCCGGCGCCCTCGCCCCGCGTCTCGTCGAAATGCAGGCCTTCCCCTCCGTCTTCGGATTTCAATTCGCAGCCAGCGAGGCCTATCGCTCCGCCTTCTCCCTCGACCCCTCTCTCCAATACCTCCTCGGCGGCCAGGACGCATCCTCCTTCTGGAACCTCCTCGACCGCACCATCGTCGCCGGCCACGATCCCGAGACCGTCGTCCTCATCGACGTCGATCCCCCGCACCAGAAAACCCTCCCTGACTTCCACATCACCGCCGACCGCCTCGGCATTCGCATCGTCGACATCGCCCACCTCGAGCCTCTCGACCCCGCAACAAAATCTCCCGGCCAGCTCCGCCGCCTCGGCTACCGCAACGGCGCCCGCCTCGTCCCCATCCGCCGCATCTACAACCGCGCCATTGTCGACGAGCTGGTCCGCAAGCAGATCTCCCTCCAGTTCGATTACCGCGAGCCCTTCGACGTCGAATGGGCCGGCCATCCCAACTGGTACTTTCACGTCAGCAAATTCTCCATCCCCTTCCTCGACCATCCCGCCGTCCCCCCAGCCGTCTTTCTCGACGACTGGTTCCGCAACCCCTCCTCCCGCCTCCGCCTGCCCGCCGAGCGCGACCGCATCATCCTCAAGCCCCTCTTCTCCTTCGCCGGCCAGGGCATCCGCTTCGCCCCCTCCGACGCCGATCTCGCCGCCATTCCCCCTGCCCAGCACCCCAACTTTCTGCTCCAGGAACGGGTCTCTTTCGTACCCGTCATCGACACACCTTTCGGACCCACCCAAGCGGAAATTCGTATCCTATATGTATGGCCCGACCATAGCCATTTGTCCCCCCTCATCTCCCTCGTCCGCCTCGGTCGGGGACCAATGATGGGCGTCGACCATCACCAGGGGCAGTCCTGGGTGGGTGCTTCCGCAGCCTTCTTTCCTGCCCAAGGGTTTACTCCAAAGTAATTTACCGCCCGAAATCCACAGAAATCCCGGTTTCCCACAGACGAACCCCCATCCTGCCCCATTTTGGTCATTGCCACTCCCCTCTTAGTCGTTTACAAATGGGGACGAAGATGTAAACTTTGGTAATTGGCTAGCGCCATGGTTTACGGGTACTGTAGGGATTAACATTGCGGCACAGCCCCTATGGAAACTGCAGTCTGTTCCTCCCCGAGTACCTTGCCACGGCGCTCCTTCCGCGGCGCAGTTCGCTACCCCATCTGTTTACGGGTAACCGTTCTCGCCGACGGGCACGATAATGAAGCGCTCACCGGAGATTTTTCCGCAAGCGGTTGTCTCCTTCGCCTGCGCGAGCCACTTCGGGAAGGGCAGCAGATTGAGTTTCTTGTGGAGATTCCGGCGGGCACGCTGGACTTCTCTGTGACTGCGGCGGTGCACTGCTCAGGAAGAATTGTCCGTTCTTATTGGAACAATGGTCAACCCTTCGCCGCTGCTGTAATTGACGAATACAGGTTCCAGTAGTCGGACTTCACTTATGACCCATATCAACGGCAACGGCAACGGAAGTGCTCTCCCTCCCCAGGCGGCTCCGCCTCAGCCCTCCCCTGAGGTTCGCGTTATTCTCGCTGACTCCCAGGCCATCTATCGAGTCGGCATGCGCAAGGTCTTCTCACCGGAATCCGGCGTCTCCGTCGCCGCCGAAGCCGACAACCTCCAGAGCCTTCAGGACACCGTCCAGCGCGTTCCTGCCGACGTTCTTCTCCTCGAAGGAGCGATGATCAACGGCACCGCCAACGCGGTTCCTGCCGTCGTTCGCCTCGCCCCCGATCTCAAGATCATCGTCCAGGCCGCCTCCACGGACGAGTCCCACACCGTCGACCTCTACCGTCGCGGCGTGCGCGGCATCATCCCTCGGTCCATCTCGCCCGACCTCCTCGTCAAATGCGTGCGCAAAATCGCCGCCGGCGAAACCTGGATCGACAATCAGTCCGTCACATGGGTCATCGAGGCCTATCGCTCCCAGGCCGGCAGCACCAACAACCCGCGCAATCAGCCACGCCTCAACCAGAAGGAGATGCTCATTATCGCCGGCATCACCCAGGGCAAGCGCAATAAGGAAATCGCCTACCAGCTCGGCACTACCGAGCAGGTCGTCAAAAATTATCTGCGCAAGATTTACGACAAGCTGGGAGTTTCCGATCGCCTCGAGCTCGCCCTCTACTGCCTCCATCATCAGCTCCACAAGACCGCCGAAGCCGAAGCCGCCCGTCCCCTCGAAGTCTCCGCCCAGCCGTAACCGCGTCTCAAACAGTCTCCAACAGAAAAAAGGCCCGACTCCGGTCGGGCCTTTCTGTTCCCTGGTCGCCATTCCCCACTCCCTACTGGCTACTCCCTACTGCCTGAGCTTCTCAGCTCCCCGTCTTCCGCCTCTCCGCGATCCCTTCCGCCGCCGGCTCCGCGTCCATCTTCTGCGGCTCCGTCAAAAACGGCATCACCGTCGCGATCCCGATGTACTCTCCCTGCCGTCTAACCTCGTACCGCACGTAGCTCGTCCGGCGCTCGAAAATCGACAGCGTCAGATCCGGCCACGTCCATCGCTTCATCATCGCGTTCAGTTGCGCTTCCAGATTGCGCGCCGCCGCGATCGCCTCCCCGAATGTGAGGATCGGGTCTCCGTCCTTGTCGAATGGATATCGATAGAGTCCTGAGCGTGTCATTGTCTCCTTTGCCCAACTGTCTCTATCTTTCGCGACCCTGACGAACCGGTCACTTCCCCATTGGATTTTTGACGATAACTCCTTGGTAACGCACACGATGACTGCGAGTGTGAGCGTCGGTCATGCCCCGCCATTACTGCGGAGTTCCTTGTGCGCTGTTATGCCGAACGCGGCAGCGCCCGGGGCATCTCGATCGACCGCCCTCCCATACGCATGCTCGTCAGCGAATAGTTGAACCGCGCCCCGCACGTGCAGCACACCCGATAAGTATGGCCGTCGATCGTGAACACGCGGCTCAGCTCCGCATGCCTGCATCCGAAAAGAAAATCGAAAATCCTCATCGCCTGATCTCCGTTGTTTCGAATTTCATGGCGCCGCGGTGGGCGCCGTCTTACGCCGTCCCGCCCAGCACCGCCCCGGTGCCCTCGCTCGCCCGGCCGTTCAACGCAGCCGAGTGTCCCGCCGGAAACAGATGATCCACCAGCGTCCAACCCGGCCTCTTCTCCCCGAACCTCGCCTCCCGCGTCGTCAGCGTCACATCCAGCCGCGCAGGAATCTCCCAGCGTGTCTCGCTCGCCGTCTCGTTCAGCAGCGTCGTCGTCTCATCGCCGCACCGGTCCGTCACTTTGAAAATCAAATTTGCCCCGCAATCCTCCCACGGAGCCCACCGCACCCACGGCCACACCGGCAGCGGAAAATTCCTCGGCAAAATCTCCACCAGCCGCTCCCGCAAACTCTCCAGCGCCGCCGGTTCAATCGCCCCCAGGCCCGTTCCCTGTCCCGGCTGCGCCAACGTCAGCATCGGCCGCGGGCTCGCTGCCAGCAGCGACTCAAACACCTCGAGGCTCGGCTCAGCCGTGGGAGCCGCCAGCGCCCCATACTGCGGATACTGCCCCACAAATGCCGTGATCCGCCCCACCATCTCCGCATTCGCCTGCCACGTCCGCGTCGCCCACCACCACCACGGCCACCACCCGCTCGCACGCGTGAATTCCAGCGCAAACCCCCCATCGTCGTCCGTCGTCGCCTCGCCCACTCGCTCCTGCGCCGTCCACCACCACCACGCGTCAATATCGAACGCCGATACCGTCACCCCCACCACCGGAACGCCACCCGAGCTCACCACCCGCCCGCTCACCTTGAAACTCTGCCGCCAGTGTTGCCACCACCACCAGTGGTAAGCCGAAATCTGAATCGGCTTCAGAAGCGCCTCGCTCTTTCCCTTCCAGCTCGACGCCGGAACGCTGACCGCAAGCGTCTGCAGCCGCTGCAACTCAAACGGCGTCGCGCTCTCCGGCCCCACCGCCAGCCGCAACGGCTCCTGCGGCTGCTCCTCCAGCTCAAAAACTGCTGTTCCCGTTCTCTCTTCGCCGAACCGGACCAGCCTCTGTTGCGTCACGCCCTGCTTGCTCCATGCCAGCACTCTCAACGATCTACCGGGCGTGAACTCCGGAACCCGTGAAGCATCCAGCGGCACCCGCAGCACTAACTTTTCTTGCGACATGCTGTTCCTCTGCGGCGACCTCTGGGGTTGGCAAGCTGGAACATAATCCGACTCTCGCGATCCAGCCCGCCCTCAGGTCGCTCTGCGGAGTAGTGAACGAAATCCCGCTTCCGTATCACAATCCACAAGCTACCGGCTACACCCTGTTCCCTATTCCCTGTTCCCTGTTCTCCGGTACCCTGAATTCATGGCCCACCACCCGACTCCGTCTCCCCCCACAGCGCTCCCCGGCGTCAAATCCATCGTTGCCATCGGATCCGGCAAAGGCGGCGTCGGCAAAACCACCCTCGCCGTCAACCTGGCCATCGCCCTCGCCAAACTCGGCCATCGCACCGGCCTCATTGACGCCGACATCTACGGACCCAACGTCCCCATCATGCTCGGCACCTCCCGCCAGCCCACCGTCCTGCCCAACAATCAGATCGAGCCCAACATCGCGCACGGCATCAAGGTCATCTCCGTCGGCTTCATCTCGCCCGGCGACAAGCCCCTCGTCATGCGCGGCCCCATGCTCCACCAGATCATTCGCCAGTTCCTCCAGCAGGTCGAATGGGGCGAGCTCGATATCCTTCTCGTCGATCTCCCGCCCGGCACCGGCGACGTCGTCATCTCACTCGTCCAAACCGTCCCCCTCACCGGCGCCGTCGTCGTCTCCACTCCCTCCGACGTCGCGCTCCAGGACGCGCGCAAAGCTCTCGAAATGTTCCATCAGGTCAATGTCGAAGTGCTCGGTATCGTGGAGAACATGTCGCACTTCACCTGCCCCCACTGCCATCACGAAATCGACATCTTCTCCCGCGGCGGCGCCGAGCGCACCGCGAAGCAGTTCAACATCCCCTTCCTCGGCTCTGTGGAACTCCTTCCCGAAATCCGTCAGGGCGGCGACACCGGCATGCCCGTAGCCCTTGCCGGCCCCGATTCCCCCAGCGCCGCGCCGTTCTACTCTATCGCCACGCAGCTGGCCACGCGCGCCATGGCCCAGGTCGCCAAAACCGAAAACGTCTTCGAGATCAGCTAACAATCTCACGAAGGGACGGTGTAGAAAAAATGGCTGAGGAGTTTGTGATTGCACGATTTATAGACTTCGACGATTCCGAGAATAAGGGGCCGGAGATCGGTCGGCGTTTGTGAGCAGACGGTGTGCCTGATCGTGAGGAAGCGTTCGCGCTATTGCCGAACTCTCCGCCAGTCAGGATCGTGAACCGTCATCACTATCCCACCGCCGATATCGGCGCGCATTGGCTGCTGATGTACAAGAAGACGCCCTGAGGTCGCTGGCGCTCCGGGAGCAGCAGGAATGGCTGATTTTCTAAACTCTAAACTCCAATCCCTAAACTCTGTTCCCTGGGTCGTGGCATACTGAACACATGAAACGCACAAATCTTGTGTTGGATGCGCATTTGCTTGACGAGGCTACAAGAGTGCTTCAGGCCAAAACCTGGTCGGCGGCCGTCAATCTCGCTCTGGCTGAAGTTCTGCGCGTCCGCCGCCTGCAGCGCATTCCGTCCTTCTTTGGTGAAGGTCTCTGGGATGGCAATCTCGCGGCCATGCGCGAAGATAGATCTGCTCGCACCGCGAAACGGCGGCGGAGACAAGCTTGATTCTGGTCGACACTTCGATCTGGATCAAGATGCTCAACGGCAAACTCGGCAAGAATATCTCCGAGCAGCACCTCTTCAATTTCATGACATGTGGCCCCGTGACCCAGGAAGTCCTCCAGGGCCTGCGCCCCACGCCTCGCGCCGATGCTTTTCGCGACGCCTTCCTGGCCTTGCCGGTTCTCAGTGACCCGCTGCCGAAGTCGCTGTTCCTCGCAGCGTCTGACATCTATCGTGTGGGCCGGGTTAAGGGCCGTATGATTCGCTCTTCCGCCGATTGCCTGATTGCCGCCATCGCCATCGAAAACGGTGTTCCCGTTTGGCACAGGGATAGGGACTTCGATGCGATCGCTTCCTTCACCAGCCTGCGAATCGCTCAGCAGCCCCGCTGATTCGTTCTTAGCCGTAGGTCGATCCCGGTTCACTCACTCCTGCCTCCCGCCTCCTGCCTTCTGCCTGCTCCCTGCTGGCTATTCCCTGTTCCCTGCACTTCCGTGCTACGCTGGCAAAATTGGAGGAGCTCCCCAAAATGTCCCGCTACTCCCGTCGCGATTTCCTCAAAGCCACTGCCGCAGCCGGCGCCGCCGCTACGCTCTCCACCGTCCCGCTCTCCGCTGAAACCCGCCGCGTCACCGACCTCGTCGCCCTCGGCAAATCCAACGTCAAGGTCACGCGCCTCGCCTTCGGCACCGGCTCCAATAACGGAGCGGTCCAGCGCAACCTCGGCCAGGAAGGCTTCAACCGCCTCGTCCGTTACGCTTACGACCACGGCATCCGCTTCTTCGAAACCGCCGACTCCTACTACGACATGCACCGCATGCTCGGCATCGCCCTCAAAGGCATTCCGCGCGACACCTATCAGCTCATGACCAAGGTGACCACCGAAGATTCCATCGATCCCCAGGTCCGCATCGACGAGCTCCGCAAACAAATCAACACCGACTACTTCGACGTCGCGCTCCTCCACTGGCAGCACATCGGCGAATGGCCCGACGTCACCACACGCTGGCAGGATGGCGTCGTGAAAGCCCAGGACCGCAAAGCCGTCATCGCCCGCGGCGCCTCCGTTCACGGGCTCCCCGCCCTCCGCCGCGTCCCCGACTTCTCCTGGCTCCAGGTCGCCATGATCCGCGTCAACCACAACGGCACCCGCATGGACACGGAGATTGCCGACGGACCCGGCCGCGGCAACGTCCCCGAAGTCGTCGAGCACATCCACAAAGCCCGCGCCGCAGGCATGGGTATCATCAGTATGAAATTAGCTGGAGAAGGCGCCTTCAATAAGGAAGACCGCCAGAAGGCCATGCGCTTCGCCTTCCAGACCGCAAAGGTCGACAGCGTCACCGTAGGCTTCAAAAGCCCCCAGGAAATCGACGAAGCCATCGAAAACATCAACCAGGCCCTCGCGTAGCGAAAAATCCGGGCACCCTGAACAATCCGGGTGCCCCATCCTGGGCGCGCGGCTTTTCGCGCGAGCAGGGTGGGGTAGTTGCATTTCTAATCTCTAATCCCTGCTTTTCTATTCCCTATTCCCTGTTCCCTATTCCCTGTACTTTCAGCATCACCAGCGTGATGTCATCATGCTGTGAAGCGTTCGCCTCGAACCGATCCACATCCGCCAGCAAATAATCCAGCAACTGCTGCGGAGCTAGATTCGCGCCCCACCGCAGCATCGTCATCAGCCGCTCCTCCCCATACTCCTGCTGCCCAGGATTCTCCGCCTCCACCACCCCATCCGTGAAAGCGACCAGCCAGTTCCCGGCCTCCAGCGTTACCGTGCCCGACTGATACGGAGCCCCATCCATAATCCCCAGCGGCATCCCGCCCACGTCCAGCCGCTCCACCGCGCCCGACCGCCGCAGCACGATGGGATTGTTGTGCCCCGCATTCACATACGTCAGCCGCCGCGTCGCCGGCTCATACTCCGCTATCAGCGCAGTCGTGAATCGCCGCCCATTCTGGCTATTGCTGCACGCGTATCGATTCATCCGCGCCACCAATTCCGTCAGCGGTCCCGGCGTATCGCTCAGTGTTTTCAAACTCGCCTGAAAAGTCGCCATCAGCATCGCCGCAGGCACACTCTTCCCGGCCACATCCGCAACCGCCATCAGAAAAGTCCTGCCCTCCGTCCCCGGCCGCGCAAACACATCGTAGTAATCGCCCGCCACCGTGTTCGCCGGCTTCGTCGCAAACGCAATCTGCAACCCCGGCACCTCTGGAGCACGCGCCGGCAGCAGCCAAGCCTGAATCTCTTTCGCGATCCGCAGATCGCGCTTCATCACCACGCGATCCCCCACCTCCATCATCAGCAGAGCAAACATCAGCACCCCGCCGTAGAGGCGCAGGTCCGGCGTTGAGAAACCCACGTCGCTGTGCCCAGTCTTCCAGTGCCACGCGCTCCCCGGCAGAAACATCAGCACCAGCGCCAGCAGCAGCAGAATCCGTCGCGCCGGCGACAGCTTCTCCAGAAACGCCCAAAAGAACTGCTTCGACACCTCCAGAAAATGCCGCCCCCGCGGCATCCCCGCGCCCCGCGTCGCGTCCACCTCCTGCGAATACAGCCGGTAACTCGTCCGCGCATCCGTCCGGAACTGCTTCCACAGCTCATCCACCTGCATGCCCTGCGTCACGCGCGCCCAAAACCGCCCCACCCTCTCACTTAAGCCGGGCCCCTTCTGCCGATACTGCCCCCTCCCCGCTTGTGGTGGACCCATGCCCCTCATCGCATTCACCCATGTTCGCTACGATCAGGATACGCAACTGAGAACCTCCGAGTGCCCCCATCTGCCGGGTGCCCCATCCTGGGCGCGCGGCGCTTTTTCGCGCGAGCAGGGTGGGGTAGTTGGTTCCAGATCCCTGCTTCTATTCCCATACATCATTCCTTCACACTTTCCGCATACAGTGTCCCCGGGGGAGGACACACCCATGCCCGTCGATCTCTCGGATCTGGATCGGATGCAACAAGAATACAAAGCCGCGGTCGACAAGTGGGTCGCCGTCATCCGGCGCGAAGAAACCCTGGCGTCCGTCAACCATACCGTCGCTCAGATCGACCAGTGGGAAGAAGCCGCGTTCGCCGAGGACGAAGCAAGGAACAAAGCCAAGGCCGCGAAGAAGGAATACGAGAACGCCCTTCGCGAGAAGTTCTTCAACTTCTAGCGCCAACATGGGTGCCCCATCCTGGGCGCGCGGTCCAATTCCGCGCAGCAGGGTGGGGTTGTTCGCGATCCGCGATCCGCTTTTCTATCCCCTGGACCCTATTCGCTGGTCGTAGGATCGATCATCGTCCGCACCTGCGAAACTCGGTTCGCCGGAAACCCACCCATCTCCGCGTGCTTCCGCACCGCTGCCTCATCCGGCGCAATGTACACGCAGTAAATCTTGTCGTCCGTCACGAAGCTCTCCAACCACTGCACCTGCGGCCCCAGTTCCCGCAACACCCCGCACGACTTCTGCGAAATCCCCTGCAGCTGATCCTTCGTTAGCTTCCCCGCTCCCGGAATCTCCCGCTCGATCACAAACTTCGGCATACGCGCTCTCCTCGGATGAAATGGTTCGGCCGCTTCCCCGTACACCGAGCAACTCCGGCTGATCCCATAGAGTCTATGCCGCTCCTGCCGTTTCGTTCCTCACAAAAATCTCCTTCCGCAAGCGCACCAAACACGGATGCCCCCGACCTAAGCGCGCGAAGCCTCCCTGGTGTTGGGGTGTGGAAATCGCGCAAAACGCGCCGCGTTTCGCTAACCGTCTCTTCGCTAACCGGCTCTTAGCTGACCGCATTTTAGCTGACCGCTTCTTAGCTGGTCACTCGGTCCTCAGCACCTGCATCGGATGAATCGATGCCGCCCGCCGCGCCGGCAAATAACAAGCCAGCAAAGCCGACGCCATCAGCACCACTCCCACCGACACAAACGCCAGCACATCCAGCGGCTTTACTCCGAACAGCATGCTCTGCATCGCGCGCCCCACAAAATACGCGCCCACCGGTCCCAGCCCCAGTCCCACGCCGGCCAGAATCACGCCCTCCCGCACCACCAGTCCCACTACGCGGCCCCGCGTTGCGCCCAACGCCATCCGCAGCGCAATCTCATGCGACCGCTGCGCCACGCTGAACGCCATCACCCCATAAATTCCCAGGACCGCCAAAAACAGCGCCACCACCGCAAAGCTCCCAAACAAAATCAGCGTGAACCGCTCGCTCGCCATCGTGTCGCTGCGAACCTGATCCAGCGTCTCCGGCTGCGCCAGCGCAATTTCCGGATCCACCGAGTGCACCGCCGCCGCAATGCTCCTCTGCATCGCCAGCGGACTCTCCCCCGTCCGCACTCCAAACGCCGCCTGCGGCCACGGAATCTGCCAGAACGGAATCAGCATCTCCGGATTCTCGTCCCGCTGATCCGCGTCACGCACCGTGTGATACACCCCCACAATCTGCCACTCCTGCGGCGGCCCCAGCTTCGTCACTCCAGGAATCAGCTGCTCCACGGAGATGCGCGTCCGCAGCGGGTCCTTCCCCTTGAGCCACTTCTTCACAAAATCTTCGTTAATCACCGCCACCTTCACGGTCGATGCCGTGTCCTGCTCGTTCAGTTCGCGTCCCTTCACCAGACGAATCCCGAACGTCGAGAAAAAGTCCGGCGTCACCATCCCAAATCCCGTCCCCGGCCGCTGCGACGGATCCGCATACGTCGGCCCGTCCGCTATCGTGAACGGCATCCCAAACCCCATTCCAAACAGCGGCACCCCTGTCGCCGCAGACGCGTGCTCCACCCCCGGCACCGCATCGATCCGCGACAGAATGTCCCGGTAATAATTCATGATCTGCGCCGGATCCTTCGACCGCGAATCAGGCACCGGCAAAAAGAACGTCAGCACGTGATCCGTCTTCACCCCCAGATCCACCCGCGTCAAATTCCAGAAGCTGTGAATGGCCAACCCCGCCCCCGCCAGCAACACCAGCGCCAGTGTGAACTCCCCCGCCACCAGAATCCGCCGCACCCTGTGCTTCCCCGTGCTCGTCCCCGTGCGTCCGCCCTCCTTCAGCGACTCCGCCGGATCGATCCGCGATGCATACCACGCAGGCACCGAGCCCGCCAGCAGCCCCGCCACCGTCGTCGCCAGCAGCGTGAACAGCAATATCGGAATATTCAGAGTCAGCTCCGCCTCGCTCGGCAGCGTGTCCTGCGGCATCACTGCGATCAGCCCCTGCAGCATCCCATAGCCCACGCCCACACCCAGCGCTCCCCCGGCCAGCGCCAGCAGCACGCTCTCCGTCAGCAGTTGCCCGATGATCGTCTTCCGCCCCGCGCCCAGCGCGCTCCGCACCGCCATCTCTTTTTGCCGCGTCATGCCTCGCGCCAGCAGCAGATTCGCCACGTTCACGCACGCAATCAGCAACACGAACCCCACCGCCCCCAGCAGCAGCCACAGCATCTGGATCCGTTCCTTCGGCAGAAAATCGTTCTTCAGCGGCTCCACATACGAGCCCCACCCCTTATCGCTCTTCGGATACGCCTCTGCAATGTGCTGCGTCACCGCGTCCATATTCTGCTGCGCCTGCTTCAGCCTCACCCCCGGCTTCATCCGCCCCATCACCAGCAGCCAGTGAAAATCGTGGTTCAGCTGCTCCGGCTTGAACACCAGCGGCACCGTCATCTGCGGCTGCTGCCGGTCGTACAATCCCGGCGACTGCACCCCCACCACCGTGTACGGCTGCCCATCCAGTCGCATCGTCGTCCCAATAATGTTCTTGTTCGATCCCAGTTTCACCCACAGCTTGTGCGTCAGAATCACCACGTGATTCTTCCCCTCCACTCCCTCCTCCGGCAGAAAATAACGCCCCAGAAACAGCCGCTCACCCACCATCTGCAGCATGCCCGGCGTCGTCGCATTCGCCTGCAGATACTCCGGCTGATCTTTCGTCGCGATGTTAAAACTCTGCCCGCTCCACGCGTTCAAGTCCGAGAACACGGAGTTCTGCTGCTTCCAGTCCGTGAAATCTCCCGCCGAAACGCCGTTGTGAAAAGTCTGGATCTTCGACCACACCATCACCAGCTGGTTCGGCTCCGGATACGGCAGCGGCGCCAGCAGCGTCGCATAATCCACCGTGAAAATCGCGGTGTTCGCCCCAATCCCCAGCGCCAGCGTCAGCAGCACCGTGAACGTCAGCCCCGGATTTCTCCCCAGCATCCGCAAACTGAAGCGAAGATTCTGCATGAGCGTTTCCATAACCGGCTCCTCTCGCGATCAGGAACAGTGCCCCGAAGACGCGCGACACCTCGCGCGCGCTCGCCGAAACCTGAAGCGATCGCGAACGTTAGACTTCCTGAGTCTCGTCTTCGTTCGCGAAGTGCTGCCAAAGCCGCACTCCGCCACAATCTGTTACGCAGCGTAACAGCATCCGGTTCCTCAACCGAGCCCATTCGTCACATTTTCGATCGGAAAATCCGGTTCCCCTGCCCCACCACCCGGCCTGGGCAAGCCGCGCGAGTCGAATAGCTCCCCGGTTTCAGAACAACGCATGGGTCTAACGGCTAAGAGCTTCCGCCTTCAAGCTTCCAGCTTTCTGCTTCCCGCTTCCCGCTTCCCGCTTCCGCAGTTCACTTGTCGTGCAACAGATCAGCCCCAACCTTCGGCTGCGCTGCGGTCCCTGTCACCGCAATCGGCACCACCGCCCCCGCATCCTTCTTCCTGAAAAGCGGGCTGAGCGGCTTCAGCAACACCGACCGCCATCCCGTCACCGCATGCGAAATTCCCTTTTCCAGCGCCACCGTCCCCGTCAGATGAATCTTCGTGTCCAGCAGATTAAACGTCCCATGCAAATGCGCATCCGCCCCCGGCATGCTCGCATGAATATCCGGAAAATACGCCATCCCATGATCAAACCGGGTCGCCGACCGCGCCTGGAGCGTCACCGCCGCAGGATCCCCACCTTGGTTCGCACCCCCAGGCGCATCCTTCCGCACCCGCGCGCTGAATGCATCCACCGTCTCCTGCTTCTGCGTCGCCACCAGTCGCATCTCGTCCAGCTCAACATCGCCCTTTAAATGCAGCCGCTCCAGAAACCGCTCCGGCCCGGCCGTAAAATCCACCGCCGCTTTGAAACTCAACCGCCCCTCTACCTGCGGCTCCGCCTCCTGCACCAACTTCAGCAGGTCCGCCATCTCCGCGCCCTTCGTCGTGATCGTCACCGCCACCTTACGCGGCGACCCTGCAATCGACCCACTCGCCGTAATCAGACTGTCCCCCGTCTTCACCAGCGCCGTGTCGATCTCCACATCGCCATTTGTGCCGTCAACGGTTACTTGATATTCCGCATCCAGCCGTACCGTGTGCGCCGACCCCACCCGAAAGTCGGGAATCGCCGCCATCCCCTTCGCCCCGATCCGCGCAAACGTCCCCTCAAGTTCCCCCTGCCCCTCGGCATGTCCCGTGAGCCCCTGCAGCCGGCTCAGATCCATGTTCACCAGCTTGTATCCACCTGTAATCGGCGTCGTCGCATAGCTGCTCGTCCGGAATGGCCCGATCTTCCCACTCGCCAGCACCGTTCCCTTCGGACCCGGCAGCTCCACCCGCGTCGTGAACTGCATCGGCTTCCCTGCCTCGAGGTCGTGGATCGCCAGCACCGCAAACTGGAAGCGAATCGGAGTATCCCCGTGTCGCAGAAAATCCAGCGTCGTCCCATCCGCCACAATCGTCTCAATCCTCATCTTCGACTGCGAGGTGTCCACCACCCCGTTGTCGAAATCCATCCCCCGCGCCTTCGTCCCCGCCGGCGGAATCTGCACGTGCAATCCCTCCAGCCGAATCTCGTACAGCAGATGCGGATGAAACAGCAGCATCCCCCATTGCCCCTCCACCGTCATCCGCTTCACCGTCGCCAGTGGCGGAATCGCCCGGTCGCCATGCCGGTAAAACGTGATGTCCTCGGCCACAAATCCAGGATGCGGAAAATACGTCCGGTGATAATTCAGCACCACCACTCTGCTCTCGAACACCTGCTCGAGCAGCGGATGTACCTGCCGATACCGGAACGGCCAGAAGAAGAACATCAGATGCACAGCAACCATCGCCAGCGCCACCGCAACGGTGACGATCACCTCCCCGATGCGAATCTCGCGCTTAGTTTTTGCGGAAGGTCGGGCAGCATCCATGGTTACGATTCCCCGGGGGCCCATCTCTCCAGATGGCCTCCAATGTAGCGCAGTTGTACCCGTTCACAATCGCTTCAACAACCAGCAGCACCCGCACCGGCTGTTCATTGTGTTCTCTAATCCCTAATTGTGGAGGCT
>PMUI01000108.1 GCA_003166955.1 Acidobacterium sp.
CCGGCGACTTCCTCAACTGCCGTACCGCGTATCTCAAATCCCCCAACATAACTCCGCTCCCATCCCTGTCCCGCTCCAGGCTCCCAGCTCCTGGCTTCCCGCTTCCGGCTTCCGGCTTCCGGCTGGGAGCGAAATGAGGCGCTCGCGCCTCATTCGCTCCTCAGCGCCTCCATCGGCTCCACCATCGCCGCCCTTCTCGCCGGCAACAAACACGCCACCGTTCCCACCACCATCAGCACGAAAACCGCTCCGGCCACAATCCCCGGATCATACGGGCTCACCTCATACAGCAAACTCGCCACCAGCCGCGCCGACGCAAAGGCAATCGCAATCCCCGCCGCCGCTCCTGCCAGCACCGGCAACAACCCGTCCCGCAGAATCAGCCGATAGATATTCGCCCGCTGCGCGCCCAGCGCCAATCGCAGCCCAATCTCCCGCTGCCGCTGCACCACCGAATAGGTCACCACGCCGTACACGCCCAGCGCCGCCAACAGCAACGCGCTCGCCGCGAACAGCAGCAGCAGATCCATCTCGAACCGCCGGTTCGCCACCGAATCCGCCACCACCCCGCCCAGCGTCCGCACCTCCATCACCGGCACTCCAGCATCCACGCTCCAGATCGTCTTCCGAATCGTCTCCGCCATCGTCGCCGGATCCTGCCGCGTCCGCATCACCAGCTCCCCGCTTGCATCCGCGCGGAACCAGTACGGCGTGTAAACCATCATCGGGTCCGGCTTCGCCAGCGTCACCGTGCGCGCATCCGCCACCACCCCCACCACCGTGAACTCTTCATTGCCGCTCCGCGAAAACTTCTGCCCGATCGGATCCCTTCCCGCCCACAGAGTCTTCGCCGTCTTCTCGGTGATCACAGCGTCGTTTTTCCCCCACTCGCTCGCCGTGAAGAAGTGTCCGGCCACCAGCCGCATATCAATCGCCTCAAAATATCCAGGACTCACCCACCGCCAGCTCTCTCCCGGCAGCTGCGTCCATGGCCGCGTGTCGCCCGGCAACTGCGCCAGATCGCCCCACCCATCGCCCGTGAGCGGCAAAATCGATGTCAGCGCCGCATGCTCCATTCTTGGCAGCGCGTTCAGCTTGCCCAGCGCATCGCGATAAAACTCCGCCCGCCGCGCCCGGTCCGGATACGTCTCCTGCGGCAGTTCCACCCGCGCCGTCATCGTCCGCTCCGCATCGAACCCGCGATCTACACGCATCAGCTTCATCAGGCTCGCCGTCACCAGTCCCGTCATCAGCACCAGCGCCACGCTCACCGCTACCTCGACGCCCACCAGCGCCCGCCGCATCCGCTTGCTTCCCCGCGACTCGCTCGCCAGCCGCGATTCACTGTGCAGAACCTCCTGCGGAGCCGTCCGCGAAACCATCCACGCCGGAGCCGTCCCCGCCGCCAGCGTTGCCAGCATCGCCAACAGCAACGCGCATCCCGCGCCCGCCCAGTCCAGATTGAGCGGCCCGCGAAAATCCAGCGCCGCCGGTAAATATCGCTGCATGGCCGGCACAATTGCCATCGCCAGCAGAATTCCCAACCCGCAACCCGCGCCGGCCAGCACCACCGTCTCGCGCATCGCCATGCGGACCATGTCTGCGCGGCTCGCGCCCAGCGCTGCGGCTACCGCCATCTGCTGCCGCTGTCCGGTCGCGCGCGCCAGCAACAAATTTGCGATGTTCACGCACCCCACCAACAACAAACCAGCCACCGCCGCCAGCAATATCGTCAGCGGCGTGCGGTTCGTGCCCACCAGCCCTTCCTGCCACGGCGTCAGCACCGCCGACAGCGTCGCCTTCTCATCCGCGGGCAAACTCGCCGCAATCGCATGCTGTTCCGCATCCAGCTCCGCATTTGCTGCCGCCACCGTCACGCCCGGCTTCAGCCGCGCCAGCGCAAAGTAGTTCAGGTCCCCCATGTCTTCTGCCAACACATCTTTCGTGAACGCCTTCGGGATCAGCGCTCCCAGCGTCACCTTCGGCCCGGAATCAGAGGCGCCAAACGTCTCCGTCGGCGGCATGTGGAACGACTCCGGCATCACCCCCACCACCGTGTACGGAAACCCATTCAGCGGAATCGTCCGCCCCACAATTCCTCGATCCCCGCCGAACTGTTCCCGCCACAAGTCGTACGTCAGCACCGCCACGTGCTCATGCCCAGGCTGCGCTTCTTCTTCCGTGAACGCGCGCCCCAGCCACGGCTGCACCTCCAGCACCGAAAAAATTCCCGCCGTCGCGTCCAGCACGTTCACCTGCATCGGACGCCCAGTCGTACCCAGCGGCAACTGGTATTCCGCCATCGCCGCCATCGCCGCAAAGCTCTTGCTGTGCTGCTTCCAGAACGTGAAGTGATTCGCGCTCACCGGCAGCGTCGGGTACATGTCGCTCCACTCCGCCACCTTCTCCTGCACCGTCACCAGTTGCTCAGGATGCGCCAGCGGCAACGGCCGCAGCATCGCGTCATACACCAGCGTGAAGATCGCCGTCGTCGCCCCAATCCCAATGGCCAGCGTCAGCACCACCGTCGCCGTAAACCCCGGCGCCTTCCGCAACTGCCGTACCGCCTGCCTCAGTTCAGCCAACACAAGCGCCTCCCGCTTTTCGGATCACTTTTCGTATCGGTGGTCGATATCAGCATCGGATCCCTTCGGATCTGACTCATCTATATAGGTGCATGCTGCCCACCAGTCTCCGACGGTCATAAACTGATGAAAATACGACCGCTTGGCCTCTCCCTCAACGCCTTCATTGTCCGTAATCGCGTTCCCCTGTTCAGAATCGAACAGTCTTAGCCGAGTCACGACGAACGGGGTTCCCCAACAATCCGGGGTGCCCCATTCTGGTGCGCGGCCTTTCGCGCGCCAGGGTGGGGTAGTTCGTGACCCCATGACGGGTGAACAATCCGGGTGCCCCATCCTGGGCGCGCGGCGTTTTTCCGCGCGAGCAGGGTGGGATGTTTCGGACCCTAACTATCCTCTTGCCTTCATGCGATGGAATGGTTCGGACTTTGGCTACACGTTGTCTTCATGCGATCAGGACTGATCCAGATTGCGAATCGTCGCCCTCACTCTCCTCGCTCTCTCCCCCAGCAAACGCGCAAAAACTCCAATGCCCCTGGGACAACGGGAAACCCTCCGTATCCACCGCCACCTGGACCTGCCCCACCCCACCACCCTTCACATCGAACATTGGTTCGCCGCGCTCGCGAGGCACGTCCGCGAATATTTCGACGCCGAAGTCGTCCGCCTCGGTCCCGAGCCCCGGGCTTCACGGCGCCTCGCTGTCGGTTGACCGCTGACACCCAATAACTGCACGCAGCTCTTTTCCGAACGCCGAACGCTGGGCCTACTGCCTGGTGCCTGCTGCCTGCATTCCCAGCGCCGACAAATACCCAGGATTCACCCTCTCCCCGGCAAACTGAATCTTCCCCAGCAAATCCGCAAAAGCCGCATCAATATCTCCCTGCGAAGGCCGAGCCGCCAGCCGCTTCTCCACCTCGCCCGTCCCGCGCGACAACTTCGCGAATGCCACAATCTCGTCCCAGTGTGCCGGCCGATCGAACGTCACCACGCACGCCGTCGCGTCCATCCGCTTATACGTCCAGAACGCCCACCCCACGCCGTTCTCCTCCAGCGTCTTCCTGAAACCCTCCACCCACGCATCCTTGTTCTCCCCCGACTCGCCCAGCCACACCGGCACATGGTGCTGGTGCCGAAAATCCAGATACTCCTGGATCACGCTCTTGTCTGTCGTTGCCGTCCAGTATTTGTGAAACGTGAACATCATGTTCGAATCGAACGTCCCGCTGAACACCCCAAAGTCCGTATCCCAGTGCGCCCCGCCCAGAATCAGCACATGGTTCTTATCCACCTGCCGAATCCCCGCCGCGATCTTCATGTACACCGGCAGCAGCTCGCGCTTGAACACCTGCAGCTTCTCCCACTGCGGCAGCGGCTCGTTCAGCAGGTCGTACCCCAGCACCGTCGAATTGTTTTTGTAGCGCGCCGCAATCCTCTTCCACACCGCCACCGTCTCGTCCTGCGCCTCCTGGCTGGAGTAGAGCCACGGATAACCCCAGCTGTCGTCGATATTCGATCCCGTCTGCCCGCCCGGCGCGCAATGCATGTCGAGGATCACGTAGATCCCATCCTTCCGCGCCCACTCCACCAGCTGATCGACCAGCTTGAACCCCTCCGCATCGTCGCTCGTGAAGAACTTCCAGTGCAGCGGCACGCGCACCGAATTGAACCCCATCTTCGCAATCTGATCGATGTCCGCCTCGGTGATGTAATGCGCCCGCCACTGCCGCCAAAACTCCTCAGCCTTCGCCGGCCCCAGCAACTCCCTGGTCAGATCCTCAATCTCCCGCGGCGACTGAGGCCCACCGTCGAAGTGGAACATGTACCCCTCCACCTCAAACCAATTCCCCAAATTGATCCCCCGCAGAAACACCGGCTGCCCACCCCCATCCACCAGCTCCTCCGCATGCGCATGCACGAACCCATGCCGCGCCGGCTGAGCAAACAGGCCCGAAATGGAAACCGCCAGAACAAAAAGAGGAAGGAGGTGACGTGCCCCCGAAAAA
>PMUI01000102.1 GCA_003166955.1 Acidobacterium sp.
AGACAGTTCGGTCCCTATCTGCTGTGGGCGTAGGAGATTTGCGGGGGGCTGTCCTTAGTACGAGAGGACCGGGATGGACGAACCTCTTGTGTTCCAGTTGTCATGCCAATGGCACGGCTGGGTAGCGAAGTTCGGTTGTGATAACCGCTGAATGCATATAAGCGGGAAGCACGCCCCAAGATGAGATCTCCCCGAAGGGCCCAGGAAGACCACCTGGTTGATAGGCTGGAGGTGAAAGCGCAGTAATGCGTGCAGCTGACCAGTACTAATCGCCCGTTCGGCTTAATCATAGAATTAACTCTGCGCAGTCCTGCTCAGCGTCGATCGATTGACGCAAGCAGCTCTGCCCAGGCGCTCAACACGCCTTGTATCCAATCGATTTTCGTATCCTGATCCGGGAGCACAGTCTCCCGGTCAGCTAAGTTGTGACGCCAGTCTGCCGACAGCGGTCCGAAGAAGAAACTGTCCGGACCCATCGGCTGCGGGAGAAACCACCCGCCAGGCGTCGCTCGACTTCAGGCGTCGAGATCTTTCGCGCAAGCGCCAGGATTTCGGCTGACGGGCTTGAAACGCCCGCGAAACGCCTCAGGTTTGCCGGTGACCATACCGCGAGGGTCCCACCCGTTCCCATCCCGAACACGGAAGTTAAGCCTCGTTGGGCCGATGGTACTGCACGCGAAAGTGTGTGGGAGATTAGGTGATCGCCGGCATAATTCTTTGCGGCAACTACCCCTTGCTGCTCTCGAGAGCCCGCTCCACCCACCCCGGAGCGGGCTTTTCCGCGTCTGCACTCCTCTCCCAACCATCCCCGACCCCTTCTGTTACCCCCGTGTAAAATCCCTGGATTTCCGACTCTCCTTTCTCCAAAACAAGCATCCAACCTGCACTACTTTTTCTCGAGTGCAGGAGCGCTCTCTTGAACAATTTGTTCATCCGGGCCCTCTCTCCCCCCATCGGCGCCGCGCTCCTGCTCCTCGCTGCCGCCCCGCCCGCCCGCACCCAGTCTGCCCCGCTGCCTCCGTCAAGTCTGTCGTCCCCCTCCCTCGCCTCCGCTCCCACAACCAACAGCACTCCAGCCCTCCCTTCAGCTCCCGACCCCGCCACGCCCGCCTCCCTTCCCGCCGACCACCCCGTCGAGCCCTACCCCACCAACTTCTTCTACCTGCCCTTCTCCCGCGTCGGCATCGGCGGCGACGTCTCCCCCCTCGGCATCGGCGTCAAGGGCGCACTCCTCCTCAATACCGTCTTCGACGCCCGCCTCATGCAGAATTTCTTCAGCTACTCGAGCGGCCGCTTCGAGCTCTCCAACGTCAACGTCAACGCCAGTCTGCGTCTCCGCTCCACTGCCGCCGCTTTTGACTGGTACCCCTTCCGCAGCGTCTGGCGCTTCAGCGCCGGCGCGCTCTTCCTCAACGGCAACCAGATCGCCGGCACCACCCGCATCGCCTCCGGCACCAGCTTCAAGCTCAACGGCCAGACCTTCTACTCCGCCGATCCCACCAAAGTCCCCGGTGCTGCCCCGATCACCGGCTCCGGCCTCCTCGGCATCCACACCCACAATCCGGCCCTCACCCTCTCGGGCGGCTTTGGCCGATTCATCCCCCGCTCCGAGCGCCACTGGTCCTTCCCCTCCGAGTTCGGCGTCGCCTTCACCGGCCCGCCCACCGTCAACCTCAACATGGACGGCTGGGCCTGCCTCGACCAGAAAGAAACTCAGTGTGGCAACGTCAGCGACGCCTCCAATCCCGTCGCCATCCAGTTCAACAACGCCGTCCAAACCCGCCTCACCAAGCTCCGCCAATCCCTCAATAGCATCCAGATCTACCCACTCTTCTCCTACAGCGCCGTCTACAGCTTCGATATCCGCACGCCCCGCGCACCCAGATAAGGCAGTCAAATCTCAAAACCGGAGTGCCGGCCGGTCGCGAGCACGCTGCTACGATAGGTCCACCATGCCTCCGCGCAAGGCCGCACCTCCAAAAGAGAGACCCTCCACCAGCGCCGCGAAGAAAAAGTCCGCCCGGAAAAAATCTCCCGCCGCGCAACTGGACGCCGCCGCCCAGTTGGATCGATTCCTCGACAAGTTCACCCCCGAAGTCGCAGCCCAGGCCCGCACAGCGTTGCGCAAAATGCGCGCCCGTCTTCCGGGAGCAAACGAACTCGTCTACGACAACTACAACGCCCTCGCCATCGGTTTCGGCCCCACCGAGCGCGCCTCCGATGCCATCTTCTCCATCGCGCTCTTCCCCCGCTGGGTCAGCCTCTTCCTCCTCCAGAGCGGCACCCGCCTCCGCGATCCAGAGGGCCTCCTCGCCGGCAGCGGCAAACAAGCCCGCCACATCGTCCTCAAATCGCCCGCCCTCCTCGACACACCCGCCGTCCAGGACCTCATAGCCCAGGCCCTCGAACTCGCCACCAAACCCATCGACCCCACCCAACCCCGCCACCTCATTATCAAATCCATATCAGCGAAGCAACGCCCCCGCCGTCCGGCAGCGCGAAAATAGTCGGGCCTCCCGAAGGATCAACCTTTTGACTACCTGATTGATTTGCAGCTACTTGCGCTTAGGGCCTTCGGGCCCATTTGATGCAGATGATGGCAAAACCATCACTTGCTACGAGCTCCTGCCTCCGCCTCATCCTCCAATCCATCTCTGCGAAGCAACGTCGACGCCGACTCGAGGCACAAAAAGCAGCCGATCCCGCAGAAGGATCAACCTTTTGACTATCTGATTGATTCGCAGCTACTTGCGCTTAGGGCCTTCGGGGCCATTTGATCCAGGTGATGGCAAAGCCATCACTTACGACGAGCCTCATCCGCTCGCGCAGCGCACAAAGCAGAAAAGCTCTGTTCGCGGCGTCGCGCGAGCAGAGCTTTCCCACGTCTTCAGCTTAGGTCTTTGCACAACTCGAAGAAAGGAAATCCGAGGCACCATACAGTACGAACGTCATCGGCAGACTCTCCCAATCCGGGAATGCCGGGCGTGGCGCAAAGCGTCTACTTCCGCTCCGACTTCCGAATCACCATCTTCAACCCGGACCACACCGCATCCACCGCGCAAACCTTAATGTCGACCAGCCCCATCGGCAAACAAACCTCCCGCACCCCATCCTCCGTAACATCGGTCGCCACCACGGAAGCCTTCTTAGGCCACGAAACCCACACGACGCCATCCGAAGCCAGTACTTCCCGCAACCGCGACAGATGCTCGGCCAACTCGCGCTTGCTTGTCACGAAAACATGAGCCATCGCGAGCCCTGCCCGCGGAACCTTCACCAGTTGCGGCGAGACGCCATACTCCGCGATCTCCTCCGCAACGCTCGCCGGCATCTTCGATCGCCACGTCAATTGCCCATCCTTGACTCCGAGCTTCTTCGCCAAAGGAGTGCCGGAATATCCCGCAGGCGCTCGCGCCGCCGTACCCACTCCGGATTTGCCGCGCTCCGCCATCGCTCAAATCTGCGAATAAGCCGCCGGAGTCAGCACCAGGTTCGTAATGCTGCTCACAATCGGCTCAAAGTTGTAATCCGCCACGGTGTTCAGCTTCTTCCAATCCGGATCGTCGTGGAACGCCCCCCACAGATCGTTCATCTGGTTCAGGTCGGGAAAGCTCAGCATGTACGTCAAGTGCGGCAACCGAGGCCCAATCAGCGCGTCGCCGAAAAACACATTCCAGAATCCGACCTTCCGAAAAATCTCAAACTCGCCAGCGTGGAACATCTGCACCTTTCGCACATGATCCCGATCGCTCGCGCTCTCATACGTCCGCAGTTGAAAAACACGCTTCCCTTTCGTCGCCGTCGACGGAGGCACCGTCAATTGCGGCCACCCTTCAAACGCAATCAGCAATGTGCTCTCCACCCGCTCAAACGCCGGGCTCGCAGCCGGAGCATTCCAGAAAGCATCCGCCGCCGCTAAGAATTCCTGGTCCGTCCGCAAGCGCAGGTCCGCATTCAACAGCGTCTCAAGGTTTTCGCACGGCAGCAGCAAATAGAGCGTGGGCGTCTCCGGCCCAATCGCCAAATTGAAAGCCCCCACCGGCGCAATCCCCATCCGATTCAAAGCCGGAATCAGCGCCGTCGCAACATACTTCTCCGCCAACGCAACCTGCGGCCCCTGCCGAAGAAAATATTTCCGCAGCGCATAATACTGCCGCCCCTTCCCTCCAGCAGCCGTCGCCGACGTCTGCGCATCGCCAGCCAGCGCGAGCGCCGAAGCGGCCAGTCCCGAACTCAAAAAATCCCGTCGCCTCATCAATCCCTCACTGCCCCGTCTCAAACCTCCGAAAGAAACTCGATTCCAGATAATGCGGAGTAGCCGGATCATCCGCCACCGCCCGCACCAGATCCGCAAAAAACGCATTGAACTGCGCCGCCGCCACCAAATCCACCGGCTGGCTCAAATCGTCCTGCGTCGAGTGATACCGCTCCGCCAGCCAGTTCCGCCACGCGTGATACTCCGGCGACCCCGCCTCCCAGCCAAACTTCATCGCCAGGGCCGGCACTCCCGCCTGCACAAAACTGTATTGATCCGTCCTGACGAAGGAATTCCGATCCGGCTCCGGATCCCCCGCAATCACAATCCCGTGCGCAGCCCCCACCTTCCGCGCATCATCCGCCAGCGTCGACTGCTCCAGCCCCTGCACATGCAGCTTCTTCAGCGCAAACAGCGGCAGGAACATGTCGAGGTTCAAGTCCGCTTTGATCGCCGCAGCCGGCACCGTAGGATGCCCCGCAAAATACCTGGAGCCGAGCAGCCCCTTCTCCTCCGCCGTAAAAATCACGAACAGCACGCCGCGCCGTGGCCGAACTCCCTTCTCCGCATCGGCCCCCAACATCCGCGCCGTCTCCAGCACCGTCGCCACGCCTGACGCATCATCCATCGCGCCGTTGTAAATCGTCTTCCCATGAATCGGTTCACCCACTCCCAAATGATCGAGGTGCGCCGACACCGCCACAAACCCCGCCTCCGGATCCGACCCCTCCAGCTTCGCCACCAAATTCGGCGAAACGACAGCGTCTCTTTCCGTCACAACCGTCGCCGTCAGCCGCTTCTTCAGATCGAACCGCGGCAGCGGCTTCTGTGCATCCGCCAGCGTCAACATCTCTGCGAACGAATGCCCCGTCCCCGCAAACAACTTCTCCGCCTGCGCGGGATTGAACGTCGCCGCAAACATCGGGCTGTGATCGTCCCCCAGCGCTGGATGCCGTCGCGCCACCTCCGCATCGCCCGCCTCCGGAGCCAGCCACATCCCCGGCTGCGACGCGCTCGACGCCACCCGATCCCACCCAAAGTCCATCGATTTCGGCGTCGGAATCGACACGATCCCCACCACGCCCGCATCCGCCATCGCTCTCCGCATCGGCGACGTCCGCGCAAACGACTTCAGCGCGCCCGGCAACTCCGCCGGTCCGCCGTTGATCACCACCACAATCTTGCCGCGCAGCAAAGCCCCCGGCACTTCACCAGAATTAAAGTCGTCATACCCCGACTCCGGCAGATGCAGCCCATACCCCAGAAACACCAGCCCCGCATCCACCGTCTGCGGCTCGGGCGACCGCGAACTCAACACCGCATCCTGGCCCAACACCAGCGGCTGCGCCTGTCCATCCGCCACAAGTCCGATTGACGACTTCCCCGCATTCACCCACTGCTCGATAAAGTGCACAGGCTGGTAATAACTCCCGCCCACACCCGCCGGAGCCAGCCCATACTCCTTAAACCGCCGCACCACATACCCCGCCGCCCGCAAATATTCGGGACTCCCCGTCAGCCGCCCCTTCATCGAGTCATCGGCGAGCACCTGCACATGCGCCCACCACGCCTTGCCTCGCGCTTCATCGTCGGTTGACGCCGTCGCATCCGCAACTCCGCTCACCTGCGCCGCAAGAACCAAAGAGAGGATCGCACCCGCACCAACCAATCCCGCCAACAAAAATCCGCGCTTCTTCATCGACCCTCCTCAACCACAAATCTCACCCGAAAAGAAAACACTGTCATCCTGAGCGCAGCATCGAAATACGTCGCGCGCCTTCCGCGCGACAAACAGTTCAGCCGCGAGTCGAAGGACCTGCGGTTCCCTCTGAGCGCGAACAAAGCATCGAACGGCACCTGCGGTTGTTTTCTCTCGCCTGAACAATCCTCACCACGTAAGTCCCCCCGAAGGCGGAGGCCAGCTCCCCATCATCTGCCGCAGCAGCACCACTCGTCCCAGATGATACGCATTGTGGGCGGCGAAGCTCTCCAGCTGCTCCCGCACCGTCATACTTCGCGCCGGATTCCACGGTGCAGGACACCGCACTGCCTTTTGCAGCTTTTCTTCATCCTCGCCCGCAATCGCGGCTGCTTCCGCCGCGCCGCGCAAAAAACGCGCACACAGATCCGCCCACCCTTCGGCCTGCACCGCAGCCTCATCGGGAAAACTCATCGCGTTGTGCTCCGGAGACGGCGTCTCCCTGCCATGCACCCGGTCCAGCATCACCTGCTGCCAGTATGCTGTATGCCACACCTCGGCATAGATGGAGTGCGGGGCGGCCGCGATCCTGCGGTGCGCCATTTCCTCGCTCAAATTTTCCAGAATATGCGACGGCGGTGTGTGTGCGCTGTCTCCATTGAAAGTCAGTGCCAGTTCATTCATGCAGAAATTCTCGCATTAAATCAGCATGCCATTCCGGACGAATTACGGCGCCGGGCGCCCACATCTGCGCGCTTGTGGCAGATGTGGAAATCGCGCGAAGCGCGACAGTTTTCTGAACGCTGAACGCCAAACTCCAGTCCCTGAGCACTATCCCCTGGCCCTCTTCAGCGCCTTCCAGTCCCGCTCCGTCTGATCCGCATAAGCCTCCGCAAACGTCACCAGCGCCTCCCCAAACTTCTCCCCATTCCCCAAATATCCCGCAATCAAACTCGCGTCGCCCGACCGCGCATGCCCGCGCGCCAGCAGCTCCCCGCACATCTCCGCGTAATCGATCAGCCCCTGCCCCGCCAGATCCTCAATCTCAATCGACCCCTTGTGATCGTTCAGCTGCCGCACCAGATAATCCCGATTCGCAATCGTCGTCCATCCCAAAAATGGATCCGACTGGAACTGCATCGCCCGTTGTCCTTCCGCCACACGCCATCCCTGATGGCCTGTGCTCGTCGAGGTCCCCGGCAAGTACGGCGCATACGCCGACCCCGGCTCCTCCTTCACCTGCAGAAACAGCGGATCCCGCGGTCCGTTCCCCTCGAAATAGATCAGGTAATCCCGCAGCCCCACGCTCCCCGTCCCCACCACTTTGAACGCCACATCGAGCGGCGTGTACTGCGCCAGAAAATGCCGCCGCTCCGGCAGCAGACTCTCCGCATACGCCTTCACCGCCGCCAGCACCGGCCGCCCCTGGTGCGGCGTCAGTCGCCACAGCAGCGGCGGATCGTTTCTGAATACGCGCCCCTTCTTCGTCTCCACCGTCAGCGCGTCCAGAGTGTGCAGCGGCGTTGCGCGTTCCGCCTTCAGCAGCGCATCCGATACCGGCGTGATCCGCTGCAGCCGATGCACCTGGTACCGCGCCACCTCAATCACCGGCATCCGCGCCAGCGCATCCACCAGCTTCCGATAGCTCGCTACAAACTTCAGCACTGCCTTCTCACCGTCTTTGATTCTCTCGTTCGCCGCGCAGGTCTCCCGCCCGGCCAGCACCAGGCTCGTCGCCAGCCGCTTCAGGTCCCACTCGAATGGCCCGCGAATCGTTTCATCGAAATCGTTAATGTCGAACAGCAGCCGCCCATCCGGCGCCGCAAACGCACCCAGATTCCGCACATGCGCGTCGCCGCAAATCTGATTCACGATCCCGGTATGCGGCAGCAGCGCCAGATCCGCTGCCATCACCGGCACCGCTCCGCGAAAGAACCCAAACGCCGACTCGAGCATCCGCTCGTACTTCAGCGTCACCAGCGATGGCACCCGCCCCCGCATTGACTCGGCCACCAGTTTCAACGGATCATGCTGCCGCAGCTTCCCGTCCCAGTGCGCGTGATCCTGCCGCCTCACCTGCTTGCGCCGAGCCTGCCCCAGCGCCCGCCTCTCCTGCGATGTCGAAATATGCGTCATCACCCTCCGCGTCAGCCTGTCTCAGAACCACGTCTTCCGCTTGTATTCCAGATACGCGTCCCCGAACTTCTCCGCGAGCACCTGCTCCTCTTTCCGCGTCCGATAAATTTGCAAAGGGATCAGGACCGCGAACATCAGCAGCCACCACGGCCGATGCGCGCAGAGAATCACTCCCGCGATAAGCAGCGCCCCAAAAACATAAATCGGATTCCGGATGCGCGAATAAATCCCCGCCGTCACCAGCGACGTCGCCTTCGCCTGCACACTGAACGCGCTCCCCAGCTTCACCCGCGCCACGACGAACAGCACCAGCGACGGAATCACGATGGCGAAACCTGCAATGCGCCACGGCGTCCACGGCTCACCCCGCGCAAACCACGTAAACGCCACCACCGCGACCAGCACCACCGCCAGCGTGCCGAGGTTCAGCTTCACCGCGCCTCCGAGACCACTGCCATTCTATTCCGCCTGGAAACATCGGCCTCCGAAATCTGCAGTCCGCCCATCGCGCCGCCCCACCACCGGCGCGCCATGGGGCGTGCACCGCACAAAGAGAGAGGGGTTTACAGCCTGCCAAAAAAAAACACACACACACAACGTCGAGGCGGCCAGGTTCACCCCATAGCAAGAAGCAGAATCCCCTGCCACCCGAACGTCAACGCGAATCGACTCTGGGTTCATTCGAAAGTACTGTCTTGTACCATTTTTGGGAAAAAGACGGCTTGAACTCCGCCCGGGGCACCTTTCCGCAGGCTGCTCAGCCTGGCCATAAGGCTTCCCAAAACAACGCGGGCTTCGGCCCGGCGAGCCAAAGCCCCTGGCCCCCCAATCCTGATAGGCCCCTTCAAGGCGCCAGATCAAATGCTGGCCGCGTCGTCGCATCCATATAGAATGGCACCGACGTGTGCTCGTGCACGATCTTCCACCCGCCGCCGTCCCGCTCCAGACACAGCGTCTCCCGCATCCAGAAGTTCACATCGTGATCCGCACCCTTCTTCCGGCCCTGCATCCGCATGTACCCATACGCGAACGCGGTGTCTCGGGCGATCGTCACGGTGAAGTCCCGCGGCTCAATCGTGATCGGTGTTGCCCACGTGTCGAGCCACGCCTGCGTCTCATTCACATCGATCCCCCAATGGACCAGCGACGGCGCCAGGCTGTAGATCGTCGCGCCCTGCGCATACGGCGCCGCGATCGCTCGTGCGTTCTTCTCGTACCGGGCCTTCGCCATCCCGGCAATCAGCTCCAGAACATCGGCCTTGTCTTTCTGGATCGCGTCCTGCGTCGTATTCAGCATCGTTGCGGTCGCCATACTCTTCTCCTTTGTTGAATCTGGGTGCCCCACAACCCGCCCTGAGCAAGCCCCGAGCGAAGCGAGGCACGCGTCGAACGGTCTTCCGGTTGTTGGCAGATGGGGGTGTCGCGCGCAGCGCGACCTCATCCACCGTTGATTCCCTCGCCCCTACTCCACCGGAAACAAAATCTCCGTCCGCAGCTGATCCTCCGGCGTCACCCGCGGATCATCCACGTAGTTCTCAATGTTGAAACCCGCGCGCACGGGCAGCTTCAGTTCGCGAACCCGCTCCACCGTGCGTCCCGTCGCATCCGGAAGCAGCGTGAACGGCCCCGTCAACACGAACCTCGCGCACTTGCCGCCCGCGAACTTCTCGTACCGCACGCCCTCCGGCAACTCCTTCGGCTCCGCCGCAATCGAAACGCCCGCTCGATAAATCTGCCTGTCCATGTCGTACAGGCTCATATACCCGGTCACCTGGTTGTTCTTTGCAATCGCCGGCACCAGCGGATGCATCGCATTCCACGCCTGCGGCGCGTTGGTCGGGATAGGTCCCACCTTCTCGATGAACACATAGTGCGTCTCGGGCCACTGGACCATCTCCGGCGTCGTGGTCAGGTTCAAAGGTTTCTCGGCTGTAGCTGTCATTGCAATTCCTCCTGGGTTGGTTTCGCTTCCCGCTTCCTGCTTCCCGCTTCCCGCTCGAACAGCCCTTCCAGATACCGCCGCAGATGATCGATCGACTCCGCGGCCACCTCCGGCCCGCCGTGCGCCTTGGCCAGAATGAAGGAGCCCTGAATCACCGCCTGCGTGTGGAGCGCCAGACTCCGCGCCGTCCACTCGCCCTTCACGCCATGCACCCGCATCGCCTCCGCGATGTCCGGCTCCAGCGTCGCCGCGTGTCCCCAAATGCTCCCCTCGCACGCCTCACGCAGGTGCGGATGCGTCTCGTACACCTCCTGCACCATCGTCCCCACCAGGCACGTGAACTCGGGCAGCTCCCCCTTCAGCAGCTCCTTCCGAAAATCGACATAGGCCAGCAACCGATCCACCGGATCGGACGCCGTATGATAAGCAGCCCCCCGAAACAGCTGCCCCGTCATCAGGTTCCAGTACTCCGCCGCCGCCAGCGCCAGCTCTTCCTTGCTCCTGAAATGATGGAAAAAGCTCCCCTTCGTCAGCCCGGCCTCCTCGCAAATGTCCTCCACCCGCGTGGCCGTATACCCTTTGGCCCGAATCACATGCAGCGCGGCATCCAGCAACTTCCGCTTCGATTCGTGTTGGGTTTGAGTCGCCATCATTATCATACCAACCAGTTGGTATGCTACTCTACCGAACCAAACAGTTGCCTGTCAAGCCCCTCAGCATGCGGTTCTCCGCCCGAATCACCACAGCCCTTCGGAAAAGAAAAACCTCTGTCATCCTGAGCGAAGCCGCCAAATTCGTTGCGCCGCTTTTGGCGCAACAAACAATTAAGGCGCGAGTCGAAGGACCTGCATTTCGGTTTCGAAAACCAAACAACCAGGCCATCGAAGCAATCTCAGCTCAACTCAACGCCTCCGAGCCCCAATCTCCGCCGTCACCCGCTCCAGAGTCTCCGCCCCCAACGGCGGCATCCCGCCCGCCTGCGAAGCCACCCACGCACCCCACCGATTCCCCGCCTCGTTCATCACCGCCAGCGGCGCGCCCTCCAGATAGTAGTGCGTCAGTGCCGCCGTGAACGCATCGCCCGCGCCCACCGTGTCCTTCACCGTCGCCGCCAGCCCGTGGTGCCGATGATGCTCCCGCCGCGTCACCAGCAAACTTCCCTGCCCCCCCAGCGTGATGCACACCATCTCCACCGGATACCGCTCCAGCAGGCGCCGCGCCCCACGCAACATCTCGTCGTCGTGCTTCGCCTCCGTCGGGTAAGGACACACGCCCGTCCCCATCAGCACTTGCCGCAGTTCCCCCGCATTCAGCTTTAGGATCGTCGCTCGTCCCAGCGAACCCCGCAGCAACTCGCCCGACCAGAACGGCGCACGCAGATTCACATCGAAAACCCGCACGCACTCCCGCCGCGTCGCGTCGAGAAACCCCAGAATCGTCTCCCGCGACACCTCCGCGCGCTGCGCCAACGTTCCAAAGCAGACAGCATCTGCCTCCCGCGCCAGCTCCCGCCACTCCGGCGTCAACGCCAGCCGGTCCCACGCCACCGGCTCATGAATCGTATACTCCGGCTCCCCGTCTCGCAGCGTAACTGTAACCGTCCCGGTTGCAAATTCCGCGTCCGACTGCAGAAATCCGCACTCAACCGGCAGGCCCTCCAGCTCCGCCTGCGCCTGCGCGCCCAGCTCGTCCGTCCCCACGCGGCTCGCCACCACCGCCCGATTCCCCAGCCGCCCCGCCATCACCGCAAAATTCGCCGGCGCTCCGCCCAGCCGCGCTCCCTCCGGCAACAAATCCCACAGCAACTCACCCAGACCCACCACCACTCGCTGTCCCGTCTCGTTCGCAGCCATGGCGCCCCTACCTTGACTCGCGCCTTGAGAATAAACCCAGTTTCCCTCCCGCGCCGTGCAGCCTCACCGACTCCATCCGTCTCTAACCAAAGAGACCAATCCAGGTTCACAATCAGAAAAGGCGATCATTTTGAGCACGCACGTCAACGAACCCGTAACCCCGCCCGTCCAGCGCCGCCGCCGTCATCATCCCCTCACCATCGCCCTTCTCTGGACCACCTCCATCCTCCTCATCCTCGCCATCGCCGCCCTCATCGCCGGCAACATCTATCTCCATCGCGCCGGCCCCATGCTCAAAGCCAAAGTCGTTGAAACCCTCAGCACCCGCTTCGACAGCCGCGTCGAGCTCGACCAGTTCCACGCCACTTTTGTCGGCGGCTTCGAGGTCTCCGGCGCAGGCCTCAAGCTCTACCCCAACCACCTCGACGGCAACGACCCCATGATTGCCGTCGACCGCTTCTCCTTCCGCATCTTCGACTGGCATCAGCTCCTCCACTCTCCCATCATCGTCAACCACGTCCAGGTCACCGGCCTCAACATCCATCTCCCGCCCAAAGATCAGCGCGCCAACATGCCGAAGATGAACCAGGCCCCGAAGCCCGGCGTCGACGCGAGCAATGGCAAAATCGAAATCCTCGTCAACGAAATCGACGTCGACCGCGCCGACCTCGTCATCGAAAACGGCAAGCCCGGCAAGCTCCCCCTCGACTTCCTCATCAGCAAGGTCCAGCTCCGCTCCGTCGCCGCCGGCCAGCCCATGCGCTTCCACGCCATCCTCGTCAATCCGCGCCCCACCGGCGACATCGATTCCACCGGCAACTTCGGCCCCTTCAACGCGCACGACCCTGGCGCCACCCCCGTCGACGGCCGCTACACCTTCCGCAACGCCGACCTCAGCACCATCAAAGGCATCGGCGGCATGCTCTCCTCCGACGGCAGCTACCAGGGCCAGCTCAACAAAATCGTCGTCGACGGCACCACCACCACCCCTGACTTCCGTCTCGACATCGCCAAACGCCCCGTCCCCCTCAACACCACCTTCCACGCCATCGTCGACGGCACCAATGGCGACACCTACCTGCAGCCCGTCGATGCCTGGCTACTCCACACCCACATCATTGCGCAGGGCAAGGTCGTCCACGTCGCCGGCGTCCAGGGCCGCGACGTCCGCCTCAACGTCACGGTCGACCCCGGCCGCATTCAGGACATGCTCCAGCTCGCCGTCAAATCCGACCAGCCCCTCATGACCGGCGACATCCAGGTCCACGCCAAATTCGATCTACCCCCCGGCCCCGCCGCCGTCACCGACAAGCTCCGCCTCGACGGCACCTTCGACCTCACCGGCGCCCACTTCACCAGCGACACCATCCAGAGCAAAGTCGACGAGCTCAGCCTCCGCGGCCAGGGCAAAGCGCAGCAGGCCAATGACGAAGGCCAGGCCATGAAGAACGCGAAGAACCAGCCGCCCCAAAACGCCCCGGCCAAAAACAGCCCATCACAAAACGGCGCGTCCGATCAGGATCAAAATCAGAACCAGGACCAGGCCCCCATCACCGCCGACATCGCCTCAGAAATGCGCGGCAACTTCCTCTTCGGCGACAGCAAAATCACCATCTCCGCTCTCAACTTCCGCGTCCCTGGCGCCGACATCGTCATGCAGGGCGTCTACGACATCAAAGGCCAGACCCTCGACTTCAGCGGCACCGCCCGCCTCGACGCCCACGTCTCGCAGATGGTCACCGGCTGGAAATCCTGGCTCCTCAAACCCGTCGACCCCTTCTTCGCCAAAAATGGAGCAGGC
>PMUI01000038.1 GCA_003166955.1 Acidobacterium sp.
ACGTCGCCTCCCAGCACGGCGGCTTCTCCGTTTTCGCCGGCGTCGGCGAGCGTACCCGCGAGGGCAACGACCTTTGGCTCGAAATGCAGGAGTCCGGCGTCATCAACCTCAAGGACCCATCGAAATCAAAGGCCGCGCTCATCTACGGCCAGATGACCGAGCCGCCCGGAGCGCGACTGCGGGTTGCGCTCACCGGCCTCACCGTCGCCGAGTTCTTCCGCGACGAAGAAGGCGCCGACACGCTGCTCTTCATCGACAACATCTTCCGCTTCACCCAGGCCGGCTCCGAAGTCTCGACACTCCTCGGCCGCATGCCATCCGCCGTCGGCTACCAGCCGAACCTCGCCACGGAAATGGGCGAGCTGCAGGAGCGCATCACTTCGACCAAGCGCGGCTCCGTCACCTCCGTGCAGGCCGTTTACGTCCCCGCCGACGACCTCACCGACCCGGCCCCTGCGACAACCTTCGCTCACCTCGACGCCACCACAGTGCTTTCGCGACCGCTGTCGGAACTCGGCATCTATCCCGCCGTCGATCCACTCGCGTCGACCTCGCGCATCCTGACGGAGCGCGTGGTTGGCCAGGAGCACTACGACGTCGCCCAGGGTGTGAAGCGCATTCTGCAGCGTTACAAAGATCTCCAGGACATCATCGCCATCCTCGGTATCGACGAGCTTTCCGAAGAGGACAAGATCACCGTTACACGCGCGCGTAAAGTGCAGAAATTCCTCTCGCAGCCCTTCCACGTGGCGGAGCAGTTCACCGGCATCCCCGGCAAGTACTGCAAAATCGCCGACACCGTCCGCAGCTTCAAGGAAGTCATCGAGGGCAAGCACGACGACGTGCCCGAGCAGGCCTTCTACATGCGCGGCACCATCGAAGAAGTGCTGGTCGAGGCCGAGAAACTGAAAGCGTCAACGAAATAACATGGCTGAGCAGCTCCCGAACTCGCTGAAAGTCCGGCTCGTCACTCCCGACCGCATCCTCGTCGATCAGACCGCGGACGCCGTAGAAGTCCCCGGCAAGAACGGCTACTTCGAGGTGCTCTACGGGCACGCTCCGCTGCTCTCCGAAATCGGAGCCGGCGAAGTGCGCCTGCACGGCGGCGAAGCAGGCGATCAGAGATATAGCGTCGCTCGCGGATTTGTAGAAGTGCTGCCCGATCGAGTGACCATCCTTGCCGAGAGTGCGCAGAAGCCCGAGGAGATCGATACCGGCGCGGCTCAGGAGCAGCTCCAGCGCGGCCAGCAACTCTGGAACGAGGCTGGCGAAGATCCCGGCAAGTACGCCCACGCCAACGAAGTCATGGCGGAGGCCGAAGCAAAACTGGAGAGCGCCGGGGCAGGGAAGCACTAGCTCCGCTTGCTCCCCGCAGCCCCAGGCGCCCGTCCGACTCAACAGCAGCTACTTCTTTGTTACAGGCTTGTAGCCTGAACCTCCCGCCTTCTTCAGCGCGGCGATTCCTTCCTCGCCGGTCATCAGCGGAGTGGTCTTGACGCTTTTGCAGGCGCCGCCCGCGGCGATGGCCAGGGCGAATGCCGCTGCGCCTACGTTGTCAGGCATCTCATAAATGCCGACAATGTCGTACTCGCCAAACGAGAGATACAGCTTTCCGGGCTTGCCGCCGAGCTTCTCCACCACCTTTGCGATGGCCTCGGAGCGGTCGTGCGGTTTCGCGATCAAAGCGGCAACCGCCTCGGTTGTATACGCCACTTGCACAAGATAACTGGGCATTCGAATGCCCCCTTTCGAAAAGTCGTAATTATGGTTCTTTGAGGGAGGGCCAAGTATACGCCGGGGGCGGCTCGCCCGTCTGCTTACGGTTTCGTCGCAGATTGGGCCGCCGAAGCGTCGGTAATCTCATCCGAAATCACCGTGAAGTTCTTCAGATTGGCAGCCCCGAACGACGTGAAGAAGGCCACGTCCGCCGCATCGCGGCCCGTCGCCAAAAGGACCCGCCCGATCCTCGGCATGTTGTGGCGTGCATCGAAGGTCCACCAGCGATTCTCCAGATACACCTCGAACCACGCGCTGAAATCCATAGGCGACGGCGCAACAATGACCCCGATGTCGCCCAGATAGCCGGCGGCGTAGCGCGCCGGTATCCCCAGCGCCCGGCAAAACGTAATCGCCAGATGCTGGAAATCACGGCAAACTCCCTGGCGCTCTGTGAACACATCGAGCGCGGTCTTCGTCGGACGCGCGAAGGAATAGCCAAAGCCGACCTTGGCATGAACCCAGTTGCAGATGGCCTGCACGCGCTGCCACCCCGGCGCCGTGTTCCCAAGCAGATCGAACGCGGCCGGGGCGAGGCTGTCCACTTCGCAATACCGGCTGGGGAGCAGGAACCGCAGCACATCGGGCGGCAGCTCGGCGATGGGGTGAGCGACGGCGTCAGGCTTCGCCGGATCCGGCTGCCCCGAATCCTCGAACAGAAAATCGTTCTTTAGCCGCAGCGTGCCCGCGGGCGCCAGGAAGCGCGTGCATAGGTTGCCATAGGAATCCGTGTATTCCTCGAGTGCGATTCCTGGTTCCACCCGCACCAGGTCGGGCTCGCGCAGCCCGGCGGTGCGTGACGGGTGTACGCGCAGCTGTGCCACGCAGGTTACGGGTTCCGCGATGTCGAACTGCAAGTCATAACCCAGACGAAGGAGCATCGTTCCTCACGGTGCTTCGGTGCTGCCAAAATGGACTGCTTGCAGGATGTAGATGTTCAGGCTGAGTCCAGCGTTGGTCGAATGTCTTTGAATCGTATCGGAAAGCTGTCACAATGTCCTAACGGCACACCACATTTTTCCGAGGGGGGCGCACCGCTCAGATGACCTACTGTCTCGGCATCATGACACAGGAAGGCCTGGTGATGGCATCGGATTCGCGCACCAACGCGGGATTCGACGACCTGAATATCGCGCGCAAGATGCACACCTTCTCGCAGCCCGGCGAGCGGGCGTTTGTGGTCCTTAACAGCGGAAGCCTGTCTCTGAGCCAGTCCGTGATCAACCTGGCGAAGGCCAGATTCGACGCGGGGGAGGGCCTCGCCCGCGTGGGTAGCCTGTACGACGCGGCACGTGAGCTGGGCGACTGTGTACGGCAGGTTGCGGAACTCGATCGCGCCGCGCTGGAGCGCGACAACTACTCTTTCAACGTGCATCTGCTGCTCGGCGGCCAGGTGCGTGGCGAGGAGCCGGCGCTCTACATGATTTATCCCCAGGGCAATCCTATCTGCGCCACGGAGGAGTCGCCCTTTCTTCAACTCGGCGAGTACAAATACGGACGGCCTCTGCTGGATCGCGGCGTGGTGTTCAGCTCCACAACCCTGATGGTCGCCGCCAAGTACGCACTGCTCTCCTTTGACGCCACCATGCGCTCCAACGGTGCGATCGGTCCGCCGATTGAGTTGCTGCTCTACCGCAAAAATAGTCTCGTCCTGGACTGCTATCGCAAATTCAACCAGGGTGACGCCGAGCTGCAGACGATTCACGGCCACTGGGAGCAATCGTTGCGGCGCGCGGTCGAAGACCTCCCTGATCTGCACTTCGCCAACGCGCCGCTGGAAGAATCTGCGCAAACACTGCTGATCCAGGGCTGACCGTCCGGGCAACCGCGCATCGCGCAAGTATCCGCCAGCCGCATTTCAGGCCACTGCATCAACGAGATGAACCTTCCTGTTCAATCCGAGCCCGAGGGCGGATTCTGGTCTTCGGTCCGCGAAGCACTGCGCGGGTCACACCAGGATTACACCGCCGGCAGCCTGAACCGATCCATTCTCCTGCTCGCGATTCCGATGGTTCTCGAGATGGTGCTGGAATCGCTCTTCGCCGTGGTCGATACCTTCTGGGTCGGACGTCTCGGAGCCAATGCCGTCGCCACCATCGGCCTCACGGAGTCGATCCTCGCGCTGGTCTTCGCCATCGGGTTGGGCCTCTCCATGTCCACCACCGCCATGGTGGCGCGCCGCATTGGAGAAAAAGACCCCGAAGATGCCGCTATCTCCGCCGTCCAGGCCATCGTTCTGGGGCTGCTCATTTCGCTGGCGCTCGGCATTCCTGCCGGCATCGAAGCACCGCGCCTGCTCTCCATGATGGGTGCTTCACCCGCAATTGTCGCCACCGGATCCGGCTATGCTCGCATTGCCCTGGGCGGCTGCGGCGCTATTATCATGCTCTTCCTCAACAACGCCATCTTCCGCGGAGCCGGTGATGCGGCCATCGCCATGCGTCTGCTGTGGGTGTCGAACATCATCAACCTCATCCTTGACCCTTGCCTCATCTTCGGCCTCGGGCCGTTTCCGCACCTTGGCGTCACCGGTGCCGCGCTGGCCACGTTCACCGGGCGCAGCATCGGCGTCCTCTATCAGTTCTATCGGCTGATGCGTGGCACCGAGCGCATTCACATCCTCGCGCGCCACATCTACCTCGACGTCCCAGTTCTCTGGCGGCTGTTGCGCCTGTCCTCTACCGGCATTTTGCAATTCGCAATCGCCAACGCCAGCTGGATCGGCCTGGTGCGCATCATCGCGCTCTTCGGCGCGGCCGCCGTTGCGGGCTATACCGTCGCCATTCGCGTCGTTTTGTTTTTTCTGCTGCCTGCGTGGGGACTCAGCAACGCCGCAGCCACGCTGGTGGGCCAGAACCTTGGCGCGCGCCATCCGGAACGCGCCGAGCAGGCGGTCTGGCGAACCGGCCTCTACAACATGATCTTTCTCGGGGTGCTCGGCGTAATCTTCGTCGTCTACGCCACCCCCGTCGTACGCCTCTTTGTCGATGACCCCGCCGTCATTGCGATCGGCGCGCGCGCCCTGCGCACTTTTGCCTGCGGAAACATCGCCTACGCGTGGGTCATGGTCATGCTCCAGGCGTTCAACGGCGCGGGCGACACCCTGACCCCAACCATCGTGAACTTCTTCGGCTTCTGGGTTCTCGAACTACCCCTCGCCTGGTGGATGGCGACACGCCTCCATCTCCGGGCCGAGGGAGCATTCCTCTCCGTCGTCATAGCGGAGTGCTGCATCGCGATCGCGAGCCTGATCCTCTTCAAACAGGGACGCTGGAAAAGGCAGCGCATCTGAGCCATTCGTCCGGGCCGCGGATCAGATAGTCGCGACCCCGCCTCATGGTTCGCCGAACGCCTTCTTAATGAACGACACAATCCGTTGCCGTCCGTCGAATCCATGCCACGGTTCCGGACTCGGCGCACCAAAGATTCCTCCGGCCAGCGGCCCATGATCTTCGCGAGGATACTGCACCATCTCCACCTGCACCCCCATTTGTCGCAGTGCTCGATACATTTCCTGGCTCTGCCCCAGTGGATCGGTCTTGTCGCTCTCGCCCTGCAGCAGCAAAAACGGAGTCTTCGCCTTCGCTGCGTCGGCAAGCGGGCTCTGCTTCCACGCGCTCTCGGCATGCTCCCACGGATAGCCGCCGTAGAACCAGCGGTCGTACCACGAGCTGTCTTCTGTACCGTACTCGCTCTCCTGATCGATCACCGGCGCGCCGCTCACGATAGCCTTGAATCGATCTGTACGGCCCTCGACAAAGCCCGCCATCTCGCCGCCGTAGCTGTAGCCCATCAGCGCGAGCTTGCTCGGATCGATGGGATACTTCGCGAGAACCGCATCGACTCCGGCCATGATGTCGCGATAATCGCCCCCACCCATGTCGTTTTTGTTGGCCGCCGCAAAGACCGCTCCGTAGCCAGTGCTGCCGCGAGGATTCGTGCGCAGCACCGCCCAGCCCTGACCCACCAGAAATTCCGTCAGTGCATTCCAGTTCTCCTCGAAAGCGCCGGTCGGGCCGCCGTGAACATCCACAATGAGCGGAACCTTGCCCTTGGCCGCTTGCGGAGGCAGGTAGAGCAGACCTTCAATGGTGAATGCGTCGCTCTTCCAGGAAACCGGCTGCGACGCCACCTGCGTCCACGTTGCAGACAACAGGTTCGGAGTGTTCAGCGTCTGCGGCGTGTCGCCCAGTTTATCCGCGTAGTAAAGCGCCGGCAGCTTGTCGCTGGAGGAGCCCAGCCACACCCACGCTGCGTGCTTCGCGTTCGTATTGAATTGCGAAACCGTCGTTGTGTCGAAGTGCAGAGGCTCGCGCCGCTCTCCGTCAAAGCGAATCAGCGTGGTGTGCGTACCCAGCTCCGCCGATTCCAGCACCTTGTCTCCCTCGGCGATCGGCTCATCGTGCCCCGTACTGCCCTCAAAGCCCGCGCTCAGATTGTGGATCGATCCGTCAGCGACGGTCATTTCATAAAGATCTTCATAGCCCGGCGGCGCGTCTGCCTCGTTTTGTGCCAGGAAGTAGATCCGGCTTCCGTCCGGTGACCACGCGGCGGCCCCAATCGTCGCCGGCGCCGATTTGATCTGCGACGGATGCGCGGGATCGGCAGCCGAGACCACCCACGCTGCGCCTGCGGGCGCCAGATCTCCCGCGCCGTTCATGCCCTCGGTGACCGCCAAAAGCCGGTCGCTCTGCTGCGTCCACGCAACGCGCTGCACGTCTGGCGGCACACTGGTCGCCGTGATCTTCCCATCCGCCGGATCGAGCAAATAAAGCCGCGACCCGTGTGGATTGTGATTCACCCAGATCGCATCGGCCTTGTCGTCATGTTCCTTCTTTTCGCCCGGCGTCTCCGGATCCCGCACCAGAATCGCAATGTGCTTTCCATCCGGCGCGATGAAATATCTCGAAACATCCGCCTCCACTGGCTCCGGTTTTGCTGCTTCGGGTCCAGCCGACGCCTTCTTCGCTGGAGGAATCGCATCCGCCGCCGTCGACTCATCCACCGGCGGCACAATCTTCACTTCGAACGGGTGTGCCTCGCCACCGTTCATCGGCAGCCGAAACAACTGCGTGTGTTCGCCGCGATGAGCGACGAACAGAATGCTCTCACCGTCCGGCATCCACTGGCCTGCCGATTCGCCGCGCTTGTCACTGCTCGGCGAATACGTGAGCTGTCGCGAAGTATTGGCCTTCACATCGACCAGCCACAGATGACTCTTGCCGCCATCCGCCGTCGCATCTGCAATCTGAATCAGGACGCTTTGCCCGTCGGGCGAGATCTTCGGCGCCGCCATGGAGCGCACGTGGCGCATGTCTTCATTGGTGGGGAAGTGGTCTTCGCCTGCCGCATGAGCCAGTGAAGGCGAAAACAGGCAGACCGCGGCCAGGAGCGTGCATCCTGAGAATTTCAACATGCACAGAAGCATATCGCAGCAAACCCGCGCGTAAAGCGGGCCGTTACACTGAAGGCATGCCGCACCTGCTCAATCCCATTCCGGCGGACAAGATTCGGCTGATTGTTTTCGATCTGGATGGAACGCTGATCGACTCGCGAAAAGATCTCACCAACTCCATCAACGCCATGTTGACGGAGTTCGGCCGACCGCCACTCCCTGAGGAGATCATCGCCACCTACATCGGCGACGGCGCGGGCATGCTGGTGCGCAGAGCATTAGGCGATCCCGAAGACGAACCCCTCGTCGAGAACGCGCTGCAGCATTTTCTCGCTCATTATCGCGAGCACAAGCTGGACTTCACCTACGTCTACCCCGGCGTATTTGACTCGCTGAACGCGATGCGCACCCTGGCCGACGGTACGCCGCGCAAGATGGCTGTCCTTACAAACAAACCCGTCGGACCCTCGGTGGCCATCTGCGATGCGCTGGGGCTGAGCCCATACATGTTTCGCATCTATGGCGGCAACAGCTTTGCCGGCAAGAAGCCGGATCCGGAAGGCCTGAATACTCTGATTCGCGAAGCCGGTGTTGCCCCTGGCGAAACCCTGATGGTCGGCGACTCCAGCGTGGACATCTTAACCGCGCGTCGAGCCGGAACATGGGTGATCGGCTGCCGCTTCGGGTTGTCCTCTCACACCGTTGAGTCGATTCCGTGCGATTGTCTCGTCGACGCAGCTTCAGAATGGGCGCAGGCACTGGCGCTGGATGGAAACAGAAGCCGGGTGTCGGTAAATCTGCCAGCGGCAACTTAGCTCCGTCCGCGCCCGCCTGGGCCACGCACGTTTTGCGCCGCGATCAGGTTGCCCACATGGTGTCGAATTTCATGTCACCAGGCACCTGTCCGCGCGGGGACCGTTGCGCATCCCACCCACAGACAGATGGAAGCACATGCTCCTGGAAGTCCCACGACGCACTGAAGGAGACACAATGAAAAACACACGATCCGCGCTCGTTCTTGTATTGGGCCTGGCTATGTCAGGCGGAATCCCACTGGCAGTTCATGCACAGCAGGGCCCACCTCCGGGATCCTGGCAGGAGCCCGAGGGCAACTGGTCGTCGGCATGGCACAGCGGCTTCCACGACGGCGTCGAAGCTGCGCGTCATGACATTGAGGCAAACCGTTCGCCGGATCCGGATCGCCACGACAAGTTTCGCCATCCCGACCTGCCACGTGATCAGCGCGACGATTTTCGCGAGGGATTCCGTCGCGGCTACCACATGGCCTACGATCATCGCGACCACGACCGCGACCGCTATTAATTTGCGGTGAGTAGTTCAGCTGCCAACCAACGCTGGAAGAGGGCCGGCCTGGAGCCGGCCTTTTTCTCGCGACAACGGTGGCCGTGACGGATCATTTAGGACCGTCTGCTCCTCCGGCGTCGAGCAGCACTGCGTGGAAATTCCACAAATGCCTCCTGTACGCGACTGAACGACCGCCCTTTCAGTCGCGCCGCGGCGACGGTGCGTATTGCTTTCGCATCGGAGATGCGCACGTAACGGCAGGCGGCGCTCCGATCGATCGCCATCTCCGGCACCAGCGACACGCCCACGCCGGCCCCCACCATGCCCAGCAAACTGCTGAATTGCCCGCTCTCGAAAGCGATCCCCGGATCCAGATGCACGCGATGGCACGCGGCGAGCGCAATTTCCCGAAAACAGTGGCTGTCGCGCAACAACACGAATCGGTCGTCGCGCAGCTCGCGGAGAGAAATCGTGGCGGTGCCGGCACGCGGGTGATTCGGCGGCAGCGCGGCGTAGAGCCGCTCCGTCAGCAGCGGTACAACCTCAAATTCGCGATGCCGCAGCGGCAGCGACAGAATGGCGATGTCAATCGCCAGGTTGCGCAGGCTCTCCACCAGCACCGGTGTTGTTTCCTCCACAATCCGCAGAGTAGCTTCCGGAAATCGCCGCATGAAAGCGGTAATCCGCTCCGGCAGATAGTACGGCGCTATCGTCGGAATCACGCCGACAATCACCGTCCCTCTCGCGTCCCGCCGCCGCCCATCCACTTCGCTGCGCGCCAGCTCCGTTTGATGAAGCACGGTCCGCGCATGCGGAAGAAAGGTCCGTCCCGCATCGGTCAGCCGCACGCTGCGGCCGAGCCGATCGAAGAGCCGCGTGCCCAGCTCGTCTTCCAGCTTCGAAATCTGCTGGGAAAGCGACGGCTGAGCCACGTGGCACGCCTCTGCTGCCCGGCTGAAGCTCCCCGTATCGGCGATCGCGCACAGATAACGCAGTTGATGCAGTTCCATAGGGAATGCCTATGCTCCGAATGCGATCTATCTATTGGAGCAATTCATCTTCATGATGCTACATTGCGTGTATCGACACAATACGCGACACCGCGCTCTTATGTTTCCGATAACCCGTGACGCGTGCAACGCGCGCCGCAGAAATTGAAGGAAAGACATGGCAGAAGAGAAAACCACGGCAACCGAATCGAAGTGCCCGTTCAACCACGCAGCAGGTGGAGGCACATCGAACCGTGACTGGTGGCCGAACCAGTTGAGCCCGAAGATCCTGCACCAGCACTCCTCCCTGTCCGATCCCATGGACAAGGATTTCAACTATGCCGAAGCGTTCACGAGCCTCGACCTGGCAGCGGTGAAGAAAGACCTGCTGGCGCTGATGACGACCTCGCAGGACTGGTGGCCGGCGGACTTCGGCCACTACGGGCCCCTTTTCATTCGCATGGCGTGGCACAGCGCCGGAACGTACCGTACCGGCGACGGTCGCGGTGGCGCAGGAAGCGGCCAGCAGCGCTTCGCTCCTCTCAACAGCTGGCCCGACAACGTCAGCCTCGACAAGGCGCGCCGGCTGATCTGGCCGATCAAGCAGAAGTATGGCAACAAAATTTCATGGGCCGACCTCATCATCCTCACCGGCAACGTCGCCCTGGAATCGATGGGCTTTAAGACCTTCGGTTTCGGCGGCGGTCGCGAGGATGTCTGGGAGCCGGACGAGGACGTCTACTGGGGCACGGAGAAGAAGTGGCTGGGCGGCGATGTTCGCTACGGCAAGAGCCAGCCGGGCGATGCCACGATCATTGCCAGTGAGGAAATACACGGCACCGAACACGACCGCACGGACGGTACGGGGCGGAACCTCGAGAATCCGCTCGCCGCGGTGCAGATGGGCCTGATCTACGTGAACCCGGAAGGCCCGGAAGGGGTTCCCGACCCTGTCGCCGCGGCCCACGATATCCGCACCACCTTTGCGCGCATGGCGATGAACGACGAGGAGACCGTTGCGCTGATTGCGGGCGGCCACACCTTCGGCAAGACGCACGGCGCCGGCCCCGCCACGCACGTAGGGCCTGAGCCGGAAGCCGCCGGCATCGAGCAGCAGGGCCTTGGCTGGAAGAGTAGCTTTGGCACCGGCAAGGGTGGCGACGCCATCACCAGCGGACTCGAAGTCATCTGGACCACCACGCCAACCAAATGGAGCAACCAGTTCTTCGACCACCTGTTCCGCTACGAATGGGAGCTGACCAAAAGCCCGGCTGGCGCGAATCAGTGGAAGCCGAAGGGAGACGCTGGTGCAGGTACCGTGCCCGATCCGCACGATCCCTCCAGGCATCGCGCGCCTTCCATGCTGACCACGGATATTGCCCTGCGTGTGGATCCCGCGTACGAGAAGATTTCGCGGCGATTCCTGGAGCATCCGGACCAGCTCGCCGATGCCTTCGCCCGTGCGTGGTTCAAGCTGACGCATCGCGACATGGGTCCGCGTCCGCGCTATCTCGGCCCGGAGGTCCCTGCCGAAGATCTCATCTGGCAGGATCCTATCCCCGCAGTCGATCACAAGCTGGTCGATGAGCAGGACATTGCTTCCCTCAAGAGCAAGATCTTGGCTTCCGGCCTGACGGTCTCGCAACTGGTTTCGACCGCCTGGGCATCGGCGTCCACCTTCCGCGGCTCTGACAAGCGCGGCGGCGCGAACGGCGCACGCATCCGCTTGATGCCGCAGAAGGACTGGAAAGTCAACCAGCCGGAGCAACTGGGGAAAGTCCTGAAGACGCTCGAAGGAATCCAGAGCGAATTCAATGGCAAGCAATCCGGCGGCAAGAAGGTCTCGCTCGCCGACCTGATCGTTCTGGCCGGTTGCGCGGGTGTCGAGCAGGCGGCGAAGAATGCCGGCCGCACTGTGGCCGTTCCCTTTACGCCGGGACGTATGGATGCCTCGCAGGAGCAGACCGATGTGGACTCTTTCGAGGTGCTTGAACCGATCGCGGACGGCTTCCGCAACTACCTCAAAGGCAGATACACCATACCGTCCGAGAAGCTGCTGATCGACAAGGCCCAGTTACTGACGCTGACCGCGCCCGAGCTGACGGTGCTTGTCGGTGGCATGCGCGTACTGAATACCAACGCCGGAGGGGCAAAGCACGGCGTCTTCACCACGCGGCCGGAGGCGCTGACCAACGACTTCTTCGTCAACCTGCTCGATATGGGTACGGAGTGGAAGCCGGTCTCAGACGCCCAGGACGTCTTTGAAGGGNNGAAGTCTACGGAAGTTCGGACGCGCAGGAGAAGTTTGTTCATGACTTTGTCGCGGGCTGGAATAAGGTGATGGACCTTGACCGTTTCGATCTTGCCTTGCCGAGGCCACGCAGCATCGAGACTCAGGAACCCGTCGCAGCGAAATAGCCGTTCCGTTACCCAACCAGCGCCCGCGCTGCTCGTCACAGCGCGGGCGTTTTTCCTTTCCAACACTACAACCGGCGCGCTATCCTGCAGTCCCCCCCGAATTTCAACCTGACCTTGCAACCAGGAGGCATGCGCGTGAAGCTGCTCCGATCTGTTGCGGCCGTCGTTCTCAGTTACATCGTGGTCTATGGCATCGTCTTCTGCAGCGATCCCGTCCTCACTCATTTCTTTCCCACGCAATACGTAGCGGGAAGAGTCCCGCCTCTGTTTCTCCTCTGGATCAGCACCGCCATCTTCGCGGTGGCAACATTTTTCGGCGGCTGGTTGTGTACGCTCATCGCTCCCTCAAAACCCGGCATTCATCTCTTCGTCCTCTTCCTTATCGGGGAACTCATCGGCCTGGGATTCACCTGGAAGATGTGGGGCACATGGCCGCACTGGTATTCGCTCACCTGGCTGATCGTATGGCCCGTCTTTCTCTGGATCGGCGGAAATCTGAAGCGCTGACGGATCCGCAGAGATGCGCGATTTCGCTCCCGCCAGCCCATCTCCTAAAATCAATCTGTGGACTTCCAGCTAGTCAGTGACTACAAGCCGCGCGGCGATCAGGGCCGCGCCATCGAAGAACTCCTCACCGGCATTCAGTCCGGCGAAAAGCACCAGGTTCTGCTTGGCGTCACCGGTTCAGGCAAGACCTTCACCGTGGCGAAAATGATTGAGCATCTCAATCGCCCGGCTCTCGTTCTCGCGCACAACAAGACCCTCGCCGCCCAGCTCTTTCACGAGTTCAAACAGTTCTTTCCGCACAACGCGGTCGAATATTTCGTCTCCTACTACGACTACTACCAGCCCGAGGCCTACATCCCCGCGGGCGATCTCTACATTGAGAAGGAAGCGACGATCAACGAGGAGCTGGACAAGCTCCGCCTCTCCGCCACGCGATCGCTCTTCGAACGCCGTGACGCCATCATCGTAGCGTCGGTCTCCTGCATCTACGGCCTCGGCTCGCCTGAAGCGTATTACGGCATGTTGCTGTTACTCGAAAAGGGGCAGAAGGTTCGCCGCGACGACATTATCCGTCGCCTGGTTGAGATTCTCTACGAGCGCAACGACGCCGATTTCCGTCGCGGGACCTTCCGCGTGCGTGGCGACGTCATCGAAGTCTTTCCTACCTACGACGAAAACGCTTACCGCATCGAGCTTTTCGGCGACGAGATCGACTCGCTCGCCCAGATCGATCCGCTCTTCGGCACCGTGCGGCAGAAGTACGCGCGCCTGCCCATCTATCCCAAGAGCCACTATGTGGTGCTGCCGGAGCGCAGGAATACAGCGATTGAGACGATCCTCGAAGAGCTGTCGTGGTGGGAGAAAGAACTCGAGTCGCAGGGCCGCATGGTTGAAGCACAGCGGATCCATCAGCGCACGCGCTTCGATCTGGAAATGATCAAGTCCGTCGGCTACTGTCACGGCATCGAGAATTACTCGCGGCATTTTTCAGGCCGGCTGCCGGGCGAGCCGCCGCCGACACTGCTGGATTATTTCCCGCGCGATTATTTGCTCATTGTCGACGAGTCGCACGCTACGGTGCCGCAGTTGCATGGCATGTGGCACGGTGATCGTTCGCGCAAGCAAAACCTGGTGGACTATGGCTTCCGCCTGCCCTCCGCGCTGGACAACCGTCCGCTGCAATTCGAGGAGTTCGAGGCGCGCACCAACCAGATCGTCTACGTTTCCGCAACACCTGGCCCCTATGAACTAACGAAGTCCGCCGGTGTTGTCGTTGAGCAGATCATTCGCCCCACCGGCCTCGTCGATCCCGAGGTCGAAATCCGGCCCGTACGCGGCCAGATCGACGACCTGCTGCACGAAATTCGCGACCGCGCGCAAAAGGGCGAGCGCGTGCTGGTCACGACGCTCACCAAACGCATGGCCGAGGATCTCGCCGGCTACTATGCCGAGGTAGGAGTGCGCTGCCGCTATATGCATTCGGAAATCGAAACGCTGGAACGCGTCAAGCTGCTCCGCGATCTGCGCAAAGGCGAGTACGACGTGCTCATTGGCATCAACCTGCTGCGCGAAGGCCTCGACCTTCCTGAAGTCTCACTGGTCGCGATTCTCGACGCGGACAAAGAGGGCTTTCTCCGCTCCTCAGGGTCGCTCATCCAGACCATGGGGCGCGCCGCGCGGCATCTGAGTGGCCGTGCAATCCTCTACGCCGACAAAATGACGGACTCGATGAAACAGGCCATCGGCGAAACCGATCGGCGTCGCACCGTGCAGCGCGCCTACAACGAAGAACACGGCATTACGCCGCAATCCATCATCAGTCACATCGATATGTCGCTTGCAAAGATTCTTCAGGCGGAGTACGCCGACCTTGCAGAGGAAGCGGAGGGGATGCCCGAGTTCCAGTCCCAGGAGGAGCTCAACGCCTACATTGGAAAACTGGAGTCCGACATGCGCGAGGCCGCGAAGAAATTCGAGTTTGAGAAGGCTGCAAAGCTGCGCGACACAATCAGGGATCTGCGCACAAAGGAATTTCTGTTTACCTGATGCGAATCAAGCGGGCGCAGTGCTGCGTTTGCGAAACACCAGGAAAAGCGGTACGCCCAGCAGGATGATTGCTGTCCCAATCAGCGAATTCTTCAGGTTCTCCGCGTACGAATAGACCAGCAACACCGCGGCCGCCGCCACAAACAGCGCCGGGATCACCGGATATCCCCACACGTGATAAGTCTGCGCGCTCGTCTCGCGCCGCCGGTAAAAGAAGATCGTCGTCGCGGTGATCATGTAGAAGAGCCATTCGGCAAAAATCGCCAGCTCAAATAGCTGCTGAAATCGCCCCACCGCCAGCAACAATCCGGTGGTGAGCAGCGCCTGCACCACAAGCGACGTCGAAGGGCTGGAGAATCGCGGGCTGATATCCGCCATGCGGCGGAAGAACAGCCCATCCCGGGCCGCTGCGAAGGGAACGCGTGCGCCGGACATAATTGTGCCGTTCAGTGTGACAAATATGCTCACCGCCATCGCAACCGAGACGAAGGCGGCGCCCCATGGTCCGGTGATGGCCGCCAGTGCCGTCACCGCGGGCCGTGGCGAAGCCGCAATCTGCGCCGCCGGAAGGATGTACTGGATCGCCGCATTCGTCGCCATGTACAAGACGCCGACGATCCCAAGGCCAGCAATCAGCGCGATCGGCAGGCTGCGTTCCGGATTCCGTACTTCGCCCGCGACCATCGTCAAATCATTCCAGCCGTCATAGGCCCACAGCGCCGCGATCAGAGCAATCATGAACCCGCCGAAACCTCCATGCGCACCCACAAACACCGTCGCGAAGTTGCTCCAGTGTCCTGCGAGCGACCCAAAACAAATTCCGGCGATCGCCACGATCAGCACGCCCTTTAGCCACGTGAAGACCAACTGAAAATCCCCCGCCTTGCGAATACCGAGATAATTCAGCCCGGTGATCAGCCAGGTGGCGACAATGGCGAAGATCTGCGACCACATCACCGCGAAGGGCAGATGGAAAGCGGTTCCGTCGAGCCAATGCAGGGCCGGAAAAATCGCCAGCGTCCGCGCCAGCCCCGTTGTCACGCTGGCAATCGACGCCGGCTTGGCCACGGCGAACCAGGTCCACATGTAGAGAAACGCCGGCAGATCGCCATACACGCCACGGATGTACACGTACTCGCCGCCGGCATAGGGCAGCAGCGTGCTCAGCTCCGCGTAGGTCATCGCACCGAAGAGAGAGAGCAGTCCGCCCGTGATCCACGCCAGATACACCAGCCCGGACGAGCCTGCGGCCCGCATCATCTCCTGCGGTACTAGAAAAATCCCGCTGCCAATGATGGTGCCCACCACGATAGCGATGGCATGCGAGGTGTTCAGTACCCGCGGCAGGTCGGGTGCTGTGCGCGGAACTGACCGGTCAGTCGCGGTTTCCAGGGATGAAAGACCTCAGTAGTAGTACTTGAAGTTCTTCCAGTCTGCCTCATAAGTGCCTTTTCTGCCATGGCAAAGAGAGATGAGGTTCTTCTCCCACGGCATCGAGAGCGGATTATCCATGCGGTCGGCAACAACGCACGAATCGTAGTACGCTTTCATATCGGCGAGTTTTGCCCCGTTGATAATGATCATTTCCTGCCCTGAATATCCATGCGGTCCCCACAGCCAGTACGTCTGGTGCCCGCTGATCGCGACAGGCAATCCATACTTCGGCCCAAACAAATTGATCGCGCTGGCCTCTCCGTAATTGCCCGTGTAGATGCCCGTGATCGCGCGCTCCTGCGGGGGCAGGGAATTGTAGATGCGCGCAACCTTCTCCACCATCTCCTTCCACCCAAAACGGTCCGCATAGAACTGCGGCAGAATCGTGGCGTCGTGATTCTCTGAGTCCTTGGGCGTAAAACCGATCTTCTTCTCGTAGGCGATGAACTGCTGCGGCGGTAGTACCGGGATAGAAAACGGAACGCTGCGAATGAACGCGAACACAAGCAGCGCGGCATACACGGCCGGCAACGCGTTGCGCCACACTCGGTCGCGCGCCCAGCCAAACCAGCAGATCGCACCGGCGGCAAAGTAGATGACGTAAATCGGCGCCAGGTAGTAATCCTTCGCGTGGAGCGCCATCATCATCAGCAGATAGACCGGATAGAGAACACCAAGGAAGAGCACCCGGCGGGCGGCCTTGGCAAACAGCAACCACAACACCCCGCTGATCCACAGAGGTGCCGTGAAAGGGTTCAGCATCATCCCCTGTCCGGCCAGAAACTGCAGCGGCGGCAGCTTCGTATCCTTATTGCTCTTCGAAACTCCGATCAGCCACTCCAGCGTCGGCCAGTGGTTGTGGATCTGCCACAGCAGATTGGGCAGCGCCAGCGCCACCATAATCGCAACCGCGACGCCAAACCAGCGGCTCGCCAGGATTCTCCGTTGCGGAGTCAGCAGCAGAGCAATCAGCACGGCCACCAGGAAGAAAACTTCGTTGTCTTTGTTCTCCAGCCCCAGCCCTGCGCTCACGCCCAGGACAATCCACCAATTCCTGACCACCTTCTCAGAGTCCGGCAGAGTCTCCGCCTGCACGATGCGAATCAACGCCAGCGCACACGGGATCCAGAAAACCGGCTCAAAGGAATTCATGGAGAGATAGCTGTCGATGCCCAGGTAAACGCCCGCGACCGTCACGCCCAGCATCCCAAGCGCCGCAGCCCGCCGGTTCCCACCCATTGCCCAAACCAGCGCGCCCGTAAGAAAGACTTTCACCGCGCCGGCCATTCCGGAAAGCAGCCGCAGCGACCACATGTGGTCGTAGCCGAACAGAATGCCCGTCAGCCGCGCCTGCAGAGCGACCATCGGAGGCTGATCGACATAGCCGAAGGCCAGATGACGTCCGCAAATGAGGTAATACATCTCGTCGCGAAAGATGCCATATCCGGCGCGCTGCGCGAGGATATTGCCCACAATCCCGATCGCCAGCTTCATGGCCGCCACGGCCACACAGATCCCGACAAAACGGCGAAACCCGCCGTGCAGGTCAGCCTCAACTGGCGCGTTCAAGGTGACTGTATTCATGAGATCCGGACTCGAGACGAACGGGACTTTCGTCTCAGAATACGCGGTCCGTCCGGAAAAGTTCATCGTCGCCATTGCGGATCGAGACTCCCTGGCGAACAATCATGCACAGACGAGGACCGGCAGGTGGCCATGATTTTTCAGGATCGTCGGCAGGCTGGCCGCGCGTTGGCTCACGCTGTTCGCGAGGCGTGCGGCGATGTGCTGGCTGCGGAAGATGCCATCGTGCTCGGGCTGCCTCGCGGCGGAGTGCCAGTCGCCTTTGAAGTGGCCCGCGAATTGTGTCTTCCGCTCGATGTGTTCGTCGTGCGCAAACTCGGTGTTCCTGGCGACGAGGAACTGGCCATGGGAGCAGTGGCCAGCGGAGGTGTCGTCGTCATGCAGAGCGATGTAGTGGGTGCCTGGCGGATTCCCCAGGAGATGATCGATGCGGTTGTGGCTCGGGAGCGGTTGGAGATTGCGCGCAGGGAAGCAGCTTACCGTGATGGCCGTCCGCCCGACCCCATCGGCGCGCGCACCGTCATCCTCGTCGATGACGGGCTGGCTACGGGATCGACCATGAGGGCAGCAGTAAGCGCTCTGCGAGGGATTGCTCGCAGTATCACGGTCGCTGTCCCGGTGGCGGCGTTCAGCACCTGCGAACAACTGCGCCAGGAAGTCGACCGGCTGGTCTGCTTCGAGACCCCCGAGCCGTTTCACTCTGTCGGCGAGTTCTACCGCAATTTCGACCAGACAACCGACGACGAAGTCCGCGCATTGCTGGCCCAGGCGCGCGAGCATCAGAACGCCGGCGCAGGCAAATCACCGCAGTAACCGACGGTCGGGGCCGCGATACTACTCCTGACGCCCGCGTCCGCGCTGCTTGCACCGAGTTTGTATGGGCCGTTCATTCCGCGCCTTTTACACTGTGGCAATATTCGGACGAGAAGAAAGATGCAGGGTTGCAGTATGGTTCACTTGAGGCTTGGGATTGGGACGCTCTGGATAATCTTCACAGTCGGCGCAGCTGCGTTACTGGGGACCGACTTTATCCTGCAGGAGATTCGCATCTTCCTCCGTCACAAGCGGGGTCCCGAGTCGGATTGACCTGCCGCGAAACCAGCGGCCATGCACAGCACTTGATAGAATCGTCTCGATGACGTGCCGCATCGTACGCGGCGCTGTGGCATCCGGGCGGTTAGCTCAGTTGGTTAGAGCGCCTGCCTTACAAGCAGGAGGTCGCAGGTTCGAGCCCTGCACTGCCCACCATGCTTCGTCCTTCCACGTTGCCCCCGGGATGCCCGGAGTCACTACCTCCGCCGAGCAATCCGATGCGATAATCGCTGTAGCTTCCCTGCCAACCCCATAGTCTTATGCGCCGCTTTCTCTCCCTTCGCGATTTCGACTGGACGCTCCTCGGCTTTGTCCTGCTGTTGTCGGTCATCAGCGTCTTCGAAATCTACAGTGCCACCCTGCATACCAAGTTCCATGGCTTCCAGAGAATGCAGATTCTCTGGATCCTTGGCGGCCTGGTGGCGATGTTCATCATGTCGGTCATCGACTACCACAAGCTGCTGAGCGCTGTTTATTGGATCTACGGCTTCTGTCTAGTTTCTCTGGTCGTGGTGCTGGCGGTCGGGAAGCGCGTCAACGGCGGAAAGCGGTGGATCCAGCTGCCAGGAGGCACACATTTTCAGCCATCGGAGTGGGTCAAGCTGGTCCTCATCGTCCTCGTCGCCCGGTACTTCACGAATCTCGCCGGCCGTGATCTGACCTGGAAGGACATCTTCAAGGCCATCGGCCTCGTCGCCCTTCCCATGCTGCTGGTGCTCAAGCAGCCCGATATGGGGACGGCGCTTACCTATACGCCGGTGCTGTTGCTGGGCCTGTTCCTGGGTGGCATCGGCTGGAGGAAGGGCGGCATCCTGGTCCTGGTGATCCTGCTTGCCGTCGGCGGCGTCTGGAAAAGCGGCAAGGTCCTCAAGCCCTACCAGAAGGCGCGTCTCACCAGCTTCATGAACCCCGATGCCGACCCGCGCGGCACCGGCTATCAGATCCTGCAATCGAAGATCGCAGTAGGCGACGGCGGCGTCTTCGGCCGCGGCGCCAATCAGGGCACGCAGACCCAGGGCGACTTCCTCCCCATCCCATACACCGACTTCATTTTCGCCGCATTCAGCGAGGAGCACGGCTTTGTGGGCGCCATCCTGGTGCTCCTGATATACTTCTTAATACTGATGCGTTTGATTCAAAACGCTCAGACAGCCGCAGACCTGCCAGGCTCGTTGCTGGTGATGGGCGTGGCGGCGGTTCTGATTTTCCAGATCGCCGTTAATGTCGGAATGGTTCTGGGGCTGATGCCGGTCACCGGCATCCCTCTTCCTCTTATGAGCTACGGGGGATCCTCGGTACTGTTCACATTTCTGGCCCTCGGCATGGTGATGAACGTCCGCATGAGCCGCTTTGTGAACTAGAACGGCGAACAGGTTTGGCTCGTAAGGCCCGCAGGGCGGGCGCAGTTTGAACGAAGTTTATTAACCGGCCAGGTGGATCGAAAACGGGCCGGGCAGGATCAGGAATGAGCACGCAGAGACGGGTAACGGCCCCGCCACGTGAGTCGGCTGAAGCGGTCACAAACTCTATGCGCGCGGACAACTCTCCGGATAGAATGCAAATTCCCAGCGACAACCACCCGGTCATCTCCCCTCAGCCAGGGCGGGACGGCACGGCCTTGTTCGCGCAGTCTCCCGGATTTTTGTCCTTCAGTTCCGATCTTTTCCGGTAATCCGGCTCGTTCCGCCCTGGCAATTTGAGGCGGAATGGCGAAAGAGATTTGTATATCCAGCACGCCGCACGAAACGCGGCTTGCGATTCTTGAAGACGATCAGCTCGCAGAAATCTACTACGAGCGCGAAAACGAATACACACTTGCCGGCTCCATCTACAAGGGCCGTGTCACCCGGGTTCTTCCCGGCATGCAGTCCGCGTTTGTCGATGTGGGCCTCGAACGCGACGCTTTCCTCTACGTCACGGATTTCCTCGAAGAGCAGGAAGAGGACTCTGCAGAATTTGAGCGGACCGACGCCACCGGCAGCAGCCGGCGTACCCGCGAGCCACGAGAGGCGCGCGATCAGCGCGAGCCCCGGGAAGCCCGTCCGCCAGTCCAGCAATCTGAACCCGAGCTTTCGGCGGCCGAAGCGCCTCCGCGTCGCAACGAGAGAAATCAGGAGCGCGGCGATCAAGGCGGCGAATCGGGCGTTCGCCGCTGGCATGGGCGACGCGGCCGGCGCTTCAGCGGACGCGGTCCCCGTGGCGAAGAACAGAGCTCGCTCGAATCCCCGGAGATCGTCGAAGAAGCCATATCGGCTGAACCGGTGCCGCGTCCTGAGCGAGGCGCGCCCGGCGGAATGCCGGCGCAGAATCTTCCCATCGTGCTGCCGGGAGAATCCCTGTCAAAATACGGCCGCCGTTCGGAGCCGGGACCAGCGCCGAGCACTCCTTCAACCCGCACGGCAGTCCCGATTCGCAGCAGCGCCCAACCCTCCACGCAGGTCGAAGTGCCCACAGGTTGGGACGGCGGCGCGATTCTGCCCGGAGAGACCCTCTCTCGGCATCGGCGCTCCCAACCCACCGCGGGAAACGGCCAGCCTGTTGAGACGCAATCGGCTGTGGTCGAGCCGCCAGTCGCAACCAGCTTCACGCAGGTCGAGGAACCGGGAGTAGTCGAAGCCCCGACGGTGCACACTGAACCGGTCGTGATCGCTCCCGTCGAGGAAGAGGTCGCTCCGCAGGAACTCCGCATCGTTGAGGAGGTTCACGAGTACGAGCCGGAGGATGCTTCGGCTTCCCACCGTATCGAGTCGCCGCGCAGCGAATTTCGCTTCGCGCCCCCGGAGGCAGAAGAGATCGAAGAAGAAGAGATCGTCGTCGAGGAGGAGGTCGAGCCGCTCGCATCCTTCGCGGAGCCTCCGGCGGCGCCGGCTTCGGAAGCCTCCCATCCAGCCGAGACGGCGATGGCGCCCGCGGCAGAGACCATTTCTCCGGAAAGCGAAGTTGTTCGTCAGCTCTTCGGGTTCGCCCCCGGCATGGGTGTCCTCGAAGAGGAGACCATCGACGAAGACGAATACGACTTCGAGCCCATTTCCGGCCAGCCCGAAGAGCACCTGACCGAAGAGATGGAAGAGGAAACCCTCGATCAGGCCTCAACCCTGGCCGATGCGGTGCGCGATGTCCATATCGAGAAGCGCCTCGGCTACGGCAGTCCCGCGGGAGCCTCTGAAGAAGAAGCGACAGACGACCTCGAAACCGGATTCGTGGAAACCGAAGAAGAAGAGGATTTTTCTGAAACTGAAACTGGCGAGGATCAGGGCGAAGAGTCGAACGGCGAGGAATCAGCCGGCGAGGCCAGGGAACCGGCAACAAACGCCGAGCGTCCGGCGCGCCGCGAGGATCGCCGTTTCGGTCGTCGTGGTGGTGGCGGCCGCGGACGTCCGCCAGGACGACGCCAGGGCGGGCGACGTTCCAACATGCAGACCTCGAATCTGCCCATCATCAGCGAGCTGCTCAAACAGGGCCAGGAAATCCTGGTCCAGATCGCCAAAGAACCCATCGCCCGCAAAGGCGCCCGCATCACCAGCCACATCGCGCTGCCTGGACGCTTCCTGGTCTTCATGCCCACGGTCAACCACATCGGCGTCTCCCGCAAGATCGACTCCGATGAAGAGCGCCAGCGCCTCAAGAAGGTTCTGATCAGCGAGAAGGGCAATGCTCCCGGTGGATTCATCGTGCGCACCGCGGCCGAAACCGCCAGCGACGAAGATCTCCGCGCCGACATTCGCTTCCTCATCAATCTCTGGACCGAAATCAAACAGCGCGCCGATTCGGCCAAAGCGCCGGCGCTCATCTATCACGACCTCAACCTCATCGAGCGCATCCTGCGGGATCAGGTCAGCGACAACTTCTCCACCATCTGGGTCGACAGCGAAACGGAGTACGAGCGCATCGTCGCTTTCCTCAATCGCTTTCAGCCCTCGCTGGTGCGGCGCGTCAAACTCTACACGAAAGAGACGCCGCTCTTTGAGCAGTTCGGCATTCAGGAAGAAATCACCAAGGCTCTCAAGTCGAAGGTGTGGCTCAAGTCCGGCGGCTCCATTGTCATCAACCAGACCGAGGCTCTGGTCGCCATCGACATCAACACCGGCAAGTACGTCGGCAAAACCGCGCGTCTCGAGGACACCATCCTCAAGACCAACCTCGATGCCATCCCCGAAATCGTTCGCCAGGTTCGCCTCCGCGATCTTGGCGGCATCATCGTGATCGACTTCATCGACATGGACGAGCGCCGCAATCGCCAAAAGGTGACCGCGGCTCTCGAGGACGCCCTTAAAGCTGATCGCGCGCCTTCGAAGGTTCTTCAGTTTAACGATTTCGGCCTCGTCGCCATCACCCGCAAGCGCGTGAAGCAGTCGCTGGAGCGCACGCTCAGCGTGCCATGCCTCACCTGCACGGGAACCGGCATGGTGAAGAGTCCGATCACGGTCGCTAACGAACTGTGGACCGAGATGCGCAAAATGATGAGCCACTTCGAGCGCGGCGACGTCATGCTGCGCGTTCATCCTGAGGTGGTCAAGGTGCTCAAGGCCAACAATGCAAAATGGCTGAACGAACTCGAGGAGATGATCGGCAAAACCATCCTCGTGAAGAGCGATCCGGCTCTCCCGCCGGAGCAGTTCGACATTCAGGGCTAAACTATTCCCGGGCCTGCTTCGGCGGGCCCGGCGTTCTCTGGCAGAACCCGGCTCCGCGGTCCGGCCCAAAATCAACGAAAATGCATCCTAAAGTGAAACTTAGGGCGAGTTTTCGTGTCCAAGTACTTGGTAGGCTTCGGCCTGTTTTCCCAGATTCTTACTTTCAATAAACCTGAGGTGTTCTCAAATGGTCGCGAACTGTGATCGTCACTGCCCGCTGCTGCGGCGCATGTTGATTGCTGCTTCTGCTCTTGCCGTCGGATTCTCGCTCAACGCAGCAGCCCAGACCACTTCGGCTGCCGACAACTCGGCGGACAATCAGAGCTACTCGAGCTCCGCCGATTACCACGCCTTTCTCAGCACCGACTCGCTGCTCGGCGGATCCTCTTTCTCCGATCCCGCTGCCGGCGCCAGTGCTTCACCGCAGTATGGAGGTGGCCGTAAGTCTTCCTCCTCCTATCCGAGCTACGAAGGCCGCATGAGCCACATCGCGTTTAATGGCGGCTTCGGCCTCACCGCCCCCATCGGCAATGACACCAGCTTCAATCAGGCCGAGGCCTCCAATCCGAACGGGCCGCTGAGCCCGAGCCAGGGTATTGGCTACAACATCCAGGTGGGCGGCGGCTGGAATTTCACCAAGAAAGTCGGCGTTCTCATTGATTACGAATTCAACCGCGATTCGATTCCCAGCGACTACCTGAATACGATCGGGGGCGGTTCCGGTTCGGGCCTCGGCGGCAATATCAATACCTGGGGCTTCAGCGTGGATCCGATTTACTACATGCCCATCGGGAAGAAGAACGGCGCCTACGTAACCGGCGGCGGTGGGTTCTATCGCAAGGTCACCAACTTCACTTCGCCGGTGCAGGAGTGCGATCCCTACTATGGGTGCGTAAACGTGCCGGTAACAGTCGATCACTTCTCCAGCAACCAAGCCGGCGCCAACCTGGGCATTGGCTTCTACCGCAAGGTCTTCGGACAAGACAGCAACGGGAAGTTCTACGCTCAGGTGAAGTACCTCTTCGTGGATTCGCCCGGGCCGAGCACCTCGAACAACGGTCAGGGTTCAGGAACCGAGGAACTGCTCCCGATCACCGTCGGTATCCGCTTCTGACGCGAATCTCAACCACGGAACAAAACAAGAGGCGGGCAAAATGCCCGCCTCTTTCCATTTCGCTATTCCCTACTCCCTGCTCTTCACTTCCAGCTCACCGCAAGCTGCCAGCGAAAATTGCGCACAGCTGTCTTGCGCAGCACGCGCTCATACTCCTCCAGCTCGGAAACGATCAGCGTCGTATCGGCTCCAAGGGCGGTGGGAGCTTCCTTTAGAAAATCATGCAGCGTGCAAATGGTGATCAAACCATCCTCGGGTGTGAACCACTGCGGAGGCGGCAACGTACGGGCCCAGTCCGGATCACCCGCTCCCTCTTCCAGCAGCAGAGCCATGGAATTCTCATCAGCCGAGAAGAATTCCAGAAGCGGCTTAATCCCCAGGCGAAGAGCCAGTTTTTCGAGAGCATCTTCGTTGCGGGCCAGCGCATGGCCGTTCACGAAGATGTCATAACCGGGATCTTCACCCTCCACGACGATGTACATGGATGCGCTCATTGGCGACAGTCTACCTGATGTGAGGATGCCCGAGGAGGCCGAGGGGATGGATCGTTGCCAGATGAGTAACTAACTCCTCTGGTGCCCCTCCCCTCGCGCCAATCGATTGATGACGTTCATGTTAATGAAAAAGACGCAACCCCTGCTCCCGAAATTCAAAGCCCGTTCCGGCAACAAAAAGGCCGGGCATTTGCGCCCGGCCCTGTTCGTAAACCTGTCGACGGATCGACGAATTATCCGCGACTCCCGCCGCCTCCGGTTCCCGGTCCGCCAGGACGACGGCCACGGCGACGTCTCCGGCGCTGACCTCCTGGTCCGCCCCCCGGTCCTCCGGGACCCGGACGGCGCTCGCCCTGTGGCGTCACCACCACCGGCACCCCATCGGCGCGGTTGTAGTTGATCTCCTCGCCCTCTGCCAGCGGTGGTCCGTCGTCGTCGAAGTCCTCACCACCCTCGATCATGATGGTGCTGGCGTTCGACGTTGGCTGCCGGTCTTCCGGCGGAACCGGTGCCGGACGCGGTGGCCGTGGCGGGCGCTCGGAACGCTCCGATCGTTCGGGGCGCTCCGAACGTTCCGGACGCTCCGACCTCTCCGGTCGCTCCGAAGAAGCCGCCATATCTCCGCCCGGACCCCCGGCATTCGGATCAGGCAAGCCCAGCTTCTGCCGCTGCTCACGGAGCACCGTTTTGCGCGACAGCTTGATGCGGTTGCCTTCGACGCCCAGGACCTTCACCATTACCTGATCGCCTTCGTGCAACTCGTCCTTCACTTCACGGACGCGATGCTCGGCGATTTCGCTGATGTGCAGCAGACCGTCGGTGCCCGGGAAGATCTCAACGAACGCCCCGAACTCGGCGAGCCGAACCACTTTGCCGAGGTAGACTTTCCCCACCTCAGGCACAGCGGTCAGATCGTTGATCATCTGGAGCGCCCTCTTCAAACCTTCCTCGTCCGAAGAAGCCACATTGACCTTGCCGGTATCGTCGACGTCGATCTTCACCTGCGTCGCTTCGATGATGCCGCGAATCGTCTTTCCGCCCGGCCCGATCAGGTCGCGAATCTTGTCCGTCGGAATCTGCAGCGTGCGAATCTGCGGCGCGAATTTCGATTTCTCCGTCCGCGGTCCGCTCAGAATCGCGTCCATCGTATCCAGCAGGAACAGCCGCCCGCGACGCGCCTGCTCCAGCGCCTCGCGCATGATCTGGCCAGTGATCCCGCCGATCTTGATGTCCATCTGCAGAGCGGTAATCCCGTTGCGCGTGCCAGCGACTTTGAAGTCCATATCGCCGTAGTGATCCTCGGCGCCCGCAATGTCCGTCAGGATGGCGTAATCCTCGCCCTCCTTCACCAGGCCCATTGCAATGCCCGCCACCGACGACTTCAGCGGAATGCCCGCATCCATCAGCGCCAGGCTGGCTCCGCAAACCGAAGCCATCGACGAAGACCCGTTCGACTCCAGAATGTCCGACACTACACGCAGCGAGTAAGGCGATTCAGTTTCGCTTGGCAGCACCGCGGTGATCGCGCGCTCCGCCAGTGCGCCGTGTCCCACTTCGCGCCGGCCAACGCCGGTCATGCGGCCCGTTTCACCGACTGAGAACGGTGGAAAATTGTAGTGGAGCATGAATTTCTTCCTCTGCTCCCCTTCGAACGTCTCCAGCCTCTGTGAATCGTCCGTCGTACCCAGTGTCGCCGTCACCAGCGCCTGCGTCTCACCGCGCGTGAACAGGGCCGATCCATGCGTACGCGGCAGCACCCCCAGCTCAATCGAGATCGGACGAATCTCATCGAACGCGCGCCGATCCGGACGAACCCGCTCCTTCGTCACCTGCTCGCGGAACAACCGCTCCCGCAGAGTTTCGAAGTAATGCGCCAGCTTCTTCTTTGCAGCCGCGGCTTCCTCACCCTCCGGAATCGCCGCCTTCAGCTCATCCTGAATCTGCTTCACCAGCACCTGGCTATCGAGCTTCGGATGCGCCTTGGTGTCGAGTGCGTCAGCCAGTCGCGCGCCCACCTTGGTTTTCAGCGCTTCGTAATAAGAGGTGTCAAACTCCGGAGCGGTCACCTTGCGCTTCTGCTTTCCGGCGCGCGAAACCAGATCCTCGATGGCCGCGACAATCTTCTTAATTTCGGTGTGACCGAACTCGATAGCATCGACGATCGTCTCTTCCGAGGCTTCGCTCGCGCCGCTCTCGATCATCACGATGCCGTCTTTGGTTCCCACCACCGTGATGTTGACCTTGCTGTCCCGGCGCTCGAGGTAGGACGGATTGATAACGAACTCGCCGTTGATCTGGCCTACGCGTACCGCGCCAATCGTTGCGCCGAAGGGAATGTCCGACAGCGCCAGCGCCGCACCCGCCGCGTTGATGCCGACGATGTCCGGATCGTTTTCCCTGTCCGCCGAGAAGACCAGTGCGATGATTTGCGTCTCGTTGCGGAACCCTTCAGGAAACAGTGGCCGGATCGGCCGGTCGATCTGACGGCAGGTCAGAATTTCGCGCTCGCTCGGACGGCCCTCGCGCTTGATGAACCCGCCGGGAATGCGTCCGCCCGCATAGGCGTACTCGCGATAATCGACGGTCAGTGGGAAAAAGTCGATGCCTTCCCGGGGATCGGGTGAGGCTACGGCGGTGGCCAGCACGACTGTGTCCCCTGAGGAGACAAGGGCGGCGCCTGACGCCTGTTTGGCCATCCGGCCTGTTTCAAAATGCAGCCGCTTGCCACCGGCAAGTTCGACCGTAACTTCCTGTTTCATATTTTCCTCGTTTCTTTACGGGAACAATAGGCGGGAGTCCGCGGCGGGGCGGGCGATGGGAGCCGGGAAAGAGCGGTTAGGTACGATTCGACCCTGCTGCACTGGATCCTGGTTTGCAAGTCGGTTGCAAGTTAGGCCGCGCTGCCAGACTGGGCGCGGTCCCCACGGTCCATGCTCTCTCGGTTCTCGTCGCTCACGCGCCGAAGACCAGGCCTTTGCGTGTTATTTGCGAATGCCCAATTTCGTGATCACGGTCCGGTAACGCTCCGAATCGTTCGTCTTCAGATAGTCCAGCAGGCGGCGGCGCTTGCTCACCAGCATCAACAAGCCGCGGCGCGAAGCATGATCCTTCACGTGGGTCTTGAAATGCGCGGTCAGGTCGCCAATGCGCTCGCTGAGAACCGCAATCTGCACTTCCGGACTCCCGGTATCGGAGTCGTGAGTGCGATAGCGCGCGATAACTTCGGATTTCTTTTCGGGTGCCAGCACCTTTGTGCGTACTCCTCAGATTTTTCTCGAGATACACTTCCTAAGTGTCTGGTCCAAGAATAACATGGCTCCCCTTCCCCGCGCCACCTCGGAGCCCGCCTCCGCTCTGCCGTAATATGACGAAGAACCCGGTATCGCCAAGCCTGTCCTGAAATGAAAACTACGTCCTCGCCCCTCGCGCTGCGCGGCACTCTCCGCAGGAACGCCCTCGGACTGACCGTGTCGGGCATCGCCTTCTGTCTTTTCTTTCAGCAGAGCAAACATCGGCCGGCCCTCGCAGCCGTGAATCCCTTCAGCGAAGATCCCTACGATTCCGTTGCGTCTTTCGCCGTCCAGCTGGTCCTGTTTCTGATCCTGCTCTCTCTGATTCGCGCCTTTCGATCCTCGTCGGACCCGGGCTCGCCCTCCTCCCTAATCAGCCAGATCCGCGGCCAATTCATGGCGCACATCGCCATCGCCTTCACCCTCGTCGCCGACCTTATCGCCATGGCGCGGCATCCGTCGCTCTGGATAGCAACAGCCGCGGGACATCAACTCCTCGCTATTACCCTCTGCCTGCTCCTCTGGTCCGCCGCGTCCGCAGCGTTGCTTCTCCTCTCCACGCCCGCCCTCGCGGCAACTCTGCATCGGTTCTCGTGGATTAAACTCCTGGCGGTTCCGGCCATCGCCCTTCTCGTCCTCGCTACCTATCCGGAGCGCTTGCGCCAGACCCTCACCGGCGAAATTTTCACCATCCTCTGTGGATTAGCGCTTCTGTTCGCAGTTGTCTGGGCTGTCGGCACCGCGTGGCCGCCAGCCGCGTCCGAAGAATCCGCGGACCTCTTCGACGATCTTGCCTCCCTCGGCAAATCTCTGGCCCTAACGCTCCACATTCCTCGCGCCCGAACCACCGCCGGCTCCAGGCCCTCCGTGTCGACCCGCCTCTTCGGCTGGCTCAACCCGCGCCGGCATCGCTGGAACATCGTCTTCGCCGTCGGGATTGTCTTCGGAACTTTCCTGGTCGTGCAGGAACTCGCCGAGGGGGATTCTCCGCATGGAGCCAGGCGGCTCCTTGTGATTGCCGTCTACCTCGGCCTCGAAACGGCCGGCGTTCTGACCGGCTACGCTCCTCGCCGACCCCCTCAGCCTCTTCCGTCGCGACTAAACGCTATCCGGGCGCAGCGAACTCCCATGCCTCTCCCGCCCGCGCCACCGCCAGGCACCCTCAACCCGGCTCATCCTTTCCAAACAAAGAGCCCTCTTCCTCGAATAGCTGATCGAGCAAGCCCTTTCGGTCCTTCACGAACCTCTTTGCAATCTGGAATGGCGCCGTCTCCTCGTACCGGATCTCCTGCAGCTTCCCCTCGTCGAACGAGACAATCTGCGCCTCCGGATACGCGAGCAGGATCGGTGAGTGCGTCGAAATGATGAACTGTGCGTCCTTCTGCCGCTTCACCGTCTCCCGCATCAGGATCAGAAACGACAACTGCCGCTGCGGAGACAACGCCGCCTCCGGCTCGTCCAGCAGGAAAAGACCATTGCGCCGCATCCTCGCTTCCATCACCGTGATGAAAGCCTCCCCGTGGCTGCGCGTGTGCAGGCTCTTGCCCCCGTAGAACGCGCTGATCGGCGGCCCGTGGAGCAAAGGATGGTTCGTCTCGCGATCCGTCGTGTCGATCCACGTCGCTGTATTGAACAGGCTCTCCGCTCTCAGAAAGAACCCCGCTCCGGTTCTCACGTCGAACGACAGCCGCAGTGCCTTCACCAGCGGATCGACTGCCCCGTTGCTCTCCGTCGAGTTGTTGCCGAAACTCCGCGTCCCTCCCTCGCGCCCAAACCCGTAGTGCGCCGCAATCGACTCCAGCAGCGTTGACTTGCCCGACCCGTTTTCCCCGACAAAGAAGCAAACCCGTTCCCGCAGAACCAGCTCATCCAGCGCCCGAATCGCGGGCACGCTGAATGGATAAACCTCCCAATCCCCCACTTTCTCCCGAAGCAGCTTGATCTTCTTCAGCATCCGGCCTATCTCGCCACCACCGTCGCTCCCCCGTAGCTCGACAGCACCTTCCCCTGCCGATCCAGCAGCAGCGCCGCCCCTCGCTGTCCCTGCATCGTGAAGCAGATGTGCGCTCCTGTCAGTGCATCGATGATGTCCAGGTTCTGCGCGTTCATTGACTCGTTGCTGAAGCTGTAGAGCTCCCCACCGTCGAGCACCGTCGGAAATGCCAGGACCGCGGGCGAAAGCGGCTCTGTTTCTCTGAACTTCGGCTTGACTCGTGCTTCTTCGAGAGCCCAGAGATAGAGCGCAGCTGTAGCTTCGTAGCCTTCGGAAAATTCAACGGGGTCGGCGGCCCAGAGGATAAGTCCGCTGCCGTGCTCAATGACTTCGAGTGTCCTCCCGTCATTGAAGCGCATTGTCTCCGCCGATGATTGTTGCACGTCAGCAGGGAAGCCCAATTCGTACCAGGCTTTGGTATCGGCGCCGATGCCAAGCCGCGACTCGCGCACTGCGAGGAGAATGACTTCTGCCTTGACCCCCGGCACCGAAACCCGATCCACCGGCTGCCAGTGCTCGTCCCGATTCACCGGCCCCGTCACCAGCAGCGTCCCGCCCTTCGCCACATAATCCAGAAGCTGCTGCCACGCTGCCTCCGTCAAACCCTGCGCCGAAGGCAAAAAAACCAACTTTGGCGAACCCAGCTCCGCCAGCCGATTCTCCGGCAACATATGTAACGGTGTGTGATCCCAATACGCCATCGCCCGCAGTGCCTTCTTCTGCGTCTCGAGCGCCAGACCACCCAAAGTCGAATACAGCTCCACCTGCGAAGTCACCATCGTGACCTCCGGCGGCACAATCTTTGTAAAACTCTGCGGGCTCTTCGCCACAAACGCCGCAAACCCCCGCAGCACCTCCGCCTCTGGTTTTTCCGTCCCGTCCGGCCGCACAGCCCCAATCGGAATCTCGTTGTCGTTCGCCATGTAGGCGTTCACATTCCACACCCACTCCAGCGCCCCCGCTCCCTGCGCGAACGCAATCGCAATCTTCCGCTCCAGTTGCCAGCTCTCCACTTCAGCGCTGAACCGCAGATGATCGTCGAGCGTCAGCCGTCGCTGTTCGCCCGTCTCCTGAATCAGCATCGGTTTTCCGAGCATCTTCGGCGCCAGCGAAGCCCACAGAATCGCGTCGTAATCCCACCATGTGTGGTCCGCCGTGAAATCAAGCCACGGCGAGTAAAACGCCGGCGACACGCGCCCCGCCACACCACCCTCATCCTGCCCGACCGTGATGAGCTGCTGCGACCCCGTTCCGCGGATCAGCTCCCGCATCTGCTTCACCCAGCCCGCAAAAATCGACTGCGTCAGCAGCGTGTAGTCGTAAACCTTCAGCGGATTGAACCCACTCCGCACCGCATCTCCCCGGAATGCTCCCTCCTTCGGCAGCGCGAGCGGATCCTGCCCCGCAACCTCCGGCGCCATCGCCGTCGGCTGCGCCTGCAAATCGCGCCCGATCCCCAGTGAAGGCTCGGCCCAGTCATGCAGCAACTTCGCCTGGTTTCCGGATTTGTCCGGATACTTCTCCGCGATCCACCGGCGCCAAGCCGCCTGCTCGAACGGATCGTAATCCGGCAACGTGTGCCACAAATTCCTATTCGCGCTCGGCTCGTTGATCAGGTCCCACGCGAGAAACGGCACGTCGCTGAACCGCGCCACCACCGACTCCGCGTACCGCGACTCCGCCTCGAGCGCCGCCGGATCGAGATACCCATTCGCCCCGCCAAACTCCTCCGGATAAAACGCGAACAGATTGAACTGCACCGGCAGCCCGTTATGCCGCGCGCACATCAGAAACGCTTCGACGGTTCGCAGTGCATCCTCGCTCATCTGCCCATTCGCCCCGAGCTCGGGCTTCCACGCCGTCCACAATCCGCTGCGGATCATGTTCAGCCCCGCCCCGCGGATCTGCGCCATGTCCTGGTCCCACACATACGCATTCGGCAGCATCAGATACATCCGCGCAACATCGCCCGACATATACGTCGTTCCCACCACCGGCAGCGGTTTGTCATCGAGCTTGAAGTAGTCAGCGCCCGCGGTGAGCTTCGGTCCCGACAGCAAATACTTCCAGTCCCGCATCCAGTAGCCCGACCGATAAATCCGCACCGGCTTCCCATCGCGGATCAGCGTCGCCTCCACGGTATGAAAGCCGCGCCCGCCCTCAGCGCCCGCCGGCAACGTCAGCCGATGCGCGCCAGGAAACGCCGCCGTCTGGTCATACAGAAGCTCGCCGTCCTCCGAAGTCACCCGCACGCGCAGCTGATCGCCCTCCGGCTGCTCCGCCATCGGATCGGAGGGCCTGAACCGAAACTCCAGCGCCTCGCCCGGCAAGAACAACGGCAGCCGCGGCCGAAACGCGAAGCGATCATTCTTCCGCATCGCAATCTCGGCGAGCATCCCAAGCAGCTTCGTGTTGCTGAAAAAATCCGCGTCCGGCTCGCACGCAACAAGAATCCACCGTCCACCCACAAACCGATTCGCATTGTGGTCGAGTTCGATCACTGGTGCCGCCAGCTTATGTCCATCGCGCTCGCCCCACGCCAGCGTCGTCAGATCCATGTCCTCGTACCCCGTGTTGCCGCCGCTGGTATCGCCATCCACCACGCTCAACCGCACCACCGGACTAAACGCCCGCTTCCACCCAAACGCCGGCAGAGCAGGGAACACGTCAGCATTCGGCGCGAACTTCACACCCGCCGGCCCCGAACCAGTACCCAGCGTCTCCTGATAATCGTGAATAAAAAGCTCCAGCGACTGCGCGACACTGGCCGTGCGCAAGTGCCATCCGCCCCCATCCTGATATGCCGCCCTCGTAAACGGCTTGCCCCCAAGCACAATCAAATTCCCGCCGCGATCCAAATACTTGAGAATCGCGTCCCAATCAGCCTCAGGCCAAGCCGACCCATACGGCATCACCAGCAGATCGGTCTTCCCCAGCGCCAACGCATCGCCCAAACCAGCCGCGTCCACAAACGCAGCCTCCGCGAACCCCGCCCGCAGCCCAGCCTCATCGGGCGCAGGCGAGTCCGCCGCCGGAAATCCCGGCTGCCAGAAAACCACAGTCTTTGCGAAGGAAGGAGTCGAGAAGAATCCGACAAGAAGCAGCAGAAAAACACGAACAGGGCAGCGAATTTCCATGGGTTCGAACCAGGATGCGGGATAACGATACCACGCACCTCAAACCCGAAAATCCGAAACATAATGAAAGAGAACTACTGAGGTTTCTGGTCCTGAGGCTTCTGATCCTGAGGATTCGGCGTCGGGGTCTGGTTCCCCTCCGGCTGCATGCGAGTTCCCGGCGTGGTTGTCGGTTGAGGATTGGTTGTTGGCGGAGGCGCAGCGCTCGCCGCGGGCTGCTGCGCCGCCTGCTTGTCCAGCTTGTCCGGATGCTTCTTCATAAAGTGCTGCGCGATGTCCGGCCAGAACTCCGCAATCTCCGCGCCCACAATCCCCTCGTACGTCACGCTCGCGCCGCGCCCCAGCGACAGCACCACGCCCCGCTGGTCGCTGGGATAATAAATGTTCGAAATCGCCCCGCCAATAAAGTTCCCCGCAACGTTGGCGTAGTTCGGTCCCCACGTCCCCTCATCGCGCTTGCACCAAATCGTCGTAAACGCCGAATAGCCGACTCGCTTGATGAACTTGCCATGTCCCATCCGGTAATACCGCGGATCTTCCTTCCACCACGAAGTCAGAATCGCGTTGCCCCAAAGATTCCCATCGAAGGTATCCGCATACGCCGCGCCCCAGTATTTCGCGAAGCCTTCCACGCCTTCCCCATACGACGGATACTCCTTGCCCAGCAAGCTAATTTCTCCGTCGATCGCAGTGATCGCAAAAACGTACCAATCCGTCGAGCTCTTGAAAAACAGCTGATACTTTTGCTTCGAAGTCAGTGGAGCCGCGTTCTGGTCCGACTGCACGTTGAACATCGGAACTACGCCCAACACCCGCTGGTGCTCTTCCGCCTCCAACTCCCGCCGAGCCCGCTCCTCGCGCTGCTCTTTCGTCTCTGGCGCGGTTGGCGCAGGCTGAGCAGAACTCGATGAACCGGTCTGCGGTGTTGCCTGGCTCTGCGTCTGCGCCGGTGCTGTCTGACTCTGCGATGGCGTGGTCGCTGGTGTCTGCGATGGCGTGGTTGCCGGAGCCTGCGCAGGCTGGCTCTGCTGTGCCGTCGCCTGCGGCGCATCCGGCAATTCATCCAGTGCGGTCGACTGCGCCCACCCAGCAACCGGAACAAAAAAAGCGGCCGCGGCCACGAGCAGGATGCGCGTGGCGCCGTCAGCAAAAGAGAACTTCGTCGATATCAAAAGATGGCTCCCGCCTGAAAGACCTGACACCTCCCGCTGTGGACTCATGAGGGGAAGCGTGGGGTTGAACCTTTACAGACGCGCAACGGACCTGGGAAGTTGTGGTCTTCCGAAGTAATTCGCCGTCCGGGGTAATTGGGCTGATCATAGCGAAGCCAACCAGGACCAGCAAGATAATTTGCCCTGACGAAGCGGCTGCTCCGTCATCCCCTTATGCCATACTGATCTGGAATTACTCCCACCAGAAATGCATCCTTCTCCGAACCCTGAGTTCATGCGTAGGGCCATCGCGCTCGCCACTGAAAACGTCCGCAGCGGCAGCGGCGGTCCCTTTGGAGCCGTGATCGCAAAAGACGGAGCCATCATCGGCGAGGGCTTCAACACCGTCACCCGCGACAACGACCCGACGGCGCACGGCGAGGTGCGCGCCATTCGTGCCGCCTGTCACACCCTCGGCACCTTCACACTAAAAGGCTGCGAAATCTATACCAGCTGCGAACCCTGCCCGATGTGTCTCGCCGCCATCTACTGGGCCCGCATCGACCGCATCTGGTACGGCAATACCAGCGCCGATGCAGCACGCGTCTCCTTCGACGACGCCTTCCTCTACCGCGAACTTGCCCTGCCCGCGCGCGATCGCACCATCCCATCCTCGATGCTTCTCCGCGAGCAAGCCTGGGAGTCCTTCCAGGCATGGCTCGACAGCCCCAACAAAACGCCTTACTAACTGGGCCCCCTGCCCGGTGTCCGGTGCCTGCGCTCTACTCCCTAGGTGTGGAGGCTCAACAGGT
>PMUI01000133.1 GCA_003166955.1 Acidobacterium sp.
AACTTCACACCTATTCCCTGTTCCCTGTTCCCTGTTTCATTACAATGATCCTTCGCAATTTTCAGTTCTTCATCAGGAACCGAGGCGCACGCAATGGCAATGGAAAAAGTCACCTGCATGGGACTCCCCGACTGCCTTAAGCTCTCCAACGGAGCCACCGACCTCATCGTCACCACCGCTGTCGGACCCCGCATCCTCTTCTACGGCGCCACCGGCGGCAAGAACCACCTCGGCCATCATCCCGACAACGCCGCGCAAACCGCACTCGGCACCTGGAAGCCCTACGGCGGCCATCGCCTCTGGGTCTGGCCTGAGCTCTTCCCCGCCACCTACGCGCCCGACAACTCCCCCATCCAGCACCACACCCACGGCGACCTCAGCATCACCCTCCATCAGCCCACCGACGGCGCCTCCATCGAGAAACAAATCCGCATCACCCTCGCCCCCTCCGGCTCCAAAATCAACATCGAGCACACCATCACCAGCCGCAACCTCTGGCCCATCGACATCGCCGTCTGGGCCATCACTGTCGTCAACGCCGGCACCGCCATCGTCCCCCGCGTCCCCTTCGCTTCGCATGACGACTACGCCCCCGTCACCCAACCCCTCGCCCTCTGCGCCTTCACCGACCTCCAGGACCCGCGCTTCACCCTCGGCCTCAAATACATCCTCCTCCGCGCCGACCCCGCCCGCACCAACCCCCAAAAATTCGGCCTCCGCAATAAAGAAGGATGGTGCGCTCACCTCCTCGGCGACGAGCTCTTCGTCAAGCGCTTCGCCCACGAGAACCGCGCCACCTACCCCGACTACCAGGTCAACAACGAAGTCTATGTCGAAGGCGCATTCCAGGAAGTCGAGCTCCTCGGCCCCCGCCGCGTCGTCTGGCCCGGCGAGTCCCTCCACCTCAGCGAAGAGTGGCACCTCTTCCAGGGCGTGAAGGCCGACCCTGCTGACCTCGATCAGCTCGACCGCGCCATCACGCCGGCCATCCAGTCCTTGTCCTGAGACTTCCGGCGAAAATCCGAAAACGTGTGCTCAGGAGCGTTTGATCAGGGCCTGTTCGTACCGAATCGAAGGCGCGTTACCGAGCCGTAAGGAGAACTATCTTGAACCGTCCCGCAGCGGCAATTCCACTGTTCTTTGCCGTCTTCCTCCCGATGTTCGTTGCCGTTCCTGCCCTGGGTCGCGCACAGACGCCGGTGCCCACCAGAACCCCCACCATCGACCAGTCGCTGGAGATGCGCAGCGTGGCCGCCCCTCGCATCTCTCCGGATGGCAAGCGCGTGGTTTACCAGCAATCACGCACGAATTGGGAAGCCGACGCCTTTGAGACCGACCTCTGGCTGGCCGACGCGGCTACTGGAGAACGCCATCTCCTGACCGTAGCGCAGAAGTCCAGCACCGATGCAAAGTGGTCACCGGATGGCCGCTGGATCGCCTTTCTCTCCGACCGCCCCGCGCCCATGGCCGGTTCCCCCGCCGACAAAAAGCAGGTCTACGTCATGCCCGCCGATGGCGGTGAGGCGCAGCAGCTGACCAAAATGGAGAAGGGCGTCAACTCCTGCGAGTGGGCGCCGGATTCCACCAAAATCGCCATCGCTGCCGAAGCTCCCGATACCAAAGCCATGAAGGACCGCAAGGAGAGCTTTGGCGACTATCACGTCTTCCACGCGGACTATCCCATGGTGCATCTCTGGCTCGTCGATCTGCCCAAAACAGACGCTGCCGGCCGCACCCCTCCCCCCAGCGACCCCAAACTCCTCACCGCCGGCGATTCCTTCAGCGTAAGCAGCGGCTTCTCCTTCTCGCCCGACGGAACACGCATCGCCTTTAGCGCGCAACGCGATCCCGACCTCATTTCGGCCTTCAGTGCCGATATCTACACCGTTGCCCTTGCCGACAGCGCGGTAAAGAAGATAGTCGACACGCCCGGCCCCGACCGCGACCCTCAGTGGTCTCCGGATGGCATGCAGATCGCCTTCATAACCTCAAATGGCAGCAAGTTTTTCTTCTACACCGATGTGCGCATTGCTGTGGTCCCCAGTCAGGGCGGCGCGCCGCGCGTGCTCACCTCCGGCTTCGACGAGGACGCCGATCTGCTCCGTTGGGGGCCGGAGGGAATCTATTTCTCTGCGTTGCAGAAGACAACCTCCTCTTTGTTTGTGCTCGGTCCAAACACCGAAGCAGTCAACCAGATCGAGATGCCCGGAACGGAAATCGCGTCTCAGTTTTCCTTCTCGAAAGACTTCAAACACGTGGCGTACCGCGGCGCGGAAGCCAATCGATATGCCGAAATTTACGGCTCCGATCTGCCCGCAACCTCGCCGGTAAAGCTCACCAATGCCGGAGACCAGCTCTCTGCTTTCGACCTCGCGAAACGGGAAGTCATCCACTGGAAGTCCGGCGATGGGACGCCGATCGAGGGCATTCTCTATAAGCCCGCGGACTTCGATCCCGCCAAAAAATATCCTCTGCTCGTCGTCATCCACGGTGGCCCCACTGGCATCGACCTGCCCGCCATCAACGCGGACCAGTACTATCCCGTGGAGCGCTTTATTTCGAGGGGCGCTCTGGTGCTGCGCCCCAACTACCGCGGCTCAGCCGGTTATGGAGAAAAGTTCCGTTCCCTCAATGTCCGCAACCTCGGCGTCGGTGACTACGCCGACGTCATCTCCGGCGTCGACTCCCTCATTGCCCAGGGGTTCGTTGACAAGGACCGCGTGGGCGCGATGGGCTGGAGCGAGGGCGGATATATCTCCGCCTTCATCACCGCGTCCAGCGACCGCTTCAAAGCTGTCTCCGTGGGCGCCGGTATCTCCGACTGGATGACCTACTACGCCAACACCGACATCACTCCCTTCACCCCGCAGTATCTCCGCGCCACACCCTGGGATGATCCCGCGATCTACAGCAAAACGTCCCCCATCAGCTACATTGCCAAAGCGAAGACGCCCACTTTGATTCAGCATGGCGGCGCCGACCGCCGTGTTCCCATCGCCAACGGCTTCGAGTTGCGGCAGGCCCTCGAAGACCATGGAGTCCCGGTGAAGATGGTCGTCTATGACGGCTTCGGCCACCCCATCGACAAACCCAAACAGCAGCGCGCCGTCATGGAAGAGAACGAGAACTGGTTCGGTCACTACATCTGGGGAGATCCTCTCGCGCCTTCATTGACGCCCTCTCCAGCGCCTGCGCCCAAACCCGCAAGTCCCTGATCTTTTGCCGCTCCCCCGTTGTGAGAGTCCCTCATTCAGGCTCGCGCACCCTTACTCCCGGCGCAGACCAATCGGCGATACTTTCCTGTTTGGATCGAAAGGAGCGCGCAAGTGAAACTGGAACTGAACCGGCGGCGATTCCTTCGCCTCCTCGGAACGGTCTCGGCAGCGTTCGGACTCCGCTCGGAAGCTCGAGCAACACAGCAGCCAACCCCCGCGCCGCCGCCGCTGGCACGCATCCCGTCCAACTCCTGGGTCAAACAAACCGTCAACCGCAAAGATGTCGTCGCGATTCAGGTTAAGCCCTATGCCTGGCTCGACGAAGGCATCGATCGCCTGCTCGATAACCTCCAGCAGAAGGCCAACGTCAACACCGTCTTTGCGTTTACCTACCTCTCCGACCCTACCGACATTGTCACCGGCGCCATTCCTCTTCCCGACCACGGAACCTTCGGCGCAGGCAAACCTCCCGCAACCGGCGGTGCTTACTACGACTACGACCAGAAATATTTCCGCAACACCACGCTCCGCAATTTTCGCTCCCCCGACGACCACTACTTCAACGTGATCGCCGCGGTTGGCCCAAAAATGAAGGCGCGCGGCATGGACTTCTTCGCCTTCGACTACAACAACACATCGGCCCGCATGATGCGTTTCATCCCCGGCTTTACCCAGGTAGCCGAGATCGATGTCTACGGCAGGCGTACCGACAGCGCATGCTGGAACCATCCGGATTATCGCGCCCACCTCACCGGCAAGGTCGAATCGTGCCTCGCCCAGTATCCCGACCAGGTCGCGGGCATGGCTTGGGGCTGCGAGCGCATGGGCCCGCTGGACAACATGATCGGCGGCGGCTGGGCCACCGTGGGAATCTCCTGCTTCTGCCCGTTCTGCTGCGCCAAAGCACGAGACCGCGGTATCTCCACGGAACGCGCCCGCCAGGGTTTCATTCAGCTCGACACCTTATTCCGGTCGGCGCAAAACCATGAACGCCCCACCGACGGCTGTTTTGTCTCTTTCTGGCGAACCATCCTCCAGTATCCCGAGACCCTGAGCTGGCAGGCAATGTGGACGGACAGTTATCACGAGGTTCGTGCCCAGCTGTTCGGCACAGCAAAGGCGCTTGCACCCAAAAAGCCCTTCGGATTTCACATCGTGCAGAACGTCACCTTCAGCCCCTTCTACAGCGCCAGCGAAGACTACGCAAAGATCGCCAACTACGCGGACTTCATCAAGATTGCCACTTATAACAACGCGGGCGGCGGCCGAATGGCTGGATTTATAACTCGCCTCTGCTCGACGGTCTTTGCCGACGTAACTCCTCGTGACCTCTTACCCGTCTACTACAGCATGATGAACTACGAAGAGAAGTCCTTTGACGGAATTGCGAAGGACGGCCTGTCGGTCGACTATCTCGCCCGAGAGACAAAGCGCGCCCTGGCCGGCACCGGCGGCTCCGTGCAGATCTATCCCGGCGTCGATATCGATGTCCCGGTTCAACCCGGACAGAACAGAACAACACCGGAGAGCGTCAGGGCTGAGATGGAAGCAGCATTCGGGGCCGGCGCTCACGGCGTGGTGCTCTCCCGCGAATACACCGAAATGTGGCTGGCGAACCTGGCCGCAGCTGGAGATGCCTCGCGCACCATCTTCGCCGGAAAGTGACCGGCCCGCCAGTTGAACGGGGTGCCCCATTCAAGCCCGCTTTTGGCTGGAGTGGGCAAATCTCTGCGACCAGCGCCGGGCTCCCAGCTCCGGGCTCCCAGCTCCCCCAAAAATAAAATTTCACCGCAACCCGTCATTTTGCCTGCATGAAGCCCGCACAAATTGGGGTATCATCCACTCATTCGTTTCCTGGTGATGCCTTGACTTCGCCCGCCGAAAAAGGCGTGATGGAACTTCTTCGTTCCTGCGCCGAATCGAATAACACCGCCGCCTGGGAGCGTTTTATTGCTCATTTTCACCGCGCCATCAGCCTCACCGTCATCCGCACCGCCCAGCGCTGGGGCGGCATCCCCCACGAAGTCGCCGCCGACCTCATCCAGGACACCTACCTCAAGCTCTGCGATGGCAAGTGCGCTCTCCTCTACCGTTTCTCGCTCTCCCACCCCAGCTCCGTCGAAGGCTATGTCAAAACCATGGCCGCCAATGTCACCCACGACTTCTTCAAATCCAGGCTCGCCGCCCGTCACGGCGCAGGCGCCGTCATGCAGCCTTGCGAAGGCTCTGACCACCCCGCCCTCGTCGACAGCCCCGGAGGCGTTGCCACCATCGAGCGCCAGGTCCTGCTCCGCGAAATCGAGCAGTGCCTCAACGGCTTTACCGACGGCGCCACCCGCGAGCGCGATCGTATCGTCTTCTGGCTTTACTACCAGCAAGGCCTCAGCGCCCGCGAAATCGCCGCGCTCCCCACCATTGCCCTTACCGATAAAGGGGTTGAAAGCGTCATCCTCCGCCTCACCCGCCAGGTCCGCGACCGCCTCCTCCTGCACGGTACCCCCTCGCCCAAGCCCGCCCGCGACCCGCAAGGACTTCGCGCTGCCAAATCGTATTAGGAGCAGGAGAATTGGCGCGGCCCCTGGCTCAACATCTCGACGACAAGGAAATAGCCGCTCTCGCCTCCCAGGCCACGGAATTCGTCGGGCACGCTGACATCGCCGAGCCGTTGCCGCAGGATTCTGCCTCCCCAGAGGCTGCGCTTCACGCTCGATCGTGCCGGCAGTGCGAGTTGAAGCTACGGATGCATCGCGATATGCAGGACGTTCTCAGAAATTTCCGCGCAGCAGGTCGCTCCAGGGCTCTCTCAAAGTGCCCCGGCGCGGCCGACTGGAACGCAGTCGCCGCCGGCATTGTCCCCGACAACGACGCCCTTCACCTGCTGCGCCACTCCGCCGAGTGCCCTCTCTGCGCCGCTCAACTCAAGCAGGCCATCGCCCTCCTCTCCCCCGACGCCACCCCGCAGGAAGAAGCCCTCCTCGACGCGCTCCCCACCAGCACCCAGACCTGGCGCGATCAAACCGCGCTCCTCATGCGCCAGATCGCCACCCCTCACCCGCCGCCTCCGCGCCTGCGCTGGTGGCCGCCCGCCCCCTTCACTGTCCTCGCCGCCGCCGCGTCCCTCACCGTCGCCGTCGCTTTCACTTTGATCTGGGTTCGCTTCACGCGAGCCCCCTCCGCCGACGCCCTCATCGCCCAGGCCTACACCCAAAATCGCGTCACCGACCTGCGCTTCCGTGGTGCCGCCTACGCTCCCGTACGCGAGACCCGCGGCGCCCAGCCCTCCAGCCTCGCCAAACCCCTTCCCCTCCTCGAAGCCGAAGTCCTCGTCGCCCGCAATCTAGCCAAAAATCCTGACGCCCCCGCCTTCCTCGACGCCCGCATCAAGGCCAACATCCTCGACGGCAACTTCGACGCCGCCGTCCGCTCCGTCACCCCGCCCCGCACCGTCGATCCCGCCACCATCGCCCTCGCCACCGACCTCGCCACCGCCTGCTTCATGCACGCCGAGGCCACCGGCGACAAAGAAGAACTCGCCCAGGCCGACGAGCTCCTCGATTCCGTCCTCCAGGTCTCCCCCAACGACACCACCGCCCTCTTCAACAGCGCCATCATTAAAGAAAAGCTCGACCTGAACTCCCTCGCCCTCGAAACCTGGGACAAATTCCTCCGCCTCGAAACCGATCCCGCCTGGAAGCAGGAAGGCCAGACCAAATCCGACGCGCTCCGCCACGCCATCGAGCAGCGCAATCACTCCGCCGTCGATCCCTTGCGCGATCCCGCCGCGGCCCTGCCCGCCCTGCTCGCCCGCGCTTCTGGCGCAGGATGGCCCCCCTCCGCAGACGAGTCCTACATACAGATCGCCCTCACCCAATGGCTCCCCGCCTCCACCGGCAACGACCTCGCAGCCATCAGCGCCCAGCAATCCCTCCAGGCCCTCGCCGCAGTCCTCCGCACCCAGCATCACGACGACTGGCTCACCGACCTGCTCTCCTCTCGCCGCTCGCCCTCCTGGCAGCAAGGCATCCACGAGCTCTCCCTCGCCGCCTCCGCCAACGCCGCCGGTGACCTGTCCGCCCTCATCGACCACGCCCAAACCTCTCTCGCCGATTTTCACCGCGACAACAATCTCGCCGGAGAAACCGCCGCCCGCATCGAGTACGCCACCGGCCTCACTCGATCCCAACAGGGCGACCGATGCTTCCCCGTCATCCTCACCGGCTCGCGCCAGGCGCGCGCTTTCCGATACCCGTGGGTCGAAACGAATCTCCTCCTCCAGCTTTCCACCTGCTACGGCATTCGCGGCGACCCCCATCTCGCCGACGACTCCGCCAAGCTCGCAGCGGCGCTCGCCCAAAAATCTTCCTACGAGAACCTCCGCCTTTATTCCCTCTACTATCTCGACGGCGTCACCGCACCCTGGGTCGCCTCCAGCGCATCATGGGGCCACATCCTCGACGGCCTCAACCAGTTCTGGTCCTCGCAGCATCCTCCCGAATATGGCGCCCTCTTCTATTGCGATATGGCCATGGGCGCCGAATCGCAGGCCCGCTGGCACGTTGCTGAAGATGCCGCCCGCGAAGCCGTTATCCTCTACGCACAATCCGGCAATCGCGTCGACGAAGCCGGCGCCCGTCATTATCTTGCCCAGGCCGCCGAAGCCGCCGGCGATCCCCAGCTCGCCGATGCCGAATATCAGCGCGCCGGCGAAATGTTCAGCCACGCTACCCCCCAGGACACGGCCTCCCGCGCCACCCTCGCCATCGAGCGCGCCTCCCTCGAGCTCCGCGAGAACCGCATCGCCTCCGCCTCCGCGCTCCTCAATCAGCTCGACGCCGTTCTCCCCGCCCTCCGCAACACCTACGCGCAGCTCTCCTTCTACGAGACCCTCGGCCAGCTTCATCTGCGCTCCGGCCAGCCCGCCCTCGCCGAGCAGGACCTCCTCCGCGCTGTGCGCCTCGTCGAATCCAGCGGCCTCTCCCTCGCCTCCGACGACGATCGCCTCGTCTGGCATCGCTACAACTCCGGCGCTTATCGCACGCTGCTCGAAATCTACAGCCGCGTCCAGCGCGACAACCAAAAGTCCTTCGCCTTCGAAGAGTGGTACCGCGGCGCGCCTCTCCGCGCCGTCAATCACCACCTCGCCAACCCCGAAGCCTCGCAGGATTCCCCCAACCTCAACACCGCGCTCTCCGCCTACGCGCCCGACCGCTTGCACGTCCCCGGCGGTGCCGCGATCCTCAGCTGGATCGCCTTCCCCTCTGGCCTCGCCGTCTGGCTCGACGACGATCAGGGCCCCACCCTCGTCTGGGAAAACGTCCCCTCCGACCAGCTCGACGCAACCGTCGCACGATTCGCCGCCCGCTGCGCAGACCCCGCTTCCGATCCCCGCCTCCTCCACAGCGATGCGCGCCGTCTCTACTCCTGGCTCCTGCGCCCCTTTCAGTCCCGCCTCCAGCACGCCACCACGCTGATCATCGAATCCGACCCCTCCATCACCGCCGTTCCCTTCCCCGCGCTCGAAACTCCCGACGGCCGCTACCTCGGCGCGCAGTTCCGCATCGTCGAATCCCCCGGCATCGACTACGCCCGCAATTTCCATCGCGAAACCGCGCTCTCGACCTCCTCCGTCGCCTTGTCCATCGGCAATCCGCAACTCAACCCAGACCTCAGTCCCGACCTCAGCGCCGCCTTCCCGCCCTTGCCTGACGCCGAGACCGAAGCCGCCGCCATCGCCGCCGAGTTTCGCCACCACATGCTTCTTACCGGCGCCGCCGCCACCCGATCCCGCGTCGTCGCCTTTCTTCCCCGCGCTGCCATCCTCCACTACGCCGGACACGCACTGCTCACGCAGCGCGAGACCGGGCTGCTCCTCGCAGACTCCGGCCTCGCAGGCCACGCCCCCGCCGGTCCGCCCATCCTCGCCGCCGATCAATTCCGTGCTCTCGATTTAGAAAAGCTGCAGCTCACCGTCCTCTCCGCCTGCGATACCGCGAACACCGACCAGGGCCTAGCCGGTCCCGGCAACCTCGTCCGCGCCTTTCTCAGCTCCGGCGTCCCGCACGTGGTCGCCAGCAAATGGCGCGTCGACTCCCGCGTCACCTCCCAGCTCATGACCGACTTCTATTCCCGCCTCGTCACCGGCGACTCCGTCCCCGACGCCCTGGCCGCCGCCGAAGCCCGCATCCGCTCCCATCCCGAAACCGCCCATCCTTATTACTGGGCCGCCTTCGCCAGCTTCGGCAGCTAACCAATCTCAGCAGTTAAGCAATCTCTAATCAAGCCTGCTGTTTTGCTCTGATCAAGCCTGCTGTTTTGCTCTGATCATACCTGCTGCCGTTGAATGCCGTCCCGATTCGACACGCCATCAAAGCTTGCTAAGAAATCCGATACAAGCCGCCTTCTATCAGGGCCCAGCTTCACAGTCTCCGGGAAAAACAACACAACCCCAACGCGGAGACGGCCAGGTTCACCCCATAGCAAGAAGCTTGCTCCCCTGCCACCCAAACGTTCATGCGAATCGATTCCAGGTTCAGCCCAAAGTACTGTCTTGTACCATTTTGGAAAAGCATAGTCTCAACTCGGCCCATGGCACTTTCCGTAACCCGTCGCAGCCGTGCCACAGAGGTTCGCAAAATGAATTGGGCTAAAGCGGGTGCGTAAGAGAATCTGGACAGACACTTGAAACGCTGAGCGGGGTTGCGCGACAAGAGAGCCTGTCGCGATTCAAGGTGTACCCGGATCAGGCGTATCGTAGCCCATGCAAGCCTCTTCCGGCTTGAGTGGGCGAGATAAACCTCCCCGCTGCTCAATATCCAGCGTTCAGCAAGCTCTCAATCAGATCCGCCCACCCTGTCGTCTTGCAAAAATCCAGTTCAATGTAGCGATCCCACAGAATCTCGTAGCCGCTGATAGCATCGTCGGCACCGCCGCCCGCAGGATCTCCACCCTTACCCATAGTCGGAGGAAACTTACCCATGGTTGGAGGGAACTTACCCATAGTCGGCGGAAACTTACCCATGGTTGGAGGGAATTTCCCCATAGTAGGAGGGAACTTACCCATAGTCGGAGGGAATTTCCCCATAGTAGGAGGAAACTTAGTATCCGCCTCAGGATGAAACTTGGTCCCAATCTCCAGATTGTTCTGTGCCGCGAAATTCTGCACGTCCTCAATCGTCGGCGCCACGCTCGTCGGAAAATACAGCGCCACCCCGCACCCCATGTAGAACGACTCCTCCGTCCCGCCCTCCCGGTTGTAAATCAAATAAGGATATCCGGTCAGCACCCGCAACACGCCCATGCTGCCTTCATAAATTCCCGACGTCGCCCCGAACGACTCGCTCAGCTCCTGCGCAAAATGCCCCATGTCAATGTAGGTCGTCTCCTCCGGCGTCCACGACGCATCCCGCGCGCGGAAAATCTTCCGGCGTGATTCGCCATCCGGCACGACCTTCTTCATCTCATCCACCAGCTTCTTCATCGCATCCGCGAAAGCGTTGCACGCGGCAAGGCTGCACGCCGACAGCGACACCGTCACCCCCTGCCCCTGCCCGTCGTAATCCTCCAGATACCGGCTGATGATCGCCGTCGCCAGCGTGCTCGCGTCCATCCCCGGGTACCGCGCCAGGTCGCCCAGTATCGTCGCGTACGGCCAGCTGTTCGCCGGCACCTCCAGGTCCGACGCCACCGCCAACTCCGTCGATTCCCTCAGTTCGTGCCAGATCTCCACCATCGCCATCATGCAGGAGTCGAACCCCAGCAGATCGATCTTCCGGTTCATCGATCGCAAAAAATCCCCGAGAATCTTCGCCAGCGATATGTCCCCTACATAGCGATTCGGATTGGCCCCGTTGAATACCTCCCTCGGCGCAAAAATCGCACCGCCCTTTGCCGCCCCAAACCCACTCCCCGCCCCGATCCCCGCCACACTCCCCGCCGATCCCCCAGCAAAAGCCGGAGCCACTGCCGCCGACGGTGGTGCGTCCGCCCCAGCGGTCGGTGGCGCTCCTGTCCCAGCCCCCGCGCCAGAATCCGCCCCCATCCCGCCATCCGCACTCCCATCCGGATTCGCGAAGAAATAAATGTGATCCAGCCCCGCCCCATGCCCCCACAGCACCAGGAAAATCCGCTTCCGCTCCTGCGGATGATCCACCGACGCCATCAAAAAATCGGTGAGCCTCTGCCCCCGGTCCAGCGTGTAGTTGTCCGGAGCCTCCCAGATCACCTCCCGGCTCCCGCCCCTGCATCGATACCGCGTCGATAACTGCGCGCTCGGCCCATCAAATTGAACAATGGTCTCTACCTCACTCGACCGGCTCGCATGCGTAATCGCTTTCAGGCTCACCTGCGCATCGTCGTAGAGAGAATTATCGGCAGCGATATAAACCAGGACCTTCCACGGCTCAGCCATCGGAGACTCCTCGAAGCACACTTGCGCTTCACCAACAAAGACGAGCGACCCCCCGAAACCCCTTTTTCGTCCGCGCAGCATCGCCACTCCGCACCGGCGCCAGCGCAGGGTGCACACCCCTCAATGGCCCGGAGCGAAAGCGGAGGGCGACGGTAAAAGAGCCAGGCTTTAGCCTGGCGTCACGCCGTCATCATCGGGAGGGCCTTCAGGCCCGGAGGTACGTCGGCGCCTGATCAATCTCCCGCCCGGCCGCCGAAGAATACACAAACTCCTCGGCCCTCTCGCACAAATGTCTTCGCACCGGGTTTGCGTGGATGTAATCACGATGTACTTCGTAATCACGAAAGTCCTTCACGCGCTCCCACGCGAAACTCTCCTGCCAAACCTTCGTCTTCGACTTCAATCGGAACGAAAAGCCACCCTTAATGAACTGCATCGCTTTCTCCAGAGGCACCTCGGGCGCAGGCGTCAGGATCAGATGGAAATGATCAGGCATGATCACATACGCGTGGACTTCATACCGGCCTCTCGCACGATCCTCTTTTAGAAGGCGAAGGAGCAACTCCGCATTTTCTGCGACCTGAAAGAGGCGCCGCCTCCCCGCCGTATTAGTGGTCACAAAGAAAGTGCGGTCCGCAGCCGAATCCATGGACAGAACCCTATCTCCATCTCCCCGGCAACGAAAGATGACTTCGGTTCCATTCAGGCCGTCCCATCCCTCATCGCGCGGAGCGCGACAGTGAAAGAGCCAGGCTTCAACCTGGCGTCAGACCATTTTGAAAATACGGCCTTCAGGCCCGGAGCACCCCACGCAGGTACGCCCTGGGCATACGCGACATGCCGCCGCCCGGTCCCTCATCGCGCGAAGCGCGACGGCAAAAGAGCCAGGCTTCAGCCTGGCGTCAAGCCGTGTCGAAGATAGGCCCTCCGGCCCGGAGATGCACCGGCGATGGATCGACCTCTTGGCGGCCAACGAACAACAATCTCTATAGCCCGACCCTCCGCAACCCGAGCAAAAAGCAAATGAACTTCAGCGGAGGCTCTTCGCCCTTGCGCTGCGCTCGCACGGGACGCGTAAAGATCCTGCGCCATCCTGCTCATTCGGGGGCCAGCGCTTTCCGAAGCGACTTCAGCAAACTCTCAGCTTCGTCGAGCTTTTTCAACACTGCTGGATCTCCCTTCAATCCCTGCAGCGTTGTCCACGGGACGCCTTTCATCGCCTCAAGTGCGGCACCCAGCTCACTCAGCGGTTGATCGTCGATCTCCTTGCCAACGGGCCGAATTCGGAGCTGAGCAGAATCGATGTCGCCTGAATCGCTAAGAAAATGAGCTCGCGCGACCGGATCGGGAAGTATCTTCCTAAGGTTTCGTAACTCCTTTGAGTTTGTGATCCTCCTTTCGTTGACCTTTTTCACAACGGCGTCGACGACCGTCGATGTAAGAAGCTTCTTACTCACCCCCATCAATTCACGCGCCCAAGTGATCGCGGCGCTAGGATCGCGTAATGTACTGAACCTACCCGAAATTTCAAAGATCTCGACCAGCTTGTCGAGCTCGCGGACCGTGATGCCTAGAACCGGTCTCATAAAT
>PMUI01000139.1 GCA_003166955.1 Acidobacterium sp.
GCCCGGTCACCACCAAGGTGCTTTGGACAGGGCCCGCCACTCAAGCCCCAGAACAGCCGTCAGCGCTGTCCCTGCCGAAGTGCCCCCTCTGCGGTGGATCGATGCACATCCTCGAACGGCTCACGCCAGCTCAACTGCTGCTTCGCGCTCCACCGGACAGGTGTGCCGCATGAACGCTCCTCTTCAGCCTCGAACCACTCCCGTGCTCATGCGTGCATACCCGGACTGTGCCTTGCGCCTGCGCAGGCAGCTCCTTCGCCTCAACCTTACCCCTTACAACCGCGCCGGATATCACCGCTCACAGCTTCCTCGTTCTGCGGATCGTTCTCTGAAGTCATGGAAGCGTCTGCCCTAAACGCCCTGTCCAGCATAGAAATCCCATACGCGGCTCTCCCGATAGGGCGGCTTCCTTCAAGTCGCTGTATCCGAAGCGCCCGCACGCCCCCACACTCGACCATCTTTCCACTCGGGCGCTTCAGATACAGCACTAAGACTTCTGGGGACCGATCTGGGTCGGCACGGTATCATTCAGTCGCCGACAGGCTGCCAGAGCTCGACACGATTTCCTTCCGGGTCGATGATCCAGCCAAACTTTCCGAAGTCATAGCTTTCGCGTTTTGGATCGACGGTGACACCTTCGCCTATCAAACGGTCCAGTACTCCATCGAGGTCGTCCACCTGGAGATTGATCATTGCCTTCTGTGACGGAGGGAAGTAGTCATTATCTTGTTTGAAAAGGCAGAAGATGACCTGAGGGCGTTGCGTCGAGGCAGGATACTCGAAAGCTCCGCCGGACTTCACCAGACCGAGATGCTGCTCGTACCATTGATACAGAGCTTTCGGATCATTCGCTCGCAAAAATATACCGCCAAAGCCTGTGATTGAAGCCATACATCCTCCCGTGAGAACCGTTTGACAGTTGAGAAGACGGACGGCCGGCGCATACGCCCCGGCCTTTTGATTTATGTGCTCATGACTGCGGAAGCCGCGGTGGGTTCGACAGGGGCTTTGCGGCGGAGGATGGCTGCGGAGATGAGAGTAATAAGAAGGCCGACGGGTAGGGGCTCCATGAAGGTGTAGGCCATGTTGACGAAGGGGTTCTGGTAGAGCTGCTGCGAACGCTGGATGGCAGCGACCCGGGCGGCGGTGGTGGCGGGGTCAAGCGAGGAGGACTGGACCTTGTGAATCTGCGCGGCGAAGTAGCTGTCCATGAAGTGGGGCATGAAGTTGAAGTAGACGATCTCCCACATAGCGACGTAGAAGACGCAGGTGATGAGGGTGATGAGGATGCCGCAGGCGAAGGCGCGGCCGAAGGAGATTTGGCCGGCGAGGGTGTTGTCGCGGTAGCTGCGGATGCCGAAGTAGATGAGCAGGAACGACGCCACCATGGTGGTGTAGCCGAGAACCAGGCTGTGACCGGAGCCGATCTTGTTGGCGAGGAGAAGGTTGCCGCCCATAAGGACGGAGATCATGACGCCGGAGATGAGGCCGAAGGTGAGGACGGTTTTCTTCATGGCTGGCTCCTGGTGCGAGTGACGATGGAGTCACGATGCGTTGGTTCGGGGCCGGTTGTCGTCATCCTTTCGCATGATTTTTTGAGGAATGGAGCGGAAATCGTGCTTTCGGGTGAGGACTGGCCGTCCAGGCGTACGCCCTTCGGGCAACCACTCCTCACGGCAGGAGGCCCAATTCTTTGCCGCGCTGGACGGCCTGGGTGCGGCGGGCGGCTCCGAGCTTGTCGAAGGCGCGGGCACAGTGTGTCTTGACGGTGTTTTCGGAAACGAAGAGCTGCGTGGCAATCTCGCGATTGCTGTAGCCGCGGGCGACCAGGCTAAGGATTTCGAGCTCGCGTGCCGTGATGCCGAGGGTCTGCCGGCGGGAGGTATTTGGAGCGAAGGGTGCAGGGGCGGTGGGTCCCGGGGCGGGGGCTTCCGCGGGGACAAGCACTTCCTTCACCACGACCGTTTCGCGGATGGTTTCGCGACTGCGCGTGATGCGGAGGCCGAGCCAGATGCCGAAGGTCGCGAACAGGATGGCGACCAGCGCGCTGTAGAGCTCGACGGAGTGCTCGATGATGACGAAGCGGTATTCGGTGTACTGGAGGGTGGCGATGAGGAGGCCGCCGACGACACCGAAGATGAGGACGTGGCGCTTCATGATGGGGTTGTGAAGAAGTATATCCCCGCCTACCCCTGACTCCGCTCACGCCGCAAGGCTCTACAAACGAAAGAACAATTCTCTAACGAACTTCGGAGACACGACACTACGTGATGACGTCTTTCTCGCTGATTCCTTCTACGCCAAAGACTCTTTTGTAGCGCTCGATCTCGGCCTTTGGGCCGAGGGCTTTGGCCAGATTGTCGGAGAGCTTGACCGCCGGCCTTCCTTCCGCGTCGTTCAGCTTGCAGACCAGCCGCGGGGGGTCGAAGCCGGTCCCGCCCTGCGGATTGCACCCGCGAAAATCGTTGGTCAGCAGCGTTCCCCACCCTGAGCTGAAGCGAATCCGCCGCCCCGGCACCCATCGGCTGCTGTCGCGAAAATCGCTGGCCCGCCGGAAATCCTCGCGCACAGCGCCCTTCCGGATGGTCCCGGCAAAATACGCATGCAGCTGGAGAATCTGGTCCACATCGAGCGAATCCGAGGCGATGAACAGCTTTTTGGTGGGGTCGCGGCCGCGCTCCCTGAGCCATGCGATGTATTCGTCGCCCGCAACGAAAGGGTCCTTGCTGTCGGCGCGCTGGCCAGTCCAGTCCGCGACCCAGTCCGGCGCGCCGCGCAGGAACTGCGTGGTGCCGAAGGTATCGGGCAGCAGGATGAGGAGCTCGCCGCCGTAGGTCTGCTGCCAGAGTTCAAGTAACCGGTACTGTGACGATTGCAGCTCCGCGTCGTCTTTGGCCATCGCGGCCAGCGCCATGGGGAGCTCGTGCGCGTTGGTTCCGATCGCCTCCATGTCGTGCTTGTAGGCGAGGTAGGTATTCGACGTGCCCAGGAAGTTGTCGCCCAGCACATCGCGCATGGCGTTGACCACGTATTCCTGCCAAAGAAAGCTGTGGCGCCGGCGGGCTCCAAAGTCGCTGATGTGCAGATCGGGGACCCCACACAGCCGCTCCATCTTGTCCCACAACTTCGCCTTGGCTCGCGCGTACAGAATGTCCAGCTCCAGCTCGCTCAGGCGTTTCAGATGGGCGCGCGTGCTGAGCTCGCTCATGGCCGCGAGCGCATAAATCTCCCACAACGTCGCCTCGGCCCACAGGCCGCGAAACGCCAGCGAAAATCGGCCATCCTGCGCGGTCAGCTCGTAGTCGGAAAGCTGAAAGCGGTGTTCGAGCCAGTCCAGAAACGCCGGCTCGAAGATGCCGCGCTTCCCATAGAACGTATTGCCCGCGAGCCAGATGATCTCCGACTTATGAAAGCGCAGCTTTCTGATCTGCTCCAGCTGCGCCCGCAGCTCGTCCATCTCGATTAAGCTGGCGTAGTGCTGATCGGCCGACCGGTCGATCAGGGTGAAGGTGACGCGGGTCGCTGGAAAGTGTTTCCAGATGAACTGGAGCATCAGCAGCTTGTAAAAATCGGTGTCCAGCAGCGACCGGATGATCGGGTCCAGCTCCCAGTTATGGTCGTGCGCGCGCCGGGCGAGATTAATAATCACAAATTCACCTTACCGGCATCCGGGAGAATCAGCCAGGTCCGGTGCGGGGGATTAGTGTGCGGTGCGGGCGGACTCGGTCTCGCGCTCCATCTCGCGCCGCGTGTATTTCGCGAGGTACATGGCGGCGTCGGCGGCTCCCATGAGTCGGTCTTTTGTGTTTCCATCTTCGGGATAGAGCGCGATACCGACGCTGGCCGATCCATGCAGGATGAATCCCTGAATGACGAGCGCCTCATCGAAGCTACGGTCCAGGCGGCGGGCAATTTCTTCCGCTTCGCTGCGGTTGCGGACGGCCGGGACCAGCGCCGCGAACTCGTCGCCACCGACGCGGGCCAGCAAGTCGCCAGGACGAAGCTGGGCCTTCATGCGCAGGGCCACCTCCTGCAGATACTCGTCACCGACCTGATGACCGCAGCCGTCGTTGACCTGTTTGAATTTGTCGAGATCGATATAAATCAGGCCGAAGGTCTGTTGCCTGACGGTCGATTCGGCGATCAGGACTTCGATGCAGGTATCGAAGGAGAAGCGATTGTGAATATCGGTGAGCAGGTCGTACTCGGAGCGGTGCACGAGGTTCGAATAGAGCCCACGCGTCTCGATGGCGAGGGCAGCCAGGCGCGCGCCCGTGGCCAGAGCGCCTGCAGCCGCGGCGGCCGCACTCTCGTCGACAGCGGCGAAAAGAGTCCCGTGCGGCGATGTATGCGCGGGGATCGGCTCCCGGACGACTCGGGCCGGATCGATCGGCGACTGAGGGGGCAACGGGAGAGTGCCGGAGCGCGAGCCATCGGCAAGCTCACACCAGCAGGGGGCGCCGCCCAGTCTTGAGGAAACCAGCTCGCAAATCTCCTCAATGATCTCGGGAAGAGCCCGCGTTCCGTTAATATCCTCGAGAATCCGACTGCGACGGCGCTCGATCTGCGCCTCGTCTTCGATCCGCGTGGCCAGCTCGGCGGTCTTTTGCCGCACCTTGCGCCGCAGCGTAAGTACCCAGGCCGCGGCCGCCACCAGGATGAGGGTCAGCAAGCCGACCACAACCATCAGATTGCGCACCGTCAGCGCGGAGGGCCGCGCGATCACCTGGATATCGTCGGGCGAGCGCAGCAGCAAATCGAAGGGGACCTGGCCGTTGAATGGATTGGAGCTGTTGAGCATGCAAATGCCGGAGATCCGCACTTTGGACCCCGCGGTCACATGCTTCATGGGCGGAAGGGGAAGATGGCTGGCCGCATCGGGCAAGCGATAGATGGCGGAGAAGAGGTGGCCGTCCGAATTGACGACATATTCATCCTGGGTGGAGTTGCGAACCTCGGTCACGACGGCGCCGGTGAGTGAGACCAGATCGAAGACGTGCCGGCTGGCAGCCAAATCGTCCCAGGTGGAGGGCTCCGGCGCAATGGGCGCGCGGATCAGGTTGTCGCGCACCTCACCCCGGCTCAACGCCAGGAATCCATCCTGCACCTGGGGAAAACCGGTGGCATCGGCGATGTCGCCGACGCGGAGCGCGGTGTTGGCCTCGGTTGTGATCCTGAGACTGCGCCCGGCCTCTTCCAGCACCACGACCGAGCCCGGCTGATAGTAGGTGATGGAGCCGTGTACGCGGACACGCGGGGTGCGGTCGACGACTCTGCGGGCGGTGATGATCTCGGCCATCGGCATGATGGGCAGCGACTGTGGGCTCACCCTGCCAGAGGCGAGGAATTTGACGCTGGAAAGAGAGGCAATGTACAGCTTGACGCCGGTTTGCTGCTGCTTGCCGTCCAGCTTCGCGGTGGCGACACCGGTTACCTCGACTTCGGCGTCGAGCATCTTCTCACGGGCCGCGCTGTCGTCGCTGTCGAGGACCGCGTCAATATAGCCCTGGTCGCCGAGCATCTGCAAATAGGTTGGGCCATTGGCTCCCCACGCCGGATCGGCGGCGCGGACCACCGCGCGCACCGTAACCAGGGTGCAGTCGTGCTGGTTGCGGATCAACTCATCGAAATTGGTGCGCACCGGGGGCGGCAAGCTTCCATGACTGAGGACGATGACGCGGTCAGCGAGAATCCATGGGCGAAAGCTCTCCTGCGTGGTTCCCTCGACCAGGACGCGATCGCCCGCGACCAGCTTCGCATCTTTCGGAGTCCGCACGTAAATGCCTGCGCCGTCGTCCTGGACGTAGAGCATGTTTTCGTAGCCGCGGAAGTAGAGAGCGGTGGCCTGAAATTGAACCGGGGATTGCCGGCGGGCCCCGGCGTTGCCCATGAGGTGGATCGCAGACAGGGTGGTGCGGGGGTACGGCTGCGCCGCCCATGCCATCGAATTGCACACCGCGCCGATCACCAGCGCGGTCAGCCACTTCTTCATCGCAGACGCCGATTCGGGGCGCCAGTCGTCGCCCCCTTATTGTCTATCGGCCCCACCGCGGAGGAAATGACACTTACTGGGAATTACCGGATGCAATCGGGTTTCATTGGCCTCCGAATATCGCTCTCCGGAAGAAAATGCACCCCGCGGCAAGCGCGATCCTGGGCCGCTGCCTGGTTAGCGGGAGATTACAAACACTCCCTGGCCAATGCACAACCTGTGGTGGTAGTGTTCTCCGGTGCAGAATCCGGCGCGCCGCCGGCCCCGGAAGAGGGGAATCCGCGGTGAACCCCAGCCCTCTTCCGGGATTGCAGGCTTGAGACGCCTGCTCCTCCGCCAGTTGCCGGCCGTGACCGATTGCACGCGAGGTTAAGCTATGGCGACAATCGCAATCGATCCACGCGTCAGCGGCCCCACCGCTGACTTCGTTTCTCAGCGCCACCAGATGTATGTCGACGGCCGCTTCGTGAGCGCGGCCTCCGGCAAGTATTTCCCCGTCTTCAATCCCGCAACCGGCGATGTGATCACCGAGGTTCCCGAAGCCGAGACTGAGGACGTCAACCGCGCCGTGCTCGCCGCGCGCCGCGCCTTCGACGAGGGCCCGTGGCTCCGCATGTCTCCTTCAGAACGCGGCCGCATGATCTGGAAGCTCGCCGACCTGCTTGAGCAGCACCTTGAGGAGTTCGCCGAAATTGAGTCGCTCGACAACGGCAAGCCGCGCAGCATCGCGCGCGTTGCCGACGTGCCTCTGGCCGTTGACATGTTCCGTTACATGGCAGGCTGGGCGACCAAAATATCCGGCAAAACGCTGCCGCTTTCCTCAGGCTACGACTTCCACTCCTACACAGTGCGCGAGCCCATCGGCGTGGTCGCGCAGATCATCCCCTGGAACTTTCCGCTGCTGATGGCCGCGTGGAAACTGGCTCCGGCGCTGGCGTGCGGCTGCACCATCGTCCTCAAGCTGGCGGAGCAAACGCCTTTGTCCGGCATCCGCCTCGCCCAGCTCATCGACGAAGCCGGCTTCCCGGCTGGAGTCGTCAATGTGCTCACCGGCTACGGCGAAGGTGCGGGGGCACCGCTGGCCGCGCACGATCTGGTCGACAAGGTCGCCTTCACCGGCTCGACCGAAGTCGGCAAGCTCATCGTTCAAGCCGCTACCGGCAACCTGAAGAAAGTGTCGCTGGAGCTCGGCGGAAAGTCCCCCTCGATCGTCTTCCCCGACGCGCCCATCGATCAGGCCGTCTCCGGCACGGCGAGCGCGATCTTCTTCAACCATGGGCAATGCTGCTGCGCCGGGTCGCGTCTGTACATCCACGAGAAGGTCTTCGATCAGGTCGTCGAGGGCGTCAGCAAAGTAGCCTCCGACATCAAACTCGCCCCCGGCCTCGATCCCTCCTGCCAGATGGGACCGCTGGTCAGCGACGAGCAGTATCGGAAGGTCGTCGGCTATATCGAGTCCGGCATCAGCGAAGGCGCGAAGATTGCGGCCGGCGGGCCGGTCTCCGGCTTCGACCGCGGTTATTTTGTGCGGCCCACCGTCCTCACCAACACCAACCCGCGCATGAAGGTGGTGCAGGAGGAGATCTTCGGACCGGTGGTTTGCGCGGTGCCGTTCTCCGATCAGGATGTCGACCGCATCATTAAGCGCGCCAACGACACCGTCTACGGCCTGGCGGCCTCAGTGTGGACGCAGAACCTGAGCCTGGCCCACAAAGTGGCGCGCGGTCTTCGCGCCGGCACCGTGTGGATCAACTGCCACAACGTCTTCGACCCTTCCCTGCCCTTCGGCGGATACAAGCAGTCCGGCTGGGGCCGCGAAATGGGCGAAGAGGTCCTGAACAACTACACCGAGACCAAGGCCGTCACCGTCGCACTTTGATCGGACCAGCACTGAAGAGCGGGCAGAGGCCACCTGGCTTCTGCCCGCCTTGTTTGCAGAGTCAGATCCAGAACCCTTCCGCTCGCTGTGGCATCCTGTAACAAGGCAGATGGCCCCGGAGCGCACACGTCGAATCTCGTTAGAGCGGGCACGCGCTCTCTCTTTCGAAAAGACGATTGCCAGCGCCCGGCAGACCATCATGCTGAGCGAGATCGCCAAGCTGGCGATTGACAGCTTCCGCGCCTCCAAGGTTCGTTTCATCCTGACCGCGCTCGGCATGGTCATCGGCACCGCGTCGGTGATCCTGGTGGTGGCCATCTCCGCAACGGGCCGCCAGTACATCCTTACCGAGATTCAGGGGATCGGGACGAATCTGGTCGAGCTGGAATACGCGGGCGGCGGATCGGGCGCCGTCACCAACATTCAGTCCGACTTTCTGGTTTTTGACGATGAGCACACCATCGACGAGGAGGTGCCTTCGATCGCCGCGTCGTCGGTGGTGCTGGAGATGCATCAGAACATCAGCATCGGCGGTGTGGTGAGAGAAGTGCTCGTACTGGGTGTTGAACCGCAATACCGGCAGGTGCGCAATCTTGTCACGCTCGCCGGGCGTTTTTTTGACGATGAAGATGAGACCGCCCATGGCAAGGTCGCTGTGGTGACCGAGCCCTTTGCGCGCGCGATGTTCGGCAGTCCCGCGGAAGCCATCGGCGGCACATTTCAGATCAACGGCATCCCCTTCACCATCATTGGCACGTTCAGGGAGCGCGTGGAAACTTTCGGCGAAACCGAAATCGCAGACCAGACCATCCTGATTCCTTATTCCGTGGGCCGCTATTTCAGCGGCACGGACAACGTGAAGGAGATGTACTTCTCCATTCGCGATCCAAATGAGGTTGAAGACGCCGCCAAACAGATCAAGGCGGTCGCGCACAACGATGGGCGGCACCAGCCCACCTCGGTCTACCAGACGCAAACCATGACGGCACTGATCACTCTGGCCGGCCAGGTGGTGAATGCGCTGACCGCAATGCTGCTGCTGGTCTCGGGTGTCACGCTGGCGGTCGGCGGCGTTGGCATTATGAACATCATGCTGGCCACGGTCCGCGCCCGCACGCGGGAGATCGGCATCCGGAAGGCGCTGGGCGCCACGCGGCGCGAGATCAAACTACAGTTCCTGATGGAAGCCGTCTTTGTCTCGCTCTTCGGCGGTCTTATCGGGGCGGCCATCGGACTGGCGATCCCGTTTTCGGTCCGATTCCTGACCGCTTACCGAGTGCCTGTGTCTGGCTGGTCCGCCGTCGTGGGTCTCATCGCATCGGCGTCGGTGGGCATCATTTTCGGCACCTTGCCCGCTAATCGCGCAGCCGCGATGGATCCCATCGATTCTCTGCGGTACGAATAGCGGGCTCGGGAAGTCCGGACTTACTGCAGCGTTACGCCCGGGGGAATGAACGCAATCGCAACCTGCAATTGCGTCCCGGCGGGGACGTGTACGTTTTTGCCTTTCGACATGAGCGTGGCCGAGTTGTGCTGGTGAATATCGCTCTTGAGCTGCACATCGGAGACGCCGTTCTGCTGGGCCTGCTGCGACGAGCCCGAACCGGCATCCGGCACGTTCATCGGCTGCGGCGCCGGTGCTGACGGAGCCGATCCACCCATCGGCCCTCCTCCGGACGGGCCTCCGCCCGCTGACGGAGCCGCGCTCGTCATGGGGGCACCTGCGGTCGCTGGCCCGCCGCCATTCATCTGCTGCATCGATTGAGGCTGAGAAAGCGCGATGATGGTCGCCTTGATCGGCAGCTCCTGTCCGTCCTTCAACTTTGCCTTGTCGAAAGTGACCACCATCATCGCGTCGCTCTTGTGCTCCGATGCCTGCACCTGATCCACGTGTCCTTCGAGGACCGTATTCTTCGGCAGGGCCTGCGCATCGGGGATCTGGACGTTCTCTTCGAGCTTCGCGGTCACAGCTTCGCCCTGCTTCGCTTTCTTCGTATCGAGCGTGTTGTCGAGTTGGGCCTGCACCTGCACCATCTGGATCTTGTGCTGGGGCTGGGTACCTGCGTCCGAGGCCGAAGGCTGGCTTTGCGCCCAGACCGCGGCGCCCATCAGCGTGCTCAACGTTATGCCGGTTCCTGTCGCCAGGACCCGGCGAACCAATAAGTTCATAAATCCCCCTCTGTCTGCGGCGCGCCCCGTTCCCTCTCTTAGGAGGACGCGCATTGCGGGGAGAGGCGTTGCCCGCGACTGGTAAACTTAAAGAGGATTATGGCCGCTGCGACCCAACTCCCGATTTCTGTCAGCGAGTATCTCCATACGAGCTACCGGCCGGACTGCGACTATGTCGACGGGGTCGTGGAGGAGCGAAACTTGGGCGAACTAGATCATTCGTTGCTGCAACGCGCTCTGATGCGTTGGTTTATCGAACATGAGCACGAGTGGCGTGTCGTTGCGTGTCCTGAACTCCGCGTCCAGGTTACGCCCACCCGGTTTCGGGTAGCGGACATCTGCGTGCTGTCCGTCTCCGCCCCGCGTGAGCAGGTGATCCAGACCCCGCCCGTCGCTATCATCGAGATTCTCTCGCCTGAAGATCGCGTCAGCCGGTATTTGAATCGGCTTGAGGACTACCGCCGGATGGGGATTCGCAATCTGTGGGTGATCGACCCAACCGAGCGCAGAGGCTTCGATTTCTCTTCCGGCAGCTGGATCGAAACCACCTCTTTTGCCGACACCAGCACCGGCATCCGGCTGGATTTGAATTCTCTCTTTGCGTCCATCGACGACGCCCTCGGCGACCCCGGCAACAAATAACTCCGGCTTAACTCCGGCTTCTCTCGTTCGCTTCTCAACCTCACTCCAGCACTGTTCAAAACAACGTAATCAGGAAGTTCGTTTGAGCGCCATTCGCAATATCGCCATCATCGCCCACGTCGACCACGGCAAGACCACCCTCGTCGATCAACTCCTTCGCCAGGCCGGAACGTTCCGCGCCAATGAGACGCTCACCGAGCGCGTCATGGACTCCAACGAGCTGGAGCGCGAGCGCGGCATCACCATCCTCGCGAAGAACACGGCTGTCTTCTACAAAGGCGAGAAGATTAACATCGTCGACACTCCAGGCCACGCCGACTTTGGCGGTGAGGTGGAGCGCGCCCTCAAGATGGTCGACGGCGTCATGCTGCTCGTCGACGCCTCCGAAGGGCCGCTGCCGCAAACCCGCTACGTGCTTTCCAAGGCGCTCGAAGCGAAATTGCCGCCGATCCTCGTCATCAACAAGATCGACCGCCCCGATGCGCGCCATCAGGAAGTCCTCAACGAGGTCTACGACCTCTTCATCGATCTCGACGCCACCGAAGATCAGCTCGACTTCCCAGTCCTCTACACCAATGCGAAGCTGGGCCAGGCAAGCACCGATCCCGAGCAGCGCGGCACCAACCTTGTGCCGCTCTTCGACGCCATCCTGAGCACCATCCCCACCGGTAAAGGCGATCCCAACGGCATCCTGCAAATCCTGGTCACCAACCTCGACTACTCGGACTACCTCGGCCGGCTTGCCATCGCCCGGGTCTTCCAGGGGACGCTCCACACCGGCGACGACGTGGCCATCTCCAAGCGCGACGGCTCGCTGCAAAAGACGCGGATCACGAAGCTCTTCAGTTTCGCCGGCCTCCATCGCGTCGATATCGTGGAGACAGAGATCGACGACATCGTCGCGGTTGCCGGAGTCGAGGGCATCACCATCGGTGAAACCATCACCAACGTCGACAATCCCGCGCCGTTGCCGGCCATCATCATCGACGAGCCCACCATCGCCATGCAATTCTCCATCAACAATTCGCCCATGGTGGGACGCGAGGGCCAGTGGGTCACATCGCGCAACCTGCGCGAGCGCCTCGAGAAGGAGCTGCTCACCAACGTCTCCATTCGTGTGGAGGAAACGGGCAGCCCCGACAGCTTCAAGGTCCTCGGCCGGGGCGAACTGCAGCTGTCGATCCTCATCGAAATGATGCGGCGCGAGGGGTTCGAGCTAATGGTCGGCCGCCCCGAAATTGTGACGAAGGAAGTCGCCGGCAAACTGATGGAGCCCGTCGAGCACCTCACCATCGACATTCCCGAGAACTTCATCGGCACCGTCATCGAGCGCCTCGGCCCGCGCCGTGGCGAGATGGTCAAGATGCACAATCACGGCTACGGCCGCGTCCGCCTCGAGTTTAAGGTGCCCTCGCGCGGGCTCATCGGCCTGCGCAGCGATCTGCTCACCGAAACGCGCGGAACCATGGTGATGAATTCCCTCTTCGACGGCTACATGCCGCATCAGGGACAGATTCCGCAACGCCCCACTGGCGCGCTGGTCGCCGACCGCCCCGGGCTCACCACTGCCTATGCCCTCGAAGGCCTCGAGGATCGAGGCGTCCTCTTCACGCACCCCGGCGTCGAGGTCTACGAAGGCATGATCATCGGCGAGCACTCCCGCGACAACGACCTCGACGTCAACGTGGTGCGCGAGAAGAAGCTGACCAACATGCGGGCCTCCACCGCCGACGACGCCATCCGCCTCGCCCCCCCCCGCGCCCTCAACCTCGAACAGGCCATCGAATTCATCGCCGACGACGAGATGGTCGAGGTCACGCCGAAATCGCTGCGCCTGCGCAAGAAAATCCTTCAGGCCAACCGCCGCCCGAGGCGCGACACGAGGATGCCGGTGTAATGCCAGTCACTTGGATCGTGAGGAAGGCGAATCACGTACAATACGTGCAGCACGTATTCCACGCGAAAGAGAAACATCGAAGGCCATGACCCAAACCGCCGGCAAACAAAACATCACCGTCGCCCTCAGCCGGGAGACAATTCGGAAGGCCCGGGTGCTCGCGGCAAAGCGTTCCACCTCCATCAGCGGATTGCTCGCCGACCAGATCGAGTCGCTGACCGGTGAGGACGAGGCGTATGAGCGGGCGAAGCGCTCCGCCGTATCGATGATGAGGAAGGGCTTTCATCTTGGCGGCGTCCTGACCGCCAGCCGGGACGAGCTCCATGAGCGATAAGACGCTGGTCGATTCCAACATCCTGATATACGCTTACGACCTCGATGCGGGCGCGAAACATCGAAAGGCGGCCGACATTCTGGAATCGCTGTGGGAGCTCAATCTCGGGGTCCTGAGCATGCAGGTCCTCCAGGAGTTCTATGTCAACGTCACGCGCAAAATCGCGCGCCCCCTGGCCCGGAAGTCTGCCCGGGCGATTGTGGAGGCTTACGCGATCTGGTGCGTCCATACGACTCCGTCCGAACTGATGGCCGCCTTTCACATCGAGGACGACGCCCGCATCGGCTTCTGGGATGCGCTGATCGTCGCGGCGGCTGTGAAGGCGGGCGCCACTCGAATTCTCTCGGAGGATTTGAATCCGGGCCAGAGAATCGCCGGCGTTCGCATCGAAAACCCGTTCGCGGGCGCCTAACCCCCTGGCACAAACCGCGCAGGAAATTTTCCACATCCACCCCACATTCTTCTCTTTCGTAACTTTCCCTTCGCCTTCGGCCAGGGCTACTATCCGTCACTATTGCGGGGCCGCACTCGAGAGTCGAGGACCCACGCAGCGTCAGGCGGGTGATTCGCTCCTTTTCGGCAGGAGACTCACCCGCCTGGACGGATCCCTCGGACAGTCGATCCGATCTGACTCGCAGCTGTTGCTTTCCCCCCGATCTGTTTCGGCCCATCCTGCAGGTCCACAACCCCTGCCCGCCCGTGACGACCACACGCACCGCGTCATTCCGCGGCCTGTTGCTCGTCCGCAACGCGAAACACAGTTCTTCAAGAGGAGAAATGACAATGGCAAAATCGCAGAAAGTTACGTTGAAGGGGACCGAGCACACCCCGATGCCGGGAGCGCGCGCCATCGGACCCACTTCTCCGCATCAACTCATCGAAATCTCCGTTATCCTGAAGCACCGCCAGCCCCTGAACCTCAGCCAGCATCGAGGGCAGACCCTCAGCCACACCGACTTCGCCAAGACCTACGGCGCCGATCCGGCCAACGTCGACCAGATCAAACAATTTGCCCGCGAGAATAACCTGGTGGTGCTCACGCGCGGCGACGAGGTCCTCCGCCGCACCGTCACGCTGGCCGGGACCGCGGCCGACATGGAGAAGGCATTCAACGTCGAGTTGGTCGGCTTCGAACATCCCGATGGAACGTACCGCGGCCACACCGGTCCCATTCAGATTCCGGAAGCCTATTCCTCCATCATCCAGGGGGTTTTTGGTCTGGATAACCGGCCCGTTGCGCGTCCGCATATTCGGATGCGCAACACCAACCGCACCTTCGGGTCGCGCGCTTCCACCACGACCTACACGCCGCTGCAGGTGGCCTCGCTCTACGACTTCCCGCGCGATGCCGATGGCGAAGGCCAGACCATCGGCATCATCGAACTCGGCGGCGGCTATCGTCCTGCCGACCTCCAGCAGTATTTCCAGAACCTCAACCTCCGCAACCCTGCGGTGCGCGCGGTTCTCGTCGATCAGGCCAACAACCGGCCCAGCACGCCCAACAGCGCAGATGCCGAGGTGATGCTGGACATCGAAATGGCCGGCTCCGTAGCCAACGGCGCTTCTCTGGCCGTCTATTTCACCTCCAACACGGCGCGCGGGTTTCAGGATGCCCTGAGCACCGCGGTGCACGATCAGATCCACGCGCCCTCGGTCCTCTCCATCAGCTGGGGAAATCCTGAGGCCACCTGGACGCAGCAGTCCATGGAGTGCTTCGACCAGGTAGCGCAGGAGGCGGCTCTGCTGGGCATCACCATCATTGCCGCGTCCGGCGATCAAGGCTCCACCGATGGCATGGCCGGAAACCAGAACCACGTGGACTTCCCGGCGTCGTGCCCGCACGTCCTTGGCGTGGGCGGCACGCGCCTCGTGTCGGCGAACAACACCATCCAGACAGAAACCGTCTGGAACGATGGCCCAACGGGTGGGGCCAGCGGAGGCGGCTACAGCAATGTCTTTCAGCGTCCGGAGTGGCAGGCCTCGGTCGTCACCAAGCCCAGCCGGGGCGTTCCCGATACATCGGGCAATGCCGATCCCGACACTGGCTACACCATCCTCGTCGACGGTGAGCACGCCGTGGTCGGGGGCACCAGCGCGGTTGCTCCGCTTTGGGCCGCCCTGGTGGCGCGCTGCAACCAGATGCTGAACACGCGGCTCGGCTACCTCAATCCCGCGCTCTACGCCATGAACCAGAACAGCGGATTCCGCGACATCACCCAGGGCAACAACGGCGCATTCCCGGCCACGCCTGGCTGGGATCCGTGTACCGGCCTGGGCACGCCTGTCGGCAACCGCCTGCTGCAGGCTCTGTCGACGGCGACCGGGAAAACTGTCTCGGCCAACGTCGGCAAGCTGGCAGCGTCGGCGCAAACCGTGGAAACTCGGGCCGGGCGCCCGCACTCCGCGGCCTGACGGAAACGCTGGACCGCAACTCAGCCAAACCACCTCTGTGCGACTCTCCTTTTCCCTCCCTCGGGGGAGTCGCACAAAGGCACCCGACCTGGACAAGACTCAGCCCTCGCGAAACAGCGCGGGCCCTGCGCCGACCTCTCCGAACTGGCCGGCACCCTTGAGCAGGTCGTCAGCCAGTTCAAACTGCAAACGGCCGCCCGACGCCGCCAGAATTTCCTCGCGCTCGCCGATTAATACGAAAGGGCCGGGCGCAAAGCCCGGCCCTTTCTGCGTTGCGAGTGGGTCTCTTCGTTATGCCGCCTTCTGCGCGTACGGATTGACCCTCCCTGCGATCTCCGTCAGCAGATGATCGGCGTGACCTTCTTCCTTGATCGTCTTATCGAGCAGTTCCACATGCGCCGTTTCGCCGAGCAGCTGCGCCCAGCGCCGTACCGCGCCGTACACAGCAATCTCGTAGTGCTCCACACGCTGCCCCGCGGAAATAAGCGCCGCATCGCGCACCGCGTCGTCGGCGGCGTCCTTCACCATATCTTCGGTTTCGGTCACCAGCGCCGCGATCACTTTGCACTTCATCGACTTGGCCTCGCCGGCGGCCTGATTCAGAATCTGCTCAAGACGCGTCACGTGCTGTTCCGTCTCCTGCAGATGCGACTGGAATGCCTGTTTTAACTGCGTATCGCCCGCCTTTTCGATCATGTTCGGCAAGGCGTGGGTGATTTGCTCTTCGGTCGAGAGCAGCATCTGTAGCTGGTTGATGTAAAGCTTGCGAAGATTGTCGAGATTCGCGGAAAAAACCTTCATAGGTTGCTCCTGGTTTGTGGAATCCGGTTTGGGGGATGGCCGCCGTCATTGGCGGGAGTCAATCGGGGATCGTCTCTTCTCTCTGGGATGCACGGAGTCTCGCAGACCTGCAAATCGGGCGCACTAGTGGCTTGGATGCCGGAAGGGAGCAGACAGGGTTCTTCGAGTGATTGTGGCTGACGGAGAGTCCGTCCCGCCTAGGTCATGCGCGCAAATTTTTGCCGCCGCACTTCCCACTCGTCGGTGGAGAACAACCGCGGACCCACGTCAATCAGCCGCGGGATCATGTTGAAGATCGCGACCGGGCTCCAGCGCTTGCCATCGCGCGTGCGAAAACCCTGCTCGTTCAGGTTGCTCGCGATGCTCGAGAACGAAAAATCCTGCACCAGCAGTTCCATCATCTGGAGCAGCGCCTGCTGTTCATTGGGATCGATCTCCAGCCGTTTGCAGTCTTCCGAGATGCGCAGGCCGTACGGAATATCTTCGGGGTAGGCGCCTTCGGTGGGCTGTTCGGAGTCGGGCAACTCGCGCCGCCACTCGAGCGACACCAGATGCCAGCCCGCCGTCGTGCGCTGGCGCACGATCTCCTCCAGAAGCGGCTGCCCAATCATGTCACGGATCCGTTCGACGTACGCCATGGCGTGGCCTCCTGTTTGGCGCTTATTACAATGCACGCGGCGGCCCGCCGCAAGGCCCGTGTGACGAACTGGCTAACTATATGAGGAACCAGGCAAGTAGCCTGGAGCGGACCGGGGCTCGGGCGCGGGCGATTGTCCACTTTGAGGAAAGCTGTTCGACCCTGAACAGTGCGTTCGCGGCCACGGCCGCCTACTGATCCTCCACCTGCAGCGTGACCACCTGCGATCCCGTCACCACCGTGTCCATCGGCAGCGAGGCCATCGGCACCGCCGACTCGCCGTTCAGCACCATCCCTTTGTTATCGCGAAGCGGCGCCAGCGCATTGGCCATGGTTAGGGGAATCGCCGTCAGCGTGCGCCCATCCACCGCAGCCTGCGCTTCCGGCGCGAGCAGCGTCACGTACAGCTGATCGCTGGCGTGCGCGCTGTTCAGCTGCGCAATGGTCGCCGCCACATCCAGCGGCTGCGCATTGAACTGCGGCGGCTGCAGGAGCCGATCCAGCGTGCCGCTGTCGCTTACCAGCAGCCGCACCGGACCCTCCGGCAGGTTGGGCGGCAGCTTCACCGGCACGCGCACATTGCGCCGCTCGCCATGCCAGGGCAGAATCGTCGCCTCCACCGTAATCGTGTCGCCGCCGTGCACCTCCACGCGGCTGGTGTGCACGCTCTCAATCTCCGCGGTCAGCCGCCGGGGAATCGCGGCCACCTCAAGGTCGACGCTCTCGATCGAGGTCCGCCGCGCGGCGTTGTCGTAGAGGCGCGTGAAGCGCTCGCCCAGCGCCAGCGCCGTCTGCAGATTCGCCGGCAGCGCGTCCGTCGGAGCCACCAGGCTGTTCAGCTTCACCGACGGATACCCACTCAGCTTCACCGATCCCTGCACGTGATAGGTGGTCTGCGCGGAGTAGGTGTTCTCCTCCATCAGCCCCTGGTACACGGCCACCATCACCGCCATCGGCGTGATCTGCGGCTGGTCGATCACCTCAAAGTGCAGAGCCTCCAGCTCCTTGTCCTCGACGGCCCCAGCGCCCTCGCGCGTCACCCGCAGCGTGACGGGGATCATGCGCGCCGGTTTGCCGAATTCGCCCATGATCGCCGACTCGCGATCCTCGGTGATCGATCCCACGGTCTCGGTCGTGTTGACGATCTTGAACGCCTCCAGCGGCGAGGGCAGCGTCGCCACCACGTCCGCCTTGGTCATCGGCATCGAGACCGGGCCGAACTGCGTGATCGGATGCCCGCACGCCAGCATCTTCTTCGGATCGACGTACGTCACGGTGCAGGTCGCCGCGATGTCCAGGTCGCCGCGGATCAGTACCGCGCTCACCGCCGACCCAGGCACCAGCGGATCCGGCTGCCTCTCGCTGCTCTCCGATCCGCCCACGCCTTCCACCGGAACCAAACCGGCCGGAGCATGATCCTTCCACAGTTGCAGCGCCTCAGGACCGAATCCGCTGAATACGAGGGGCGTATCCATGGGCTGCATCAGCGGTGCTGTGCCCACACTGCCGATGGCTCCCGCGCCCGAGCTGCTGATCGTTCCCGCTCCCGGCTCAGCCGGAGCAGCGCCCGCGTTGGCCAGCTCGGTCGCCGGCTCTCCGTGCTGCTTCTCCACGCCCATCATCGACTCGATCGGCGTAATCCCGCAGATCGGCTCCTTGCTGAACTGGCCGATCCGGTACGACAGCGCGCCCACCAGCCGCCCATCGATGTACACCGGGCTGCCGCTCATCCCCGCCACAACGCCGGTGTATTCCGGTTTCGTGCCTTCCAGACGCGCCAGGATCATGTCCTGCCGAGGCCCGAGCGCGTTATGCAACACCCCCAGGATCTCCACCCCCATAGGCTCGGGTTTTGTCCCCTCAAAAACCGTGTAGACCACCCCCTGCAGGCCCTTGTGGACCTCGCTGAGGGGGAAGAATTTCGTAATTTCAGGCGGATGCGGAGGCAGCGACGCCGCGCTCACTGCGGCCGGGGTCTGGGCAAGAGCAGCCGCGGACGCCGCCAGCGCCAGCGCAGCCAGCCCGCTGCGGATATCTTTCAGGTGCTTGTACACGTCCATAGACTATGCTGCTCCCACGCTTGCCGCCAAGGTGTCAGTGGCACGAAGATTGTTGCAGAGGTTTTTCCATGAGGGAATCCCACCCGCGTTTACCGGCCATTACCGTCGTAGCCTTGCTGCTCTTACAGACGTTGTTCCTCGCCCGCTGGTCATCGGCGCAGTCGCCGACGCCCCCCCAGCAGCCCCAGTCTCAGCCGCAGCAACAGCAGCAGCCCGATCAGACCGCCCCCGAAGCCGGTGGTCCAGGGAATGACAACGGCCCCATCGCCATTCCCAAAAAGGCACCGAACGCCGCGCCTCCGCCGCCGCCCGAGCCCACGGTGAAGAACCCTCCCGGCCTCGGCAACCTCTCGCTCCGGGTCGATGTCCCCGTCGTCAATGTCGATGTCGGCGTCCTTGCCGACAAGACTCACCAGTTCATCCCGAATCTCAAGCAGGACAATTTCCGCGTCTTTGAAGACGGCGTCCCCCAGGACCTCGTCAGTTTCCACCAGGTAAAAGCGCCCATCACCGCCGTTCTGCTCGTCGAGTTCGCGGCCAACAGCTGGAACTTTATTTACGACATGTGGAATTCGGCCTTCGCCTTTACCCAGCAGCTGCGTCCCGATGACTACATCGCTGTCGTCACCTACGACATGCATACGACGATTCTGACCGACTTCACCCAGAACAAGATGATGATCCAGCAGGCGGTGCAGTCCCTGCGGATGCCCACCTGGCAGGAGACGAATCTCTTCGACGCGACCTACGAAACGCTGGACCGCCTCTCCCGTATCGACGGCCGCAAGTACATCATCCTCGTCTCCTCCGGCCGCGATACATTCTCGAAAATTACCCTCGACAAATGCCTGGCCAAGATCAAGGAAACTCCCAACGTCACCATCTTCTCCATCGCCACAGGAGGGGCGGGGGTCATGGGCGGCGGAGGCTTCGCCAGCGGCCGCATGAACAACATCACCATGCTGCAGGCCCAGAATCAGCTGCAGAGCTTCGCCCGCATGACCGGCGGCATGTATTTCGAACCTCGCTTCACCGCCGAACTCCCCGAAGATTTCGGCGCGATCAATGAGTCCATCCGTAATCAGTACCAGCTTACGTACAAACCATCGAACATCAGGATGGACGGCACCTATCGGCGGATTCGCATCGAGCTGGTCGATGCGGAAGGGCACCCGCTGAAGATGCAGGACGAGAAGCACAAGCCCGTCAAGTACGACATCATTGCCCGCGACGGCTATAAAGCCAAACAGCAGGTGGAATAGGTCGACCTCCCGAATTGGGATTGCGCGTCCGCGCTTTTGCACCGGATCCTGGGCAATTATTCCCCTAACTCCAACAAAAGTTTCTGGAAATCGTTCGTAAGTAACTTCCGAATGGGGGACATTACCTTTATCCCTCGTTCCCTTGAAGTGTTATAGAAGGGCCATTGCCCCAGCCTCGATACTGGTCACGCATAGAGGCAAGTCGCTCTATTTCCTTTAAATTGCTCTTTTTTTTCCGAGGAAGTGCTGGAATGCATGACCTGATTTTTGCTGTCGCCTTCGTTGCAATGGTCGCCACTCCTGCCATGGTCGCCGCTATCGGTGGCCGAAAAGAATATGATTCAGGCTCCCAGGCGCCCTCTTTTCGGACAGCGCCTCCGATGAACATTCGGCCCGCGGGGCCGCCCGTCCGTCCGCGTTCCATACAAAAGATCGTAGTGACTGCAGAGCATCGCCTCATTACCGCCGACGGTCCGACCCTGCCCATGCACAACGCTCGCGGGATGGCGAACCGCTAAACCTGTGGTCCCTGAACCCCCGGGAGGCCCGGGTCGCAGTTCGCAGGTTCGCCTACGACCATCGCTGCAGTGTGTTCCTGGGCGCTCGCCTGCGGCGCGTGACCCCTGTTTGCTACCCTGACTCCGTCCTATGGAGCCTCTTCTGGTCGTGCTGCTGGGACCCACCGGCAGCGGCAAGACCGCGCTTTCCCTCACCCTTGCCCGCGGGCATTCCGGAGAAATCGTCAGCTGCGACTCGGTCGCCGTCTACCGCGATATGGAAGTCGGCACCGCCAAGCCCTCGCCCGCAGAGCGCCACGAAATCCCTCACCACCTCATCGACGTCCTGCCGCCCGCTCTGTTCATGACCGCTCAGTTCATGACCGCCGGCGACTACGCCCGCCTCGCGCGCGAGGCCCTCGCCGGGATCGCCGCACGCCGGCATTTGCCCATCGTGACGGGCGGCACGGGGCTCTATCTGCGCGCCCTGCTCGACGGCCTCTTCGCCGGCCCTCAGCGTTCTGAAGAAATCCGCGCTCGCCTGCGCCGCAGCGCCGAGCACCACGGACCAACCTGGCTGCATCGTTTCCTGCGCCGCCTCGACCCCATCTCCGCGGAGCGCATCCACGCCAACGACCAACCCAAGCTCATCCGCGCCATCGAGGTCTGCCTCGCCGCCCGCCAGCCCCTCACCGATGCCTGGAAATCCGGGCGCGATCCTCTCACCGGTTACCGCATTCTCCGCATTGGCCTCGATCCGCCTCGCCCCCAGCTCTACGCCCGCATCGAAGCCCGCGCTGACGAGATGTTCGCCGCCGGCCTTATCGACGAAACTCGCGGCCTTATCGAGAAATATGGCGACGCGCCCCGCGCCTTTGATTCTCTCGGCTATCGCCAGGCCCGAGCCGTCCTTCACGGCGAGACCACTGAAGCCGACGGCATCGCCGCCACACGCCAGGCACACCGCAACTACGCCAAACGCCAGCTCACCTGGTTTCGCCGCGAGCCCGAGGTCCACTGGCTGCGCGGCTTCGGCGACGATCCCTCCATCGCATCGCAGGCTCTCGCGCTTGTGCAGGAGAATCTGTGACCGCGACAGCTCTGGACAAAACCCGGCCCGGGCACTCCGCAATTTCTCCCACCGAGAAGACGGTGCGCTTCCCTTCCTCGCGCCTCGCGCCGCTCCTGCTGACGCCGCTGGTCCTCCTCGTCCACGGCTATCACCCCTTCGCCGGAGACGCTGGCATCTACGTCGCCGGCGTTCGCCACATCCTCGACCCCTCGCTCTACCCGCTCAATGCCGCCTTCCCCGCGGCCTTCACCAGACTCTCCGTCCTCCCATGGACCCTCGCCGCGCTGGTCCGCCTCTCGCATCTCCCACTGGAGTGGGTTCTCTTCGCAGCGCACCTGTTCTCCGTCTTTCTGTTTCTCGCAGCTTGCGGCCAACTTACCGCGCGAATCTTCCCCGATGAACTCGCCCGCTGGTGTGCCCTGCTTCTCGCGGCGGCCTGCTTCACCCTTCCCGTTGCCGGAACCGCGCTCGTCGTCATGGATCCTTACGTGACGGCGCGCTCCTTCTCCACGCCCCTGAGCCTGATGGCCGTCGCCGCCTGCCTCGATCGCGCATGGCTCCGCGCCATCCTTCTCCTCGCGATCACCGCCCTGGTCCATCCTCTGATGGCCGCCTTCACAATCGCTTTCGTCATCCTCCAGGCGCTCATCGACTCCAGTCGCCGCCGCCTGGCGCTCGCCCTCTGTTGCGCGGCCATCGCCGTCTCCGCCGCAGCGTTCCTTCTCGCTCACCGAGCCTCGATCTCGCCAGCCTACCGCCAGGCCGTCTCGCTTCCTCCGCGATCCTTCCTCTTCCTCGCGCGATGGCAAGGGTATGAAGTCCTCGGCGTCGTCGCGCCCCTGCTCCTGTTCGCGCTCGCGCTGCGCAAACTCGGAGCCGTCAGCGCCAAAGGAAGGCTCTGCCTCGTCTGCCTGTTGCTGGGCGCGACTAGCCTCGTCATCGCGGCTCTCTTTGTCCCCCTCACCGGGCCATACCTCCTCGTTCCCCTGCAGATCCTGCGCAGCTTTCATCTGATCTACGTGCTCGGCATCGTCCTCGGCGCCGGAGTGTTCGCAGCCCTCGCAGCCCGTTCGCGGTTCGCCGCAGTCTCTCTGCTGGCCGTACTCTTCGCAGGGATGTTCGCTGCGCAACGCGCTGCCTGGCCGGGAAACACCCACATCGAATGGCCCGGCTCCCAACCCGCCAATTCGTGGCAACAAGCATTTCTCTGGATTCGCGATAACACTCCGCACAACACCGTCTTCGCCTTCAATCCAGACCTGGTCTACCTGCCCGAAGAGAACGAACAAGGCTTCCGCGCCATCACCCAACGCGACCATCTCGCCGACGACAAGGACGCGGGAATCGTCGCCGTCGTGCCGCAGCTAGCCGATCGATGGGCTCTGCAGCGCAACGCTGAGCAGAATGTGGATCGGATGACGGACCCGCAGCGGATCGCCACGCTCAAGCCGCTCGGCGCAAACTGGCTTCTGCTCCCGCCCAGTGCAGCAACAGCATTCCCGTGCCCTTACAGGAACAGCGTTGTCGCCGTTTGCCGCATGAATCGTTAGCCCAGGCAGCGGCGCGCCAAAGGAAGTTCAATATGATTCGCCTAGGGCAGGGTGTCCAGGCGGAGCGGGTTCAGGCGGATGAGCCGTCGTCGGAGGGATAGTCTCGGTTGAAGGGGAAGACCAGCTGCTCGACGGAGGCGATGGCGGCACCGTTGAGGGTGGCGGGGTGGAATCGCCAGGATTTCACAGTCTTCATGACGAGGTCATCGAGACCGTTGCCGAGACCCTGGACCAGCTTCTCGTCGGTGACGTCGCCGAGGGCGCTGATGGTGACGTCGACGATGATCTTCTTCTCGACCTCGGGCAGGAGCGAGCGGTCAGTGACGGCGGGACGCGGGAAGTACGTGGGGAAGGCGGGCTCAGCGTCATCGGTACCGTATCCGGTGCCGATGGTTTGTTGTTGCTGGCGGGACGGAATCCCGGCCTGGGCGAGATGGCTCTGCGCGACGGGAGCGGAGTGCTGCGGGGCGCGCGGCTGGCGCAGGCGGATCGGGTTCTGGATCAGCGTGGATCTGGGCACCGGAACGGGCGATGGAATGGAGTGTCTGGCGCGGGGCGATGCTGGACTGGTATCGCTGACGCCGGTGCTGCCAGTCCAGTAGAGGGCGGCAGTGCAGCAGCGGCTTTGATGGTAGATGGGGCGCACCTTTTCCCAGTGCAGCGTGAACAGGAACGCGATGAGGAGCACGGCGGCGTGGCTGGCGAGCGAGAGCAGAAGGCCGGCCTGGCGGCGCTGATGGATGCGATGTGGCGAGAAGATCATGCCCGCTCCGTTTGAGGCCTTCCCCGTTCGACGCCGCCCTGTGGGCGGGTTGCTCAGGGTTAGGATTTCACCTGCCGGCTCACGCCGGGTTCAAGTTCGACGTTCCCCTGTCTAATATGTTATCTGCTCGGAAAAATCATTCGGGAGTTATGGCAATGGCGTGGGCAGAGACGTTCCGCTGCGATGTTTGCAGCAAGGAGAAGCGGGAGGAGTCGGAAGACTGGTGGCTGGCGTGGACGGAGAAGTTCTCGCCCGCCGAGGGTGAGGCGGATCAGCGCTCGGTCAAGGTGACGCCGTGGAACAACTTTCTGTCGCATTCGGCCGACATCCAGCACCTGTGCGGGGCGCGGTGCGTGCACACGATTATGGATCGATGGATGCTGCAGCGGCAGTAGCGACGGCTCAGTTGGTATAAATACGGACGTAATCGACGAGCATGGGCGCGGGGAAGACGGTGGTGGAGTCTGGATTGCCGGGCCAGGAGCCTCCGACGGCGAGGTTGAGGATGATGAACATCGGTCCCTGGTCGAAGGGCCAGGTGCCGTTGAAGTTGCTGGTATTGAAGGTGGCGTAGATGTTGGCGGGATCGTCCACGTAGTACTGGACCTGCCCCTTGGTCCAGATCATGCCGTAGGTATGCCAGGCGGTGGCGGAGAAGGCAGCAGGGTGATATGTCTGGCTGCCGTTGACCACGGCGCTGCTGCTTGCGCCGCCGTGGACGGAGCCGGCGATCCAGTCATAGCCGGGCGGCGCGCCGCCGACGTACATCGGAGGATTGCTGCCGTCGATGTGCTCCATGATGTCGGCTTCGCCGCAGGCCGGCCAGGGGGTGGTGGTGATGTTGTTGCCGAGGAGCCAGAAGGCGGGCCACATGCCCTGCGATTCCGGGAGCATCATGCGCGCTTCAATGCGTCCGTATTGAAAGCTGAAAAGGCCTTCGGACTTGAGGCGGGCGGAGGTGTAGACCGAGGCGGAGGGATTGAGCGCGACGATGTGCAGATAGCCGTCGACGCCGACATAAGCGTTGGGGTTGGACGGGGTGCAGGGGCCGGCGGTAGAAGCCCAGTTGCAGTAAGTCTCCAGTTCGTTGTTGCCGCAGCAGTCGGTTCCGGTGTCGTAGGTCCAGGTGGATGGGTTGGGCTGGCCGTAAGCGGAGACGCCGGCCGTGTTGTTGGAGAACTCGTCGCTCCAGACCAGAGTGCCGGAGGCGATGTTCGGAGAGAAGGTCTGCGTGGCGACGGAGCTGTTGAGCAACGGCGGAGCGGTGGCGAGGGCATTGACGGTGATGTTAGAGGCGACGAGGAAGGGCGCGAGGTATTGCGGCGACGAAGAGGTGGGCGTGGTGCCGTCGATGGTGTAGTAGATGGTAGCGCCGGAGGTCGAGTCACTGAGAGTGACGATGACAGCGTTGTTCTGGGCGGCGGTGGTGGCGATGGTCGGCGTAGCGGTGTATTGCGCGGGCGGAGTACTTGTCGTGCTGTTGGAACTGCCGCTGCAGCCCGCAACGATTGCGATTCCGAGAGCGAGCTCTATGACGCAGAGAGAGAACATCGCGGAAAGCGGTCTGGCTTTCAGCCTGAACGATACAAATTGAGTCGGTATTTCCTTTGCCATGGCCCTGAGCCCCCTGCACGCTCGCCCGCGGTGTTGAATCCGTTCACCAATGTACTGCTGTGAGGAGCGGACTGGAAGCGGAAACCGACGGCGCCAGGTGCCTCTGATAAGCTGCTCCAATGCCGAGCCCGTTCCGGAGCCTGAGCTCGCGGCAGCGACACGCGTTTGCGGCGTGCTTTTTAGGGTGGTCGCTCGACGCGTTCGACTATTTCATTTTGGTTTTCTGCGTTTCCGCAGTCGCGGCGGATTTTCACGTGGCGGCGTCGGAGGTTGCGGAAGCGCTGTTTCTGACGCTGGCGTTCCGGCCGGTGGGAGCGTTCTTGTTTGGGACGCTGGCGGACCGGTTTGGGCGACGGCCGACGCTGATGTTCAACATTGCGTGCTATTCGCTGCTGGAGCTGGCGTGCGCGTTTGCAGGATCGATGCACACGCTGCTGATCCTGAGGGCGCTGTTTGGGATTGCGATGGGCGGCGAGTGGGGGGTGGGCGCGGCGCTGGCGTTTGAGACGCTGCCGAAGGAGAATCGCGGATTTTTCTCGGGGCTGCTGCAGGAGGGGTACGCGGTCGGGTATCTGATGGCGGCTGCGGCGTATGCGCTGCTGTTTCCGTGGTTCTCGCATTTCACCTGGCACGGACACGATTTTGGATGGCGTGGGATGTTCCTGGTGGGCGCGGCTCCGGCGCTGCTGGTTTTCTACATTGGCGGCAAGGTGGAGGAGTCTCCGACGTGGCGGGAAGGAAGGGCGCTCGAGGCCAGGACGATTCCGGGTATTGGGTTGAAGCAGGGGCTGGTCCGGTATGCCGGGACGTTTGTCTTTCTGGTGCTGCTGATGACGGGGTTCAATTCGTTCTCGCATGGCACGCAGGATTTGTATCCGACGTTTCTGCAGAAGGACCATGGGTTCTCGGCGCAGCTGACGGGGGCGATTGCGATCCTTTACAACATTGGAGCGCTGACCGGGGGGATGGTGTTTGGGAGCCTGTCGGAACGCATAGGGCGCAAGTGGGCGATTATTCTGGCGGCGCTGCTGGCTCTGCCGATGATTCCGTTGTTCGCCTTCTCACACTCGGTGGTGGTCCTGGCGGGCGGGGCGTTCGCGATGCAGTTTATGGTGCAGGGGGCGTGGGGCGTAGTGCCGGCGTGGCTGAGCGAGTTGTCGCCGGGGCCGGTGCGGGCGACGTTTCCTGGGCTGGCGTATCAGCTGGGGAATCTGATTTCGTCGAAGAATGTGGTGATTCAGGCGAAGGCGGCGGAGCGGTTGGGCGGGTACGGCGTGGTGCTAGCCTGGACGGTGGCGATTGTCGGGTGTTATTTGGCGCTGGTGGCTGCGTTTGGAAGGGAGTCGCGGGGGACGGATCTGACGGCGACGTGATTTGAAGAGACAAAAAAGCAGGTCCTTCGACTACGGTCGCCTTTGGCGACCTTCGCTCAGGATGACAGCTTCGACTGCACGGAGGTCTTCTTCGGTGTCGACCCCGATGGTGTCGCTGGGTGCGGAGGCGACGTGGATGTCGATGCCGTTGTCGAGGAGGCGGAGTTGCTCGAGGCGCTCGACCTGTTCGAGCCAGGAGGGTGGGAGCGTGGCGAATTTGTGGAGCGCGGCTTTGCGGTAGGCGTAGACGCCGAGGTGCTTGCGATAGCCGGCGAATCCGGCGTTGTCGCGGTCGTGGGGGATGGTGGCGCGGGAGAAGTAGAGTGCGCGGTCGTCCGAGGCGGTGACGACTTTGACGGCGTTGGGATTGTGGATGTCGGCGGCGGGACAGCGTACGGCGAGGGTGGCGACCTGGACTTCGGGGCGCTCGAAGAGGTTCAGCATCGGGGTGAAGTGGTCGGGTGTGAGCAGGGGCTCGTCGCCCTGGATATTGACGTAGATGTCGGCGGGGATGGACTGGGCGACGGCGTAGACGCGGTCGGTGCCGCTGGCGCAATCTTCGGGAGTGAAGACGGCGGCAAGGGAGTGGGCCTGGGCGAAGTTCATCACCTCGTCGGAATCGGTGGCGATGAGGACCTGGTCGAGGAGGGGGCAGGCGCGGGCGGCGCGATAGACCCAGGCGATCATGGGCTCGCCGGCGATTTCGCGAAGGACCTTGCGAGGCAGGCGCGTGGAGCCGAGGCGCGCGGGGATGACGGCGAGAACATGGCCGAAGGTTGAGGGCAACAGGGATTCCTCTCGCGATAGTGTAGCGTTTCGCCGCGGGGCACTGTGCTGGGCGCGGCGACTGGAAGGGCGCAACATCCGCAGAGTTCCGTTCACGTCATTGTCATGATATGGAACAGACGGATCTATGACCCGTCCGGGCGGTTGCACTGGCGCGGGTGGGGACGGTAGTGTGATCGTGGAGAAAGCATGGCATCCGAGACGACCATTAACCCCAACTTAGAGACGATTCTGCGCGAGCACCGGGTGTTTCCGCCGCCCGAGGAGTTCGCGAAGCATGCGCACATCAAGAGCCTGGCCGACTACCAGAGGATGTATCAGCGGTCGGTGCGGGATCCGGAAGGATTCTGGGCCGAGGCGGCGAAGGAACTGCACTGGTTCGCGCCCTGGACGAAGGTTCTGGAGTGGAATTTGCCGTGGGCGAAGTGGTTTGTGGGCGGCAAGATCAACCTCTGCTACAACTGCGTCGATCGGCATGTGGAGAATGGGCGCGCGGGCAAGACGGCGATCCTGTGGGAGGGCGAGCCTGGCGAGGTGCGGCGGCTGACGTTCAGTGAACTGCATGCTGAGGTGCAGCGGTTTGCGAATGCGCTGAAAGGGTTGGGGATTAAGAAGGGTGATCGCGTCGCGGTCTATATGGGGATGACACCGGAGCTGGCGATTGCGATCCTGGCATGCGCGCGGATCGGCGCGGTGCATTCGGTGATCTTTGGCGGCTTCGCGGCCAACGCAATTGTGGATCGCGTGAACGACGCGCAGTGCGTAGCGATTCTGACGCAAGACACTTCCTATCGGCGCGGCAATGAAGTGAAGCTGAAGGCGACAGTGGACGAGGCGGTCGGGCAATGTCCCACGGTGAAGAACGTGGTCGTGTACCGGCGGTCTGGATCGGAGGTCGCGATGAAGGCCGGGCGCGATCACTGGTGGCATGAGCTGATGGCGAAGGCCGAAGCCGAGTGCCCGGCCGAGGAACTGGATTCAGAAGATCCGCTGTACATCCTCTATACGTCGGGAACGACCGGGAAACCGAAGGGTCTGGTGCACACGACGGGCGGTTACTCGGTCCAGACCTATCTGACCAGCAAGTACATCTTCGATCTGCGCGAGGACGATATTTACTGGTGCACAGCGGACATTGGCTGGGTGACCGGGCACTCGTATGTCGTCTACGGAATTTTGCAGAATGGCGCGACGACGCTGATGTATGAGGGCGCGCCGAATCATCCGGGGCCGGACCGGTTCTGGAAAATCATCGATGACCATAAAGTGACGGTGTTCTACACGGCGCCGACGGCGATTCGGGCTTTTATCAAGTGGGGCGACGAGCATCCGGCGAAACACAGCATGAGCACGCTGCGGCTGCTGGGGACGGTGGGCGAGCCGATCAATCCGGAGGCGTGGATCTGGTATCGCGAAGTGATCGGCAAAGGGCGGTGTCCGATCGTCGACACCTGGTGGCAGACGGAGACGGGCGGGATCATGATTTCGCCGATTCCAGGAGCTGTCTCGGCGAAGCCGGGGTCGGCGACGCGGCCTTTTTTTGGAATTGTGCCTGAGGTTGTTACAAAAGAGGGCCAGCCGGTGCCGGCCGGGCAGGGCGGACTGCTGGTGATCCGCAAACCGTGGCCTTCGATGGCGCGGACGATCTGGGGTGATCCGGACCGGTACGTGAAGCAGTACTGGTCGGATATTCCGGGGTCGTATTTCACCGGCGACGGCGCGCGCATGGATGAGGATGGGTATTTCTGGCTGATGGGGCGCGTGGACGACGTGATCAACGTGAGCGGGCATCGGCTGGGAACGATGGAGGTCGAGTCGGCGCTGGTGGCGCACCCGAAGGTGGCTGAAGCCGCGGTGGTCGGGCGTCCGGATCCGCTGAAGGGACAGGCGATATCGGCTTTTGTGACACTCGACAGCGGGTTCACGCCGACGAAGGAGATGAAGGACGAGCTGCGGGCGTGGGTGGCGAAAGAGATCGGGTCGCTGGCTCGGCCGGACGATATACGGTTCACCGACCAGCTGCCGAAGACGCGGTCGGGAAAGATTATGCGGCGGCTGCTGCGCGAGATGGCGACGAACGGCGAGATCAAGGGCGACGTGACGACGCTCGAGGATTTCTCGGTCATCGCGAAGTTGCGCGAGCAGGAAGAATAAGACAGGAACAGGGAATAGGGAACAGGGAACAGGGAACAGGAAAAGCTCGTCGGCGAGGTGTTTCCCTCGGAGGTATACCCCATCCGCCTTCCCCACCCCCTCCCCTTTGCGATTCGGTGATTGATTTTGTTGGGGTTCGTCCGATGGTGCTGGTCGATACCAGGGCATGTGATTGCAGGGTAGTCATTTCCGGCCTGGCCGAGGTTGATTGAGATGTGGACGAGTATGCGTCAAACTCGGCCAAGCCGGAGCTGGATGATTGACGGAATGTCAGTTGTAACTCGGCTGCGTTTGATTCATCCCTGGCCGAGTTTGATGGGTAGACGGCCGAGTTGACAGCAGACCCGGTCGAGTTTGCGTCATCCACGGTCGAGTTAGCGCCAGGCAGGGAAGATGGAACCGTCAAAAGGGAACAGAACGAGCCGCCTGCGCGAGGGACGACGCAGTCCGTATGTTGAGGCTTGTTGTTCATGGTCCAGTCCAGGGCCCTGCTCCTCTGCCAATAGAAAAGGCCGCACGATGAGCGGCCTTTTTCTTTTTCTACTCTATATATTCAGGATATCAGGTTGAGAGAATTAGACTGCCAAATATCTCTTGTAGTTATGGCTTGTAAGTGGCTGGGAATCAGGCGTAATTACTTTGGAGTTTTGCACAGACTCTTGACAGATTGGTGGAAAAGCTCGGGGTTTGCGCTGTGGGGCGGGTTTGGAGGCGTTTTGGACGGCTGTGGCGGGATGAGTTTGGGCGGCGTTCCGGGCTGCCCCGTCAAGATTCAATGAGTGCATTGGCGATTTTGCACTCGTTGAGGTGCTGCGCCCGCAGGGATTGCTGGACTGAAGCCCGTTTATGGGTACCTTTGAGCGAACTGGCGCGTACCCGGATCGATCCTTAGTCGTACTTTCCGGGTCCGCTTTAGACAAGGGCGATAGTTCTCTAACGTCCGGGAAGAGCGCGACTCGCCAAGAATCGCGACACATTTGCTCGATTGGGGCCTTGGGTGTTCGCCCGCAGGTTAGAACGGGTCGGACAGGGTTTCTCAACGGCTCGGTCCGCTGCCAGTTGTGCGGTTGGCCGACTCTGGTGACAGCAACGCCTCAGCCGAGGCGGTAGCGAAAGGGCGCACCATAGCGCATGAATCTGCACGACCGCAGCGACAGACAGCGGAATCAAGCGAGGTTTGTGAACATTCCTTTGGCAAAAGGCCTCGCAGCCAGTGCGCAGATCGCATTCCGGTGAGACGTGATGTGTATCACTGATTGCAGCCATCGCCGGTTCGATACTTGAAGACCCGTACTCAGGAGGTCTGTCCGTGAATAGTTTCTGTGCGCGCATGTTCGGTCTCACCCTGTTCGTTTTTCTCGTTTTGGCTATTGCCGTCCAACCTGCTATGGCTCAGCAGGATCAACCCACGCATGTGTACCATCGGCTGATTCCAGTCGGGGATACCTGTTCCACCTGCCATAAGCCGGTGTATGACCAATGGAAAGCCAGCCCGCATGCCGCCAACGGTGTCGAATGCACCACGTGCCATGGCGAGACAACAGCAAAGGACTTCGCGGGCACGCCGGCGTTAAGCACATGCGACACCTGTCACGCCGATCAGGTGGCACAACTGAAGTCCGATCCATTCATGAAAGGCAAGACGTGTGTGAGCTGTCATCAGGCACACACCTTCGTGGAGCACAAGAAGGCGGCCCCGGCAGGCGAGTGATAACAATTTCCAGGCGTGGCATTCTCGAACTGCTCGCCCGGTGCATCCGCGCTCACCGCCCTGGAAACGTGTCATCGCATGCCAGGGGAATGTACGACCGGTTGCCCTGAAAACCAGCGATCATGCGCCCGAAGATTCCGCCAAGCACGCGGATGCGCCGCAAGCGCGTTTGCCGCGACTGCGAATCGGAATCTTCCGAGGCTCCTCTTCAATTTGTCTGTTCTGTCTGGGCAAACGCGGAACCATGCAGTCGCGCAGTTCACTCATTGGTGTGAATGTCACCAGTAATCCTGATTTGCGCGATAGCTGCTGGACGTCGACCATCGGGAAGTACCGCCGAATCCACGCTGCTCCTCGGATAGGTCCCCAGAAGTCTTAGTGCTGTATCT
>PMUI01000114.1 GCA_003166955.1 Acidobacterium sp.
AAAGGCGGCAAGTAAACTTGCAGCGACGTGTCGTCGTCACTGGGCTCGGGCTGATATCCGCCGTCGGCAATACCGCTCCCGAGATCTGGAACAATCTGCTGGCCGCAAAAAGCGGGATGGCCACTATCACCGGCTTCGACACCACCGGCTTTCCGGTAACCTTCGCCGCCGAAGTCAAAAACTTCGACCCCCTCAATTTCGTTGACAAGAAGGAAGCGCGCAAGATGGGGCGCTTTATCCATCTCGCCCTCGCGGCCACCCACGAGGCGATGGAAAGCTCGGGCCTCACCATCACCCCCGAGAACGGCGAGCGCGTCGGCGTCTTCATCGGCTCCGGCATCGGCGGATTCGACGTCATCGAGCGCGAGCACAACAACATGCTGCAGGGCGGCCCGCGCAAAATCTCCCCGTTCTTCATTCCCGCGGCCATCATCAATCTGGCCGCCGGCCAGGTCAGCATCCGCTACGGCGCGAAAGGTCCCAACGAAGCCACCGCCACCGCCTGCACCACCAGCGCTCATGCCATCGGCGACGCCTACCGGATCATCGAGCGCGACGATGCCGACGTAATGATCGCGGGCGGATCGGAAGCGGCCATCACGCCCATGGGCGTCGGCGGATTTGCCGCCATGCGTGCGCTCTCCACCCGCAACCATGATCCCGCACACGCCTGCCGCCCCTTCGACAAGGACCGCGACGGATTCGTCGTCGGCGAAGGCTCCGGCATCCTGATCCTCGAAGAGCTCGAGCACGCGAAAGCCCGCGGCGCGAAGATTCTCGCCGAGATCATCGGCTACGGCATGAGCGCCGATGCCCACCACATCACCGGCATGCCCGACGACGGCGACGGCTGTTTCCGCGCCATGCGCAACGCCCTGCGGTCAGCAAAGATCGAGCCGCACCAGATCGACTACGTCAATGCCCACGCCACCTCGACCAGCCTCGGCGACGTGGTCGAGTCCAAAGCCATGCAGCGCTTCTTCGGCGACCACGCAACCAGCCACAAATTAAAGATCAGTTCGACCAAGTCGATGACCGGCCACCTACTCGGCGGCGCCGGCGGCCTCGAAGCCGGCATCACCATCCTGGCCCTCATCAATCAGACCGCTCCCCCCACAGCGAACCTCGACCATCCGGACCCGGAATGCGTGCTGAATTACGTCCCCAATAAGCCCCAGCAGGGATCGATCCACACCGCGCTCTCCAATTCCTTCGGCTTCGGCGGCACCAACGGCTCCCTCATCTTCCGCCGCTGGGAATAGCGCGTTCAGCATCGCCGCTCCGGCGTCCCCCTCAGCCGTCATTTCACCTCGGGGCCAATTCGACTCGTGCTAAGCTGCGGCTCATCCGAGGAGGAACCATGCCCGACTCGCCCATCGATGTCGCTGGCGCGTTTGTGAAGGCCATCAATCAGGCGGACCTGGTGGCCATGCGCGCCGCCATGACCGACGACCACACCTTCACCGACGCGCTGGGCCGAAGCTTCTCCGGTGCCGAGAAGATGATCGCCGGCTGGAAGCATTTCTTCGCCGCCTACCCCGGCTACTGGATCCGCGTCGACACCGCCCTTGCCGATGGAGCCCGCGTCGCCCTCTTCGGCGAAGCCGGTGGCAAATGGAAGGTCGAGGACCGCGTCCTGCCCGAGACCTGGAACGTCGCCGCCGCGTGGCTAGCCCAGATCGAAGCCGGCAAGGTGAAAAAGTGGAGCGTCTACTGCGACACCGGCTGGGCCACCCCGCCCGCGCCAACCGCACCCACGGTCGAGCCGTGAAGCAGAAATTCTCAGTACGGCTCATCGGCCGTGGACCAAAGGCCGCGTGGGCGCACATGCCCGTTCCCTTCAGCGTGGAGAAGACCTTCGGCGCGAAGGACCGCGTTGCGGTGTGCGGGACCATCAATGGCGTCGCGTATCGCAGCTCCATCCTGCCCCGTGGCGACGGCACCCACTACCTGGCCGTGAACCAGACTATCCGCGCAGCCGCCGAAGCCGGTATCGGAGACATGGTGAACGTCGTTATGGAACCGGACACCGCCGTCCGCACCGTCGCCGTCCCTCCGTATCTGAACAAAGCCCTCATAGCCGCCGGACAGGACGTTGTCTTCAACGCGCTCTCGTATTCCCACCGGAAAGAGCTGGTCGACTGGATCGCCCAGGCAAAAAAGCCCGAGACGCGGGCGCGCCGGATCGAGAAGGGCCTGAAAATGCTCGCTGGACGAAAAATGCCCAGGGCGTGAGCGCGGATTTTACCCCAGTCACTCGGCACGATTGCAAAAATTTTACGGTTCCCGCTATCCGATGTCGCAACTTGGCGACTATGATCGGATAGTCTGGCGGAGGACTAGTGCCCGCCGACCCCCACTCCGAAATCGGCAAGTCCACAACAACCTGCGAGACGCTCTCTGAGGCCCCGGCAGCAGCACGACGAAAGGCAGGACTCGATGAGCGTTTTCCTGGTGAATCCCAGCGACAATTCTTTTGGCACAGCTGTCATTACGCCCCGTTGGCTTTTTGTTCTGGCGGCAGCGACGCCCACGTCGGTGGGAGACCCCATTCTCGTCGACGAGTCGCTGGAGCAGATTGTCCCCGACCGCATTCATGCCGGCGACGTCGTCGGCATCAGCGTGCATACGGGCAACGCTCTGCGAGGATACCAGGTGGGAAAGATGGCGCGCGAGCGCGGAGCCTGGGTCGTCTATGGCGGCATTCACGCGACGTTGTTTCCAGAAGAAGCGCTGGAGCGGGGCCAGGCGCACGCCGTGGTGAAGGGCGACGGCGACCTTGTCTGGAGCAAGGCGGTGATGGACTGCCTGGCGGGTCATCCCGACAAGGTTTATGAGGGCGGCCGCATTGCGGGGACCGATTTCCTGCCCGCGCGCTGGGACCTGATGCAGCCCGAGAAATATATGTGGGCTTCGGTGCAGACCATTCGCGGCTGTCCCAAGCACTGCTCCTTCTGTAGTGTGTGGCGGACCGACGGGCAGAAGCCGCGCCAGAGGCGGCATGAGAGCGTCATCGACGAGATCGTCAGCCTTCGCCGCCTGGGATTCAGATTCATCGCGCTGGCCGATGACAATTTCTACCCCGTCACCCTCACCGATCTGCGCCTCGCGCGCGAGCAAAATAATCAGGCCAAAGTGGATGAGCTGACCGAGATCCGCGAGGAGCGCTTCGCGCTGATGGAGGAGCTGGCGAAGCTGCCCCAGGACATGGTCTTCTTCACCCAGATCACCATGGAAGCCGGCGAGGACGGCGAATATCTCGACGCCATGCGCAAAGCCAATATAAAGGGCGCGCTGGTGGGCGTGGAAGC
>PMUI01000067.1 GCA_003166955.1 Acidobacterium sp.
CCCAGGCCTCGACCTCCACGCCACAGCCTGTCCTGAGCGAGCTTGTGTAAGCGAGCGAGCCGAACGGGCCGACTCCCAACGCAGCCCGGAGGAGCGAGGGGCTGGAACTGCCCCGACCACCACCTGCCGAGCATCATCGCCTCGCAAAGCGAGGCTGGGTAAAAGAGTGGGGCTTCAGCCTCGCGTTCCGCAAGCACAAGAGCCCAGAGGCTTCAGCCCCGGAACCCTACAGACCCTTCACGCGGCCGATGCCCTGCGCCCCGCGACCTGTTCCGAACGCCGGCCAGAGCATGTCACCCTCGAGGTGAGCGTAGCGAGCCGAAGGGCTGCCCTGAGCGAGTCCGCGCGATCGGCCGAGCCGAACGGGCCGAACGCCGAGCGCCCAACCCTACCCTGCACCCAGTACCCTGTCCTGTTGTCGAGTCTGTCAACACCGCCAAAACCCACATTTCAAACACCAAAAAATCTGTCCCCCCGCAAAAAAACACAGTTTCGCCCGCAAACTGCCGCAAAAAGCAAAGGGAGCAGCCCAAAGCCGCTCCCCGTCCTCTCCTTCGACCAAGCCTTAACCCGCTATTTCGCGAGCGGCGATCGCGGCCAACGAAGCGCGCCCTAAACTCTAAACTCTAATTCGGATTCGCCGGCGGATTCGGAGGTGGACTGGTCTGCGACTGCCCCGAGTTCGAATTCGAGCCGCTCTGCGGCTGCGAACCCGAACCAGCAGGCTGCGACCCCGATCCCTGCGACCCCGAATCCTGAGGCTTCGCCGACACCGTCGGCTTATACCCAGGATCCCCCGGCCGCTGCAAATCCGGCGGCATCTTCACCGGTTGCATCGATCCGACAGGTTTGTCCTTGTCGTCGTCCGCCGGCAGTTCCTCGCCCGGTTTGCGCAGCGTCGGGGCTGCTCGCGGTGCGTTCTCCTGGGTGCGGTCTGCATCGGTTGAATCGCCCAGCTTCACCTCATGCTGGTTCTTCGCAACCACCGGCTGATTGCCCCAGTAGTCGCCCATCTCGTTCTCGCTGCGCTCCTGGATCGGTTCGCCCACCTTCGCCAGCTGCACTCGCATCGCGAAGCTGCCTTCAAACCAGATCATCTCGACTGGCTGCGGCGACTCGCCATAAATCCAGATCTCAACCGGCTTCCCGTCCGCGCCCGTCTCCCGCACCTTCCGCATCGGCTGGCCCTTCGCAAACACCACCATGTCCCGATCCATGCCCACCAGCACGCGATGCTGCTCGATCGCCTTGCGCAGAAAATCCGGCAGCGTCTCGGCAAACGCCTCCGCCGGCGACTTCACGCCGAAGTCGATCATCGGCTTCAGCAGTCCCTGCAGTTGTTCGCCGTTCAGGTCCGGCACCCGTTCTTCGAACAGAAGAATCAGCCGCACTCCGGTCGGCGGCGTCCCGTCGTCGGCCGCCAGCGGCGTCTCCATCCCGCCCCCGCCGATCGCAATGTGCCGCAGATATTTGTGTTTGTGCTCCGGCCCGCCGTTCAGGTCCAGCTCAATCGTCTTTTCGCGAATCCTGATGTCGGTCACTACCACGCGGTCGCCGGCCTTCACTGACATGCCCTTCTGGTGCAGCTCCTCGACGTACTTCTCGCCGGTCGGATCCATGTGCCCGTTGGCGTGCAGCGTCAGATTCGCAATCGGCAGCGGCCGCATCGCAAACCCCTGCTCCGACTGCATGAATCGGATCAGCTCTTCGCGGCCCAGCTGCGTCATCGGCTGCTCCGGATACTTCACGTGCGTCGGCGCAAACTCGGTGTAATGCTTCTCGACGTGCTCCGCCTCAACAACGAACACCTGCGCGCGAAGAGGCAATGCGATGACAAGAAACGGTAGCGCGCAAAACGCCGCCAGAAGGGGGAAACCGGCACGTTCAGTCCTGGACATAGAACCGCCTATCCATGGGAGCAGACTTCTTTCAGAATGGCCCTGTTCTGAGGAAAATTCAAGCGCTATGCCCGCGTCCATATCCAATTGTCCGCGCACGAAACAAGACCTGGTTGGAGAGCCGGTCCCGCGGTTTCGTTGCCAGAGGATTTCACTCCGGCGCGGATTCGCGCCCCGAGCCTCCGCCCTGGCCTGCGACCGCTGCCGGCGCCGGGTTTTTCACGTAGGTGTCGAGCCAGTTGTCCATCTCCCACAGCATGTGCTCGAGCGACTCGCGCGCCGCGTAGCCGTGCGCCTCCAGCGGCAGGAACACCAGCCGCACGGTCGCGCCGTGACCCTTCAGCGCGTCGAAGAACCGCTCGCTTTGTATCGGAAATGTCCCGGAATTGTTGTCCGCCTCGCCGTGAATCATCAGCAGCGGAGCCTTGATTTTGTCCGCATACGAGAACGGCGACATTTTGAAGTACACATCCGGAGCCTCCCAGTAGCTGCGCTCCTCGTTCTGAAACCCAAACGGCGTAAGCGTCCTGTTGTACGCGCCGCTGCGCGCAATGCCCGCTTTGAAGAGGTCGCTGTGAGCCAGCAGATTCGCCGTCATAAACGCGCCGTACGAATGCCCCATCACGGCCACGCGATTGCGATCCACCACGCCCAGCCGCGCGCCTTCGTCGATGGCCGCCTTCGCGCTCGAGACCAGCTGCTCGACGTACGTGTCGTTGGGCTGCGCATCGCCTTCGCCGACAATCGGGATCGCGGTATTCTCCAGCACCGCATAACCCTGCGTCACGAAGAACACCGGACTGCCCCACGAAAAGCGCGGGAACTGGTACGGCGATCCGGTAATCTGCCCCGCCGCCGAGCGCGACTTATACTCCGTCGGATAGGCCTCCATCAGCGTGGGCAGCGGCCCATCCGACGACTTGTACCCCGGCGGCAAATACAAATTCGCGCTCAGCTCCACCCCGTCCGCGCGCTTGTAGCGCAGAATCTGCTTCTTCGGCAGCGGCGTATCGCCATAAGGATTCGGGAAGTCCGTCACCTGCGTCAGCTCTCCCGCTGCGTTGCGCAGAAAATAATTCGGCGCCTGCTCCTGCGATTCGCGCCGGATCAGCAGCACGCCTTTTGCCCCGTCGATCACCGTCCCTGGCATCTCATAAAACGGAGCAGCGGAGCGCCAAATCTGCTCTTCTTTGCCGGTCGAGGTACTCATCACCGCCACGAACGGACGATCGCCTTCCGGACTCGCGCCCGGCGAGCTGAAATAGATCCCCGTCCCATCCGCCGTCATGTTCAGCACCAGGTGACCCGACGCATTTTCGCGGAAGACCGGCCGCCCCGGATCCTGATAGCGGTTCTCCGACGATCCCTCGTACAGCTTCTGCACCTGCGGTGCGCTTGCCGACGGATCGACCTCGGCGATCACGCGCCGGCGGTGCGCCCACTCACGCTCGTTCAGCAGCGCCAGATGCTCGTTGCCCCATTCGATCCCCGCGAAGCGCATTGGGAGCTCGGCCAGCACCTGCGGCGAACCGGTGAACGGCGCATCCAGCAAATCGATCCGATCCCGCACCTCTGCCTTTTTCTTCGGATCGCCGCCGTCTCCGGCTTCCACCCAGGCCACCGTCGCAGGAGCATCGGATCGCCACTCGTAGTCGCGCGGCCCCACCGGCACCGCATCCTGTGCGATCGGAACATTGTCGGCCAGCGGCACGTCGGAGAGCTGCTTCTCCGCTCCCGTCCGCAAATCCACTACCATCGTGCGCCGCGGGAAATTCTCAAACGGCAGCTCGTACGAATAAGGATGATGGCTCCCCGAAACCAGCGCGAAATGCCCGTCCGGCGATGGGTCCGCGGAGTCGATCACTGCAGGCTTGCCCACTGCCTTCGACCCTCCTGCCAGCGACACTACGCGGACCTGCGCCGTCGCGTAGTAATCGAAGAAGCGCTCGTCTTCGGGATTCTTCAGCAAATCCTCGTAGGTCCGCGCCGGCGTCACCCGTCCCAGGTTTTGCTGCACCGCCGGGCCCGTCGGCACTTCGGAATGGGTTGGCGCTGTTCCGCGCCCCGTCGGAACCGTCAGACACAGCAGGCTGCGGCTGTCCGGCATCCACGAGCACGGATCGCCGAAAACCCCGTTCAGCGCCACGCCCGGAATGCGCGCCGCCTGCCCTGTTGCCGCATCGGCGGTCCACACGGTCAGCCCCGCCCCCGGATTTGTGCCCGTGATCAGCACAAATGCCACCCGCTTCGCATCCGGCGACCATTGCACGTATTCGATGTGCGGCTTCGCCGCCAGTCCCGTCACCGCAACCTCTTTCCCCGCGGGCAGCGTCTTGAACTTCAGTCCGATAATGTACGGCAGTCGGCTCGGTCCATTCGTCCGAGGATTGAATCGCAAACCCGCCAGCCGCAGTTCCGGCTGCGCCAGGTCCGCAATCGTCAGCAACCCGCCCGGCTGTTCGATCAGCAGCGTTCGCGGCCCGCTCTTCGATTCCGGCGAAACCACCACCAGCGGCGTCGGTGGCGCTTCCAGCAGATCGGCGATCGCCTTAGGCGGCTTTTGATACGTGATGCTGCTTTGTGCAAACGCGGAAGCGGCCACCAACACGCCGGCGGAGAAGGAAAGCAGAGAGCGCAGGTTCACGAGCAGATGAGTCCTTTTTTTGAGAGCTGGCCGGGCAGGCCGAGAGACAGTGCGCCGATTGTAGCAGTGGACGCCGGGCGCGCCAGAGGCGCAAGCCTCTCGGCCGGAATCCTCAGCCGTGCTGGATCATCGCCGCATGCCGCGGCGCATCAATGGCCCGATTCTTGATCGCCCTCTTCCAGAATGTCGAGCGAATAGCGATGCCGGTGCTTCATGCTGACCGCGCCCAGAATCGTCCGCATCGAGCGCGCTGTGCGCCCCTGCTTGCCGATCACCTTCCCCACATCGGTCGGCGCCACCCGCAGCCGCAGCCTCGTGCCCTCTCCGCTCTCTTCGGCTTCGACTCTGACTTCCTCGGGAATGTCCACCAAAGCGCGAGCAATCTGGGTCACCAGCTCCTGCATGTTTTCCGGTTCCGGCATAGATTCCGCTGTAATCCCGCTAAGATCGGATATCGGCTCCAGCCGCCGGATCGGTTGAGGAAACGTAACCTAAACCTCGTACAAAAAGCTGTGATCCGGATCACAGACAACCGAATCCCTCCCGAACTCCGTCGACGTCCAGAGCCCTCGCGGGTCCAGTCGGGTTGCGTCCCGACCCCTTTTACCCCTACAGTGCTTCCCATGACTCTGACCGCCCGCCGCAGCTTCCTTAAACAGACCGCCGCCCTCGCCGGTGCCTTCTCCGTCAACAGCCTCTTCCACCAGGCGCACGCCGCCGACTTCGGCGCCGCCTCGCGCCCCGTCCGCGATCTTGCCCCCGCAGAAGTGGCTCAAAATGAGGACTACTGGTCGGTCATCCAGCGCTCTTACTCGGTCAACCCCGACATCATCAACCTCAACAACGGCGGCGTCTCGCCCGCCCCCATCGTTGTCCAGGAGGCCGTCGAGCGCTACAACCAGCTCTCCAACGAAGGCCCCTCCTATTACATGTGGCAGATCCTCGACCAGGGTCGCGAGCCCCTCCGCGAAAAGCTGGCCAACCTCGCCGGCGCCAAACCCGGCGAAATCGCCATCGACCGCAACTCCACTGAGGCCCTTAACACCATCATCTACGGCCTGCCCCTCAAAGCCGGCGACGAAGTCATCGGAACAAAGCAGGACTACCCCAACATGATCCAGGCCTACCGCCAGCGCGCCGAGCGCGACGGCATCGTCTACAAACAGATCTCCTTCGATTTCCCCATTGAAGACGACGACGTCATCGTCCGCGCTTACGAACAGGCCATCACGCCGAAAACCCGACTCATCCACGTCACCCACATGGTCAACTGGGTCGGCCAAACCACGCCCGTCCGCAAAATCGCCGACATGGCACACTCCCACAACATCGAAGTCCTCTGCGACGGCGCTCACTCCTTCGGCCTCATCGACTTCAAAGTCACCGACCTGCATTGCGACTACTTCGGCACCAGCCTCCACAAATTTCTTTCCGCCCCCATCGGCACCGGCATGATGTGGATCAGCGAAGACAAAATCGAGAAAGTCTGGCCGCTCACCTGCAACTCCACGCCCCACGCCGCCGACATCCGCAAATTCGAAACCCTCGGCACGCGCAGCTTTCCGCTGGAACAGGGCATCGGCGAAGCCATCAATTTCCACCAGGGCATCGGCCCCGCGCGCAAACAGCAGCGCATCTTCTACCTCAAGAACTACTGGTCCACCCGCGTGCAGTCCATCGCGAAGGTCAAACTCCACACCTCGCTCCGCCCCGAATACTCCTGCGCTATCGGCGGCGTCTCCGTCGACGGCATGACGCCCCAGCAACTCGCCGGTGCGCTCTTCGACAAATACAAAATCCACACCGTCGGCATCGTCTGGGAGAACATCAGCTGCGTCCGCGTCACCCCGCACGTCTACACAACGCTGCCCGACCTCGACAAACTCGTCCGCGCCATCGGCGAATTATCCCAGGCGTAGCGAGCATTGCACGATGAGACAGCGGCCTCTCGCCATCACTGCACTCGGCTGGCTCTATATCGCCGTGGGCGTAGCGGGTGTGGTAGTTCACGGACGCGAGTCGCTCCGCTCCTTTCACCGCGAAGACGTCTGGATCATCCTCGTTGAGTTGCTGGCCGTCATCGCCGGCGCATTCATGCTCCGCGGCGCCAACTGGGCGCGCTGGCTCGCCCTCCTCTGGATCGCCGCCCACGTCGTCATCGGCTACCTCAACGGACTGCAGCAGGCGGTCTTTCACGTCATCATTTTCGCCGGCATCACCGTCCTTCTCTTCCGCGCCGACGCCCGCGCCTGGTTCCGGCACCGGCCGGCGACCGGCAACTGAGCATGACCACCGTTCAGGAATTCCACGACACCTCGGGCGCCGAAGCCGTTCGCGGCTTTCTCCACACGCCCGACGCGCCGGCTCCAAACGCCGCCACCCTCGTCCTCGCGCACAGCGCCGGATCGAACTGCCAGGCCCCGCTTCTCGTCGTCCTCGCCGACGCCTTCGCCGCATCCGGTCTCGCCGTGCTCCGCTGCGACCTGCCCTTCCGCCAGGCGCGCCCCACCGGCCCACCGCTCCGCACCGCCGCGCGCGATCAGGCTGGGCTCCGCGCCGCGGTCGAGGCTATGCGCCGCCATACAAACTCAAAACCCGCTGAAGGCTCAACCTCAAAACCCGCTGAGGGCTCAAGCTCAAAATCCGCTGGGGGCTTCGCCAAGTGCATCTTCCTCGGCGGCCATTCCTACGGAGGACGCATGGCGTCGATGCTCGCCGCCGACGAACCTGGCCTCGTCGACGCGCTGCTCCTGCTTTCCTACCCGCTGCATCCTCCCAAACAACCGCAACAGCTGCGCAAGCAGCATTTCCCGCGCCTCGAAACGCCGGCTCTCTTCGTCTCCGGCACACACGACTGCTTCGGCTCGATCCTCGAGCTTCAATCCGCCCTTCAATTAATCCCCGCGCGCACGCGCCTGCTGCCCGTCGAGGGCGCCGGGCACGAACTCCTCAGCAAGCGCAACCGGGCCGAACTGCCGGGGACAATCGTCGATGCGTTTCGCATTTTTACCGAAGCGACCGCGGACCGCCCGAGTACGCCCGGCTAGACCGCGAGCTGTTTGTCGAGGACGAACATCTTCACGGTTTCCCGGAGCACGCCATCGACTGCCATCGCATCGGCCGTGGCTTTGGAACTTAGGATCCGGTTGTAAGTGTCGACGTCCTTCACGTCGAGCATGACCGCCACCCAGTTGCCTTCTTGCCCGTAGTTGACCGGCGCTGTGGCGCCCATGCTCCGGAAAAGTTCAGCGTGGGTGACAAAACCCTGTTCCCATTTCTTCGCATCCTGACACTGCGCAACAACCAGGACTCTCGCCATTGTGTTCGCACCTCGTTCGTGGGTTCGGGGGAGCGAGCCATGGTAGCAGAGCGCTTCGAGGCGTCGAATCTGTTTACCTATCGGTTAACACCCTTCGTAATAACACCTGCGGGCGATTTTACCGACTGTGTAACCCCCTGTACGCTGTCTTTTGTAAGTCCCGTCGCTCGGGAGCGCAGTTCGATCGCGCCTGTTCTCTGCACCCAGGTCCACGATCGTCCTTGTTTCTAAAGATGCGACCCGAAACGCTGATCCAGAAACTGTTTGCCATCGAACGCGCCATCGGCAACGCCAGCCCCGCTGCCCTGCGCGCCATGGTCATCGATGCGCAGGAGACCGCGCTGCGCATGGACCTCGACCAGCTCCACGACATCGACGGCATTCGCCGCCGCATCGACAACCACCGCGGGTCCGCCCTCCGCGAGTCAGGCGGCGAATCGAAAGTCTCCCGCGGCGTGTAACTCCACGCAGCGGCGGTTGAGTTTTGCGGTATTGTACAACGGGCTGTTCCTCGGGTCCGTTCTCCTGGACGTCGCTCATCTCCCGTGGGCGGCGTCCTAATTCACGAGAAACTTCTCAGGAGTTCCCGCTTCGGGCAAAGCCGAAACCGAAGGCGAGCGGAGGCTGTAGTCCATCAGCATTTGCACGCTCTCGTTTTCCAGCAGAATTTCGATCATCTGCTTCTCCAGTTCAAGAACGCTCTCCTCAGCTTCAAAAACCATGCTGCGAATCTGTGCCGGTTCGAGCTTGCCGATGGCCTGTTCGATTTCCAGTAACTGTGTGATGAGATAGGCGGTATTCATCTGATTCCAGCTCCTTGCCGCAACGTTCTGGATAGTGTGCCGTCCGCCGCTGAATCAGGCTGTGACCTGAATCACGCCCCACGAATTGTGCACCAGGCGCGCACAAATTCGATCCGCGCACGGCCTGCCTCAGAGCAGACTCTGCCCGTGGACTAACATGGCCGGGGAGGATTTCCCGTACATGCGTGTCTCCGCGTCCATCTTATTGCCCGCGTTCCTGATCGCTTCCTTCGCCGCCGCCCAGTCTGGCTGGCCGCCCTCCGCGGGACACACGCAGATTCCAATCTGGCCCAACGGCGTGCCCACCCCAACGACGTCGGCCGCGCCTGGCGCGAACCCCACGCCCGCGCCGCCGCCGGGCCCCGAGCACGACACCACCAAACCCACCGACAGACCAATCGCCGGCCGTCCCATCATCCGGCTTGGCGACGTGACCGTCCCGACCATCACGCTGTACGTAGCGCCGCAGGCGAACAACACCGGCGCAGCAGTGGTGGTCTTCCCCGGCGGCGGATACAACATCCTCGCCATCGACCTCGAAGGCACCGAGGTCTGCGACTGGCTCAACTCGATCGGCGTCAACTGTGTGCTGCTTAAGTATCGCGTGCCGGCCAGCGGACCTTATCCCAAGTCGTCCGCAGCGTTGGAGGATGCGCAGCGGGCCGTCGGCATGGTGCGCCAGCATGCGGCCGAGTGGGGCATCGAGCCGAAGCGCGTCGGCGTCCTCGGCTTCTCCGCCGGCGCACATCTGGCCGCGGCCCTCAGCACCCACTACGATCAGCGCCTATATCCACCCTTCGACGCGGCCGACCAGCAAAGCTGCAAGCCCGACTTCGCCATCGTGATCTATCCCGGCTATCTCTCCATCGCCGAGAAGAATTTCGAATTCAACCCCGACGTCCCGGTCACCGCGAACGTGCCGCCGACCTTCCTCGTGCAAGCCGAAAACGATCCCGTCCACGTCGAGAACGTGCTCCAGTATTTCGAGCAGTTGAAAAAAGCCGGTGTCTCTGCCGAACTCCACGTCTACACCAAAGGCGGCCACGGCTACGGCCTCCGCCCTACGGATTTACCCATAACCCACTGGCCGGACTTAGCAACAGCCTGGCTCAAAACCATCGGCGTGATAGGGAAGTGAGTTCGGCAGCGAAGTCGGATAGGTACGCATTTGACAAAGAGGCGAAATGCGAATTCTGAAGACATTCTGTTCTGTTTTGGCCGCGATTGTTCTGGTTCCATTCCCGGCCGTTGCTGCCCCCCCGGCAGGTCCGATAACCGTGTGCGATTTTGTGAAGCAGGTCAACGTCCTGAACGGGCGCATCGTCATAGTACGCGGCATCCTGAAGATGTTCGAAACCGACCCAGACGGAGCCACCCCCGATTACCTCGTCGCCACGTGTCCGGACCTGAAGAAGGGAATTGTTAAAGTGAGGGTCGAATCTCCTGACGTCTGGTTCTTGAAGGAGCCGCCGAAAGGCTATCGCTTGGACAAAGACTCCTTTCTTCGAACTCACAAAATTGTAATGAGCACACTAAAGGACGGCAAAGTGAAGGATCGGTACATTGCGACCATCGCGGGTCAAGCATATCGTTCTCCTCCCTCATCTTCCCCGCCCCCCGGTCTGCACATTACGCTCGACGGATCGTACGACGCCGGGATAGTCGTTGAAGGAATTTACGACGCGAAAATCCCCGTGGACTAAGGTCTTGTGGCAGGGATGGGAGTTGAATGGAAGCCAGCGACCGTTGAGCGAGTGAAGAGAATCGTTCAGCAGAAACCCGCCAGCCTGCGACGAAGAAAGCTCGTGGCGTTCGCGAAGTACCGCGTTCGAGTAGTTGACTTACAGCCGAATATTCACCAAACCCTCACCCGTAGCCGCCGGTGGGTTCGTAGGCCGCTGCGGAGCGCGCCAGTAATCGATAAACGAAATCTGGTGCACGCAGCTCACCGTGCAGTTCGGAGCGCAGCCTTTTTCCGTGAAAAATTCGCGCCTCAGATCGGTCTTCGTGTACTCAGCCAGCGGCACGCCCGGATACCCCCGCTGCTGCGAACAGTAATGCACCAACCCGTTCTCGCAGATATACAAAAACCGCGATCCCGCGCGGCACCGCCAGTCATTCGGCTCGCCGTTCGCGATGTTCACCTGAAAATGATTGAACCGCGAATAATTCCGCTTCTTCCACGACCGCATCTCCGACCAGACTTTCCGTTCATGATCGCCCAGCGGTTTTAGCTGGCCGCTGCCGTCGTGAATAATGCCAATCGTCGAAGTGAATCCCAAACCCAGCGCGCGCCGCCCAATCACCAGCGCGTCGTCAGGATTCTTAATCCCCCCGCCGACCACCGAATTGATGTTCACGTGAAAATCGGCGTGTTCGGCAAGAAATTCCAGCTTCTTGTCGAGCACCTTGAGGCTCTTCTTCGAAATCTCGTCCGGCTGCACGTTGTCGATCGAAATCTGCAGGTGGTCGAGCCCCGCCTTGTTCAGCCTCTGGATCCGCTCCGGCATCAGCAGATACCCATTCGTGATCATGCCCGCCATCCGCCCATGATGCCGGATGCGCGCGATGATCTGGTCGAGCTCCGGGTGCAGCAGCGGCTCGCCGCCTGAAATCGTGATGATGCTGGTCCCCAGCCGCGCCAGGTGATCGATCCGCCGGGTCATCTCCTCGATGGGCACCGGCTTCGAAACGTCGTCGTACTCATTGCAATACGCGCACGAGAGATTGCACCGCCGCATGGGCACAATCTGCGCCATCACCACGTGGCGCGTCGAGCCCAAAGCATGAACAACCAGACTCACCTCCCGCACCTTGCGTGAGGCAGCTTTCAGGCGGCGGGCGACGGTCATTTTGCGGGCCCCGAACATCTCTTCTGCCATATCTCTTCTATTGGAACATACCCGCCCGTCAGCAGCGATGCCGATGAATTAAAACGCAGTTAGCATGCGGTGAACGGGAGTCAGCGAAGCTAAGCGAGTCTCAGTTCGCTTCCGGAACCCGGTGATACAGCCGATCCATGCGCGTGATGGCCAGCGTATAGTGCGTGGCCAGGTAGCGTGGCGCTCTGGGCGATGGAGCCAGCGCGCGCACATCCACTCCGCCCCCGTGGAACCGGACCCGCACACCTGTTTGGGGCGTCAGACCGGCCAGCACATTCTTGTTGGGGACCTCCAGCGAATGGATCTCCGGCGTCACCGTGGCGCCGATCATTGCCAGGATTTCCGAGTTGCTCGGCCCCGAGCGCAGAACGAACGGCTTCCCGTCCAGCAGGATCGTGTAGAACTTGTCGGATGGCCTGGAGCAGTATTCGAACGTCGGATCCGGCCGGCAAGTTGTTGCGCCCAGATAAGTCGCCTCCCGATATTCGGGAATCGGCGCCCGCCGCACCGAGGGCACCTGGGCCGCAGCTGAGCCGCAGCAAAAAGCGCAGACCACGAGACTCGCGGCGTACCGGTGCACGCGCGAAGTCTACCAGAAGGGAGCACAGCTCGCGGTGGAATCTCCGCGACGTTTGGATTTGGATCGGTTCACTACGGGCTACAGGCTACCGGCTCCTGCCTGGTGCCTATTGCCTATTGCCTGCTCTTCGGCGCTATACTTCCCCGATCCACGAAAAGGAGGCATCCTATGGACCCAAGAAGCGAAGCGGCCCTTGCCACCGTCAGCCCGGATTTAGCGGCGAAGGTGCGCATGGCCTCAGCACAACTCGCGGCGCAAGGGACCTTTTTCTCGTCGTCTCCGGTTTGCGGACCGCCGCGGAGCAGAATGCCTTGTACGCACAGGGCAGGACCACGCCCGGGCACATCGTGACCAATGCCAGGGCCGGTTTGTCGATGCACAACTATGGCCTGGCCGTGGACGCAGTTCCCTATATGTCCGGAGATGGAGGCGCACTCAACTGGACGCCCAATACGCCTCAGTATCAGGCGTTTGTGGCGGCGATGAAGGCGCAGGGCCTGATCTGGGGCGGCGACTGGGTGAGCATACCCGACGAGGATCATTTTCAGATGCCGGGGCTGGCGGTGACGCCGACCAGCGCCATGCAGGCCGACTACGGAGATGGTGGCCCGGCCGCGCTGGCCGCCATATGGACCAAAGCCACGCCCGGGGCCTACGCCTGACAGGGTCGCAGCGGCTACAGGCTACCGGCTCCAAGCTCCCGGCTTCCCGCTTCCTGCTTCCCGCTTCCTGCTATCCCTTGTCCTTCGGCCGCCCCGCCACCATGTTGACGGTGCCTTCGTGCCGGTCGCGGATCACGGTGAGCTGCACCTGCTTCCCGCGGTTGGCGTGCAGCGTGTGAACCCACTGGTTAGTCGTAGCAATGTTCTGCCCGTTCACTTTGGTGATCACGTCGCCCGCGCGCAGTCCCGCAACCGCGGCTGGACTGTTGTCGTCGACGCGCTTCACCAGCAACCCCTGCCCATCATGCACGCCGAAATAATTCGCCAGCTGCGGCCCCAGCATGTCCAGGTCAAGGCCCGTGTAGAACGGGTTCGATGTCAGCGAAGAAAAAATTCCGTTGCCGAAGCTGTTGCCCGTTCCTGCCGGCTGCGCGTCGCTGTCCGGGTCCGGAACCGGAATATGCTGCGACCACGCGTCCGCTTCCAGAGTCGCCCGGTCCGCCAGCTGCACCGACAATGTCTGCTGCTGCCCGTCCCGGCTGATCAGAAGGCTCACCGTGTGCCCCGACGACGTGTCGTGCAGCATCCGCTGCAGCTGCGCCTGTCCCACGATCGGCTGGCCATTCATGCTCAGGATCACGTCGTGAACCTTGATCCCCGCCTTGCACGCCGGCGCGTCATGGTCCACGGTGGTCACCTCAACCCCCGTCGCCGCCTTCAGCTTCAGCTGCGCCGCGCGGTCCGTATCCACGTCCCGCATCCCTACGCCCAGGTACCCCTGGGACCCCTGGTTGAGCATTGCCGGGTCCTGCCCCGGAATCGAGACGTGCTGTTCCCCCGGTCCGGGGAACGAACCCCCCGCCCCCAGCAGGCCCTGTTGCCCGTGAACCACATGCGGGAGAGACAAACAGCAGGCGGCGACCGCCGCAACGGGAACGATTTTCAGCATCGGCCTCGAAAACGTGCTCATACCCAGCGCCTCGTATTCTGTAGTTCTGACGAACGAGTTCACCGCATCGTCAACCCGCGGCTGACATTCCTGATGGTACGAAAGCGGCAGCCCCCTTGTCTCTATCGAATCTGCGAAACCTGCTCGAGGTATTGCCGCGACATCGTCCGGATGTACGGATTCTGATCCCGGTTCGCGACCGTTTCCAGCACCTCCTGCACCGCCGAATCGGCCTCTACCGGCTCCAGCAACCCAATGGCTTCGGTCCGCACTCCAGCATCGGAATCGTGCAGCAGCGCCTCCAGAACCGCGTCCCGGACCCGCGTGTCGATCGGGACATACGCCTCCAGTCCCTCCAGCGCCCTGCGCCGCACCCCCGCATCCCGGTCGTAACGCAGCGCCACCATCAGTGCGTTGCGGATCGGTCCGCCTGTGCACTGGTGCCCGGCGCGGCATTCTCGCGCCAGCAGGTTCACCGAATCGTCGTGAACCTCAGGATTGGCGCGGTTGCGCGCCCCCAGCAGCAGCAGCTGCCTGATTTGCGGATCGTCAAGCGTCCCGAACGCCGTCTCCGGAATCACTCGCTCAAACCGCACCTCGACGTTTTCCGAGCCAGGCTCCAGAGTGATGCTGCTGACCCCGGCAATCTGCGCGGCGTCCACGTCCGCCACCACCGGAACCGCAGCCGCGGCATTTTGCGCCGGCTGGCTCGCATGCACCACACGCTGACCGGCGCGATAGCCGCCCCATCCGCCCGCGGCCACTCCCGCCACCAGCAGGAACATCGCCATCACGGGCGCGCCCTGCAGCGTTCCCACGCCCCGGCGGAATCGCTGGCTCACACGGCGAAAAAATCCGCCCTGCGGCATCGCGTCCAGGGCCTCATCCAGTCGCAGCCGCGCCCGCGCCAGCAAACTCGGCGACGGTTCGGCCACCGGCGCCCCCGACATGGCCTTCTGCAGCCCCGCTGCCGCTTCCATCTCCTGCCGGCAGTGCTCGCACTGCGCAAGATGCTGTTCCAGCCGATGCGCCCGGTCGTCGGGCAACTCTCCATAAACCGACAGGACGATGTCTTCCTGTGCCAGTTCGCAATTCATAATCGTACGTGCCTCACTTCACCTCGAAATTTTTCATGTGCCCCCGGATCTTCCTCGCCCGGTCCTCTAATCCCTAATCCCCAATCCCCAATCCTTGTCCTACCGCAGTTCGGCGAGTTTCGCTCGCAGTTTCTTCGTTGCCCGGAACAGCGTGTTCTTCGCCGTCTCTTCCGTCGTGTTCAGCATCTCCCCGATGGTCCGCAGCCGCAGCCCCTGGTAGTGCTTCAGCTCGAACACCATCCGTTCCCGCGGCGTCAGCTCACCGAGCGCCATCATGATCCGCTGCCCCAGAAATTTCCTGTCCAGCTCCCGCCCCGGGTTCGCACCCGAGCGGTCGTCCGACACATTCGTCAGCAGATCCATCTCCTCGCCCGACGAATCGATCACCACCGCCTGATCTTCGCGCCGCGACTTCCGCCGCCGCAGATGATCCAGACACAGATTCGTCACGATGCGATAAATCCACGTGTAGAACGAGCACTCGAACCGGAAGTTGCCCAGATACCGGAATGCCTTGAGGAACGCCTCCTGCTGTATGTCCTGGGCGTCCTGTTCCGACCCGGTCAGATGCATCGCCAGCCGCAGGACCGCCTGATCATATTGACGAACCAAAGCGTCAAACGCCGTGCGCGATCCGGCCTGCGCTTCGCGAATTAAATCGGTTTCGGCCAGGTTCTCCCGGAGGGGACCACCCATACGCGAGGATTGTATGCGAGGCCTGGCAGGGGAAGGCCGGGCCGGAGACAAAAAGCGAAGCGCATCAGCAGGCATTGGGGCTCCTGGTGGCGTGGGTTGCGAGACTACGCAGAACTTCAGACGATCCAGAATCGATTTGGTGAGCAACGAAATCGAAGGCGCGTCGCACCCGCTCGCCAATGTCTACCAAACCAAAGCACGGAACAAAGTTCCGCGCTCCTTCGCCAATCGGACGGGCCCCAAGCCGTCGAGCCTGCCCTGAGCGAGTCTGCGCAAGCGGGCAAGTCATGTCACCCTGAGCGAGCCGAAGGCGAGTCGAATGGGCGAACGGAGCCTGCCTTGAGCGAGTCCGCGCAAGCGGACGAGCCGAACGGGCTAGCTCTTCCGGTGTACCGTCGCCTCAACATATTTCGAAAACTGTCCCGGCTTGTCCGGCGGCGCCATCTCAAACAGGACCTTCACCGCCCCGCTGCCCAAATCGTCGTACGTCAGCCGGAACTGCGGCCCGCTGCCGGCCTCGCTCGTGAAGACAATTTCCTTGTCGTCGCCACTCAGGCTCACGTTGTAGTGGATGACGTGGCCTTCGCTGTCGTCGTAGAGCGCCTTCGTTGCCCCGCCGTCGCGATAGACGATCATCAGGTCTTCGTGCGTGAACGCAGGATGGTCCTTGGTCGCCGGATACTCCGCGTGATTCTTGCGCACCAGCACATTGCCGTTCAGGTCGGGCGCCAGCGTGAACCCGCCGCCGCTGGCCGCGCCTGGAACGCCGCTGCTTTCGCCCGCGTCGAATTCGCCAATTAAGAACTTCCAGCCGGTCCACGGATCCGGCGCCGCCGTTTGTGCCACTCCCATCAGAGAAAAGAGCACCACACCGCCGGCCAACAGGACGATCTGTCTCATGCGAGCCCCCGGGGATTGAACCACGATACAGCAGAATCCCAGCCGTGCCCTTTCCGATCTGCGCTTTTTCCCGAACGCCGAACGCCGAACGCGGAACGCCGAACGCTGTCTACTGTCTCCTGCCTCCCGCCTCCCGCCTCCCGCCTCGAGTCTCCTGCCTCCCGCCTCGAGTCTCCTGCCTCCTGATCACTGATTACGGCACAGCCCACAAATCGCGCCCCCGTACCGCTCCGCCTTGTCAGGCCCAATCCCGCGAATGGTCCGCAGCTCGGGAATGGTTCGCGGAGCAGCAACCACCAGCGCACGAAGAATCGCGTCGGAGAACACGAAGAAGGCCGGCTTGCCTGCCAGCGCCGCCTCCGCCTTGCGCCATGCCCGAAGCCGGCCCTCCAACTCGGCCTGCAATGGTGTGTATTCCGTCACCAATTCCTTCCCTGCGAGGGCCACGCGTTCAGCCCGAGGCTTTCGAGCCTTCACCCCCGCATCGCCCTCCTCCGGAAGCAGAACTCCCAGCGGTTCCGCATCGCTCAGTCGCCGTCCCTCCTCCGTCAAATGAACCTTCTTGTACGCGACCTCGCGCCCCTCCGGGTTGGTCCAGGTTTCCGGAATCAGCGTCACCAGCCCCGCCCGCGCCAGCCCATCCAGCAACCGATCGAAATACCTGCGGTCCTTACCAACAGCGGCCTCGGTGAACAAGCGTCCCGCAGCCATCGCGCGGCTGTTCTCCAGCACCTCCAGAATCGCGCGCAAATCGCGCTCCTCCGTCCGCGTCGGTTCCGCATATCTTCGCGCAGTGGCCAGGTGCGGAGAACAAAAGTCGCAATGCCCGCATGGCCGGCTCGCCCCCCCCACATCGCCAAAATGCCGCACCAGCGCGGACATCCGGCACTGCGGCGTCTCCGCAAACTGCACAATGCGATCCAGCTGCGCCCGCCGGTGCGCCACCTGCGTCTTGTATCCGGATCGCCAGCTCCCCACCCCGGTCCCCCGCACCTGCCCCTCCATGTCCAGCTGGGCCGCGCCCTGCGAACACAGCTTCTCCACCGCCTTGTTCACGGTCTCTGGGTCCATCGTCAGCCGCTCACACAGGCGCTCCGCCGTCTGGAACTCAGCTGTCAAAACCCGCGCCACCCGATCCAGATCTTCCACCGGAGGATAGTCGCGCTCGAAGAAGCTCTCGTGAATCCGCCGATCCGCAAAGCTGTGCAGCAGGATCGCCCGCGACTGCAGGCCATCACGCCCTGCGCGCCCGATCTCCTGGTAATAGGCCTCCACCGAACCCGGCAGCGCCGCATGGATCACCGTCCGAATGTTCGCCTTGTCGATCCCCATTCCAAACGCAATCGTCGCCACCACAACCTCCAGCTCGCCCAGCTGAAATTGCCGTTGCACGCGCTCCCGCGTCCCCGCATCGAGTCCGGCATGATACGCCGCGGTCGGAAACTCGCCATTCAGTTGCACCGCCAGCTCATCGGCCCCCCTGCGCGACGGCGCGTACACAATCGCCGGCCGCCTCGCCTCCACCTCCAGAAACTCCCCGATAAATTCCGCCCGCTGCGGCTTCGACAACTCCACCACTTCGATTGCCAGGTTCTCGCGCCGAAAGCCGTGGATATAAAGCGAGGGCTCCATCAGTTTCAGCTGCTCGACGATGTCCTTCTGCACAATCGGCGTCGCCGTTGCCGTCAACGCGATCACTGGCGCGGGTCGCAGCAGCGGCAGATAATCCCCCAGCGTCCGGTAGTCGGGCCGGAAATCATGCCCCCATCCGGAAATGCAGTGAGCCTCATCGATGGCAATCAGCGAAGGCTTCCTCTTCGCCAGCATCTCCGGGAACCCCGGAACCCGCAGCCGCTCCGGAGCGATGAACAGGAACTGCAGCGCCCCATCCAGATAATCGCGGCACGCCTGGCGAGCATCGTCGCGCGAAAGCCCCGAGTGGATGCGCGCGACTTTCAGTCCTTTCGCCGCCAGCTTCGTCGCCTGGTCGTCCATCAGCGCGATCAGCGGGCTCACCACCAGCGCCGTCCCTCCCCGCGCGACCGCCGGAAGCTGATAGCAGAGACTCTTGCCCGCGCCCGTGGGCATCACCAGCAGCACGTCGCGCCCCTCCGCCACGGAGCGGCAAACAGCCTCCTGATTTTCCCGAAAATCAGAAAACCCAAACGCAGACCGGAGCAAGGGGAGAAGATCCATTGAAGTCTATTTTGCCCTGAGCACGGCGCGCCTGTCTGACGTGGAAACGGAGCCGCGCGGTAACACTGGTGATGCGAAACCTGCGAGGAAGGGTCTCGCCCCCTCTACAGAACCAGATCACGGAACCAGGTTCCGCACGGCGGCGCCCGCCGCTTTGGTTCTGTGTCAGGGCACGACTTCACAGCCTGCGGAAAGAGCTCGCTGGGTGCCCCATTCTGGTGCGCGTGCTTTTCGCGCGCCAGGGTGGGCATCGCGCGAAGCGCGATCAGGTCTCCATCAGGTTGACTCTGCGCTCGACAGGAGCGAATGTCCCCGTGTCAGGGCACAACTTCACAGCTTGCGGGAAAACCCGGCGGTTTTGAACGGGCACAACTCCACAGTCTGCGGAAGCCTTGTGTCAGGGCACGACTTCCCAGCCCGCGCACCCCAAATGCAGGCCCAGCCAGGTTCACCCCACAGCAAGTAACGAACGCCTTTCCCACCCGAACATCAACACAAATCGTTAACGGGCTGATCCCCAAAGTACCGTCCTGTGCCATTCGCGGGATAGCGCCGCCTCAACTCTGTCCGTTGCTTTTTTCGCAACTTCTTCAGTCGCGACGATCCCACACAGAAGGAAAAAGGGCTTCAACCTCTGCGCTTTTGTGTCAGGGCAGGCTCTTCAGTCGTGCCGATCAGCCTCCCAAAACCGAGCGGGCTTCAGCCCTTCGGCAGCATTGAAGGGGCACAGTTTCAGCCGTGCCGTAGAACTGTAGAATCAGTCCGGCTTCAGCCGCTGAGAGACGGTTTTTCTTCCTCGTAGGACTTTTTCCGCAAGCTGTTCAGCCGTGCGGTAAGGCCCCCAAAAGCCCCGACGCAGCCCGCCGCGCCGTCGCCGCCATTCGCCATTGGAGTGAAGGCGCTCGCCACCCATCCCGAGATTGGCCGCCCGGCCGAAGAGATCCTCCCCGAATTCCGCGAATAGATCATCGACTTCGGCCACGGAGCCTGCGTCGCTCTCTATCACTTCGACGGCAAACGCGTCGTCATCCTCGCCATCCGCCACAGCCGCGAAGCCGGCTATTGAACATCGCCCATCGCGAAATGAAGAATCTCCGGCCCATAAGGTGCCGCAACGCGGCACAGAGCCCGCCCTGAGCGAGTTCGCGAGGGGGCGCTCGCATCTGTCACCCAGGCCAAACTCCAAAAAGCTCCAGCGACTTCGCTGGTTGCCGCAGTTTTTCCAGCACCGACGGTTCCGTCATTTTGGATAGAACGGAACCTTCCAACCCATAGCGAGTTCATTCTCCAGGTGGAACCGGTCGATCGGTGTCAAATAAGACGCTAACTCTTCGGATAAAGGCCCTCCCGCAAGCACGTGCGCGCGTATCTCATACGGAAGTTCCCTTGGAAAGTGCTCTTCGAGCACGCGGCGAGCCTTACAGACGTGGCAGAGATAACTTTCTGGTTCGCCACGGCATTCCTGAAGAGCCACGTCGAGCAGGACGTTGCGAGCATCAACGAGTTTCTTATTACTCCACTCTATTTCCTTTAGCAAAAATGCGATCATCCAACCTAGCACCAAGGTTCCAACGATCAGTACTATGTTCGCGCGCGCCGCGGCGAAGAGAGCTGCAATCACCAGAGTTATGACGGCAATGCCGAGGTACTCGTGACAGGTGCTCCCATCTGGCTGCTGCCAGTGCGACTGCACCCACGACCTTACGCGCGCCACTACTCCTTTTCTGTCTTCGGAGTTCACCTGCTGCCTCCCTTGATCTTTTGTGCTGGCGCTACCTCGCTCTGGCAACCGGGGGCAAAAGTCTTTATCGGATTGCAAACCTAATCCAGTGCAGCCCTGTAGTCAACCGGCGGAGCGATGCGACCTGCAAACGGTAAACTGCCTGCGACGCGATAGGGGATACTTCCGGGGGCGGACTTCGCCCGTGGAGATGGCCGGTGACACCCCGGAGTTGGACGCATGTCCGTATTGGATTTTTCGAGCGACACCCTCCCCCTGTGGAAAATCTGTCAAGCCCCGATCCCAAAATCCAAAGTAATGACCCCACATTCCAAGCCACTTACAAGCCACCAACGCAAAAGATATTTGGCAGTTTTATTCTCCGGACTTGGTATCCTAAAGATATGGGAATTATATACTTGACTCCCGCGCCCCTTTTTGGCGTGGCAGTGTGGACTGGCCTAGAATCAAGCAGGGGTACCGGCAACATGGACAACATTGACGAACCGATCATCTTGGATTGCGACGAGTGCGGCACGAACACAGTCTTTGGTCCAGACGGGCTTAAAAGTGACGAGCGTATTACCTGCCCTGCCTGTCACATGGATTACGGTTCCGTGGCAGAAATTCTTACTCTCAAAAAGGCTGCGGCAGAAACCGCTCAATTTCGCTTTGGGAAGACTTTTGAGGGTGTCGAAGACATCAAGTTCACGAAGGATGACATTTAAGTTCGCCCAGCAATTTGCATCAATACGTCCTTCAATCAATCTCATATCTCTCCAAACAGAAAACCCGCCATTTCAGGCGAGCCGTGGTTGACTCCCGTACCCCCTTTTGGGCGCGAGGTATGATCAGGGAATGGCGAAGAGGAAACCCGTGGTGCATCCACCGATAAAGTGTGATACTCCGGGTTGTGACAGAGAGGCCGTGGTCAGTTTCAGAAAATACAGACCAGTGCCAGCCACATCACCTGTTGAATTTCTTCACATCTCAACCACAAATTGTTGTGAGATACACGCCCCAGAAGTCGAAGTGCACCATTCAGGGCCAAACGACACCAAGGTGCCACTCGCAAGCTAAAGAGAGGCTAACGCAAGCCTTACAAATTCTTCGTGCTTCGCACAATATGAGACAACGAGTGGCATACCCGGCGGCGTGGTTACAGGCGCACCAACGGTCCTTGTTTCTCCAAACTTACCGATAAAACCAATGGCTTCTTTCTTACAGCCACTTGCGCCACACCTTCGATCCGGGGTCATAATCCTCCAAACAGAAAACCCACCGTCAGGTGGGCTCTTTCTTCTTTGATTTGGCAAGCGCACGTCGCCTGCGTTTCTTCTGTGCCTTAGTTCTCGGCTTTGGCCGGTAGGCTAGTACTTTGTCCACAATCCTGTTCAAAACGTCGGGAGCGTCTTTCATGCCGTCAACCTCGCATACGTGAGGCGAATGCCCTTGGTCGCGGCGATGAAACTCTCCAGCCGGTCCAGCGTGTGACGCTTCACGGTGCCATCATTCAGGCGGAAGGTGAACTCATCCACGTAACGGGTGATGTGCTTGGCGCTCACCTGATGGTAGACGCCGTGGATGCCGCGCTTCATGACCGCCCAGACGCTCTCCATGCCGTTCGTGGTCACACCGTCACGGGAATACTCGCCGACTGCATGATTGACCGTCTCGTGGAAGTAGTAATAAGCAAGTCCCTGATAGCCGCTGTGCTCGTCTGTGTGGAGTTCTGAGCCGCCTTCGATGTTCTCGTGGATGGTTTCGTGCAGCGCGATCCCGTCAACTTTAGCAAGGGCTTTGGCCTTAATCCGTCCGCCTTTTTCGCGCATCCCCAGAACCGCAGTCTTGCCGATGGTTCCGCGTCCGCGCTTCTGTTTCTTGCTCTCGTGCTTATTCTTCTCTTTGCCTCCGAAGTAGGCTTCGTCAACTTCGACAACACCACGGAGCAACGTGAGGTCATTACCGCACGCCTCACGGAGCCGCTGAAGGACAAACCAGGCCGACTTCTGAGTGATGCCAATCTCTTTAGCCAACTGCATACTGGAGATTCCCTTGCGGGCAGTGACCAGCAGGTACATGGCGTATACCCACTTGTGGAGTGGAACGTGTGACCGCTCAAAGATGGTTCCCGTGCGGACGGTGAAGTCCAGCTTGCAGGCATTGCAGCGGTAGAAGCCGCCCTTGCGGGTCGTGATCCGTTCCTGACCCTTGCAGGTCGGACAGACTACACCGTTCGGCCAGAGACGCGCTTCAAGGTAGACCCGTGCGGTTTCAGCATCGGGGAACATCTGGAAGAGTTGGAAGGTGCTGATCGTGCTCTGGCTCATGAACAAATAGTACTTAAGTCCCGTGAGGGAGTCAAGTATTATTTTGGCGTTTTAACAACCTATTTTCAATCAAGTAGAATATGATGAAGGGTACCGGAGATGTTCGCCATATGGAAGACACGATCATTCTCAATACGTTTCAGGTTCAACCGCGCTGCATCAAGTGCGGCAGCGATAACCTTCTCATGCCCGATGGTGCCCTCGACCAAAGTGACCTCGCCGACGACAGTCCGATTACCTGTGGAGGCTGTGGTGCTATCTACACCTATGTTGAACTTGTCGAAGCCTGTGAAGCGAGTAAGGCAAACGATCTCATAAACGGCACCGGGGCGGGATAGTGCTCTTTCCACTCGGAGTGAAACCTCTACAGGGATTGTGCCAAGTTTGCTACCCATGTTTCTCCTAATACAGAGAGGTGATGGAAATGAAGACATTAACGCTACTGCTCTTGGCGACGGCATTGTCCTGCCAAGCACAAACAAGCCCGACAATCAAAGGTCACAAGTTGGGCGAAAGCCTGCAAGAGTTTGTGAACAATGCCAGCCCGACAACAACATACCTTATCAATTCATGCAAGTCTGATACAGACAGTGAAAACTATTCATGGTGCGTCGGCATCTACGGGATCACGACTCTTCTGGCCAAACCTGACGTGTCACCTACAGGTATAGACATGAAATGCGACACGAAAGCAGTAGACTTTCAAAATGTCGGTGCACTTGCCTCTCCCTTGGGAAAAACGTATATCCAATCGTGGTGTGCCGATTTCGATGGCGAAATCACATTCGAGGGAAACAAGCTGGTGCGCATCCAAACCAAAATCATCCCTACTGGCCCTTGGAGCCAATCCTATAGCAGCTTGGTCAATAAATTCGGTAAGCCCACCACAACCCAATCACAAGTGCTTCAAAACGGCTTCGGCGCAAGGTTCCGCACAACTGATGGTTTGTGGGTAAGCAAAGGTTACAGCGTTCGGGCGCAGGAACTCTTGAATGATGATCTATCCAGATACGTCACGGTAGAAATGATGACACCCGCTTACGCACACGAACAAATTCAAGAGGAACAGAAGGCACACGCCAATACGCTCGACTAGCAAGTACGCCACCTACTAGGCAGCAGTACCATTTTGACTTTTCAGAAGAATTTCTTCTACAAGTTTTGTGCTCAGAAAGGAGCAATCCAATGGCAAAGGTACGAGCATATCATACAAGTTCAATGGAAGAACCGCCGAAAAATAGAGAGGTCCACCACGATCACGACGACTGCTTTGAAGGCAAGAAAATTGAAAAGAAGCATTGGGAAAAAGGAACCGGAGGGAAGCCACGCTGTAAAGAGTGCATCAAACTCGGCTAGTGCAACCGTTCGCGGAACGTAATCTCCCAATGAGGTCCGGTCACATCATTTGTATCCAATACATCCCATACACGCCTTAGAGATTGAACCGGCAATCCATGGGTGAGACAAACCGAAACGGCGCTCCAGCCTGCCCCCGGTCCGCCGTAAAAGGCGACTGTCGGCTCCGGATAGGCGTGACCAGTACCTCCTTCACAGGATTCAAAAGTTTCGATGTCGTATTTTTGGAAAACTTCAACGGCTTTCCGAATGCCTACGTCTAGCTGTCCGACTATATGATCTGTGGGCGGCGGTTCCGGCATCTGACGTTCTTTCGGCGCGGATCGCGCAGTATGCAAAATCAAGCCGCGTGTATTTTGCCGCGTCTCTGGTTCTTTTGTGCGCTCTAGGTGTGATCGTACCTGTCTACTGGATTTCAAACGACTAAATTCTCCGTTTCTGTCCGTTAGGGAGTCAAGTATATAATCCCCAAAGATATAGGGTAAAAAGAGAAATCTTCCCGTAACTCCCGTAGATCGGAAACACCAAAAAGCCTCGCTCGCGCGAGGCTTTTTTATTGCCGGGAGAATCGCCGTGGCTTGCGATTGCCCAATTCGCTCCGCCGAGTTTGCATCAAACCCGGCCGCGCCTGAAGCAAACTCAGCCGCGTTTGACGGCAACGCGGCCGAGTACCCGTCAAACTCGGCCAACCATGAGTCAAACGCAGCCGAGTTACAAATGACCCGCACTGAATCATCTACGCCTAACTCGGCCGCGTTTGACGCAAACAAGTTCACGTCTGAATCAATCTCAGCCAGGTATCCATCTGATAGGTCCGCAGTCACTTGCCCGACCCATCGGATCGAACAGTTCCGCCAACGCAATGAAAACAAGTCAACTGCCCAAAAACAGACCCCCCCAAAAAATTTCCCGCGATCGAAGCTCTGCACCAAAATCGATGCAAACAGAGGACAGCAAGACCCGGCTCAACCCTTCCGCTAAACTCGGTCTATGTTCTCGGAAAAAACGAGCGGCCGCCTCTTCGCGGACGAAAAACGTGCCGCCGGCGATTGGATCACCGCCTTCTGCGATGGCGGATCGCGCGGAAACCCCGGCCCTGCAGGCTACGGCGTCTTCATCGAGGGACCTGACGGGGAAAAGCTGGCCGAACTGAGCGAGTTCCTGGGCAAGACCACGAACAACGTCGCCGAATACTCGGCTCTGCTCGCCGCGCTCGAATGGGCGTTGAAAGAAGGTCGCTCACGGCTGCGCGTCGTCGCCGACTCGGAGCTCCTCGTCAAGCAGATTCAGGGCCGCTACAAAGTGAACAGTCCCGATCTGCGCCCGCTCTACGAAGAAGCGAAGCGCCGCATCGCGAAACTCGATGCGTTTCGCATCGAGCATGTCCTCCGCGGCAAGAACCAGAAGGCCGACCGGCTGGCAAACCTTGCCATGGACCGAGGAATGGGCCGCAAGACTGCCGGAGGCGATGCAAAACCCGCGGCGCGCCCGGGTGCGCCCGCTGGCGCAAAGGGTGGGAATCAACCCCAGCCCCTGAAGGGCTACGTCAAAGGCGGAGTCGTGCATCTGCTCGAAGGCGAGTTGCCCGACGGAATGTTTGTGAAGATCACGCCGGACCGGCAATAGCTCAGCCGGTAGCCGGTAGCCTGTGGCGGGGCCGCCGGCGATCGGCGGGGGAGGAGCTGGATTGGACTCGCTGACGATTCGCGCGGCTCGGCTCGACGATTTGCCGCGCCTCACCGCAATCTACAACCACTACGTCGTGCACTCGCCCGCGACCTTCGACCTCGAGCCGAAGACTCTCGACCAGCGCTACGAATGGTTCACACAATTCAGGGAAGCGGGCCGCCACCGTCTCCTGGTCGCAGACGAGGACGGGGCGGTCCTGGGTTACGCGGGCACGATGCGATGGCGTCCCAAGCCCGCTTACGACACGACCGTCGAAACGACGATCTACTGCGCGCCCGAGTCCCTCGGCAAGGGCATCGGCGCGAAGCTCTACGCCGCGCTCTTCGACGCGATTGCCTACGAGGACGTCCATCGCATCGTCGCGGGATACGTCCCGCCGAACCCCGCGTCCGCCGCGCTGCACGAACGCTTTGGATTCCGGCCGGTCGGGACCTTCAGCGAGGTCGGCTTCAAATTTGGGACGTATTGGGATGTGTGCTGGGTGGAGCGAAGAATCTAGCGCCTGTCCCTCGGACTTCCACCCATCAGACCTTGCGCTTGCCGTGCGTGCTGGAAGCCTTCCGGGCCACGGCGTGGCCGGAGCGGCGAGGATAAGCCGCGGTGCGCAGGGCAGCGGTTGAACGGCCCCTCCGCCGATGCGCAACCGCAGGGCGCAGAACAGCGGCAATGCGCGCTTCCGATGCCGCAGGATCGTCGAGATAACGCGGATCAAGCATGGCGATGACGGCAACGGCGCGGATGCGATAGAGCCGCGCCCACTGGCTTTGCATCAGCGAGTGCTGAACCTCGTCCCAATGGTCGGGGTCGGCAGCGGAGGTATCGGGTTGCGGCGCAGCCCCGGGATCGGAGAGCGCAGAGACGGTGACGGGCTCGTTGTTGATGAGGCTGAGAAAGCGGCTGAACTCCCCGAGATTGACGCCCATCTGATAGACAAGCTGGCTCACGGCCATCTGCTGCGGCCCGGTGAGCGAATCGAAGTCGCGGCAATACGCGCGAGCATTCTCGATCGCCTGAATCGCAGCAATGCGCAGCAGAGAACTCGCTTCGTCGTCGGTGATCTGCGGCGCGAGCGCCCAGATTCTGCGGCGGTAGCGCTTCATCGTCCGCCAAGTGGCCAGATTGTCGTTGAATTCTGCAAGAACCTGGTCGAGGCGCGCCGGATCAAGCCCCGCTGCCTGCCACAGCTCCGCAGAAGACGGCTCGACAAAAGTGTGAGGGTTCAGCGGATCGGTTTGCGCGTGTTGCCTCTCCGGCAAATCCAGGCTGAATCCAGCGCCGATCAGCGGCCGGCCCGTCTTCGGGTCAGGATACGCCGCCAGCACCCATCCTTCGTGCCTTCGGTCCCGCAGCAAACCCATCAGCTCCGTCGGGCTGAACTTCACTTCGGAATCCCGGAAATCCAGCAGCGGCTGAAGAGACGCGGGAACGGCAGATGCTGCTGGCGCAAGCTGCGCGGATAAATTTTCCGAGAGTGTCGCCGGCGTGGAAACCGGATCAGCACCCGTCCCGCCAATCACGGCTGGAGTCCCCGGTGCCGCACTCTGCCCGAATATCGGCAGCGCAGCCGCCAGCAACAGTGCAGTGTTGAGCACCGTGGCGCGGAAGGCCTGGAAAGTCGTCGCAGGGCGCATGTGTTCCGTACAAGTTGCCGTAATTCGGAGGAAAAGACAATGACAAAAAAGGATCACCGGCCAGTAACGTTCCATTTGTGACTCCTGGGCCATGCCCTTCCCGCAACGGGAAGCTCCGGATGTACAGTTATTGACATCCCGCAAGACGCCGTTCAGGAACGCCAAACCCATGGCCACGGTTTCTGTCCAAAATCCCGCTACAACCGCCACCACGCGCATGCTCTCGCTCGATGTGCTGCGCGGAGTGACCATCGCCTTCATGATCATGGTCAACAACAACGGCGGCCACGCCTGGTGGCCCTTCGAGCACGCCGACTGGAATGGCTGGACGCCCACCGACATGGTCTTCCCCACTTTCCTCTTTCTCGTCGGGGTCACCATCGTCTTCTCCACCGAATCCCGCCTCAAGCGCGGCGACTCCCCGGGCGCCATCGTCCCGCACATCCTGCGGCGCTTCCTCATCCTCTTTGGCCTGGGATTATTCCTCGCCCTCTTCCCCGTCTTTCACTGGTCGCACCTCCGCGTATGGGGAGTGCTGCAGCGCATCGCGCTCTGCTATCTGGTTTGCAACCTGCTGTACCTCTGGACCCGGCAGCTTGCGAACCGCGTCGTCCTCTACGCAGGTCTGCTGGTGGTGCTGCTCGCTGGCTACTGGGCGCTGATGCGATTCGTCCCAGTCCCCGGCTTCGGCGTTCCCGGGCGCGACATCCCGTTCCTCGATAAGGACGCGAACATCGTCGCCTGGCTCGATCGAACCATGCACATCGGCCGCCTCTACGAACACACTCGCGATCCCGAGGGTCTGCTGAGCACCTTCCCCGCCATCGGCACCACGCTGCTCGGCATGCTTGCCGCCCTGTGGTTGCGAACGAAACAGACGGTTGAGCGCAAATGCCTGGGCCTGCTCGTCGCTGGCCTGGTGCTCATCCTGCTCGGCCAGCTCTGGCATCCCTGGTTTCCTATTAACAAGAAGCTCTGGACCAGCTCCTTCGTCCTGTTCATGGGCGGGTGCTCCACCGTCCTCTGGGCTCTTTTCATCTGGCTCATCGAAATCAAAGGCTGGAGAAGGGGCTGGGGCTTCTGGCTCGTCTTCGGGATGAACGCCATCGCCAGCTACGTTCTGTCGGACCTGCTGGTGGCGCCGCTCTGGGCCATTGACGTCAGCCCGCGCGTGAACCTCGGCGGATGGATCTACGCCCGTAGCTTCGCGCACATTCAGCCCCCCGGCTTCGGCTCGCTGCTCTACTCCATCACCTTCACCCTGGTCTGCTGGCTGGTGATGCTGGTCCTCTACCGAAAGAAGATCTTCATCAAGGTATAAGGCCCGCGCGCAACCCCGTTCCCTTCCGCGCGAAATGCTCTAGACTGGCCACACATGGGAAGGCTGCGCAAGTTTGAAGTGGCGGTGTTCCGTCTGGTGCGTCGCGACCCGCCGGAAGGCTTCGTGCATCGCGGGGCATTCTGGCTTTTTGTCGGATATCTCGGGCTATCACTTCCCGGATGGCTCCCGGGTACGGTGGGGAAGTTCTTCAGCGATCTCGCCGCGCTGGACTTCTTTCTCCTCATCATTCTCTGCATCCCGCTGTTGTGGCGTTTCATCTTCCTGCGCCTGCTCTGGAAGGTCCGCAACCGCCTGATCGTTACCTATCTGCTGATGGGGCTGACGCCGGTCGTGCTCTTTGTCACTCTCGCGCTGATTCTGCTCTACGTTTTCTCCGGCCAGTTTGCGATCTTCGCCGCGACCAGCGTAGTGCACGACGAGTTGGAACACATTGGATCGGCCAACAGCAACCTGGCCATGCATATTGCTCACGTGCTGAATCAAACTCCTCGCGCGCGCAGCGTGTCGCTGCCGGAAGAAGGAGGCGGGCCGGCGGAACACGAGTACACCGGCCTTAGCGTTACTGCCTACGAGGATGGGAAGCCGGTGGCGCTGGATCCCGCGTCGATCCAGCCGGCCCTGGCACCGCCCGTGCCGTCGTGGTTACACCAATCCTTCCGGGGCCTTGTGATTGATCATGGGCAGCTATGGCTGCGCGCGGCCGATATCCAAAAGATCGGCGACCATACGACGGTCGTGATCTCGAGCGTGCCCCTCCAGCAGCAGAACGTCGAGGCAATTGCCGATGGTCTGGGCAGGGTTAGCATCTTTCCGGGGGTAAGTTTCGGCGAGTTGCCGTCTGCGCCCCAGCCACCTCCAAAAACAAAGTTTGAATTCAGTGCCACCAGGCCGAATCAGGGCCAGGGGCAAATCGAGATCAACGGCGAGGACATCAACCAGGCGCGCAAGCACGCCATCGTGGCTGGAACTCTGCCGGCTCCTCTGCACTTCTACGATGTGCCGGTGGGCTTCCTTGCGCCGCTGACCACCTGGGAATGGTCAACCGGTCGTACCACCGAGGTCTATGCCGACGTGACTTCGCGGCCGTCGCTGCTCTATCGGCGGTTGTTTATCACCTCGCTGGACGTGGGGGATGTGATCCGCGAGATCCTCATCGCGATCGCCATCGCCTTCGGAGTCCTCGAACTGCTGGCCTTCCTCGCTGCGGTCCGCCTGAACCAGACCATCACCCGCTCCGTCCACGATCTCTACGAAGCCACCCTGGCCATCGACGGCGGCAATCTCGATCACCGCATCAAAGTGAAGCGCCGCGATCAGCTGGGTGCGCTCAGCCGCTCCTTCAACAGCATGGCAGCGTCGCTGGCGCGGTCGCTGGTCGAGCAGCGCGAAAAGCAGCGCATGCAGAACGAGCTGTCGATCGCGCAGGAAGTCCAGGCCAATCTCTTTCCCCACGGACGTGTCGCGCTGACCATGCTGGAAATCCACGGCGTCTGCCTGCCCGCGCGCACGGTCAGCGGCGACTACTACGATTTCCTGCTCTTCGGGGAAACCGGTCTCGGCATCGCTCTCGGCGACATCAGCGGCAAAGGAATCTCCGCGGCTCTGTTGATGGCCACCCTCCACTCCGCAGTCCGCGCCTACCGTTTCGCCGGCGAGGAATTGGTCACCGAGGGCTCCTACGCGCTCGCGAATCCCCGCACCCGGCGCGTCGGCGAGGAGGAAGTCGAGTGCGGAGAGTTGTTCGAGGAGCCCGCAAGGATCCTGTCCCTGCTGAATCGTCATCTTTACCGCAGTACCCAGCCAGAAAAATACGCGACCTTGTTCCTGGCGCACTACGACGGGCTTAGCCGCCGCCTGGTCTATTCCAATGGCGGTCACCTGCCCCCGCTGCTGCTCCGCGCCAACGATACCGTGACCCGTCTCGATCGCGGCGGATCGGTCGTCGGCCTGCTCGACGATCTGGAATGGGAGCAGGGAACCGTGCACCTCGGAGTGGGCGACATTCTCATCGCCTACAGCGACGGCGTCACCGAGCCGGAAAATGACTTTGGCGAATTTGGCGAGTCGCGCCTCCTCGAAGTCGTGCGCCGCCACCGCCACCTCAGCCTCGAAGCTATCTCCGAGCAGGTGATCCAGACCCTGCGCAGCTGGATCGGCGTGCAGGAGCAGCCCGACGACATCACCCTCGTCCTGGCCCGCCAGCGATAAAGCAGCTTTCGGCGCTCAGCGTTCAGCGTTCGGAAAAACAGAGAACGGCGAGCAAGAAACCAGCGAGACGATCAGGGAATTTCTACTTCCGCGCCGCCGCGTTCTGCTGAGACGTACGCCGCGTAGATGGTCGCCATCGTGTCGCGCGCCAGTTCGGCGTTGGCCAGCGGCTCGCGTCCCGATGTAAGGCTCTCCATGAAATCCTGAAACTCCTGCGGATAGCCGTGCTGCCACGCCTCATCGGGAGCCGCATGGCTCCATCCCAGCTTCGTTTCGATCTTTTCCGTGAGGTAGACGTCACGAAAAGCATCCTGACTCGGAGTGAAGGTCTCCAGCGCATCGATGGGATTCAGCTGGCACCGCGTGCGATGGTTATTGGCCATCACCTCGAGCCAATTGCTCACTCCGCCCAGAACCAGCTCCGACGCAAAAATGTCGGCGACGGTGCCATCGGCGAACGTGATGTGCATCTGCCCGTAGTCCTCTATGTCCTGGTAGGCCGTGCGCAGAAATCCCTCGTCGCGGAACCCGCACAGTTTCGTGATTGCATGCGTGCGCGCGCTCACCGTCGCCGGTCGAATCGCTTTTCCGTCGCGTGCCGATCCCTCGGCCCGCTTGAGAACCAACGCTGCGCTCAGCGGATGGCAGCCCTTGCCCACCAACGATCCGCCCCCGGAGAAGCGCCACTGCCCGTAGTAGGGCGAATGCGAGCCACTGTGGGACTGGTTGCCCATCATCCACAGAATCTGCCCGCCCGATTTTGTAACAATCTCTCGCTCTTTTTGGATGGCTGGCGCGTAGATCCAGTTTTCTGCATAGCAGATCGTCTTTCCGCTCGCTCGCGCAGCTTCCTCCATGCGCCGGCAGCTCTCGATCGTGTGCCGCAGCATCGGCTCCTTAGCAGAAGTATTGCCGCGAAAATCATCAGTTCCCGTGCCGAAATATCCCGTGAACGGTTTCTCCACGATGACGTGTTTCCCGCGCCCCAGCGCCTCGACCGCGAGCTGCTCGTGCGTCGAAGGCGGGCTGCACAGATCGACGACGTCCGACGCTTCGCAAAGTGCCTCAAAGCTGTCGAACGCGCCGACCGAATGCTCGCGGGCAAACGCTGCACGGCTTTCAGGCGACCGCGAAGTCACACCGGTGATTTCCACGGGCACGCCGTGAACCAGCCGCAGGTTATGCAGGTGAAATCGCGCTGCAAATCCCGCGCCGACGATACCAACATGAATAGGTTCTGCCATATTCCGATCTGCCCCGGCTGAGAATACACTATGCCGCTTCGATCGGGGCTCGATCTGGAGGAATGATTCGCGACAGCAACAATAGCCGCGGTTCATCGCCAATCGCGGAGGAAGGGCAGCGTCCGTAGCGAATAACGGAGCGCAGAAAGCAGCGTCCCGCTCTGCAAGACCTATTGCAGGTTCCGGCCCGCGGCTCGTTGACAGCCCAATCTCCGCTCTATAAAGTATGGCGCGCATACTAAATTAGCGCGTCGATCGTGGCAAGCGCAGGAAAAGGCAACATGACAACGAACAGTGTGTTCAGCGGAAGCCTTCGAATAAGCGCAGTGGCCGCCTGTGCGGCCGTCCTGTATCTGTGTGGCGTCTTCGTCCATGCCCAGACCACCAAGACCGCAGCGCCCGGCGCGCTCGTTCTCGACCCGCGCCTGACCATTGTCGTCGGCGCGGAGGAGCCGGGCTCGGTTCATCTCGCCGCCGCCGACCTTGCCTCCGATTTCGAGAAGGTCCTCGGCACGAAGCCGAAGATCGCCGCCCATCGGGGCGAAACCGGAGCGACGGTGCTGATCGGCGAAGCCGCGAAGCTCCCCGATGATCAGCGGCTGGCCGGCGTCGCCGATCCCGAGTCATTCTCGATCGCCGTCACAGGCAATACCCTGGTCCTCTCCGGTGCCGATATGCGCGGCACCCTCTACGCCATCTATCAGTTCTCCCAGGAATTCCTGGGCGTCGATCCCATGTACTACTGGACGGACCACGAACCACTGCGACGCGCACGTATCGAATTACCCTCCGGGCTGAACAAATCCTATGCGGCGCCCATCTTCAAATACCGCGGCTTCTTCATCAACGACGAGGACCTGCTCACTGGCTGGGCTCCCGGCGCGAAGGATCACGCCGGCATCTCGCTGGAGGCGTGGAACAAGATCTATGAAACCAGCCTGCGTCTGAAAGCCAACATGGTCGTGCCCGGCACGTGGATCTTCCCCGACGACCCGCAGATCAAAGCCGCGGCCGAGCGCGGGCTGATCGTCACGCAGCATCATGCCATCCCGCTCGGCGTCAATGTGGCGCGCTGGCCGAAGGACGTCGAGTACAACTACTCCACCCATCCGGAGATCATCGAGCGCGCCTGGAAGGATGCAGTCGCCACTTACCCGAAGGACATCGAGATACTGTGGGCGGTCGGCCTGCGCGGGTTGTCGGACAGCAGCTACGCCTCGATGGATCCGAGCGTGCAGGGAAACGATGCGTTGCTCGGGAAGCGCATCAGCAGCGCGATTGATGAACAAATGAAGATCGTCCGCGCGGTCCATCCGGACGCGAAGTTTGTCACCGATCTCTGGTAGGAGGGCGCGCGCCTGGTGCAGCAGGGATACCTGAAGATTCCGCCGGAAGTGATCACCGTGTGGGCTGACGACGGCTACGGCTACATTGAGGACAAAGGCCAGGTTGCCGCCGGGCAGGGCACCTACTATCACGTCGCGATGATGAACAACCGCACGAATCAGCTCAGCGAGATGGTCCCCATTGAGCGTATCGCCGGAGAAATGGGCCGATACGTTAAGGCCGGAGCCACCCAGTACTTCCTCGTCAACACCAGCGACATTCGTCCCTACTCACTGACCATCCGCGCGGTAATGGACTACGCGTGGCTCGGGCATTTGCCGGGCGCGGAAGATGCGCCGTCCGGTTATTACACGCGATACGCCACCGAAGAGTTCGGCGCGCAGGCCGCGCCGGCGATTGCGGACATGTATAAGGACTACTTCGCCGCGCCCGCGCACGTTGGCGATCCGTCGCATGAGTACGGCGACCAGCTCTACCACACCGAAGGCCGCCAAATGATGCAGACCTTTATGGTCGATGCGCCGCTCTATGCGCTTCCCGGTCAGTCGCCGAAGTGGACCATCCCGCGATTGGTGGGTGAAGGCTACGGGCGCCCCGGTTTCGGCGGGAAACAGTGGCTCAGCACCACGGCCGCGCGGGAAATCCAGCAGTGCGGTGATGCCCAGGCGCGCTGGGATGCTGTGTGGAAGAAAGCGGTCGCCGCCCAGGCGCTGGTTCCTGCTGCGCGCCGGCCCTTCTACCAGGCATCTGTGCTCACCATGGTTACAATTAACCGCGAAAGCAATCGAATGCTGTTACATATTTCCAGGTCCATCCAGGCTGCGCAGAACGGCAGACTGGCGGAGGCGCAGCAGGAAGCGGCAGAGGCTCTTGCCGCAGTGGCGCAGGTCCGCCAGGCCCAGGCTGCCGCCGAGTACGGCAAGTGGAAGAACTGGTATCGCGGCGACTGGCTCACTGGCGTTTACCGCACGCAACAAACCCTCGAGGCCTATGCCTCGTTCCTCAAAGATCCGTTGACACATCTCGATCCGCCAATTCTTTGGAGCGGATGGGAGGCCTACTACCACATCATGATGTACGAAGGAGATCGCTCCGCCGACGTTCGTTGAACCCCATCCTCATCGCGTCATGGCGTAGTGCACCTGCTCCTCGATGGCCGCGATCTTCAGCAGCTCGCGGTTGGCCGCCGTGAGCGCGGCATTCAGCGCGGCCAGGTCGACCGTCTTGAATTGCTGCCATGCATCGACGCCGTCCTGGGACGCCTTCTTCATCTGCGTGAAAATCTCCACAGCCGCCGCCGGCGCAGTCCGGTCGCCGCTTTCGACGAGGCGCAGATCGGTGCCCAACCCCGAGGTGGCTTCCGCAAGGCCGGCCTCCGATTCGCCACCCTTCGCCTCCGCATCGTGCTCGCCTGCGCGAATCCCATGCAGCTTTGCCTGCGCCTTGCCAATCGCGTCCTTCAATTCCGCGGGATTGTCGCTGGCCGACGCCAGCTTCTTCAGCTGGCTGTCGACGCTGTCAAGCTCTGCCATCGCCTTGCGCGCCTGCAGCAGTTGCCCATAGATCGACTCCGCAAGCGCATACTGCTGGCTCAGTACCTGCGGCGTCGCCGTCGCACGCGGATCCATGATGACCCGCAGAGGGCGATCCACAGTCTTACCATCCACTCCGAGCCGCATCGTGTAATTCCCGGGCGCCACCCGCGGTCCCGGAGGTCCCCCCGCTGCGTCATCCGCATCGTCATCGCCCAGGCCCGCGCTGGAACCCCCTGCGGCCAAATCCCACACAAACCGATGCTCGCCCCCGCTGGTCGCAAGCATCTCCGGCTTGGGAAACCACCGCTCCGCGATGGGCAGCAGCGGCCGGCTCGCGGCCTGCTTTTCGGCGCTCGAAAAATGTCGGATTACATGCCCCTGTGCATCGAGAATCTGCAGCGTCACTTTGGTCGCGTCGGCCGCAAGATAGTAATCCACAATACCGCCGTTCGGCGGATTATCCGCTTGTGGCTCTTCCGGCGGCAGCGGCGTGCCCAGAAATCCGTCGTTGTCGACGCGCACCGCCGCCGGTGGGCTGAAGAGATACGCCTGCGCATCGCGCACAGCAGCCGCCTGGCGCAGTGGCGCGATGTCGTCCAGAACCCAGAACGACCGGCCATGCGTCGCGATGATTAAGTCACTGCCATTGATATTCATGTCGCGCACAGAACTCACCGGCAGATTCATCTGCAGCGGTTGCCAGTGCGCGCCACCATCGAACGATGCGTAGATCCCGAACTCCGTCCCCGCAAATAACAAATTCTTCTGCTCGGTATCTTCGCGAACCGCGCCGACGAAGGAATGCGGTCCGATGCCGTCCACCGCCAGCTTCCACGTCCTGCCGTAGTCGCGCGTGATGTAGAGGTACGGTTTCTGGTCGTCGAGCCGATGCCGATCGACCGCCGCATACGCCGTCCCCGCATCGAAATGCGAAGCCTCGATCAGCGAAATTTTGCTCCACGGCGACAGCTCTCGCGGCGTCACGTCGCGCCACGTCTTGCCGCCGTCCGTCGTCAGATGAATCCGCCCGGTATCGCTGCCCGCCCAGATCAGGTCAGCGCGCAGCGGTGATGGCGCAATTGTGTAAACCACACCGTACCCGCGCTGCATAGCGTTCTCGGGCGTCGTCGGTCCGTCAGCGCTCGCGGTCTTCGCTGCGCCGGTCAGGTCGGGGCTGATCTGCGACCAATGCAGGCCGCCATCCACGGTCTTCATCACATACTGCGTTCCCAGGTAAAGTGAGGTCTTGTCCGCCGCAGAGAAGACCAGCACCGGCGTCCAGGGATCGCGATAACGGCGCTTGTTAATCTCCTGATCGAAGCCCCCCAGCGGCCACGGCGCAACGTTTTGACTGAACGACGTGCGCAGATCGGAGCGACCCACGCTTCCGTACGTCCCGGAAAGATAGACGATGTTCTCGTCCTTCGGATCAATCGCGGTGTACCCGCTCTCGCTGCCGCCGGGCAGGAACCAGTCACGCGTATCGATGTGGCCGTGGTCCGATCGGCTGTGAACCGCGATGGCGCCCGAGTCCTGTTGCGCCCCGTAAATGCTGTACGGGAATCTGTGATCCGTAATCACGTGATAGAGCTGCGCAGTCGCTTGGTTGTACCACGTCGTCCACGTCTTGCCGCGGTCCACGCTCACGCTCGCCCCCTGGTCGACGCCGAGCACCAGATGATTCGAGTCCTTCGGATCGACCCAAACCTGGTGGTAGTCGTCGCCGCCGGGCGCGCCGCGCACAATCTCGATTGTCTTGCCGCCGTCGGTCGTCCTGTACAGCGCGACATTGGGCATGTAGAGAACGTCGGCGTCGTTGGGATCAATCGTGATCGAGTTGAAGTACCACGCGCGACTCGTCAAACGAGAATCGGAGCTGGCCAGCGTCCACGTATCGCCGTCGTCGTCGGAGCGATACAGCCCGGCATGCCCTTTGCAGTCGATGGTCGCGTAGACGTGCCTCCCATCGGCGCTGACTGCGATGCCGGTGCGACCCCACGTGCCTTCCGGCAGCCCATGTCCCGAGACTGGCGTCCAGTGCGTCCCGCCATCGGTCGTCCTATACAAACCGTTGCCCGGACCTTCCAGCGGAGCATACGTGCTCCAGGGCGGGCGATGCGCGTTCCACGTCGTGGCGAACAAAACCCCCGGCTGGTGGATGGCCATCGCGAGATCGGCGATGCCGATTTCCGGCCCCTTGTCGAGCACGTGCGTCCAGTGCTCGCCGCCATCGGTCGACTTGTAAACCCCGCGCTCATCGTTCGGTCCGTAGGCGTGCCCCAGCGCGCCCACATACACCGTCTGCGGATCGGAAGGGTCGACAAGAATCCGGCTGATCTGCCGCGAATCTTCGAGGCCGATGTGTTTCCACGTCGCGCCCGCATCATCGCTGCGGTACACGCCATCGCCCGATGCTAGATCGGAGCGAATGTCCGACTCCCCCGTGCCCGCGTAAATGATCTTCGGGTCCGAAGGCGCTACCGCAAGAGCGCCGATGGACGCAACCGGTTCCTGATCGAAGACCGGCTGCCACACCGTGCCCGCATCCGTGGTTTTCCAAATGCCGCCGTCGACGCCGCCAAAGTAGTAGGTCGTCGCGCTGCCGGAAACACCACTGACCGCGACCACGCGACCGGCTCGGAACGGTCCAACCAGCCGCCATCGAAGGCCGCTGAAGAGCTGTGGGGATACGGTCTGGGCGCGGGCTGAAGTTACCGCACACAGAGCAAGAAAGAGAAGGGGCAAATGAGTCCGAAGGCTCAGTTTTCGGAAGCAGGCGCTGTTCATCGGTATGTCGATTGTGAATGCGAACGGGCCGGCGCGCAACCCCGCCAGGCGCGAGCAGGCCATTCTGCCTCTGGCGCGCTGGCTGGTATCACCAGCCAGCGCGATCCGTGCGAGCTCCGGTTCTCCGCGCAGATCGAGTCTGAAAGTTCTCCGATAGAATGTGCGCTGGCTATCGTTACTGCTCACCCGTGCTCTGAAAGGAATCTCACCCCGCCATGGTTCGCCGCTTCGCAGGAAGATCCGTATCGCTCGCCCTTTTCACTGCAGCCGCATTCGTCGCGGCGATTCTGCCGGAAGCACCTCTCCTCGCGCAGGACCGCCCGATGCCCGAGATGCACTGGCGCATGATCGGGCCGTTTCGCGGGGGCCGCACGCGCGCCGTGGCTGGCGTGCCCGATCAGCCGAACGTCTTCTACATCGGGCAGGTGAATGGCGGCGTGTGGAAGTCGAACGACTACGGTCGCACGTGGAACCCGATCTTCGATAGCGAAGACACGCAGTCGGTCGGAGCCATCGCCGTCGCCCCTTCCGACAGCAACATCGTCTACGTCGCCAGCGGCGAAGGCCTGCATCGCCCCGATCTTTCCGTCGGCGACGGCATCTATCGCTCCGACGACGCCGGAAAAACGTGGACGCGGCCTGGAGGGAAAGACGGGGGCCTGCAGGGCGGTCAGCAAATTCCGGCCATCACTGTCGATCCCACAAATCCGAACCGCCTGTTCGCCGCGGTCCTCGGCCATCCTTATGGACCGAACGAAGAGCGCGGCATCTTTCGCTCCGAAGACGGTGGCAAGACCTGGAAGAAAGTGTTGTACAAGGGCGATCGCGTCGGAGGATCCGACGTCGTACTCGACCCCAATAATCCACGCATCGTCTACGCCTCGCTCTGGGAGGAAACCCTCGGCCCCTGGGAGGATGCGAACAGCTACGCGGGAACCAACGGCGGCCTGTTTAAGTCCGTCGACGGCGGTTCAACCTGGAAGCAGCTGACAAAAGGCTTCCCCGACGGGCTGGTCCAGATCAATGTCGCCATCGCCGCCAGCGATCCGCAGCGTATTTACGCCACCCTCGCGACAAAATCAGAAGGCGGCTACGCATCGGGCAGGGGGCTCGGCGTTTATCGCTCGGACGACGCTGGTGAAAGCTGGCAAAAGATCACCGACGACCCGCGCCCCGCAATGAAGATCGGCGGCGGCGATCTCTCCATTCCGGTGGTCGATCCAAAGAACCCCGACACCGTTTATGTAACCAGCATTGTTACGTGTCGCTCGACCGACGGCGGCAAAACCTGGATCACCTTGCGCGGCGCGCCCGGCGGCGACGACTACCAGAACATGTGGATCAATCCCATCAATCCGCAGATTCTGCTGCTGGTGAGCGATCAGGGCGCGGTCATCACCGTCAACGGCGGCGAAACCTGGGGCTCCTGGTACAACCAGCCGACGGCCCAACTCTATCATGTAGCAGCCACGGATACATTTCCCTATCTCGTCTGCGCTGGCCAGCAGGAAAGCGGCTCTGTGTGCACCTCCTCCCGCGGCAACGATGGATACATCACCTTCCGCGAGTGGCACCCCGCCGGCATCATTGAATATGGATACGCCGCGCCCGACCCACTGCATCCGGAGATCATTTACGGAGCCGGCCGGACCGAAGTCTCGCGCTACAACAGTGTCACCGGCGAAGTGCAGAACATAACCCCGCTCCCCGTCCGCAAGCGCGATTTCCGCGGGGATCGCACCGAGCCGATCCTCTTCTCTCCGGTCGACCCGCACACGATGTACTACGCCTCGAATCATCTCTTCAAATCCGCCGACTACGGCCACAGCTGGCAGACCATCAGCCCCGACCTGAGCCAGGAGAAAAGCGGTCAGCCCGAATCGCTGTCGCCGTTGACCGCGGACCAGCAGGCGCAGCGGCGCGGCGTCATTTACGCTGTCGCCGCGTCATACAAGACCACGCAAACCCTCTGGGCCGGGACCGATGATGGCCTGGTGTGGATCACCCGCGACGGCGGCGCCAACTGGTCGAACATCACGCCGCCCAGCCTCACTCCGTGGAGCAAGATCGCGCAGATCGATGCGTCGCGTTTCGATGACGACACGGCATATGTGGCCGTGAACCGCTTTCGCATCGACGACCTGCGTCCTTACGCTTTTCGCACGCACGATGGAGGCAAAACCTGGCAGCCGATCAGCGCCGGCCTGCCTGATAACGCGCCGGTCGATGCGGTGCGTGCCGATCCCGTGCAGCCGGGCCTGCTCTACGCGGCCACCGAGCGCGCCGCCTGGGCCTCGTTCGATGATGGAGCGCACTGGCAGCCCATCCAGTACAACCTGCCCCACACCTCGATGCGCGACCTGCTGGTGAAAGATGACGACCTCGTCGTGGCCACGCACGGCCGCTCCTTCTGGATACTCGACGATGTCGCACCCCTCCGTGAAATGGCGGCGGACTCGGGCGAGAAAACAGCGATGCTGTTCAAACCCGCAGCTGCATGGCGTGTGCGCAGCATGGAGTACCCCGATACGCCGTTGCCGCCCGATGAGCCAATGGGCGAGAATCCGCCCGATGGCGCAATCATCGACTACAACCTGGCCTCCAATGCGCAGGAGATCACTCTCGAGGTCCTCGATCGCGACGGTAAGTTGCTGCGCAGCTACTCCAGCAACGATCCCGCAACGCCCACGCCCGAAGAGATGAAGAAAAATCTCATCCCTCCCTACTGGCCGCTGCTGCACGAGCCATTGCCGGTCACCGCGGGCATGCACCGCTGGGTGTGGGACCTGCGCTCAACCACGCCAACGGCCACGCGCTATGAGTATCCGATTTCTGCCGTGCCGCATCGAACGCCGCTCAAACCGCAGGGTCCCCCGGTATTGCCCGGCGCCTACACAGTGCGGCTCACGGTGGATGGTCACAGCGAAACACAGACCCTGACCGTCAAGATGGACCCGCGCATTCACACCGCAACTGCGGACCTTGAGGCCCTGCACGCCGCGCAGATGACGATGGCCGATGCGCTCGACACCGTCGCGAAGGCCGATCTGGCGGCGCATGCCGTTGTGGAGCAAATCAATGCGCCGCAAAACGCATCGCTGTCCGCACAGCTGGCGCCTTACAGCGATGCCTTGAAAGCTCTGCTAAGCGGTGATCCGGCGAAGCATCGCCCCGGCATCAACGAGGTCAACGGCGCAGTAGGCCAGGTTTATGGCGAGCTCGAGCAGGCCGACGCCGTTCCCACCGAAGCCCTCATGGCAGCGGCAACGGATGTGCAGGGAGAAGTAAAGGAAGTGTCGTCCGCATGGGTCGACTTCCGCGAGAACCAGCTGCCCGCGCTCAACAAGGTGCTCGAAGCCGCGCACCACGCACGCATCAATCTGGCGAAACCACCGGCCGATCTGCCGGACGAAGGGGATCAGGACTAACGTCCTGATCCGTAACCCGCTCTCTCCCTGACCATGGACGCGATGAGTCCTGCCGAATCCGAGCTGCGCAAACGATGGACACGTATCCTGCCCGCGGTCTTCATCACCTACAGCCTCGCCTATCTCGATCGCGCCAATTACGGCTTCGGCGCGGCAGCGGGCCTTGCGCAAACACTGCACATCAGCGGTTACAAATCCTCGCTGCTGGGCGCGCTGTTTTTTTTCGGCTATTCTTTGCCGCAGGTACCGGGCGTCATTCTGGTGCAGCGCTACAGTGCGCGGCTGCTCATCTTTGGCGCACTCGTCGCGTGGGGCGCGTTCGCGGCTCTCACCGGCGTCATCCGCTCCTTCTGGCTGCTCGCGCTCGATCGCACGCTGCTCGGCGTTGCCGAGAGCTTCGTATTTCCCGCGCTGCTCATCGTGCTCACGCGGTGGTTCGCCCGCGCCGAGCGCTCGCGCTCCAATTCGCTCATGCTCGTCGCCAATCCCATGACCGTGCTTTGGATGTCCGCCGCGACCGGTTTTCTGATTCATGCCTGGGGATGGCAGCTCGCCTTTATCCTTGAGGGCCTGGCCGCCGTGGTATGGGGCTTCTTCTGGCTGGCGCTCATGCGCGACCACCCATCCGAGGCGCCGTGGCTTAGCCCCGCCGCGCGGGCTGAACTCGAGCGCTCGCTTGAGCAGGAACAACAGCAGTTGCCTCAATTCGCCAATTTCTGGGCCGCGTTTCGCGAGCGCAACGTGGTCCGCCTGTGCATCAATTATTTCTTCTGGAGCCTCGGCATCTACGGGTTCGTACTCTGGCTGCCGGTCGTGATCCGCAACGCCACCAAAGCAGAAATGGGCGCGACCGGACTCGTGTCGGCGGTACCCTATCTAGTCGCAGTCGTCGTCATGGTGGTCGTCTCGCACCTCTCTGATCGCCGAGGACAGCGCAGGAAATTTGTGTGGCCGCTGCTCGTGCTCGCCGGCCTTGCGCTCGCCGGATCGTACTTCGCCGTCGATCGCTCCTTGACCGTCGCCTACGCTTGCGTCATCGTAGCCGGCACCTGCATGTACGCACCCTTCGGGCCCTTTTGGGCGATGGTGCCGGAGCTGCTGCCGCGCAATGTTGCCGGCGAAACCATGGCGCTCATCAATTGCGTGGGCGCACTGGGAGGATTCTTCGGAACCTTGCTGGTGGGCATGCTGCAGACCTTCACGGGCAGCCCGGCGGCGGGGTTCCTGCTGATGTCGCTGTCGCTTATCCTGTCGGGGGTGCTGCTCCTCGGCATGGAGCCGTTACCCCGCGAGCGTGACGAGCGGGTTCCGAAACTGGCAGGTTAGCAGGAAGACGTGAAGGCAATCAGGGAAATCAACGTCGGTGAAGTGCTGGAGTCGCGCGATCTGGATCTGCGCGGTGTCGCGACGCATGCGCCTGGGCCCGCCGGCGCGTTGCCACTGACCGCCGAAATGCTGCTCACGCAGCCCTCGGGAAATTTGTTCGGCTTAACCATGAATGCCGGCATGGGCTGGGACCCGGCGCGCATGGGCGGACCCGAGGTGTTGATCCTGAGCACCCACGGCGGTCTCCGTGCGCAGGACGGATCGCCCATTGCGCTCGGCTTCCACACCGGCCATTGGGAAGTCGGTCTGCTCGTCGCTGAAGCGGCGCGCGAACTCAAGGCGCTCGACGCGGTCCCCTTCGCCGGCGCATGCACCGATCCCTGCGACGGCCGAACCCAGGGCACAACCGGCATGCTTGATTCTTTGCCGTATCGCAACGATGCCGCCATCGTGCTGCGCCGGCTCATGCGCTCGCTGCCCACGCGTGCAGGCGTCCTTGGTGTCGCCACCTGCGACAAGGGACTCCCCGCCATGATGATGGCGCTCGCGTCGTCGCGAGAGCTGCCGTCGGTGCTTATTCCGGGTGGCGTCACGCTGCTGCCGGAAGACGGCGAAGATGCGGGCAGGATTCAGACCATCGGTGCGCGCTTCGCCCAGGGGCAGATCAGTTTGGAATATGCGGCGGATGTGGGTTGCAGGGCATGCGCCACGCCAGGCGGCGGCTGCCAGTTTCTGGGAACCGCGGCGACATCGCAGGTGGTGGCGGAAGCGCTGGGGCTCGCGCTTCCGCACACGGCGCTCGCGCCCTCGGGACAGCCGGTGTGGCTCGATGCCGCGAAGCGATCCGCTGCCGCGCTGCTGCGGCTGCGAGAGATTGGAGTGGGGACGCGCGACATTCTGACCGACGCCGCCTTCGAGAACGCGATGGTGGTGTACGCGGCGTTCGGTGGGTCGACGAATCTTCTGCTGCATGTGCCGGCGATCGCGCAGGCGGCTGGCCGCAGACGTCCTGAAGTGGCGGACTGGATACGCGTGAATCGCGAGGTGCCACGCATCGTCGATGCGCTGCCGAATGGACCGCGAAATTTTGCGACGGTGCAGGTATTCCTTGCCGGCGGGGTGCCTGAGGTGATGCTGCATCTGCGCGCGGCGGGATTGCTCAACAGCAAAGCGATGACAGCCGCGGGCGTCACCCTGGGCGAGTGTCTGGACTGGTGGGAGCACAGCGAGCGCCGCAGGGCGCTGCAACAGAATCTCCGTGAACGCGACGGCATCGACGCCGATGACGTGATTTGTTCGCCTGAGAACGCGCGCGCTCGCGGGCTGACCTCGACCATCTGTTTTCCTAAAGGCAATCTTGCGCCTGAGGGCTCCGTGGTCAAGAGCACCGCAATCGATCCCAGCCTCATCGGCGACGACGGCGTCTTCTTCCATCGCGGTCCCGCGCGCATCTTCACCCTCGAAAGCGACGCGATCGGCGCGATCCGCACCGGCCGCATCGCAGCCGGCGACGTGATGGTGCTCGTATGCTGCGGCCCAAGGGGCGCGGGAATGCAGGAGATTTACCAGATTACAGCGGCGCTGAAGGCCCTGCCGCATTGCCGGCACGTCGCCCTGCTCACCGACGGCCGCTTCAGCGGCGTCTCCACCGGCCCGTGCATTGGCCACATCTCGCCTGAGGCGCTGGCCGATGGACCGATCGGAAAACTTCGCGAGGGAGACACGATCGAGATTCGCATCGATCGCGGCAATCTCACCGCCACCGTGGATCTGGTGGGCGAGAATGGCGAGCAATTCGGAGCCGATGAAGGCTCGCGTCGCCTGGCCTCTCGCGCCTCGCGCCCGGACTTGCAACCGCACCCAGCGCTGCCGGACGACACGCGCCTCTGGGCAGCGATGGTCGAGGCCAGCGGCGGCATCTGGGGCGGTTGCGTTTACGATGTCGACGCGATTACTGCGCGGCTGGCGAGCCACGGCCACAACGCGAAGACCGCAACGGAATTGAAGGAGACAACGTGATCCTGTATCGAACATCGGATGGGCTGGTGGTGGTGGAGGACAACAAGACTTACGTTGTTGGAGAGACGCTGGACGAACTCGTGGCGCGTCAGGATGCGCAGGCGTTTTTGGCAGAGCGGGTTCAAAGCGGAGAAACAGTGGCTGCGCCGCGTGCGGCGCAGTTGCTGGCGCCGATCGGTAGCCAGGAGGTGTGGGCGGCGGGCGTCACATATTTACGCAGCCGCGCCGCGCGCATGGCCGAGTCGAAGGATGCGAGCGGCGGCGATTTTTACGACCGCGTGTATTCGGCGGAGCGGCCGGAGCTGTTCTTCAAATCGCTGGCGCACAAAGTGGTGGGGCCGGGCGCGCCCGTCGGCCTGCGCAGCGATGCACACTGGTCCGTGCCGGAGCCGGAGCTGGCGCTGCTGATCGATCCGCGCGGCCAGATCATCGGCTACACCATCGGCAATGATATGAGCTCGCGCGACATTGAGGGGCAGAACCCGCTCTATCTGCCCCAGGCGAAGGTTTACAACCGCAGCTGCGCGCTGGGGCCGGGCATTCTGATCACGGAACAGCCGTTGCCATCCGCAACGCGCATTTCAATCGCGATTGTGCGCGCGGGACAGGCTGCGTTTGCGGGCGAGACGACGCTGGCGCAGATGAAACGCAGTCCGCAGGAGCTGGTCGACTACCTCTATCGCGATCAGACTTTTCCTTTCGGCAGTTTTCTGCTGACGGGAACCGGCATCGTTCCCCCGGATTCCTTTACGCTGGAGAAGGGCGACACCGTGCGGATCGGCATTGACGGAATCGGCGAGCTGGTGAATCCCGTCGATGCGTGAGACGCTCTAAAACGCGAGGAGATGTGCGATGCCAACAGCGGTAGCAACGGCGAAGGTTTTGATCGGTGGCGAGTGGCGGGACTCGGATGCGGAAAGCATCTTCGAGCCGGAGAATCCGGCGACTGGCGAGAAGCTGGGTCGCGAATTTCCGATGAGCCGATGGAGCGACTGCGACCGCGCGCTCTCGGCAGCCGTCGAGGCAGCGCACCAGCTGGAGCAAATTTCGTCTGAGAAGATTGCCGCCTTTCTCGATGCCTATGCCGCGGAGCTGGAAGCGAACGCGGCCGCCATCGTGCAGGCCGCGCACGAAGAAACAGCGCTGCCGATATCGCCTCGATTAAAGGATGTGGAACTGCCGCGCACCACCGATCAGTTGCGGCAGGCAGCCGCGGCCGCGCGCCAGGGAACATGGCGCCGCGTGACCATCGACCGTCAGCGCAACCTGGCTTCGTGTTTCGCGCCCATCGGCCCGGTCGTCGTCTTCGGTCCCAACAATTTCCCCTTTGCGTTCAACGGCGTGAGCGGCGGAGATTTCGCCGCCGCCATCGCCGCCGGCAATCCGGTAATCGCCAAGGCCCACCCGCTGCATGCCTACACGTCGCAGTTGATGGCAGAGGCAGCGGCCAAAGCGCTGCTGGGCTCCGGCCTGCCTGCCGCGACCGTGCAGATGATCTACAAAGTGAACCACGACACCGGAACCAGGCTGGTCAGCGATCCCCGCATCGGCGCCGTCGGATTCACGGGCAGCAAAGGCGCGGGGCTGAAGCTGAAGCATGCCGCCGATGAGGCAGGCAAACCCATCTACCTCGAAATGTCCAGCCTGAATCCAGTGATCTTTCTGCCAGAGGGGCTGAAGGAGAACACACAGAAGTGGGCGAAGGAACTTGCCGACAGCTGCACCGCCGGATCGGGCCAGTTCTGCACGCGCCCAAACCTCGCCCTCCTCATCGCGAGCGACGTGACCGAGACCTTCCTTCAGGAACTCACCGGGGCCTTCAACAGCCGCGAGCCGCACGCCCTCCTCTCCGCCACCACGCTCAATCAGCTGCACGAGTCAATCGAGGCTCTCCAGGCCGCCGGCGCTGCCGTCGTCACCGGAGGCAGGAACCTGCCGGGCAGCGGCTATCGTTATGCGAGCACGCTGTTGCGCGTCCCGGGCAAGACATTTCTTTCCGCTCCGCATCGGCTTCAGCGCGAAGCCTTCGGCAATGAAGTCATGGCCATCGTCGCCGCCAACGAGGCCGAGCTCCTGCAGGTGTTGGAGCAGCTCGAAGGCAATCTCACCGGCTGCTTCTATTCGTCCGCATTGGGCGCCGACGACGCGCTCTATGCGCGCCTGGCTCCGGTGTTGCGGCGCAGAGTGGGTCGCCTCCTCAACGACAAAATGCCGACCGGCGTCGCGGTCAGCCCAGCGATGAATCACGGCGGCCCATATCCGGCCACCGGCCATCCCGGCTTCACTGCCGTCGGAATTCCGGCGTCCATCGCCCGCTTTACCGCGCTCCACTGCTACGACAACGTCCGCCCGGATCGCCTGCCCGCTTTCCTCCGCGGAGAATGATCCTCAGATTTCCTCGCTGTTGTTGTTGCGCAGTTCGCGCGCCAGGTCCTGCTTCGAAGTGAAGCGCCGCACCAGCAGCGGCATGACGAAGAGGATGGCGAAGACTGTCGTGATCATGCCGCCCACCACCACGCGCGCCAGCGGCTGCTGCGCCTGAGCACCGATGCTGGTGGCGATCGCCGCGGGCAGCAGTCCAATGCCGGCGGCCATGCAGGCCATCACGACTGGACGCATCTCGTCGAGACAGCCCTTCTCCAGCCCGCGCTCCAGGCCCTCTTCGCGCTGGGCACGCCGTATGCCCGATAGAAATACGACAGCCCCCAGGGTCGCGACACCGGTGAGCGATGTAAACCCGACCGCGGCCGAAATGCTGAACGCCGTTCGCGTGATGAACAGCGACAGAATTCCCCCGATCGCCGCGAAGGGCAGCGTCCCGATCACGATGAACGCGTCGCGCCAGGTTCGGAACTGGATGTAAAGCAGGATGAGGATCACTGCGAGGCTGACCGGGATGATCAGCGCGAGACGGCGCTGCTCCTTCTTCAGGCTGTCGAACTCGCCGGCCCACGTGTATTCGTATCCGGATGGCAACTTCACCTGGTCCTCCATGCGATCCTGCAGATCCAGAATCGCGCTCGCCAAATCGCGCCCACGCACGCTGAACTTGATGGGAATGTAGCGGCGCCCGCCCTCGTGATAGATCATGAAAGCGCCGTTGCGGATCGTCACATTAGCCACCATCCCCAGCTGCACCTGGTTTCCGTCGGGCGTCGGCAGCAGGATGCGGGAAATCGCATCCGGCGTGTTGCGAAAATCCGGCGCGTAGCGAACCGCGAAGTCGAACCGGCGGTCATTGTCGATGATCTGCGTGACCGGTGCGCCGCCTACCGCGGCCTGCACAACATTGTTGATGTCCTGCGGCTGAAGGCCGTAACGCGCCGCCTTCGTGCGGTCGATCGAAACCAGCAGGCTCGGCTGCCCCGCCACGTCGAACACGCCGACGTCGGTAATGCCCGGGACTTTCTGCATAATGCCGGCAATCTGCCCCGCAATCTTCGTCAGCTCCTCGAAATCGTTGCCGAAAAGCTTGAGTGAGTTTTCCCCCTTTACACCAGACATCGCCTCTTCCACGTTGTCCTGAATGTTCTGCGAAAAGTTGAAATCGACGCCAGGATACTGCTCGAAACTGTGGCTGATCGCGGCGATCAACTGCTCCTTATCCCCGTGGAATTGCGGCCGCCAATCGGCGACTGGTTTCAGGTCGGCGAGGAATTCAATGTTGTTAAACGTGCTCACGTCGGTGCCGTCATCCGGCCTGCCCATCTGCGAAACCACCTGCGTCACTTCCGGATACGCCCGCAGCGTCGCGCGAATATCGTCCGCCATTCTCTCCGAAGACTGAAACGAAATGTCCTGCTGCATATCCGCGCGAATCCACAGATTGCCTTCCTCCAGCGCCGGCATGAATTCGCCACCAACGAAGTGGAACAGCACCACCGCGCAGCCCAGCGCGACAAACGCAATGATCCAGGCGACTCCTCCAAACTGAAGAGCCCGATTCAGCCCGCGATCGTAATGACGACGGAAAAACCCGCTCAGCCACGTCTCCTTCGCTTCGCCCTTCACGTTCACGTTCTTCGGAGTGGCCAGCGAGGCCAGCACTGGAGCAAAGATCAGCGCGAAGATCAGCGCTCCGGTTAGCGCAAAGCCGTAGGTCACCGACATAGGCGCAAAGATCTTTCCCGGAACCCCTTGCATCGTAAACAGCGGGATAAAGGCGACCAGAATGATTAGCGTCGCGAACAGCACAGGCGTAGCCGCATCCGCGACGCCCGCGAGAATCAGATCGAAAATCTCTTCACCCTCGATCCGCCGCGACACTTTGCGGTAAACGCTCTCCAGCACGACGATCGATGCGTCGACGAGGATGCCGAAATCGATCGCGCCAATGGAAATCAGGTTAGCTGACTGATTCGTCAGCACCATCAGGCTGAACGCAAACAGAACCGCAAACGGAATCGTGATGGCCGCAATCAGCGTGATGCGCCAGTCGCCCAGCATACTCAGCAGCACCAGCGTCACCAGTGTGAGCCCCAATAGAACGATGTGCCGCACCGTGGACGTTGTGATGTGAATCAGTTTGGTCCGGTCGTAGATAGTGCTGATGTGCATGCCAGGCGGCAACAGATTCCCATGGTTCAGGTGGTCGATCTTCTCGTGCAGCGCTGCGAGCGCGGGCAACGACTTAGCCCCTTTCTGCAGCAGCACGATTGCCTGAACTATGTCGGGATCGTCATTGTGCTCGAAGTCGCTGCGGCCTACCTTCCCCAGACGCGGCTGATGGCCTTCCTGCACGTTCGACACATCCTGCAGCAGTACAGGCACTCCGTTCCGCTCCGCCACCACGATATTGCGCATATCGTCGAGCGAATGCAGCAGGCCGATGCCGCGCACGTTCACGCTCTGACTGCCGATCGTGAGATAGTTGCCGCCGGCGTTCGCATTGCTGCTGGTTACAGCGTTGACCAACTGGGTCATGGTCACGCCGTACGTCGCCAGCTTGTTTGGATCGACCTCTGCCTGATACTGCCGCGTCGTGCCTCCGAAAGTCGCAACGTCGATGATGCCCGGAACCTGTTTGATCTCGCGAACCAGCAGCCAATCCTGCGTGGCCTTGAGTTCATTGAGCGAGTATCCTGGCCCGGTGAGCTGATAGCGGTAAATCTCGCCCACCGGCGATTCCGGCGAGAGCTGCGGCTGCAGATTGTTGGGCAGCGTCACCTGCTGCAGCCGATTCAGCGCCTCCTGCCGATCCGTAAAGTAATCGCTGTCGAAGGCGAAATACATCTTCACGTCGCTCAACCCAAAAATGCTGATGGACCGGATCTGATCCAGTTGCGGCGTGCCGTACAGCCCGGTCTCCAGCGGGATCGTAACCTGCTGCTCCATCTCCTCCGCGGACCACGACGGATACTGCGTAATGAATTCCACCATCGGCGGCGACGGATCGGGGTACGCCTCGATGTCCAGCTGCAGGAAGGCATACGCGCCGATCGCCAGCATCGCGAGAAACACGATAAGGACGACATTGCGATAGCGGAGGAGAACGCGGATCAGCGCTTGCATGCTACTGGGCCTCTTCCGCGCGCAGCAGCTCTGCTCCCGCTGTCACCACCCTGTCGCCGTCGTTCAGGCCCTGCGCGATCTCGTCGTTGTCCGCGTGCGTTTCGCCAAGCGTAACCGTGCGCCGCACATATTTGGCTGGTAAGCTGCCGTTCGCCTCCGCCATCTCGACAAAGACAAACGCCTCGCGCCCGTTCTGAATCACGGCGGTCGCCGGAACAGCAAAAACGCTTCGCGGGGGCCCCACCACCGCCATGTTCGCGTACATCTGCGGCTTCAGCCGATGACCGGGATTCGGCAGTACCACGCGCACTTTCAGCGTCAGTGACACAGGATCGACCGCATCGGAAATATTGTCGATAGCACCATGCAGCGTGAGCCCCGGATACCCGTTGACCGTGATCTCCGTCTGCTCCCCGGCGCGAATCGAGCCCTGATCGCGCGGATACAGGTCGCCCACTACCCAGATCGTGTCGATATCCGCGATCGTCGCGATGGTCGTCGCATTGTCCAGCGACCGCTGCAGCTCGCCCGGCCCCGTTTGCACATCCAGGACCACGCCGGAGATGGGCGCCACAATGGCGACCACGTCCGACGTATCGTTCTCGCTGAACCCCAGAAGATGCAGCGCCTGCCGCGCGCGCTCCAGCTCGGAGTGGTCAGAATCGTCCAGCGCCTTCAGATCGTCGTAGTCGCGCTGAGCCATCACCTCGTGCTGCAGAAGTTCCTTTGCCCGGTTCAGTTGCAGATCGGCGCGCGCAGCTTCGATCCGCGCCTTCTCGAAATCCGACCGCCCCTGGGCGGCGTCGCTGCTCTCGAGCGTGCCAATCTTCTGTCCTTTGTGAACTTCCTGCCCCGGCAAAATGCTCAGCGAGAGCACGCGCCCGCTGATCAGCGGATAGATGTGCACCATCGCCGTCGGGTTCGCCATAACGTGCGCGGGCAGAACCAGCCGGTTCGCCACCTGTTGTTGGTGGACCGTGACGGTTTCCACCACGCGTTCCTTCGGCGTCGCGGTTTGCGGAGGTGTCTCGTTGCGATGGCACGCCACCGTAGTCAGCGCCAGCAGCGTGGCCACTGTGGCGCTATAGAAGCTGAGTTTGTGCCGTTTCATGGAACGATCTCCGTGGCAGCGGCGAAGCTGAGTTGGTGAATGCCGAGCCAGACCTGCTGGTTGGCAGTCAGCGCGTCGAGGTTGACCTGGCGGTAATCGCGCAGCGCGTCCAGATAGTCGAGCAGCGTTGCCCCGCCGTGCCGATAGCTGAATTCAAGGTTGTCGCGCACGCGCCGCGCCTCGTCGGTGTAGTGGCCGTTATACCGCTTCGCAAGGTCGAGAGCCGCGTCGTACGCGGCCCACGCCTGATCCACGTCGTTCAGCACCTGGTTGCGCGCCGCGATCTCTCCGAATCGCGCCGACTGCGCTTCGAAACGCGTGCGCTCCTTCTCGCCCTGATTGCGATCGAAGATGCGCAGCGGGATCGAAATCTGGAATCCCACGCTGTTGTAAACGCCAATGCGCTCATATTCGCCGCCGATCGTCGGATCCGTCGTCCCTTCCGCATCGGCAAGCTTCACATTTGCATCAGCCAGTGTTACAGATTGCCGTGCTGCCAGGTAGTCGGGCCGCGCCGCCAGCGCCTCCTGCTCTACCTGCGCCAGAGTGACCGCGGTTTCAGGAGGCTGAGTGGTGCCCGTGATGTCAAAAGCTGCATCGGGCTTCTCGATGCCCATCAGCAGCTGCAGCGAGTCGCTGGCCTGCGTCAGATCGAGCTTCGCGCTGTCATAGTCGGATTCAAATTCGGCAAGCTGCAGATCGATTCGCTCGAAATCCGTCTTGCTGATATCGCCCGCGTTCAGCCGCGCCTGGCTCAGCGCCACCGTCTTGCGATAGCCGTCCAGGTTGTCCTGCGCGATGTGCAGCGCCTCCTTCGCGATGAGCATGTTCGTGAACGCGTTCTTGATCTGCAGAATCGTCTGGCGCACCTGATCGTTGTACTGGCTGCGCGTCACATCGGTGGTCGAGTGCGCCACATCGAGCCGCCAACGCCGCTTCTGCCCGCGTTCGAAAAGACGCGAGATATTGCCAACGTAGGTGTAAGGGCTGCTGGGATTATTCGCCGGCAAAGTTGTGTTGGCCCCGGAAAGCAAGAACGTCGGATTCACCCGCAGACCTGCGGTAATCTCCGCGGCCTTCGTCGCTTCGACGTGCTGCTCTGTCGAAAGCAGCGACGGATTCTTCGCTCGCGCGATGTCCAGCACCTGTGCGAGCGTCAGGGGCGCGGACGGCACAGCCGGTGCGCTCTGTGCGCGCGCGCCCAAACAGGCAACGCAAAGAGCCACTATCCATCCGGTTCCGGAAAGCCGGAGCTTCATAAGGAGGAATCCAGTGATCGTCCACAGACGGTCGGCGATATGTCAGGGGGGGAAATCAAACAAGAGCGGCGGAACGGCTTATGCCGCGGGAGGAGAACGAGCCGGCAGACCAGGGAAAAACCCCAGACGGACTTCCGCGGTCGAGTGCTCTCTCGCAATGATCCCCCACGCCTGCATCCGCGGCAGCCGGGGAGCCGCCACCAGCACCGCCAGCGCCACCGGAAGGTGGTGCAGCGGCTGATCGGGTGAGGGCTGCAGGTCGCCGCCCCGCGCGACACGCTCGGTCTCGGCGGGATTGGTGTTGGCCTGCAGATCGTCCGTCAGCGAGATGACCGGCAGCAGGATCACTGCCAGCACACCCAGCGCGACCAGCTGCATTCCAATCGTGGGCAGCACAGACTTCGCAGGGCACTGGCGCCGTCTCGTGAGCCACAAAGCCCACAGCGCGACGGCAACGGCCACCCATAACAGATTGGAAAAAGTTTCCACGATTGCAGGGGTCGATTATACGCAATTGGACGCCACGCTCAGGGCACAGGACGCACCTCGCCTTCCTGCAGGATCCAGAATTTGTCGACGTCTTCACGGTCCTGTAACGCACGCTGCAGCCGCTCCACAGGCTCCGTTTCGCCATCGTCGGCCAGCGCGAACGTCCCAAAGTGGATGCTGATCGCCGTCGCTGCGTCGAGAATGGAGCGCGCCTCGACGGCCTGCTCCGGCGTCATATGAATCGGGCCCATGAACCACTCCGGCTCATACGCTCCAATCGGCAGCAACGCCAGCCGGAACCGGGAGAATCGGTCTCGCAGCGACGTGAACACCTCGCAGAATCCAGTATCTCCGGCGAAGTACAGAATGCCGTGCGCAGCTTCGATCACCCACCCGCACCACAACGTGCGATTGCGATCGAAAGGCGTGCGCGCGGAAAAATGTTGCGCCGGCACGCAGTGAATACTCCACTCGCCCAGCGCTTCCGGCTGCCACCAGTCCAGCTCGCGCACCTTCTGGAACCCGAGCCGCCGCAGCGGTCCGGCAAGCCCCAGAGGGCAAAAGACGGCAGGCTCATGGCGCGCCGCAAGCCGCTTCAGCGTAGGCGCATCGAAATGGTCATAGTGATTGTGACTAATCAGCAGGCAATGGATCTCCGGCAGATCCTCGAAGCGAATGCCAGGATCGCGGTGCCGCTCCGGACCCGTGAAGCTTACCGGACTCACCCGGCGTGACCACACCGGATCGGTCAGAATATTCATCCCCTCGGTTTGCATCAGCACCGTGGAGTGGTTCACAAAAGTCACGCGCAGCGTCGCGCCTTCTACCTGCGCCAGTGGCTTCGGTCCCGGAGTCGACGGAACCCATCGGTGCCACGGTCCGATCTTCCGGCGCATCATCCAGCGCAGAGCGTCGCGAAAACCGTGCTCGCGAACGCCCGGATTGAAGAACCGTCCGTCGCGAAAATGCTCCACCACTTGTGATGTTTCCGTCGAATCCGGCACAAGATCCGTCGCTTCCGGCATGGATATAAGGATGCGGGTCGCCGCGGAACGGCGCAACTTCCTCCGCCTCGGCGCAGAAAGATTGCAGAACACGAGCCTGCAAAGCCCTGCCGGCCCGCCGCAATGGTCTATAGTGTTTCAATTACGCAATCTGTCGCAACCCCTGTAACTTAATTTCGCTCCTTTGTGAGGTCCATCTCTATGCGCCTGCCGGTTGCCGCCTGCTGTCTGCTTGCCGTTGCCGCTTACGCCGTCGATGCTGTACATCCGCTGCGCGGCTACACCCCCGATGACTCCGCCACCGAGATCGGCTGGGAACAAAAATTCCGCCAGCTGCCGGACCCCGACCACATCCGCGAAAATATGCGCCGCCTCTCCGCGCGGCCGCATCACGTCGGCTCTCCATATGACAAGGACAACGCCGAGTGGCTCCTCGCGCAGTTGAAATCCTGGGGACTCGATGCGCAGATCGAGACCTTCTCCGCCCTCTTTCCCACGCCGAAATCGCGCAAGCTCGAGCTTCTCGGCCCAACTCCGTTTACCGCAAAGCTCCAGGAGCCTCCAATCAGCGTCGATCCCACTTCGGGGCAGACCAGCGAGCAATTGCCTACCTACAACGCTTACTCGCGCGACGGCGATGTCACCGCGCCCCTGGTCTACGTCAATTACGGCCGTCCCGAAGACTATGAAGTGCTCGACCGCATGGGCATCTCGGTCAAGGGCGCCATCGTCATCGCGCGTTACGGCGCGAGCTGGCGCGGCATCAAGCCCAAAGTCGCGGCCGAGCACGGTGCCGTCGGCTGCATCATCTACTCCGATCCGCGCGACGACGGCTTCTACCGCGGCGATCCCTACCCACAAGGTCCCATGCGTCCGGCCGATGGCGCGCAGCGTGGCAGCGTCATGGACATGCCTGTCTATCCCGGCGATCCGCAAACGCCGGGAGTTGGCGCCGTCGAAGGGGTGAAGCTGATCCCCATCGATCAGGTCCAGACCATCACCAAAATTCCCGTTCTGCCCATCTCCTGGGCCGATGCCACGCCCTTCCTCAAGGCCCTCGGCGGCGAAACCGTTCCCGAAGCGTGGCGCGGTTCGTTGCCCTTCACCTACCACGTCGGCCCCAGCACCGCGAAGGCGCATCTCGCCGTCAGCTTCAACTGGGACCGCAAGCCGCTCTACGATGTCGTCGCGAAAATCAAAGGCAAGAAGTATCCCGACCAGTGGGTCATCCGCGGCAATCACCACGATGCGTGGGTCAACGGCGCGGGCGATCCGCTTTCCGGCGCAAGCCCCGAACTCGAGGAAGCGCGCGCCCTGGGTGAATTGCTCAAACAAGGTTGGGAGCCCGACCGAACCATCATCTACTGCTTCTGGGATGGCGAGGAGCCGGCGCTGCTGGGCTCAACCGAATGGGCCGAGACCCACGCCGACGAGCTGAAGCAGCACGCCGTCGCTTACTTCAACTCCGATGGCAACGGCCGCGGCTACTTCCGCGCCGAAGGCTCGCACTCGCTCGAGAACTTCGTCAACGAAGTGGCGAAGGACATTCAGGATCCGGAAACCAAAATGACAGTCTGGAAGCGCGTGCGCCTCGTCGACATCAACCGCGCCACAAATCAGGCGCGCGGTGAGATTCGCTCCCGCTCCGACCTGCGCATTCCCGCCCTTGGATCCGGTTCCGACTACACCGTCTTCATCGACCACCTAGGCGTCGCCAGCGTCAACCTCGGCTACGGCGGCGAAGATGAAGGCGGCGGCCAGTATCACTCCGCCTACGATGACTTTTACTGGTACACGCACTTTTCCGACACCGACTTCAGTTACGGCCGCGCGCTCGCGCAAACCGCCGGCACCATGGTCATGCGCATGGCCGATGCTGACGTCCTCCCGTTCCAGTTTGGCGACCTCGCCGACACCGTGCACCTTTACGACACGCAGCTCAAGACCCTGCTCACCGAAAAGCGTGACGACGCGAAGGAGCGCGACCAGGAAATCTCCGATGGCGTCTACCAGGCGCTCTACGATCCGAGGAAGCAAATGGTGCCTCCCCCCGTCGAGCCCGTCCCGCCCTATCTCAACTTCGCGCCGCTCGATCAGGCTTCTGACGACCTCACCGAAGCCGCAAAGGCCTTTGACCAGGCCTTCGCCGCCGCTAACGGCAACGCGCCTCTGGAACTGAACCTCGACCTGATTCGCAGCGAGCGCGTGCTCACCGATGATCGTGGCCTGCCCAGCCGCCCGTGGTTTGAGCACCTCCTCTACGCCCCGGGTTTCTACACCGGCTACGGCGTCAAGACCGTCCCCGGCGTCCGTGAGGCCATCGAACAGAAAAAATGGACCGAGGCGGACGAGCAGATTACCCGCGTCTCCGCAGCCCTCGAACGCGAGGCCGATCTGCTGAAGGACGCAACAAAGCTCTTGCCCGCGAAAAAATCCGAATAACAAAACGTGAGCCCGACGCCGATCGGCTCACCATGCTCTGAGGAGATACTCATGAACCTGATGGATGCACTGCGACGGACCACAATCGTCGCCGCATGTCTGCCCGTTGCCATTGCCCTGGCCCAGGATGCCCCGTCCCCCGCGCCCGCCGTCACCGTGATTCACTGCCCGAACCTCTTCGACAGCATCGCTGGCAAAATGCTCGGCCCCACCACCGTCTTCATCTCCGGCAACAAATTCGACAAAGTCGAGCCCGGCACGCAGACCGCTCCCGGAGCTACCGTCATTGAGCTAACCGGCGCTACCTGCCTGCCCGGTCTCATCGATGACCACGTCCACCTCGACGATCAGTTCGGCAAAAACACCTACGCCGAAGCCGCCCACGTCAACTTTGCCGATGAAGTGCTGCGCTCGACCCTCTACGCCCGCCGCACCCTGCTCGCTGGATTCACTACCGTCCGCAACGTTGGCGATACGAACTACGACACCGTGGCTCTTCGCAAAGCCGTCGCGGAAGGCACTGTCGTCGGCCCCCGCATCTTCACCGCGGGGCCGGCGATCAGCACCACCGGCGGCCACGCCGACCACACCAACGGCCTCAGCATGGATCTGCAGGGCGATCCCGGTCCCATGCAATCCATCTTCAACGGTCCCGACGAAGCGCGGAAGGTGGTGCGCCTCCACTATAAGGAGGGCGCCGATCTCATCAAGGCCATGCCCTCCGGCGGCGTCATGGATCTCGGCACGAACGGCTCCGGCCCGCAGATGACTGAGGAGGAAATCCGCGCCATCGTCGAGACCGCCCACGACTACGGCATGAAAGTCGCCGTCCATGCCCACGGCGCGGAGGCCATCCGCCGCTCCGTCATTGCCGGCGTCGACTCCGTTGAGCACGGTACCTTCATGGACGACGCGGATATCAAGCTCATGAAGGAGCATGGCACCTTCTACTGCCCAACCGTCTACACCGGGCAGTTCGTCGCAGAGCAGGCAAAGAAAGGCGCGTACCCTCCCGCCGTCACCAAAAAGGCTTTGGAAGTCGGTCCACAAATCATTAAGACGGTCAGCCGCGCCTACCAGGGTGGCGTGAAATTCGCCTATGGCACCGACGCCGGCGTCTATCCTCACGGCCAGAACTGGGAAGACTTCATCTACCTCGTCAAAGCCGGTTTGCCCCCCGCCTATACCTTGCAAATGGCCACGATCAACGCAGCCCAGTTACTCGGTCACGACGATGAGTTAGGCGTAGTGGCCCCGGGTAAACTCGCTGACTTAGTCGCCGTCCCTGGCAATCCGCTGGATGACATCACCGTCATGAGCAAAGTCAGCTTCGTCATGAAGGCGGGCGTCGTCTACAAGCGCGACAGCCAGGAAGTGCTGACCCAGTAGCAGAAGCCCGCATCGCCGGCAATCCGGCTTTCCAGCGGCGGCCGGGGCCGGTCGCGGTGTGATCCCGAAGCGAGAGGGCAAATCACGCGCGAAATGGGGGTTACCTAACCCATAAATCCCAGGTACGGACTGGTTCCGAAGTTAGCGAAGTTCGGGAAGATCTGTTTGATCTGCCCATCGGAAAGTCCGAACCACCGCGCCAGCGTTCCCGCGTATTGATCCACCGACGTAGTCGGAATCAGGCGGCCCGCGCCAACGTCGTTCGCCTGATCGACGCCGACCACCGGATACTGCCCGTACATATCGTGTCCTTGAACCGCCCCGCCCACGACAAAGTGGTGGCTGCCCCATCCGTGATCGGTGCCGTCGCTGTTGCTGGTCAGCGTGCGCCCAAAGTCCGACGCGGTGAACGTCGTCACTTGGTTCCCAATCCCCGCCGCGTTCATCAGTCCGTCGAAATACTCGAACGCCTGTCCCAGCTGTGTCAGCAGCCGCGCGTGCTGTGTTGCCTGGCCGTCGTGCGTGTCGAAGCTTCCCAGCTGCACATAGAAGATCTGGCGGTTCACACCCAGCCCGCCGCGTCCGCCGATGATGCGAGCCACCGTCTGCAACGAAGCAGCCAGCGGGTTATCGGTGAGCTTGTTCGTCATCGGGTCCAGGTATTGCGGCGGATTCGGAACCCCTCCCACGCCCGCGGGAAGCATCGAGGAGGCCAGCAATGCCTGCGCCTGCATCGATCGATTGACAACGACCTCGTACTCCTTTGCGAAGAGGTTCGTCTCCTCCGCAGTGAGAATCGAATTGAGCGCGCTCGAGCCGGCCTGCGAACCGAACAGCGGATTAGCCAACCCTGAGATAGGAATGGGCCCGGCGGGCGTGACGTTGAGCTGGAACGACGTTTGCCCTGAGAGGAACAGAGCGATGCCCGCGGTCGAAATGCAGGTGAACATGGAATTGCTGTTCATGTTCATGCTCTCGATCAGATCGGCGACCGCCCCGCCCCATCCCACGTGCTCCGCGCTGCCGCCGTTCGACGCGATGGCTTGCCACGCCGCCGTCTGATCGAAGTGGGAGAACAGTGAAGCGGGAAGCGGAACGGAACTGGCCTGCACCTGCGCCTTGCTCGCAGGCGTAATCAGCGTGCCGGTATTCGCGACGACTGCCGCGCGCCCTGCGTTGAAGAGGTTCTGAATGCCGCCCAGATACGGATTCAGCGCAAACGTCCGCCCGGACTGCGACGTGTTCGGCGTAATGGGCAGCAGTTGCGCCAGCGGGTAGGCCAGCCCCGGCGCTCCGGACCGCGCCTGTGTGAACGCCGAAAAGGAATCCGAGTCGGTCGCGATCACCGTACCGTGGCCATCGTTGCCGCCCTGCAAAAAGACGCACACCAGCGCGCGATAGTCCGTTGCGCCCGTGCTCTGCGCCATCGCCGCCAGCGAGTTAAGGCCCAGAATAAATGGGCTGGCGTACATTCCGGACATAGTGGCCAGTGATGCCGTTCTCAGGAACTGGCGGCGGGACTGCTCTAATTTATTGTCGATGCACTTGCACATTTCTCGGGCTCCCTGGTATTACGTGCTCTAGTATTGCGCGCTGAACGACGGCGAAGCCATCGTTAGATAGATAGCTGTCATAACTCGAGCATTCAGTGCCGCGTTAATAGCATTCTGATCGCCGGATGGAATATCGATGGCATTCACCGCGCCGAGTATCTCGCTGCGCAGCGTACCGTCCATTTCCCCGGCCATCAGCAACAGATTGATGCGATCCAATAGTGCATCCGGCGTCGCCGCCAGGCTCAGTTCCTCTCCGTAGTTCGAGAAAATGTCTGAACCGTTCGTAGCATTGCTGCCGATTGCGTCCTGCAGGTAATTCAGGAAGCCGACCACCGTCGAGACATTCGTCATCTGCATCTCCGGCGCAACCAGCCCGGCGTGCGAGATGCTCGTGCCAGGCGGAACATATCCCGGAGCGAACCAGTTAAAGACCGTGGGCGACCGCATCGCCATCTGGCCCAAACCCCAGATCGGATCTTCCGTGCTCCCAATCCCGTACGAGCCGGTCCGCGACTGCGCAGTGAAGGCGCGAGCCCACTCCGTGTACCGCAGCAGTGCTTCGCGCACTTTGCCGTATTGCGGATTTGCGAAGTCCGTCGCCGAGTCGCGAGCCTCCGGGTCGAGCAGGATCGCAGTAATCACCGCCTGCATGTCGCCGCGAACTCCCAGTCCGTCGTTCTCAAATACCGCAGCGATGCGGCCAACATACGCCGGGCCGGGATTGCTGGTGACCAAATGCTCGATCAGCTGTTTGCAGAAGAATGCAGGCAGGTTCGGATGATTGAACAGAGTGTCCAGCGCGATCTTCAGGTCGCCATCCGGATCAGGAGCGCCCGACGATGGAATCGTCACTCCCAGGAAGTCCTTCTCAGCGGTCGAGTGATGGCTCGGGTAGCTCTGCATTGGCAGCAACTCCTCGCCAAAGCCTGCCCCGGCGTAAATGCAGCAGCTTGACCAGGTTGTATCGCTGCCGTTCCCAGGGACGTTCCAGCTAAATCCGGTGAAAACTTTGGCCAATCCCATAACGTCCAGATTGGAGTAAGTCGGGATAGAATTTCCAGATGAGTCGAGCTTCTGCGTGCCGTCGTCATTCAACTGATAGAGGCCCACAGTAAACAGCTGCATCACCTCGCGCGCGTAGTTCTCGTCCGGATCGGTGATCGCATTACCCTTGTCGTTACCCAGCATCGAAAGAAACTGACCCATCATTGGGTTCAGCGTCACGTCATTCAGCAGGGTCCTGAAGTTTCCGAAGGCATCGTTACCGAGTAAGTCGTAGTAGTTCGCCTCGCCCCGCGGCATATTCTGTACAGACGAGTTACTCGTTGAAACCACGAAGATCTCCGACAGCGCATACTTCACGCGCTGACGAAGCTGATCGGGTGCGGCAAGGCTCTGTTGCCAGAAGGCGTCCTGCACGTAAATCTCGCTGGAGCTGTTCTGCACAAACAGCGCCGCGTTGCACTTCAGATCGCTCGCCGCGCAGGGCGGATTGTTGATAATCAGCGACTGTTCGACAAAGGGCTCCTGCGGCGTCGCAGGCAACGCGAACTGCTCATTCAGCCAAGCCTGGTACCCATTCATCGAGACGTCATGGATGTCGGAATCAGTCGCTCCAAACGTCGCCTGCTCAAGAAAGCGCGACGCATCCTCCGGGCTGACCACCGGGACCGGCGGATTACCCTGCACCAGCGCGACCAGATCGGCCGACGTTGCCGGTCCGGGGCTGGGATTCAGCACCTGCAGATCGAAATTGCCGGCTTCGGTCAAAGTCAGGCTCGCCGTCAGTTGCGTCCCGCTGTTGAACGTCGTTGGAACCGCCGCCCCGTTCATCAGAACCTGCGCGCCGGAAATGAACTTCTGACCCTGCACCACCACCGTGGCCGTTCCCGTGTTGAAGCTCGACGGAGTAGCGGAAGTAAGAATTGGGATGGGGTTCAGTACAGAAATATTCTGGTTAGTCGACACCTTTGGGTTATCGGTGCTCGTCACCGTCAGCTGCACAACATTGCTCGGAGTAGGAACCACGGCCGGCGCTGTATAAGTGATCGATCCATCCGCGTTCGAAACCGCTGTCCCAACCTGGGCGTTGCCGCCCGCCACACCGTTCACCTGCAACGTGACCCCCGTGTTGGCTGTGCCCGTCACCATCAACCCGAGGTTCAGCGAATTCGTCACGCGCACATCGGTGCCGTCGCTGGGCTCAATCTGAAGCACCACCTGGCCTGGACCCACCTGTACCGGGAGAGTCGCCGAGTTCGCCGCGCCAGGATTCGGATTGCCAACCGCCAGGGGATACGTCCCTGGAGCAGGCGCGGTGATGGAAGCCGCCACTTCGGTCGCCGAAACAAACGTCGTCGGCACCGCCACGCCGTTCCACAGAATCTGCGCGCCGAAAACAAACTGCGTACCCTGGACCGTAATGAGCGTCGTGCCTTCGGTCGGGTTCGTCGGCGCCACACTGCCGATCACCGGGATCGGGTTCAGGATCGCCAGGGTCAACGTTCCCGGCGGGTATCCGGGATGGCCGTTGGCCGTCGCCGTGATGGTCACAGTATTCGGATTGGGCACAATCGCCGGCGCCGTGTACAGGCCGTTGAACGTCACTGTGCCGAGCTCCGCATTACCGCCCTCAATGCCGTTCACATAGAAAGTCAGCGGCACTGCGGTAATCTGCATCCGCGTCGTGATCTGCATCTGCTGATTCACGCGAAGGCTGGCGGTCGATGCCGAGATAGCGGTCAGATTGCCGACATTGGCGACCACCGTTCCGCAGCCGGTTGTCGACAGAAGCGCACCGAGCAACAGAGCCAAAGACAGTGCGGTGCGGAAGGCGCCTGGGCGTTCGAGTCTTGCTTGCACGCATCCTCCTGGGGGATGAAAGCTGCGTTTCCAGTTAGCGGCCGGTGAGCCTGGCTGAGGTGTTTTGTCCGCACAGCGTATCACCAGAAAGTGTCGATTGTTGTAAGAAATGGTTCCAGGTAACTACCACGAAAGTGGAGTGTGGTGCACAGGATTAAATCCAGTAACATTCCGCCTTTTGTCCAGGGAGTTACAGGCAAGTTACAGTTACTGCTGTCAGCGGCGCGGGCCGCACAACAACATCGCGCTTCGCGACCTGCGTGGCCCTGTAGGTCGGCAATCGGCCCCGGTTCGCGCTGCCTCCTCTACACCCCGCAAACTGGCACGCAGGTTCACCGCCGATCCGGCCCATGCCCTGTCCCGCTCCACCGTCGCGTTCCCCGCCCACCAACTCTCCCCCCGCACCAAAAACAGTGCATTCACCTCCGTCAAATGTCACCGAAATGCCAGGACCCGCAAAAAACCCCGCTCCCGACCGTGAATTCCCCCCGCATTTCCACGCCATCGGAACGAAATTCGCGCAAACAACAAAAGATTTGCGACAATGGTTCGCCACCCGCGCAGGGGTTTCCAGCACAATCCGGTGCCCGTGGCTGATGGGAAGTTGACCCGCGAAGCGACGAATCTCTTCCTCACGTTCACCTGTTGGTCGCAACAACAGGTTGCGAGGGACTCGTCCTCAGAGACCGTGAACGGCGCATGCCAGACGGTTCCACTCCCCACGGCCGCGTTTTGATCTCAACTCCGGATGTCCTCGCGGGTAAGCGATCGCAACTCGGTTTCTCGGCTGTTGGGAGGGTATTCGGCATGAAACTTCCTCTTCGCCTGCGGACTCCATCCCTGGTTTGCCTCTCCTGTCTCTGCGCCTGCTTCGCGGCGAGCGCGGCGAATTTCGACGGCCCGCCATCGCCCTCCGACCACCCGCCCGCTGAGCGAGCCCGAGCAACCGTGTCCCCGGCCGGCGAGACCGTCGCCATCCCCGGCCCTTTGCGGTCATTTATGCGCATGGCCGGCATTAGCCAGGAGGCCGCGCCCGACGAAGTGCTGCCGCTGGTCGCGCGCAATGTTTCCTTGCACGGCTACGAGAACGGCGGAGAAACGGAATATCTGGTCCTCCTCCGCCGCTATGTGCAATTTGCCCGCGAGCTCCGGCAGTTCGCCGGCGAGGACGGCGCCATCCACGTCGCCAACTGCGACGACGCCGAGCGCCTGGTGGATATCCTCGGCTATCAGTTCGCCGAAGGCTGCGGCGAAAACAAGGCCTACCTGGTAACCGCGAACGCGGAGCGCGCGTTTCTGACCATCGACTCCGGTTTCCCCCTCACCGCGCTCGAAGAAGCCATCCAGAAGCACGCGCCCTTCAACTATCAATTTCCCGCCACCAACGTTCCCGTTCTGTTTCGCGAGCAGGACTGGACAGCAGCCAGTACCATGCGGCAAAAAGGAGCAGCCAGCCTCCTCGACCTGCTGCTCCACGATCAGGACGTCGACCGGCTCTACTGGGCCCTGTCCCGGAATGATGAGGAAACCCGCCTCGCCCTCCATCAGTCCCGCAACCTCAGGTCGCTGCTCCCCCTGGCCACGGCGCTGGAATTCTACGGAAGCCAGATCTCCGTCCGCTCCGGCCGCGTTCTCGTTCCTGGCGGACCCTCTGCGGAGAAGGCCTGGCAGGAACTGGTCGGCGCTAACCCGGATTCTCCCGGCGAGTTCATCGAGCATCTGTGCGCCAGAGATCGCGGCTGGCTCGCCGCCTACTACGATGCGATCTCGCGCGTGAGCCGCGATGAGCAGACTCACCTCACCCAGGGCTCGCGCCTCAGGCAGCTCTTTGACGTCTATCGCCGCGCCGGCGGCAATTCCACGGCAACCAAGGGGGTCTTCCCCCGCAACGCCGATCTCCTCATCCTCTTTAGCCGCCTCCAGTGGCAGCAGGATGGCTCTCCTTACATCCCAGGCACCCTCGCCACCTGGAAAGACATCCTCAGGGAAAACTCCACTCCGAAGCTCATCCAAAGTTGGGTGCGAAGCGCCCGCACCTGGGATACCCCGGACCAGTTGCTCATGACCCTGGTCGCCTGTTCCAACTTCCCCACCGACGTCGGCCCGCTGCAGATTTACCTCACCCTCAGCGCCATCGATGCCTCTCGTTCGCCGAACGCGCGTCTCGACGATGGAACCGTGCGCCTCATGGCCACCAAGTTCGCCCAGTTCCACAGCTGGTATCTGCTCTTCTCAGAATTCACGTCCCTCGACGACACCTCCATCACGCAGTTCCTCAGCGCTGCCGAAGCGGTCACCGCCACGACCAACCCCGCGCTGCGCTCCAACGCGCTCGGCGCGCTGCAGGCCAACGTGGGCCTCTGGGAAATTCTCGCTCGCCAGCGGGAGATTCCTGCCGCCAAAGTGAACGCCTCCTGGCAGGAAGCGGTTCATCCCTTCATCGGCGTCACCTCGTCGGTGCAGCTGTTTGACGCGGCCCGCAACTCGTTGCGATCCACGCTGACCGCCGCGTCCGGCGATCCCAATCTCTCCCAGGATCAGCTCGTCGAGCTGCTCGCTGGTCCCCCGCAGCAAACCGACGCGGGCCGCCGCGCACACCAGGAGCTGGCCGAACGCATCCGCTCCGTGCTCGACGATCAGCGCCTCGTCTCCCTCGATACGCTCTTCGCGCTCAACGAGGGTCTCGATCAGATGGCCCACGGCTCCGGTGTCAAGGATCAGTTGATCCCGCTCGCCGGCAGTCTCCACGAATTCGAAATGCCCCGCGCCATCTTCACCGCCGGCGAAAAAGCCGCATGGGCTCCGCAGATCTACACCAGCCGCCACGCCGAACTCCAGGTCCGCACCGACCTCACCCGTGTCATCCAGTCCGCCGCTTCACCTGCTCAGCTGGAAGCCGCGCGCGGCCAGCTCACACCATTTCTCAGAGACACCCTGGTCGGTTTGAACTACGCCTGGTATGAGCCCCCCGGCGCCCAGGTACTCCACAACAATCCGCTCTTCGTCCGGTCCCATGATTTCTCCGGGACCTCCATCCTCGGCTACGGCCATATCTGGAGCACGCCGGACCTGGTCGGCATCGGCGTCACCGCTGGCGGCGGCGCTTACCTCATCGGCTCCCTCGCCAACCTGCCCTACGCCCTGGCCACCGCCGAAGAGGATTTCATCGCCCCGGAAAATGTCCAGGCTTTGATTTGGCAGGCCGCCGGCCCCGCGCTCCTCGTCGACGCCATCCAGCCCCGCTGGTGGGATGTTAGTCCCGCCGAAATGCATGCCGCCGCCCTTTACCAGCGCATGGGCGAAGAGTTGCTGCTCGCCGCGCCTGGCGATGCTCAACTCCGCCAGCACATTGGCGACATCCTCGGCAATCTCATGACCCCGCGCCGCCTCGAAACCACCGAGCGCGCCATTCTCCAAACCGAAGACATCACCACCCTCATGCCCCAGATCACCCCGGCCGAGAAGTTCTACCTCGCGTCGGAGTATCGCCTGCTCTATCCGGCCGAGACCGCTTCCTGGGGAGCCGCGGGCAAGGAACTCGACGACCTCGTCCAGAAAAATCCTGCCGACGCCAGCGCTGCCCGCCTCTCCAAAGATTTCGGCGTGCCCCACCCCACGCTGGAGCAGACCAACGCCTGCGCCATTCTCAGCGTCAAGCCTCTGCCCGCCTTCTCCGGCGATGCCTATGGCCTCCTCGGCGAATCCTGGGAATCCAGCAACCTCTACTGGGCCCGCCTCGCTGATGAGATGGGCTATTCCCCCCAATCCCTCAATCTGCTCATCCCCGAACTCAGCCGCCACATGATCGCTAAAATATTCGCCACCGACCTGGAAGACTGGCCCGCCATCCTGCGCGCCATGGAACAGACGGGCGACGAATTCCGCCAGGGCGGCATCCACATCGCTGCATTAGGCCCGGTTTCTCAGCATCAATAACGTTACGGTGAGGTTGTCTAAGGGAGCGGTATAGCAAATGAGATTCTTCCTGATCATCGCGCTCTGTTCGGTTCTGATCGTTGGCCTGACTACCGTCCCTGGCATCGCTGCCCATGGCCAGTCCGACCAGTCCCGCATCTTCGTCAACGTCGTCCTCGTGCAGCTCAACGTCGCCGTCACCGACCGCAAAGGAAACTACGTCACCGGTCTGCGCCCGGAGAACTTCGCCGTCAGCGAGGACAAGATCCAGGAGAAGATCGCCTCGTTTGAAGAGGGCGGCGCGCCCGAGGGCGCCATCGTCGCCAATGCCGATCAGCCCAGCCGAAGCACCGCGAAATCCGAAGTCCCTGGCGCGTCCCAACCCGCTGCTGAGCCGCCACCCGCCCCGGCCCAGGCTTCATCCCCCGATCCCACGCACTCTTCCGTCCCGCACCTCGCCGGAGCCAGCGTCTTCGTGCTCTTCGATACCAGCGACTATATGTACCGCGGTTTCGTCTTCGCCCAGGACGCCATCGCCGGCTTCGTCCGCTCCATGGAAGACGCCAACAAGATCGCCTTCTACTCCTACAGCCGCAATCTCTCCCGCGCCACCACGCTCACCGCCGATCGCTCCATCGTCATGCGTGGCGTGCGCAGCACCGTCGCCGGCGACGAAGCCGCCCTCTACAACTCTCTGCTGCTCACCGTCCGCGACGCCGCCCAGTTGCGCGGCCGCAAAGCCATCGTGGTTTTCTCCAATGGCCCCGATAACGCCAGCACCGTCCCTCCCGAAGACGTCGAGGAACTCGCCCAGTCCACTGGCACCATCATCTACATCATCAGCACACGCCAGGCGCAGGATGAGCCGGTCTCCAGCGCCGTCTTCGAGCGCATGAGCAAAGGCACCGGCGGCAAAGCCTACTTCGCCAAAGACTGGCGCGACGAGAGCCTGGCCTTCTCCTCCATCCGCGAAGACCTGGCGCATCTATACACGATCAGTTACTACCCCAAGCCGAATCAGAATCGCGGCTGGCGCAACATCAATGTCAGGCTGGTCGGTCCCGGAATGGATAAGTATCGCGTGCGCACCAGAGACGGCTACCGCCTGCAGGAGCAGGTCCCGCCCCCCTCGCAGACCGCCAGCGGCCCCTCCACCCAAACCGATTCGCAATGACCCTCCGCACCCGCCCGGCGCAACGCGAAACATGCGTTGTCCCCACCAGACCGGGACAACTAAGGGAGCAACCCGCCCCCTCTGGATTCGCGTCGCTGCGTCAATACAGCCAGCTCTGACACTGATAATGCAGGTTCAAATCCCGCCGGAATCGGCAACGCGACAGCAAAATCTCATTGCTCCGTTCCGGGGATGTGCTTAGACTGAGTCATCTCTGCACACTCTGGCCCACGTCGGTCGTGAGCTGACGGACCAGCGTCGGTCTGGAACTGCCAGTGGTCCACGCACCCAGTTGAGTGGAGCTTCAATCCTCGAGCGCAGCCGCAGTCTCTGTCGATCTGCCTGTCTGAAACTGGGAGAAGGTTGCCATGTCCCAAACTCCGGAATCGCTGGATGCCAGACGTGTCCTTACTCTGGAAGAGATCGGCCAGCTGATGGAGGAAACCGGCCAGCCCGCCGAGACCCTCATGCGCGTGGTCGAGCTCATCGCACGTCATTTCCATACCGGCGTCTGTTCTATTTATCTCCTCGAGCCCGACCGCGCCAACCTGGTTCTGGCTGCGACGGTGGGACTGCGTCCTTCCTGCATTGGTACGCTGCGGCTGGCGCTGCATGAAGGGCTGGCCGGGCTCGTGGCGGAACAGGTGCGGCCAATCGCTGTAAGCCAGGTAAAGAACCATCCGCGTTTTAAGTACATCAAGGAGGCCGACGAGGACGCTTACCAGTCGTTCCTGGGTGTTCCCCTCATCGATCGCGGTGTATTGCAGGGTGTCCTGGTTGTGCAGACCACCGATCCGCGCGACTTCCTCGAACACGAAATTTGCATGCTCACCGATACCGCAGCGCAGGTAGGGCCAACCGTAAGCGAGGCGCGCGCCCTTGCGCGTTTTATTGCGCCCCTGCAGGAACGGCTTTGGAGTATCGCACGCAACATCTGGTGGAGCTGGGACCACGAGTCCACCGCGCTCTTTCGCGACCTCAATCCCGGCCGCTGGAATGAGGTGAACCACAATCCCGTTTCCCTCCTCAACGAGATGCCTCTGGCCAGGATCGAACAGCGTGCCGCCGAGCTCGCCCTGCACAGCCGCATCAACTATGCCTATCGCCGCATGCGCGAATATATGCATGCCGACCAGACCTGGGGCGCCATCCACGCCGGTATTCTGCGTCCCCGGCCGGTGGCCTACTTCTCCGCCGAGTTCGGCCTGCACGAGTCCCTGCCCATCTATTCCGGCGGACTCGGCGTGCTCGCCGGCGATCACATCAAGAGCGCATCCGATTTAGACATTCCCCTCATCGGCATTGGACTTTTCTATGGACAGGGCTACTTTCGCCAGTGGCTCGACGACAAGGGCTGGCAGCAGGAGGATTATCTCGATACTGATACCAATCAGCTGCCCATGGAGCCCGCCATCGGCATCAACGGCAAGGCCGTCACCATTGAGATCGTCACGCGGGCAAACCCCATCTTTGCCAAAGTGTGGCGCCTGAAAGTCGGCCGGTGCAATCTCTTTCTTCTCGATTCAGACATCGAGGGCAATGTGCCCGAGGATCGCAATCTAACCTCCCGTCTCTACGGAGGCGATCATCGTGTCCGCATCCGCCAGGAACTGCTGCTGGGTGTGGGAGGCTTCCGCGCGCTCAAGGCGATGGGCATCACCCCCGGCGTGCTCCATCTCAACGAAGGGCACAGCGGCTTCGCAATTCTGGAAGCGATACGCACGCGGATGCATGAAGAAGGAATGAACTTTGCGAATACAGCGCCGCGGGTGAGCCGCGAAGTTGTCTTCACCACCCACACGCCGGTGCCGGCTGGCCATGATCGCTTCGACGCTGGGCTGATCGAAGAGCATCTTGGACCGCTGGCCGATGAGCTCGGGCTCTCCAGTGGCGAACTGATGGCCCTCGGCCGCGAGGATGTTCACAACCCTTCGGAGCCATTCTGCATGACCGTGCTCGGATTGAAGCACTCCCGTCGTGCTAACGCCGTCTCGGCTCTGCATGGTGACGCCTCGCGGCAGATGTGGACCGGACTCTACCCCGGCAAGGACGAGGACGACGTCCCCATCGGCCACATCACCAACGGTGTGCACGTCCCTTCCTGGCTGGCCCCGCAAATGGCCCGCCTCTACGACCGTCATCTCGGCGCAGACTGGCACGGCCACAGCGGCCGCGCCCACACCTGGGAGCGCATCGAAAGCGTCGATGACGGCGAGCTTTGGGAGACCCACGTCGGGCTGAAGCTGCGCTTGCTGGAGTTTGTCCGCCGCCGTGCAATGGACCAGGCCCAGCGCCGCGGCGAACCGCGCGATGCTGTGCTCAGGCTCGGCCGCGTTCTCAGCCCCGACGCGCTCACCATCGGTTTTGCCCGCAGATTCGCCACCTACAAGCGCGCCAATCTCATTCTCACCGACATCGAAAAACTAACGTCGATGGTCAACGATCCCAAACGCCCGGTGCAGTTCGTCTTTGCCGGCAAAGCCCACCCCCACGACGAACCGGGAAAGAAAGTCCTGCAGCAAATCGCCGAGCTGATGTACGACACCGTTTTCGCCGACCGGTTCGTCTTCGTCGAGGATTACGACATTAACGTCGGCCGTCACTTTGTTCAGGGCGTCGATGTGTGGCTCAATAACCCCCGCCGCCCCATGGAAGCCTCCGGCACCAGCGGACAAAAAGTCGTCCTCAATGGCGGCCTCAACCTTTCCGTTCTCGATGGCTGGTGGGCCGAAGCCTATGATGGCCACAACGGCTTCGCCATTGGCACGGGCAGAACCCATGCCAACATCGACGTCCATGACAACCGCGATTGCGAAGACCTGTACCACGCGCTCCGCGATGAAGTCATTCCCCTCTACTATCAGCGCGATCAGGATGGCTTGCCACGCGGCTGGATCCGCCGTATGAAACGGACCATTCGCACCCTCGGCTGGAGGTTCAATGCAGACCGCATGGTCATGGATTACACCTTGAAATGCTACGTCCCGGCTGCTGGTGGAACCTCCAGCGATATGCGCAGAACGTAGGCGGTAGCGATCAAGGCCCGAACAGGTCTCTGCACAGATCTGTTCTGCCGATCTGCAGGGTGTCTCGAAGTTGTTGATTTGATTTGGTTGCGGGGGCCCGCTCCGTCCCGAATAGACATCCATGTGAGTCAACTGT
>PMUI01000045.1 GCA_003166955.1 Acidobacterium sp.
TTTTTCCTCCGGCGCTCACAATCAGCGATCTGTATCGTCTTGCTCATTAAATGAAGTCAGTTGTGTGATCGCTCTAACGGAGAACGCGCTTGTTGCCGTATTACCGGCAATACGGAAATTACGCTTTAGTAAACATTCTTCCGAGGTGTTAACGAAATCGTTATTTTCGTATTGCCGACCAACCGACCGAAACGGGCAATGAGCAGATGGAGTTCCGCCCTGTGTGAAAATCGAGCAACGCCAGATCATCGACCGGTGATTCCCGGCTAGACAGTTCACTTCATTAAACGCGGAGGCAATAGGTGAAACGGACCGAAATCTTAGCGGTACTCGCGGTACTTGCGCTCAGTGTGACGATGCCCGCGTTCTCTCAAGCGAGCCAGTCTGATTCCCAAACAGTTCAGGCTATTCTCTTCGAGCTGCGAGGCATTCATAATGACATGCGTCTCACGGCGATGTCGCAGATTCTTCTAACTGAATTGCAGGTCCAGCAGACTGTGGTCAATGCAGCTACTGAGAGAGTAAATGGCAGGCGCCTTGAGCTTTCAGACCTCCAAGTCGGGGAGAATCAGCAATCAACTGATCTCGCGGGCTTGCAGGAACTACTGGGCGAAGAGAAAGACCCCGATCGGGCGAAGATACAAATCGATCAGTTGAAAGCTGTGATGGCCACATTTAAGGCCAAGGAAGCGGGACTCGGTACGAATTTGCAGACTGCGGAAAGCCAGTTGCGCTCCGCACAAGATACGCTGGACGATATTCAGCGGCGATTGGATGAAACCCTGAAGAAGCTCCAGCCCGTCGCAGACATTCACTGAACCAGCTTCACTTCGGCTCTCTCCGAGGACTTGCTCCGCAGTTGGTGGATAACCGGCCATCCGGAAATAACGCTTTAGTTAACATCAGCCCGCATCGTAGCTCAGACTCGTAATTTCCGCATTGCCGACTACACGTCCACAAGGAGAGACGCAATTGCGAACGAGGCGACAATGGCACACTGAAGGCGGGGAGGCAACATGGGATTCGTGCCAAGAGATGCAGAGTGGTACCTTGCTGAGATCGTTCAGGAACTCACGGTTGCAAATGACCCGCGAAACATCGTCTGGCGCAATCTGACCCTTATTCATGGAGAGTCACCGGACGATGCGTACGAGCAAGCCCTACATCTTGGGCGGTCAGGCGACACCGAATACCTGAATCCCGCAGGGAAACTCGTAACGATTCGATTTCGGGGCCTGTCGTTCCTCGACGTAATCCACGATCCACTGGAACACGGCGCTGAACTGACGTTCCAGTCGAACGTCAGCGTCGCACCAGATGATCTGAACAGACTTCTACTCCCCAAAGAGAGGCTTCACCTTTTCTGCCCGACTGTTAAGCCAGATGGTCCCGATGTCGCCTCGTCGGAGATTGTTCAAGAGGTGGAAGGTGAGGTTCGGGGTCAAACGTCCAGGCTGACTGCCCCGCTGAGAGCCCTACCAGCGTCGCTTTGCCGTGTCACCGGCAAACCGGAAGTTTCGGGGACCGGGTCGAAATGTCCGTATTGCCGACTATTCGCTAACCAAAGCGGACAGATCAGAATTCTGGCGGGTTTCGGTGTAGATTGCTGCTGACAGGAAAGCCTTGATGAGCCTGCGACGTTACGGATGGTCTGTATTAATAGCTATCGGCTTGGTGACGCTGGTAGGTGCAGTGGCTTGTATTCCTGGCTGCGACAGCGTGATGTTCATCCTATTGCCAGGAGTATTTGTGGCTGCTCTGGCCTTCCCTGAAGGTATTCACTCTTCGTCTGGCGCCGGATTTCTGGTTTTGGCGGGCGTGTCGGACATTCTTTTGTTTGCATTTCTGGTGATGTTCTTCTGGAAGCTCATGCAGAACAGAAGGCAGCGTCAGGCGGACAAGTTGTGACATGAGGGCGGCAGAGCTGGCCGCTTCGACATAGCTGATTGTGCGTGGTGGAGAGAAACGGACGTATCACCGGCTATACGGAAGTTTCGGGGAGCGGGTCGCCTTCAGGGGGTCGAAACTTCCGTATTGCCGACCACACGGGAATAAACTGGCCGAACGGACTCTTGTTGCCGACAATCCTTTGGTTTGTCGTTGCTCGGAGCTACGGGCGCTGGAGGAGGCGTTCGCTGTGCATCTCTTCGTCCCTGAAATACGCCAGCTTTCCTAGGATACAGGACAATATCGTCCCCATTTGCGCTCCGCACGTCTCCTGCATGGCATCGTCCAGGTTCATTTCTCGTCCGTCAATCGCTCTCTTTTCTGAAATCACCCAAACTGTTGGGCCCGCCCCTTTGGATCGCAAAAGGGCGACAAGTTTATGTTTAGACGGAAATTGGGGGAATTTTTCCTGATGTATCCAATGGTAACTAAAGTAACCCCAGGTTTAGCCTCTTTGGGTTATCCTGGGTTTTGATGGTAACTCCCTATTCCAGGGTCTACAGTGGAGGAATGGGTAGACACGAGAATCCAAAAAAGTGGTGGGTTGACCCGGTTAAGAACGTCCCGGCCCGCAAAGATACGCTGGACACGCCAGGCAGCTTTACAGAGTTCGGAAGTGTAATGCGTCGAATTGTGAACAAGCACGAGGGCAGGAAGCGGCCTAGACCTTCCGCTTCCCGCGTCCCTGCCTCTTTCTAATTGGCGGGTCTTTCAGACTGCTTGCCGGTGAGTTCGGCGTAGGTCAGACGTTTGCCAACAACCTGCATCATGGCGACGATGAAGCGGTCGGAATCGTTCAAGGGATTTTCTTTCGTGGCGTGATTGTTGAAACGAAAAACCTGCTCTGCGACGTAGCGTTCAAGGTGGAACGGCTCTACTGCAACGTAGGTACCGCGCAGCGTCCGCTTGAGCAGCGACCAAAAGTTTTCGATTCCTTGCGTGTGGACCTGTCCGCGAACGTATTCCTGCATATGGTTCACGGTTTCGTGAATGAACTCTTTCGCAGCGGGAAGACGGTCATAGGCGTTGAACTGGTCCGTATAGATCGTCGCGCCACCCTCGATGTGATTGAGGATTACGTTCTGCAACGTCTCACGCTTCACGTTTGGAATTACCTGAGCACGGACCTGACGTGTTTCACGGTCCAGCATTCCCATGACCTGAACCTTATGGGTGCGCTGTGTAATCGCGGTTTGCAGCTTTAGGCGACGGCTGCGATGCATCCGATGAGGCAGCGGACCAACTCCGGTTTCATCGATCTCGATTGGTTCGCGATCTGGGCCGCCCATCTTTACAGTGATGCCAGCGCCAGCGAGAGCCTCGCGAAGCCGATGCATCATGAACCATGCACTCTTCTGCGTCACGCCAATTGCGCGAGCTACCTCGTAAGAGCTAATCCCGTTTTTGCAGTTCACGATGAGCCAGGCGGCGGGGAGCCACTTTTCCAAGCGGATCGGAGATTCCTCGAAGATGGTCCCCACCTTGAGAGAGAATTTCTGCTTCTCATGCTTCGCCGAGCAGAAGTAGAGTTTGGCCTTCGGCATCCACGCTGGATTCTCCTTGCCGCAATAGGGGCATTTCACGATTCCATCTGGCCAGCGGATAGAAATCATGAATTGGCGGCAGTTCTCAGCGTCGCTAAAGTATTGAATCGCTTCGAGTAGAGTCTTTGGTTCGCTTGCCATAAAGACACCTTACCCTGTTCTGACGATTCAGTCAAGTATATTATTGCCGATGGCGATTGGGGAGGCGACTCAAACTCCTGTTCCTGCGGGAAGCTAGCGATGCGGCAACGTGCCCGCGCCTCCCTACAGTTGTTTGGCGCGCTTCATAATAATATCCGTCGGCCTCTGGGATTTCCATCGTTTTTGGTATTCGGCGAAGACGCGATACGGTAAGGCCGCGATGCATGGCGGAGCATTGGCGAATGCAGTTCTCACCGCTTCTTCGAAAAAATACCAATGTTCACGGAAATGCTGGCACGACAGATCGTCTCTCGTTTCTGGTCTGCAAGTGTACTTACGGAGGGCGTCCGTGGTCAGGCCGGGTCCTTGGGAGCCATCGGCGCAGAATTTTGCAACTAGGCCAAACATCGTGTAGCTAAAAGATTCGGGATACGCTTTCCAGAAATCGGCGCAGCGATCACTGGATTGCCGCCAGGAAATGAACGGCAGCCCTGCCATTGCGGCAGCGAAAGATCGTGGAGTGAGTTTACGCCGATTGCTAGCAACAAATTTCAAGAACTGATCCTGGGCGAAAAACGCCTCTTGACGCATTAATTGGCTTCGGAGCGCGTCCAGCTGCGCCGTTTGCATCGCCAGGGTCACACTGGCATCATCGTGTCCTTTGTTGTGTTTTTCTGTGATGGGTCGAAGTGTTTCCGACTCATAGGGACTTTTTGCAGACTGCATTGCTCGATCTGCCCAATGCACAAGTTCCTCGCGCTCAAGTTTGGTTTGGTGTGAAATCGAAACTGCCCGGGAGAGCTTTCGGATTTCAGCACGTGTCCGCGCAATTTCGTGTCCGCCGGCAGGGAGTAATTCGTCGTGCAGAAAGACGGCCAGTCGCGGGCAGTCGATTCCAGTAATGGCCCCTAACGCAGTTCGCAGATCGGATGCTTTCGTTGCCTGTTGGAGTTCCAAACCCACATTCGCCCAGCACTCGCAGAGCACATGCATGAGGTCGGCGTAGGCTGCGCGCAGATCTGTCTCTCTGATGGAATGCGGCCTACCGCGCTTTGGCATCTTCCCCAGTGACTCTGGTGAAAGGCGTGGAAAAATTGTCGCCGACTATAATCCTGACTCCTCTGCGCCCTCGCCGGTTAATTCCCACCATACGCCTTCGTTTGCCGTGTAATACCAAAAACATCCATAACAGCACGCGAGTCAGAATGCGGAAACTCGGCATAATCTTCCCCTGTTCGAGCAACATCAGTGGGCGGACAAAAAGACATTTCGAGTTCCAGCGAGCGGGACGCGGTTCTTCCGAAATCCGGGTTCACGGTTGCCCACTCCGTGCCGGTGCTGAAGGAACCTACACTCCCAAAAACAGCTGACCGAACATCAGCGGCTCGTTTGGAGGCAGTGCAGGGCGCGTTCTCGCGCCCTGCATTTCAGCCAAAAAGTGGGCAGGGGTCTGGGGACAGAGTCCCCAGGCTGATCACGGAGCGGGGCTCATCCATTTCGACAGCCCTGTCCGAAGCCGACACCCGAGCCCTGGTCGAATTCATCCTCCTTCTTGACCGATGGGATCGGGAGGCACATGGTATTCCCACCATGTAGCTCGCCCGCCGTTGGCGCATCCCCACTCCGCGCCGCCGCTCCTTTAACCCCGGTCCCGTCGGGGCGGCCATCGCCAGAACCTCGATTTATAAAGCCCCACGGAGCATTTCTATGCCACAAACCAGCCTTGCCCTGCCTGAGACGCGCCAGAACGCTTGTGCGGGCTTTTATAACGCTCGCAATCGGCCTTTCTGGTGCTGTCCCTATCGACCGGAAGACAATCGGGGAGGAAGAGGCCCACCGCGCGGCGAGCGCCGCGCCGAGTTGCAGGCTCTGTCTAATAGCCTGCAACTCGCGTCATGGTGACGAGGTTGGGAGTGCAGATTGATCGACAAGCTCGATCTCCGCATTCCCGCCGGGTCCGTTCTCACGCCCGCCGTCCGCGAATTCACGCGCCCTGCACCTTACGATAGCTATTCGTCCCGAGTGCGTCCGGCATTCCACTACACGGGGAGAGCGGACCTGCGCCCCATTGGAATAGACGCCATCCTGCACATGAGCTGCAGGCATGGAGATAAACACAACAAACTCGAAATTCTGGATGTGGGGAAGAAGCCCTATAGCGAAATCGTCCAACTCATTGAATCCGTCACGTCAGTGGACCCCAATTCGTTCGGGGTTATGAGAATCGATCTCACCGCAGACATTCCTGATGTGGGTGTGCCTTGGTTCAAATCTCATGCGCGGTTCCGATTCAAGCGCACCGATCGGGAACACGGGGTACTCAAGTACGCGATGATCGGGCACGGGCAGGTCGAAACCATCACTACCGGTTGCAGACCGAATGTCATTCGCATTTACAACAAGACGGCTGAGTACAGGATGCAGTTTCGCAGAATGCTGCAAAAGGCAAGCAACGATGCTGACCGTATCGAATTCGAAAAGAAGTTCGGCGTCAAGGAGACAGATGTTCTCACGCGAATCGAGCGACAGTGCGGCGGGAACCGCATTCCGCCCGAAATCGGATCGTTTGGAACCCTTGTCCTTGCTCCTGATTTAAACCCGTTCGAATCGGTCGAAATCATCGATTCCGAGGGTGCGTCCTTGCCGTCGCCGGAAGGGTACGAAGGCTTGCAATATTTCACAGGAATCGGGCTGTACACAGTTGCTGGAGAGCGGGGGATGCAGGAATTCAGGAAACTCTTGAATCGGAAAACCGGCGGAAACGCTGCGCGAACGATGGAGCGATACGGCGCATTCTTCGCCTCCGGTTCAGATAAGCGAATCACAGCCCAGGAAATTTACGAGCTTTACCGGTTCTCGACGCTTGAACAGCTTTCGGCCTGATGCATATTGCTTGACGAATGCGAAGGGGCTAAGCATAATGTCGTGGAATATGAAAATGCCAGAGAGCGTGAGGGCCTATTTCCAGAAGCAGGGAAGGATCGGGGCGGCAAAACGCAAAGCGAATCTGACACCTGAGCAGCGTAGCGAAATTGCACGGACGGCTGCAGAGGCACGCTGGGCGAGTTCAGGACGCAGGGGCAAGGAATCGAAAGGCACAAAATGAGCGTACGGTCAGCGGTTCTCTACACACGTGTATCGAGTCGCGAACAGGAGCAGGAGGGATTCTCGCTGGACGCACAATCGAAACTGCTTCAGGAATATGCGGCTCGCAATGGGCTGCGCGTCGAACGGGCATTCGAGGACGTGGAGACGGCGAAAATTTCGGGCCGCAAGCAATTCTCCGAAATGGTTGCGTATTTCAAGCGCAATCGAAATTGCCGGGTGCTCGTGGTCGAAAAGACGGACCGGCTTTACCGGAATTACCGGGATGCGGTGACCCTCGAAGACCTCGATATCGAAATCCATTTCGTCAAAGAGAGCCAGATTCTCTCGAAGGATTCGAAATCCCAGGTCAAGCTGATGAACGATATCCGGATCGCCATCGCCCGGAATTATTCGGAAAACCTGAAAGAGGAAGTCAAAAAGGGGATGAACGAAAAGGCCGCACAGGGGACGTACCCGGCCCGGGCCCCGTTCGGATACCGGAACGTATCACGCCGAATCGAGCTGCACCCGGGAAATGCACCGGTTGTGCTGTTCATGTTCGAACGGTACGCAACCGGTTCCGAATCGGTTGCGACGTTGCGGGAGACAGTACGGCAAACCTACGGAAAGAAATTCGCCCGGAGCTACGTGCATACGATCCTGACGAACCGGTTCTACCTCGGGATTTTCGAATGGGATTCGAAGACGTACATGGGGACCCATCCGCCGCTCGTTTCGAACCGGTTGTTTGAGGACGTGCAGGCAGTCATTCGCGGATACAACAAAGGGAAGCACCGGAAGCACGCTCTTGCGTTTCGGGGGATGCTCACCTGCAAGCACGATCAATGTACGGTCACCGGGGAGATTAAAAAAGGGAAGTACGTCTACTATCGGTGCAGCGGGTTCCGGGGCCCATGCGATCTTCCCCGGTTTCGCGAGGAGCAAATCGCGGAACGACTCGGAACGGTGCTGAAAGACGTGTACGTACCGAAAGAGGCCGCACGTGCGATTGTCGAATCCCTGCGTCGCGAGCAGGCGCATTCGGATCGGGAGCACGTACAGACTCGCGCGCGACTCGAACGGGAGCGCGAAGCGATCCACCGGCGAATGGACCAGGCCTATTCGGACAAACTGGACGGCACGATCACGGATGAATTCTGGAAGCGGAAGAGTGCAGAATGGCGCGAGGAAGAGGCGCGAATTCTTTCGCAACTAGCAGAGCCCCAGACTGCTCCGAATCCCGAAACTGTGCTGAGTGTGGAGAGAACTTTAGAACTCGCGAATCGCGCCTATTTTCTGTACCTTACGCGGAAACCTGCTGAACAGGCCGAATTGCTCAGAAAAGTGCTTTTGAACTGTGGGATCGACGGCGCAAATCTTTATCCCACATACAGAAGGCCCTTCGACCTGATATGCAACAGGGCCAAAAATCAAGAATGGTCGGGGAGAGAGGANNAGGCTGAGCCACTCCCCGACATCTCGGTTAGCCTCGACGTTTCTTCAGTTTACTCGACCCGCGCTGACGCGGCAAACCGGCCGCCACCCCCGAGACCCGCCGCCCGCCGCCGAGAAATCCCGCCCCGCCGGCCGCTGCACTGAGGTAATAACACCGGGCCGCCATTGAACCCCTGAGTCAGTTAGTCCACTGTGATCAATAACCACTTCTGCCTGGCATCGACCCGCCGATCCGTGGCCGCACGACAGTCGTTAGGAGACTGCAATGAGCATCGCCACTAAGCATCTGCTGGAGCTGCTCCGGGACGAATCCGGCCAGGACCTCATCGAATACGGACTGATCCTCGCGGTCATGGCGCTCGCTCTCATCGCCTCCATGACGAAACTTACCAACTCCATCTCCAACTTCTTCAATAACGTCGGCAACAGCTTCTAAGCTCCTCCCCCGCCAGCCTTCCCCCATCCCCCAGCTGTTGTCACAATAGAAGATGAGGGCCGGATCCAAATCCGGCCCCTCTCCTGGTCCACTCCTGTGACTCCGCGCGACTCCATTGACTTCCCCGCGATCCGCGTTCTCGACGGCGCCATGGCCACCGAACTCGAGCGCCGCGGTTGCGACATCGCCGGGCCGCTGTGGTCGGCGCATGTGCTCGATCAATCCCCGGCGACCATCACCGCCGTCCATCTCGACTACCTCCGCGCAGGCGCCGACTGCATCTCCACCGCGAGTTATCAGGTCTCCGCCCTCGGCTATCGAGAACTCGGCCGCCCTCCCGATGACGCCGCGCGCGCCCTGCGTCAGTCCGTCGACCTCGCGGAGCAGGCACGTGCGCAATACGCTCGCGAAAATCCTCGCCGCATCTGGATCGCCTCCTCCCTCGGCCCCTACGGCGCTGCGCTCCACAATGGCGCCGAATACCATGGCGCCTACTCCATCGGCTTCGACGACCTGGTCGCCTTCCACGCCGAGCGCCTCGCCATCCTCGCTGCAACCAACGCCGATCTCCTCGCCCTCGAAACCATCCCGTCGCTCGAAGAGGCCCGTGCCATCCTGCGCGCCCTCGAGCAATATCCGGAACTCACCGCCTGGATCTCGTTCACCTGTCGCGGCGCCGCGCACGTCGCTCATGGCGAGCCGCTGCGCGACTGTGCGGAAGCCCTCGCAGCCTCAGCGCGGGTCGCCGCCATCGGCATCAACTGCACAGCGCCGCAGCATGTCGCCGCGCTCATCGCCGAAGCCCGCCTCGGATGCCGCGACCGCAAGCCCATCATCGTCTATCCCAACTCCGGCGAAACCTGGGACGTAGCCACGCGCAGCTGGCGCGGCACATCCGACAGCTCTCACTTTGGTGCGCTCGCCCGCTCCTGGTATGCCGCCGGAGCGCAGGCCGTCGGCGGGTGTTGCCGCACCGGTCCCGCGCAAATCGCCGCCGTCGCCGCCGCATCCCGCGCGCCTCTCCCAGCCGCTCCACCGTAGTATTCTTGAGGAGCGCGCCCGTAGCTCAGCTGGATAGAGCGGATGCCTCCGGAGCATCAGGTCGGGAGTTCGAATCTCTCCGGGCGCACCATACTTCCCCTTTTCCCTCAATCGCTTCTGGTGTTTTCTCTCTGTTCTCCAAAATGCGGCTTTCCGGGGTGTGCCCATTTTTGTGCCCACCCTGAGCCGGATTGAGCCGGGAGATAAGTGTCTTCTGGTTCACCCAAATCGGAATCCCGGCCAAAGCCAAATAGCCGGTTTCGGCGGATGGTTCAAGGAATTACCATTCCGCCGTTTCCGGAACCCATTCACAATGGGCAACACAATGAGACGTGTCCGAAGCGCGAGGCTAATGGCCTTTAATGCACGCGGTGAGAGGAATAACTACGCCCCCAAGTGCAACGATGCGTGATGGAATAAGCACCACGACCATGACCATAATCGAAATCCTTTCCCAAATTAGTGATCCAGTTACGGAGGTCCAAAACTACCCCCCGCGACCCAATTCAGGGACGAATCGAGATTCCACCGAGGTAGAGTGCGCTTGTCATCCGGCAACAAAGATCACACCCAGTCGGGAGCAATGCGGGAGAACGGAGGCAGAAACAAAGACAAATACAGCAATCGAACAACGAAGGAAACGGCGAATCAACACTTGTTGGATGCAGATCGGAAACAGTCGGTCTACCCAGTCTTGCCACGTAACGCAATCTGCGCGTATCTCGTCGTCCCACACCATCTACCACTTGTGAACACGCTTCATACAACTTATTGGTCAGTTAAGACGCACTTGGATCAGAACATCATTCCCCCGCCAGCCAATCCCTGACGCCTCAAATTGACTTCACGGGAGAATTGGGGCGCACGGGAAAGGGCTCCGGGCCGCTGAGCGATTTGAAGGAGCGGCGTAGCGAGCGCGTTTTAGAGAACATTGAAGATTTGCGATCCTGTCTGCAACTCCACCAGGTAGCTGCGCTACACTTCTCGCATGAATACAATTGAGCTTCTCTCTTCCATCGATTCTGAAATTGCCCGTCTTCAGGAAGCCCGCGCACTGTTAGCCGGTCAGAATGTGCACAGCACACGCACTGCTAGACCAACCAGGAAACACAAGATGAGCGCAGCAGCCCGCGCACGGATCGGAGCCGCAACTAAGGCACGGTGGGCTGCCGGGAAGATGGGTAAACAAAGCCAATCACGTCTCAAGAAATTGAAGGCACTGCCAGCCAGGAAACACCACACCATGAGCGCTGCTGGCCGTGCCCGGATCGCAGCCGCACAGCGGGCACGCTGGGCAAAGCTGAAGGTCGCTAAGAAGGCAGCCTAAAGAACGGCGGGAGGGCCCCAGCTATGGCTCATTCACTTGGGTGGGTCACTGATGCTTGTGCCAATGGAGCTATGTTGAGGCTAGAGACCGACATTTTCAAGAGACCGCACAGGCATTTGGCTCAGTACGCGAGCCCTCCGCTGCCGCCATCAAATTTCATGGCCTGCATTGCGTTTCAGGATTCCACATCCGTTCTGCGGAATTTCAGAGCGAACGATTTGCAGGGCATAATTGCACAAATGGGTTCTGTACTCTTGCCGGATGCCGATAATCTCTACCATTGGTTTGCCGAGCATGACACGTGGTTTTGTATACGTGAAGTGCCGGACGAAGAATTCGAGAGCCTATTGAGAATCGGTCACTCCGGGTAAAGCCCGGGCGCACCAGATCCACCCACTCCCCGCCCGATCCCACATCCCCCTCCGTTAAAACCACAAATCCCAAACCTCATCTTCCCAAAGCACACCCTTGGCAGCGTCGCGCGGATTGTAATGGACGTTCACGGTCGCCCCCGTAAGTCTTTCCGCGGCCTTCTTTCCAGCACTCTCCGTCACGCAATTAAACTTGTATTTACCCGAATGATCGGTGCCATTCACGCTGTAGTTGTACCGGAACGAAATGCGCCAGTACCGAGCCCCATTCGCTCCGCCAGACTCGTACGTGTTCTCGAGATCCACCACCGCGCCCTGCGCCGTGGGCCAACTGCGGGTGCGATGTTTGCGCCACTTCTCGAGGAGCATACTCCCCGCGGCATAGACGACAAGAGCGCCCGCTGCCACAGCAATGCCGGTCCACGAATGCAGCTTCCATATTGCGTAGGGCAGGGAAATGAGTGTGAGTGCCATAGAGAAGTGCAGCATAGATGCAGGAAGCGATTCGCGCAATCGGTTTTTGCGATACCAGCATCGGGCATACGCATTTTTGGCGGAGATACTTTGCAGGCAGATCGTCTCACCAGGCGCTCTTCGTTTCCCGCCCTTTGAAGAACGCCCCACCAACAATCCGCCCGTGCTCGCTGCGCCCTGCGTGACCTATACTGGCTCCCGGACGGGCCCACTATGAACAGCGTCTCCGGAAAGAGACTCCTCCTCGCGGCGTGCTCTCTCTTCCTGCTTCTTGCCTCCGACGCCTTCGCCAAAGACGCGCCGACGGTCATCGTCTGGCCCGATTCAGGCAGCCCCGTGGTGCGCTTCACCTTCGGTAAACTCCGAGCCCTCGAATCGGTCGAGCACCAGCAGGCCTACGAGGTCGATACTCAGGTCACGAACCTCTGGGACAAGCGCATTCCTGAAGCTCGCTTCGCAATCTATCTCTTCGACAAGAAGAACGTCAGGATCGGAGAAGGGCTCATCGCCATCAGCAATGTGGCGCCCGGCGAAACCATCAAGTTCGAAACCAACATCATGGCTTCCGGCCAGGCTGTTTCCATGAAGCTCGCGCCGCAATCGCTCCCCGACGAGTTGCATGCGTTGCTGCCGCCAAAAACAATTTCCCTCACCGTAAACTCCGTCCCGCAGGACGCCCACTTCACGCTCGATGGCAAGGACGCCGGCACCACTCCCAAGTCCATCGAGGTCACCATCGGCACGCACATCCTCGAATTCGATAAAGAAGGCTTCAGCCGCGGCAAGTATCTCTTCTCCATCGGCCCCGACGATGTCTCCGGTGGCAGCGTCAGCTATGAGCTCGGCACCTCGGCCCACGACACCATCGAAATGCGCGACGGCGCCATCATCAATGGCGATCTGCTGTCCATCTCGGCCACTGAAGTCATCGTCAAAGTCGACGGCAATACCCGCACCCTCGATCGCGCTCAGGTCAGGCGGATCACCCTGACTGAGCGTAAGCCGGAAAGCAAGTGAACCCATGAAGCATTGCCCGCCCCTGTCCTTCTCCCTCCTCGCCCTCTGCGGACTGTCCCTCCTCCCGCTCGCCGGCCACGCCCAAAGCCTCGGCCTCTTCGACAGCCAGTCTGACGTCGGCTCCGTCACACCTCCCGGCACCGCAACCTACGATCCCGCAACGGCGACCTACACCCTCACCTCCGCCGGCGCGAACCTCTGGGGCACAACCGACGGCTTCCACTTCCTCTGGAAGAAAATCTCCGGCGACGCCGTCCTCACCGCCGACATCGCTTTCCCCGACACCGCGGGCGACCACAGTCCACATCGAAAGGCGATCCTGATTCTTCGCCAGACCCTCGACGCCAGCTCCGCCTATGCCGACGCGGCGCTGCACGGCGCGGGCCTCACCGCCCTCCAGTACCGCCGCACCGATGGTGGCATCACTGAAGGCCTCGAGCTGAACATCGCCGCTCCCGCTCGTCTCCGCATCGAAAAACTAGGCGACACCTTCACCATGTATCTCGCCGCAGCGCCCAACGCCCCGCTGCACCAGGTCGGCGCCGGCACGCAGCTTCATCTCGCCGATCCCTTCTACATCGGTATCGGCCTTTGCTCGCACGATCCGAACAAAACCGAGAAGGCCGTCTTCTCCCACGTCACTCTCGACCAGCCCGCGCCGCTGCCCTCCACCCTCGCCCTCTACAGCACCCTCAACACCATCGGCGACGATCCCGACTTCCGCCGCGACGTCATCGTCTGGTCAGCGCAGGCCCACTTCGAAGCCCCCAACTGGACCCGCGACGGCAAAACCCTCATCTTCAACCAGGACGGCAAAATCATGACCGTCCCCGCCGACGGCGGCACGCCGCAACCCCTCAACATCGGCGACGCCACCCACTGCAACGGCAGCCACGGCCTCTCGCCCGACGGCAAGCTCCTCGCCATCAGCTGCGCGACGCCCGGCAAACCGGAATCCCGCGTCTACATCGTTCCCTTTACCGGCGGCGAGCCGACCGTCGTCACCGAGCACCCAAACTCCTACTTCCACAGCTGGTCGCCCGACGGCAAAACCATCATCTTCACCCGTCCCGACCACGGCTCCGGCAACATCTTCGCCATCTCCGTCGACGGCAGCGAAGAGCACGCCCTCACCACCGGCACTGGCATCAGCGACGACCCCGACTGCTCCCCCGACGGCCAGTACATCTACTTCAACTCCGACCGCGGCGGCACTATGCAGATTTGGCGCATGCACCCCGACGGCTCCTCGCCCGAGCAGATCACCAGCGACGACTACGTCAACTGGACCCCGCACGTCTCCCCCAACGGCAAATCCATCGTCTTCATCAGCTATGAGAAGGGAACCACCGGCCATCCCGCGAACAAGCCCATCGAGCTCCGCATCATGTCCCTCGACGACCGCAAAATCCATGTTCTCTTCCAGCTCACCGGCGGCTCCGGCACCATGAACGTCCCGTCCTGGGCGCCGGACAGCAAGCACCTCTCCTTCGTCAGCTATCAAATGTTGCCTGCGGAGGACACCGCCGGCCCACAATAATACCCACCCCGCTGCAAAGCAGGTGTGCGACCGCGTCAGGTTCGCGCTCGCCGAATCAACCCCTCGTCATTGAGCTCGATTCAGGCTGAGTCGACAGCCCGCCAATCGACCACTCGCCGTCCAATAGCTGCATCGGCAGCGTTTCCCCGTTGACCGTGAGCTGATAGCTTCCATCCTCAAGACTCTCCGCAACGTCGCGAATGCGGTAATTGGTGTAGGTCACATCCTTCGACCGTCGCTGGGTCAGCTTCAACGCGGACACCATGCAGGTGCTTTTCCGTCCTTGCCCACAAATAGTTCCTGCAAGAATCTCCGATACTCTCAGCAACTCCACATCGTCTCCAGTCTTCCCCGCCGCGGAAGCACAACATTTCAGGCTGAAGGTGTGATGTACCGAACGGCACTTCGGCTTTACGCGGCCTCGAACTACTTCGAGGCTAAATCCGTCTCAAAAGCCAGGCCGTGACGAGAATCACATCGGTTTTCCTGTTCAGCAGGCGCCCGCGTCAGACCCCGAGTCGCACCACGGATCCCACCGAAGTGCCCGTGTTTTCCCGGCTTCCGTGTGCTACCATGCCCACACTCGGAGACAGCTCTATGTCAGGCGGACAAAGCTGGTCGGCGCCTGAGGGCCTCGCGCAAACCACTGCCGGTTACGACCTCAGGCCTCTTTCCACCGGCGAAATTCTCGACCGCACCTTCCAGCTGTATCGCTCCCGCTTTGCCCTTTTCGCCAGCCTCGCCGCCCTTCCCGCCGCGGTCAATTTCCTCAGCGGCGTCCTCCAACTCCTCTTCATGACAGGCGACCGCGCCCTGCCCAATGGCTGGCACATCCCCGTCAGCCGCTTGCCCATCGTCACCTCTGCCATCTCCATCGCCAGCTTGCTCCTCTATTTCGTCTTCTACGGAATCACGCAGGCAGCGACCACTTGGGCGGTCGCGGAAATCTACCTCGGCAAGCCTGCCTCCGTCGGCGCCGCATGGAAGACAGCCACCTCCCGCTGGCTCCGCTATGTGCTGGTCACACTGCGCCAGTACTGGAGCATCATGTGGTGGCCCGCCGTTGCCCTCTCCGTATTCTTCGCCGCCCTTGTCCTGGTTCCGAGACTCGGAGGCGGCGCCATCGTCGCCGTCGGCATTCTCTCCTTCATCTTTGGATTGCAGGTGCTGGCCAGCTGCATCTACGCCGTGTACGCTGCCATCCGCGTCTCGCTCGGCATCCCCGCTTCCGTCATCGAATCCCTCGGCGCTAACGCCGCTGTCCGTCGCAGCATGGCCCTCCTCACCCAGCGCAAGGGACGAATCTTTCTCATGTGGCTGCTCGTCGTGGCGATCAGCATGATCGTCGGTATGGTGCTGGCCCCGCTCGCCTTCCTCGCCCTGCGCGCGCAGGGCGCCGAGCGCTACATTCTCCAGATGGTCCAGCTCACCGGCTCGTTTATCAGCAGCATGCTCGTCGGCCCGGTGGCAGCCATCGCCCTCTGCCTCTTCTATTTCGACGAGCGCGTCCGCCACGAAGGCTTCGACATCGAGTTCCTCATGTTGCGCGCCGGCCCCCCGCCCCCCAACCCCGTTGCGGAGGCAACAACATCTCCGGAGCCGGTATAATTCGGCCCCGCCGCGCCAGCTTTGCCGTCGCCGCGTTTTGCGCCTTCCTGCTCTCTGCCTCCTTCCTGCGCGCCGACAACGCACAGGTCACCGTCTCCGAACAGATCCTCCAGAAGAGCACCCTCGCTGACTACACCAGCCATCTCCATTCCCTGCGCTCCCTCGCCGCCTCCTGCTCGCAAAGCGCCTCCGCCTGCGATCCAGCCCAGGTCAGCGTCGACGAGCACGTAACCCTCCCCAACCAGTCCTCCCCCAACGAATCCAGCTTCGACGCACACTTTGCCTGGATCCGCGACGCCCTCACCTCCGCCAAGTCTCTCCCCGATCCCAAACGCGCCGCCCTGATGGCCAGCGTCGAGTCTCATCTGGACGCCGACCTCGCCGACGTGCAGCCCTTGCCCGCGACCCCCGATTTCTCCACTGTGCGCAAAGCCGCCAACGTCATTCTCTCCGGCCGCGAATTCAATACCTCCACCGAGCCCTCGCTGCGCGACCGGCTCATGGCGATCATCAGCCGCTGGCTTTACCGCCTGCTCAGCCACGTGGCCGCCTTCGGTTCGCGCTCGCCCTGGATCGGCCCCCTCCTCGAGTGGATTCTCGCCACCGTTGCCTGCGCCCTGCTTCTCGCCTGGGCTTTTCGCACCGTGCGCCGCCAGCGTGTCCGCATGCAGTTCGAAACCGACCGCCAGATTCAGCAAACCGACGAGCGCGTCCTCAACTGGATGCGCGAAGCTGAACAGCACGCCGCGAGCGAGCGATTCCGCGACGCCGTCCACTGCCTCTACTGGGCCAGCATCGTCGCCCTCGAAGGCCGCCGCCTCTGGCAGCCCGACCGCGCCCGCACGCCCCGCGAATATCTCCGCCTCCTCGATCCCGCATCGCCCATCTCTCCGCTTCTTCGCCGCCAGACGTCTTCCTTTGAGACCATCTGGTACGGCCTGCGCCCCGCAGCGCGTCCCGACTACGACCGCGCGCTCGAACTGCATCGCCAGCTGAGGTCGGCATGAAGAAGCTCAGTGGCGACTGGAAATTCCTCCTCGTCTTCTCCAGCGTCGTCCTCGCGCTCATCGTCATCACCGGCGCCCTCGCGCCCAATCGCGAAGACCGCGACCCCACCCCCACCACCTGGAATAGCGGCACCGCCGGCGCCAAAGCTGCGTACCTGCTTCTCGGCCAGCTCGGTTACAACGAAGCCCGCTGGGAACGCCTCGAGGCCGAGCTTTCCACCATCGACGCCGCGCACTCCACGCTGATCCTCGCCGAGCCTTATCCTTCCTTCGCCGCCTTGACCGACAAAAACCGCCAGCAGCCCTTCATCGATTTCCTCCATCAGGGCGGCCGCATCATCGCCACCGGCAGTACCGCCGCCATCTTCCTGCCTCACGGAAAAGTCGCGCAGCCGGATCGCCTCTTGTCCGACCTGTGTATTACCACCCCGGAAGGCCCCGGCCCCCTCGCGCGTGCCGGCGAACTCGAAATGGCCGCGCCGGTTCGCTGGGCCACCGACGACCCCGCGGTCCGCGTCTCGCAAAACTGCGACAACGGCGCAGTCGTCGTCTCGTATCCCGAGGGCAGCGGCGAAGTCGTCTGGTGGGCCTCCGCCACGCCGCTCACCAATCAGGGCCTGCACAACGACGCCGACCTCCGTCTGCTGCTCGCCAGCGTCGGCGCCCCTGATCGCACCCTCTACTTCGATGAGTTCATGCACGGGATGAACGAGAGCCCCTGGTCCACGACCCATGGAACTCCGCTCACCGGCATCGTCATCCAGACTTGCTGCGTCGCCGCGCTCCTGCTTTTCAGCTTCGCCCGCGGCAGCGGCCCGCATCGCGCGCTCGCCCAGCCGCCGCGCGCTTCGCCCCTCGAATTCGTTGAGTCCATGGGTGCCCTCTACGCCAAAGCCGGAGCCACCCAGGTCGCCATCGCTGCGGCCCAGCGCCGCCTCACGGAATTCCTCGCCCACGAAGGCGGCCTGCCCGCGGAAACTCTCCGCTCCGCCCCCGCCGCCATCGCCGCCGCCGTTCGCGCACGCTTTAGCTGCGATACCACCGCCCTCGCCGCCGACCTCGAAGCCGCACGACAGGCGGAGTACGATGCACCCAGGCCCGCTGCTGCCCTCGCACAGGTCCGCCGCCTCGACCACCAAATCGCAACCCTGAGCAACCTCATCCGCAACCCGAAACAAAACCGCAACCCGCCTTCCGGACAAAACCACACCCCCAACCCAGAGACGGCCAGGTTCACCCCATAGCAAGAAGCGGAATTCCGTACCACCCAAATGTCAATGCGAATCGATTCCGCGTTCCCCCGAAAGTACCCGTCTTGCACCATTTTGGGAAAAGCGCCGTCTCAACTTCGCAAATGGCCCTTGTCCGCAAAGATGTTCATGCCGCGCCGAAACGAGCGTAAAGTGAATCCGGCTTTACCGCTCAGGCATGGCTTTCGCTGCAGCCGGAATCCTTGACGCAAGCTATCAACCCACAACCGACCCAGGGAATTGCATGACCGAGATCGCCGAAAGCAACAACGAAGTCCGCGCCGTCCTCTCCATCTTTGAAAAAGGAAAGGCCGAGCTCGGCAAAATCATCGCCGGCCAAACCGAGCTCATCGAGCAGGCCATCCTCACCTTCCTCTGCGGCGGTCACGCCCTCGTCGAAGGCGTCCCCGGCGTCGCAAAAACGATGACCGTCAAAACCCTGGCCCGCTTTCTCGCGCTCGACTTCCGCCGCATCCAGGGCACTCCCGACATGATGCCCGCCGACATCCTCGGCACCAGCGTCTTCTCCCTCAAGACCAGCGAATTCACTTTCCATCGCGGCCCCGTCTTCACGCAGTTCCTCCTCGCCGATGAAATCAACCGCATGCCGCCGCGCACCCAGGCCGCGCTCCTCGAAAGCATGGAAGAGCGCCAGGTCACCATCGACGGCCTTACCCACACCCTCGACGATTTCTTCACCGTCTTCGCCACGCAAAACCCGCTCGAATTCGAAGGCACCTACCCGCTCCCCGAAGCGCAGCTCGACCGCTTCCTCGTTAAAATTCGCGTCAACTACCCCAGCGCCGCCGAAGAGCGCACCATCCTCGAGCGCCACCACGCTAAGGCCGACTCGCCCCAGTTCGAATCTCTCGAAATCGCGACCGTCACCCCCCAGGAAGTCACCGCCGCCCGTCGCGAGCTCCGCGCCGTCCACGTCGAGCCCGCCCTCTTCGACTACCTCCTCGCCGTCGTCCGCCGCACCCGCGAGTGGCCCGCCATCACCCTCGGTGCCAGCCCCCGCGCCGCCGCGAACCTCCTCATCGTCGCCAAAGCCTTCGCCGCAAAAGAGGGCCGCGACTTCCTCATTCCCGACGACGTCAAGCAAGCCGCGCTCCCCTGCCTCCGCCATCGCATCATCCTTAAAGCCGAAGCCGAACTCGAAGGCTTCGATCCCGACCGCATCCTCACCGACGTGCTCGCCGCCACGCCGCTTCCCAAATGATCCAAACCCTCATCCCGTCCCCGGCGACCGCGGAAGCCCGCTACAAAGCCCGCTTCGGCAAATTCCTGGGCACCATCCTGACCGCCCGCACGCTCCTCCTGTTCTTCGCCGGACTCCTCTGCGCCATCCCCGGTTTCTTCGGCCTCCACTGGCTCGCCCTCATGCTCGTCTGGGACGCCGTCGTCCTGATCCTCGTTCTCACCGACATATTGTCACTGCCACCGGCACATTTTCTCCGCGCCACCCGCACCTTCATCGACTCCCCCGTCCTCGGCCGTGAAACCCGCATCGAAATCGCCGTTGAACACTCGACCAACGTCATCCTCCAGGTCCACATCGCCGACGATCTGCACCCGGCCCTCGCCCAGCTTCCGCCTTCGGGCACGCTCAGCGTGTTTCCGCGCGATCCCGCCCGCATCGTCTTCACCGTCACGCCGAATCGTCGTGGCGATTTTCCGCTCGGCCCCATCTGGCTGCGCTGGTCCGGCCGCCTTCGCCTCGCCGAGCGCCGCGCCCTCTGCGATCCCACGCAGAAAATTCGCGTCTATCCCACCATGGAGCGCTCCGCCGACAATACGGCACTGTATCTGTTACGAATTCGACAGATCGAGCTGCAGCGCCGCCGCCTTCGCCTCACCGGAGCCGGCCGCGAGTTCGACCACCTCCGCGATTACCGCGCCGGCGATGAGCTGCGCAACATCTCCTGGCCAGCCACTGCCCGCCGCGCCAAAGTCGTCACTCGCGAATTCACCACCGAGCGCAGCCAGCAGGTCTGGATCGTCCTCGACTCAGGCCGCCTCTCCGGCACCATCTTCGAGATGCGCCGCAGAACTCCATCCGCCAGCCGGTCCCGGCCCGCACCCACCTTCCGCGACGCCGCCTCCGACGAGTCCTTCCTCCTCAGCCTCACCCAGCTCGACCAGGCCTGCAGCGCCGGCATCGCCCTCGCGCAAACCGTCATGCAGGCCGGCGACAAAGCGGGGCTCATGGTCTACGGCCGCGCCGTCCAGCAACAGATGCTCCCCGCTACTGGCGCGGGCGCGCTCCGCACGATGATCGATGCGCTCTCCACGGCGCGCGTCGAAGGCTCCGAAGCCGATCACCTCCGCGCCGCTGCTCGCCTCGGCCAGCTCCAGCGCCGCCGCTCGCTTGTTCTCTGGATCACCGAGATGGCCGACAGCGCCCGCCGCCCCGACGTTGCCGACGCCGCCGTCGACCTCGCCCGCCGTCACCTGGTTCTGCTCGTCGTCCTCAATCACCCCGAGATTCGCGCCACCGCAGCGCGCGAGCCGCAAACCGCCGCCCAGATGTTCGAGTCCGCCGCCGCGCAGGAAGTCATCGAGCGCCGCCGTCAGATCCTCGCCGGCCTCCGCTCCAAAGGCGTCCTCGTCGTCGAAACCACCCCCGGCGCACTCCGCACCGACGCCATCAATGAGTATCTGGAAGTAAAGGCCCGCGGCCTGCTGTAGAGCGGGGCCCCACTCGTGGTCTCGAACGCACCCCATTCACAGTTTCCGAGATTTTGATCTGCCTTGAAGGGGCACGGCTGAACAGCTTGCGGAACAAACCCACACCCCAACGCACAGACGGCCAGGTTCACCCCATAGCAAGAAGCAGATACCCCTGCCACTCGAACATCAACCTAAATCGACTCTGGCTTCACCCCGAAGTACTGTCTTGTTCCGTTTTGAAAAAGCCCAGTCTCTGGCCCCAGACCCGTATCAGGGACCGACTTGAAGTCGTGCCATGAGGAGCGCAAAATCGTTCGGCTTTAGCCGCTGAGGGAAGCCCTTCCTGCGATCGCAGCCCCTTTGAAACCTGGGCCCCTATCGCACATAAGGTGCCGCGCAGCGGCACGATGGTAAAAGAGCCGGGTTTTAACCCGGCGTCGCGATCGCAGCTAGATTTGGGCCTTTAGGCCCGGCACAACTGACCCCTGCGCTCTGTGCTCTGAGCCCTGTCCCGAAGTCAACCACAAACCCAGCCCCAGCAGCAACACCGCCCCGGTCAAAAACTTCACCGCCACCGGCGCCCCCGAAGGCGAAAGAAACGCCTCCAGCGTCCCCGCGATCACCAGCAGAGGCACCATCCCCGCCACCAGCCGGATCGCATCCACCGCCGCCCGCGTCAGCGAATCCCGCCGCGTATAAATCCCCGGAAACAGCATCCCCGTCGCCAGCCGCAGCCCCGCCCCGCCCGTAATAAAAATGCTCGGCAGCTCCAGCGCCCCGTGTGACGCGACAAAGCTCCACAGGTCCAGCGCCATCCGCGCCTGCGCGCACGCAGTGCCCACCACGCCCAGCTGCAGCCCGTTGAAGAACAGCAAATACAGCGTGCCCAGGCCCGCCAGCATCCCGCCTGCGAACGTCATAAATCCCACGCTGATGTTGTTCGTCATAATCCACGTCGAAGCCTGTGGCCCTGCGCTCAGCAGGTTTTTCGTCCACATCTCGTGCTTCTCAATCGACGCCACCAGCGTCGGCCCCAGCACCATCCGCTCAAACGCCGGCCGGCTGAAACTCAGCAGCGCCCCCAGCGCCGCCCCAGCAAGAAAAATCATCACCGACACTGCGACATAAGGAAACAGTCTGCGAAATATCCTGGGATACTCTACCGCGAAAAACCGCACCACTTGCCGCGCCTCCAGTTTTCTCCCGGAGTACACGCGATTATGGGCTCGTGCCAGCAAAAGGTTGAGGTATTCTTCCTGCGTGCGCGACCCGCGATCCGCCCGCACCGCGGAAAGATCCTGGGCAACCTGCCGGTAGAGCAGCCCCAGTTCGCGCAGCTCGTCGCCGGAAAGCGACTTCAGCCCCGACGACTCCGCCTGGACGAGCAGCATGTCCAGGCGCTGCCACAGTCCCTGCCGTTGTTCGATCCAGCGGTTCGAAATCATACCCGCATTACGCTCAAAAACGCCTCGATAAGCCCCACAATGGCCGAAACTCCCGATCAGCTTACCATCGACACTCCGGAGCAGGTCGCCATCCGCTTCCCCATCGCAGGCATCGGCAGCCGCTTCCTCGCCGTCCTCGCCGACTCCATCCTCCAGGGCATCGCCTGGGCCGTCCTCTTCTTCATCATCATTCTCGTTATCAGCTCCGCGCCCGCTGGCTTCCAAAGCATCGCGCGTAACGACGAAAAATGGTTCATCGCCGCCATCATCATCTTTTACTTCCTCATCTACTGGGGCTACTACACCCTCTTCGAAGCCTTCTGGAACGGCCAGACCCCGGGCAAACGACTCTGCAAGCTCCGCGTCATCCGCGACTCCGGCCGCCAGATCACCTTCTTCGAATCCCTCACCCGCAACCTCATCCGCATCGTCGACGCCTTCCCCAGCTTCTACGCCGTCGGCATCGTCGTCATGCTCTGCAATCGCCGCAACAAGCGCCTCGGTGACTTCGCCGCCGGCACCCTGGTTGTACATGAGCACACCCCCGAACCCGCGCTCTGGGGCGGTTCCGCTTCCCGCACCATCACCGCCGGAGCCTTCACGCCCATTGTTCCACCCGCCCCGGTCATGGATCCCAACGCCGTCGATCTCCCCGCCGACGCCGTCGCCCGCCTCACCCCCGACGACCTCAACATCATCGACCACTTCTTCGCCCGCGCCATCGACATCGACATCGCCCGCCGCCGCGCCCTCGCCGAGCGCCTCGCCCAGCAAATGACCGCGAAGATGGGCATCGCCATGCCCGAAGGCGTCACCCCCGAACGCACCCTCGAGTCCATCGCCCGCATCCTCCGCGGCATCCGCCGCTAAAGGGCTGCGAACCGATTAGCTTCTCTCAAGGTCCGCTTGCAGGATGCAAAAGAACTCGCCAGCTTGCAAAAGAACTCGCCGGCTTACAAAAGAACTCGCCAGCTTTGAAGGGGCACGTCGTCACAACCGGCGAAAAAACACAAACAAACCCCAGCGCTGCATCGACCAGGTTCACCCCATAGCAAGAAGCTAAATCCGCTGCCACCCAAACGTCAATGCGAATCGATTCCCACTTCACTCGAAAGTACCGCCCAGTTCCATTTTGAAAAAGTTCAGTCTCGCCTCTGCCCACGGCGCGTTTCCGCTAGCTGTTTAGCAAGAATCTCCCTCGGCCGGCCCAAGCCGGCTTCATTGGGCAGATCTTATGGCGCGTAGCAGTCGGCACTTTTTCTGCAGGCTCTTCACCTGTGCCATAAGAACAAGATCAATCCGGCTTTAGCCGCTGAGGAATGCTTTTGTTCCCCTGAGACTTTTTCCGCCGGAGATAAATCCAACAAAACAAGCGCCCCGAGCCTAAACGTGCGACCCCGCCCCAACCCCCGCATCTAAACAACAAGGTGAATTCTACCCGCCGGGTGCGATACACTCAAAGGGCACAGTCTTCCCCAGGAGATTCAATTTAATGGCTACCAGCACAGTTGCAACCACGACCACCACGCCCACTCCCGAAGCGATTCCCGAGCCGAAGGCCACCCCCGTCCGCCTCACCGACAGCGCGGTGAACAAGGTCCGCGAAATCATGGCGACTCAGGATCCGCTCCCCGCCGGTTTGCGCATTGGCGTCGTCGGCGGCGGCTGCTCCGGCTTCCAGTACTCCATGTCCTTCGAGAACCAGTCCGGCATGATGGACAAGGTCTACGACTTCAATGGCCTCAAGGTCTTCCTGGACGCGACCTCGCTGATGTACCTCAACGGCTGCGTCGTCGACTATGTCGAGACCATCGAAGCCGCCGGCTTCAAGTTCGAGAACCCCACCGTCAAGAGCACCTGCGGCTGCGGCTCGTCCTTCCAGGTCTAAGTTTTCAAGTCAGAGAAGTGAAAAGGCCCGCATCGCGCGGGCCTTTTTCATTGCGGCGAATTCGGGGCGGGCGGAGTGGGATTCGGATTGTTGGTCGGCCCCGGTGAATTCGGCCCAGGCGTATTACTCGGGTTCGGCCCGTTGGTACCGTTCGGATTGTTTGTGTTCCCCGGTCCGCCCGACAAACCCGACAGTGCCTGCGCCTGGTCTTCCATCGGGTCGTAATTAAACTCCCACTTGTTGTACCGAGTCTGCAGCTTGTAATCGATCAGCGAAGGCTTATCCACCGGCAGCGTGAAGCCCACAATTGGCCCGCCTCCACCAAACGTCGTAGCCGACGTTCCGCCCCCGCTCGTTCCCGACGTTGAATTCGACGATCCGAACCCCGACGTCGGCGACGACGAACCGAACCCTGACGAACCACCGCTCTGCGATCCAAATCCCGAGCCCGATCCAGACCCCGACCCCGACGATCCAGAACCCGAAGACCCAAATCCCGAGCCAGAACCAGAGCCTGATCCAAATCCCGAGTTCGAACCAAACCCTGACCCCGATCCCCCGGAGAGTCCCCCTGCACTCGACTGATCCGGGCTCGCTATAGGAACCCCATTCGCATCCGTCGTAGTCGAAGCCGCGACAGCGTACATCGATCCGCCTGCGCCCGGCATGCCGGTGGTCATCAGCGGCTGCCCAAAGAATCCCAGCGGCCGTACGTGCGCCTGCCCGAAGAGTATTGGCTTCCAGTCAGCCTTGCCCGTCAGCGGATCGGTGTACTTCTTGCGCAGAAACCGCATCTGATTCGTCTCCACTAGCTGGTCGATCGACGTCGGATACGATCCAAACTTCTGATAGTAGAGCTTGATTGCCCGCTTGTATTGCTGCCCCCGATGGATCGTCTCCAGCTCCTTGTCCCGCTGGATCGACTTCGCGATCTTCGGCGCGGCCACCGCCAGGCTCACCAGCAGGATCACCGTTAGAAAAATAACCGCCAACAGCACGTATCCGGCTTCGTTCTCGAATTCCTGTCGGCGATCCTTCATATCGGCAACCATCCCAACCGCTTTTCCTCGCGTTCTCTGTGGTGAACGGGCTTGCGAAACCCCGTCCCTCCGGCTTTTGTATCAGGGCACGAGTTCACTCGTGCCGTAAACCGTCCAAAATGAATCCGGGCTTTAGCCCCTGATCCTGTCTCCCGCTCTCCATCCTCTCTCCTCTGCGTTCTCTGTGTCCTCTGTGGTGAAAGTCTCAGCTCTGTGTCAGCGGCAGCGTCTGCGTGTTGTTGTACAGCAGATCCGTCACCTGGATCGAAACCGGCGTAATCTTCACCACCTTGTAGTGATGATCCACCACATCCCCCTCCACGGCGATGAACACATCGTCGCCGTGCAGCAAAAACGCCTTCCTCGCCCCATTGTTCGCCGAATATCCAAAAAACTTCAGATCGATCGGCGGCGGAGGCGGCGGCCCTGGAGGTGGCGGGGGCGGCAAATTGATGGACACATTCCTAGCCGGTCCGATCGGCTTGGGAATCACCACCGGCGCACTCACCAAAGAAAAAATATTCCGCCCCGCCCCGCTGTATTCCAGAGCCTCCGCACCCGCCATCAGCTCCGGATGCAGTGTCGGATCCAGCTTCTCCAGCGGCGGAAGCTTCTTCGCATCGCGCCCGCCCTCGTTGCCCTGCCCGTTTCCCGGTCCCGTGCGCGCCGTCGCAGTCTCGGGCGCCGCCGCTTGTTGCTGTACAGGCGCAGGCGCGGAACTCCCCCCAAACGTGTTCCTCACAAAATAAACCACGGCTCCGATCATCACGATGGCCAGCACCGTCAGGATCGCCACGTTGCGCTTGTTCTCGAGGCCGGTCTTCATTGTGGCGCCTCGCTTCCCGCAGGCTGGGCCGGCACCGCCTCGAGATTCGTGTCCGTGATCGTCTGCGGCAGGTCCGTCGCTCCCGCGCGAATGTACGTTCTCATCCGCAGCCGCAGATTCACCAGTCCGCCCGTCTGCCCGTTGAGCGTCACGCCTTCGATGATGAAGAACACGTGATCCTTGTCGCGCTCGATCCCGTTGATGAAGTGCATCAGGTCCGAATACTGTCCGCTCAGCCCCGCATCGATATGCAGCTCCGTCAGCCCGCCCGCCGGCGCCGCGTTATACGCGTACGCCGCCCGCGACAGCTTCACCCGATTCTTCGCCGCCACTCCGCCCAGTTGCGCCAGTACGGTCGACCAGTTCGGAGAGATGCGCGCGTCATAGAACCTCAGCGCATCCTTGTCTGCCGCATCCACCTTCTTCGGAAGTCCGTTCAGGTGCTGCATCTGCGACTCCAGCTGCGCCTTGCGCATCCGTTCCTGAATAAAGCTCGCCGACTGATTCGAGCGAATCGCCCGCCACGCCAGCGCAAAACGCGCGCCGATGAAAATATCCGCCGCCACCACGATGGCCATCAGAACGAAATAGAAATTCAGCTTCGTGAAAACGCCGCGATTCATGGAGTCGCCCCTCCATCCTCATCGCCCTGCGCTTTCTCTCTGGATGTCTTAGCCGCCTTGCCCTCATCGCCTGGTTCGAGCGGCAACGGTCGATAGTCGGCCAGAATGTCGAAGTTCACCGCGCCGGTGCTCACCGTTTGCACGCCCGCCTGATTGCCCTGCGCGGTCGCCAGTGACTCCGATGCCAGCCGCGGTGCCGCAAAGTGCCTCGATTTCTCCAGGTTCCGTACCAGCTCCAGCGCCCGCTCGCGCTCCCCCGTCACGCGCAGTCGAATGATCACGTGCCCATCCGGCGCCACGATTGGATCGATGCTCAGCACCTGCACTCCCGGCGGCAGCACCGTCTCCAGATCGGTCATCGTTGCCGTCCACGAAAACGCTTTGTGCTGGAACAGCCCGTTCAGAAAATCCGACTGCTGCAGGATTGCCGCGTCCTTCGGCTGCTGCATCATCTGCCGATACTCCTGCTGCTGATCCTGGAGTTCCCGCACATGATTCTCGACCGTGGCCACTTCAGCCTTCGCCGCCTGCGCCTGCCCGCTCTCGTTGCGATACAGGTACCACAGCGCCGCCCCCACCAGCGCGAGGATCAGGATCCAGGTGCGCAGCCGGCCATAAATCGACCGCAGGTCGACGTACGGACGGCTCGCGAGATTGACTGCAATCCGCATTAGCTTGCCAGCGCCCCCGTTACGCCCGCCATCACGCCCACCGGAACGCTCGTCATCGCCGATACCGTTTCCACCGGCCCCAGATCGGCAAGCCTCGGTGCAGGATCGACCAGCGAAGCCCATCTCGACTGCGCCGCCGCGCTCGCGCCGCCCGATCCGGCGTAATACATCGTCGACGGCAATCTCTTCAGCGTGTCCTCATACCACGCCAGCGCCGTGATCACCGCCTGCGCCATCTCTTCTTCCCGCGCCATCGGCTCCGCCGGCAGGTCCATCGACCGGTGCAGCAGCATCTCGTTACCTTGTGTAACTGCCGTCGTTACAGAAGTCGCCGCATGATTCACCATCAGCGTCGCGCTGTCCCCTTCCACCGTCGCGGCCGCCGCCAGCGTGCTCGGCAGCACCGCGCCCGGCTCGTATCCGGCCTCCCGCACCGCGCTCTCATACTCCTCCAGCACTTCGCCGGGCATCACCGTCACCAGCAAGTTCAGTTGGCCCACCTTCTCCCCCATCACCTGATAACTCACCGCCGCGGCTTCCACGTCGAAAGGAACCATCTTCCGCAACCGGAACCGCACCACCGACAGAGCCTCGTGCCGCTTCGCCGGCAGCGTGTCGAAATCCAGCAGCAGAACGCGCGCCGCCGCATCCGGAACCACCAGCGTCACCGCGCCGGTCCGTACTCCGATGTCTCCCAGCGCCGACTCCAGCGCCGCCCGCACCGCATGCGAGTCCATCAGATTCGGCACCTTCAGCCCCGGAACCACTGAGCCCTCCCGCAGCGCCGAAAACGCCACCGCCAGCTCGCCATGCTTCTTTCCAGCACGTGCCGCAACCACACCGTCGGGCCGGACCTCACACGCCACCTTCGGACGCGACCCCGCTACGGGCTTGAACATGTTTTCGAGAGCCACTAGCGCAAAGCCTCGTTCCTGCTCACCAATTCCGTCACCCTACCCTGCACGCTATTCCCTATTCCCTATTGCCTATTGCCTGTTCCTAGCGCGATGCCTCGATGAATGTAACCTTATTAATCTCTTTCAGCGTCGTCAGCCCGCGCCGCACGCGGTCCAGCGCACTCTCGCGCAGGAAATGCATCCCCTCCTGCTGCGCCAGCTTACGCACCTCAGAGCTCGGTTTCTTCTCCAGAATGATTTCCCGGATCGGGTCCGTCAAATCCAGCAGCTCGTGAATCGCCGTCCGCCCCCGATACCCGGTCCCTGCGCACTCAATGCACCCGCGCCCCTCGCGAAACGGAAAACTCCTCCACTCCGCCACGTCCAGCCCGCTCTCCCAGAGCATCTTGTCGTCGTACCGCACTTCCTGCACGCAGTGCTCGCAGATCGTCCGTACCAGCCGCTGCGCCAGAATGCAGTTCAGCGCCGACACGAAGTTGTATGCCTCCACGCCCATGTTCAGGAAGCGCCCCAGCACGTCCACCACGTTGTTCGCGTGCACCGTCGTGAACACCAGATGTCCGGTCAGCGCCGAGTTGATCGCAATCTGCGCTGTCTCCTGGTCGCGGATTTCGCCTACCAGAATCTTGTCCGGATCGTGCCGCAGAATCGACCGCAGTCCACGCGCAAACGTCAGCCCCTTCTTCTCGTTTACCGGAATCTGCGTGATCCCGCGAATCTGATACTCCACCGGATCCTCGATCGTGATGATCTTGTCCTCGTCGCTCTTGATCTCGTTCAGCGCCGCATACAGCGTCGTCGTCTTGCCCGACCCCGTCGGTCCCGTCACCAGCACCATGCCGTACGGTTCGCGAATATACCGCCGGAACCGCAACAGATCGTCATCCGCGAACCCAACCACATCCAGCGTGAGCTTGCGGAACTTCTCGCTCATCGACTCCTTATCGAGCACGCGCAGCACAGCGTTTTCGCCATGGACCGTCGGCATAATCGACACGCGGAAATCGATCAGCCGCCCCTTGTACCGAACCCGGAAACGCCCGTCCTGCGGCACGCGCCGCTCCGCGATATCCAGCTCGCTCATGATCTTGATGCGCGACAGAATCGTCGTTTGATGCTCGCGCGCAATCGGCGCCATCGCCGGCTGCAGCACGCCGTCGATGCGGTACCTCATCAGCACCGAATCGTCATACGACTCGACGTGGATGTCCGACGCCCGCCGTTCCAGCGCCGTGAAAATCGTCGTGTCCACCAGCCGGATGATAGGGCTGATGTCCTCTTCCGACGTCAGCTTCTCGATCGAAATGTTCTCGTCCGAATTGTCGTCCGCCGAGAGCACATCGAACGTCAGCCCCTCGGACGCCTCGTCCAGCACGCGCTGGCTCTGCTCCGTCTTCTTCAGCAGATCGGTGATCTGCGACAGCGTCGCCACCCGCGTCACAATCCGCTGCCCCAGCAGCCCGCTGATCTCGTCCAGCATCATCAGCTTGCTCGGATCGCTCACCGCGATCACCAGCCGGTCCTCTTCCTGCTCCAGCGGCACAAAGTTATACCGGAACATCATGTCCACCGGCACGCTGCGCAGCACCTCATGCCGGATCCGGAAATTCCGCAGATCGATGAACTCCGAGCGATACCGCCGCGCCAGCGCCTGCGCGTGCGCGATCTCGTCCTGCTCGGTCGGCAATACTATCGGGGGGGCCTGAGCCATATGGAAACCTCTACTTTGCCGCTCTCTTCACTGCTTCACTACTTTCAACCTCACCCTGAAGGAGTCACCCCGAGCTCGTCACCCTGAGCGAGCCGAAGGCGAGTCGAACGGGCGAAGGCGAGTCGAACGGGTGATTCGGCGCGCATCATTCATTACGTCCTGAAATTCTGCGCGTTGCTCATCGAGAATATGGGCAGATACAACGCAATCAATATCGTCACCACCACGATTCCCATCACGATCAAAATCGCCGGCTCAATCAGCGCCAGCGCCGCCGTCAGCGCCGTCTGCACGTCCTCTTCAAAAAACTCCGCCACCGAGTTCAGCATCTGCGGCAGCGCGCCCGTCGACTCCCCGACCTCGATCATCTCCGTCGAAAGGTCCGGAAACACCTTCGTCGATTCGAGGCTCTTCGCCAGACCCTTGCCTTCGCGTACCAACGTGACGGACGAAAAGACGGCCTTGCTGATCCGTTTGCTCGTAATCGACCTGGCCGCTGTCTCGAGCGAAGGTACCAGCGGAATGCCTCCCGTCAGCAGCGTCGACAGAGTCCTCGCGAACATCGCCACCTGGTACTTCAGCCAAATCTTTCCAAACAGCGGCAGCGCAATTCGTATGCGATCGATCCGATCCGCGCCTGCGTCGCTGCGGCTCCACCGCCACACCAGATAGCCGATCAGAGCCAGCGCCGGCAGCACATACAGAATGTAGTGCTGCGCCGCTTTACCCAGCGCCAGCATCGCCAGCGTCAGCGACGGCAGCTTGGTCCCGATCTGGTCGTACAGCTTCGCGAACTGCGGCACCACAAACGTGATCAGGAAAACGAACATCCCAAACACCAGCGTAATCAGCACTCCCGGATAGATCAGCGAAGCCACCAGCTTCTTCCTGAACGTCAGCGCAATTCGTTGAAACGACAAATACCGCCCCAGCACTTCTTCCAGATTGCCGGCCCGCTCGCCCGCCAGCAGCGTCGTCGTATACATCAGCGGAAATCCGCCCTGCGCCTCGAACGCCGACGAAATCGCCTCACCCGTCCGCACTCGCGCCGCCACATTCTGCAGCTGTACTGAAAAATTCGGATTCTTCTGGCTCTTCGCCAGCATTTCCAGCGACCCCAGAATCGGCAGCCCCGCGCGAATCAGCGTCAGGAATTGCTGGTTAAAGATCAGGAACGTCTCCAGCTTCGTCTTCCGAGCCCCGCCCGTCAGCCCCCGCGGCTTCACCGAGTAGACGTAGTACCCCGCCTGCGAGAACCGCGTGCGCAGCTCGTCGGCCGTCGCAGCCGACTGGATCTGCTCCTGCACGTGGCCGCGCTCATCGGCCAGTCTGATCACGAATTCAGCCATGGGGAAAGTCCGCCGGCAACCCCCAACCCGCCCGACCTAACTAATTCGGTCAAACCTGACAGGTCCGGCCAGCGAATACCTCTCTCAAGCGTAGCAGTTCCTGCGCCCCGCAACCCCGGGCGCAGTGGTTCGTGGACTAGACGCGCCCCGGCCCCAAAGTGCTCACTTATGCAGCTGATCCAGGTTGATCTTCCCGATTTTCCCGCCCGGCCCCACCACAAACGGCAGGCTCAGGGCACTCCAGTCCCCGTTATCCAGCGGTCTCCACGATCTGCCTCCGTCCCAGCTGATGTCCGACCCGTTCGTTCCCACCGCGATCCACGCGTTCACGTCCGCATCCCACGTCACCGCCGACCGGTACCCGTGCGGAGGCTTCTCCGCCGCGGTCCAGTGAACCCCGTCTGGCGTCCAGGCCGACGTGCCATCCGTCTGGTCCGGCTTCGCGAAATCCCCGCCCACCGCCACCGCCGCCTTCACTCCCTCATCCCACCAAACCACGCGCAGCGAAAATGCCCCCGCCGACGCGCTGCTGCCCGCCATCGGCAGAGGTTGCCGCTTGAAATTCCACATATTCAGGCACGCCGGATCCGGCGGCCCATCGCTGTCGCCGCGCGGACAGCTGCTCTCCCCCTCATAGATAAACGCCCCGCCCGTCCCACCCGTCCCAAACCACACGCGCCCGTCACCCGCCAGCAGCGCATTCACCACCATCCCCGCGTCCGTCATGGCCGAATTGCTCGCCGCGAACGCCGCAATCCCCAGCGAATCCGTGGTCAGCCCCGGCGACTGAATCTTCGTCCAGGTCACCCCGCCATCCGCGGTCCGCAGCAGCGGAAACGCGCCATTCACCGGATCGCCCAGCAAATACCCAACCTCGCGATTGGCGAACACCATCGCGTCATAAAAGCCCGTCTTGTCAGAATTCGTCAGCACCAGCGTCCAGTGCGAACACCCATCCGTCGTCCGATAGATCCGCGACAGATCGCCCGGCCCGCTCGACATCACAATCGCGGTGTTGGTGTCCCACGCCCACACACCGCGAAAATCCATCTTCTCCGCGCCCTCCGGAACCGTGCAGCTCTGCCACTCATAGCCGCCGTCTTCCGTGCGCAGAACCGTCCCGTTCGCCCCGCTCGCCCATGCCACGCCCCCGCCCAGCGAGTGGACCCCGCGCAACCCCGCCGTCGTCCCGCTCACCTGCAAAGCCCATGGCCCCGACTTCTGGTTCAGCCCCTGCCCCGACGCCCCGGCCCCGAGACCCGGCATCAGAACCAGCATCAATCCCAGCCCAAACAACCCACACGCGCGCCTAAGCATGGCGTGATCATATTGAGGGATCTCAGGTTAAAAAATCCCCCAATCCGGTCCCCACCCACCCGAAAAGTCACCACCACGGTTCCTATGGTTTTGCTCCAAACTGTGGCCTGTGCCCCGTGGCCTGTCCTCACTCTTCCCGCAAAGCCACCATAGGATCCACCCGCGCCGAACGCAGCGCCGGAATCCAGCTCGCGAAAACACCCACTCCAAAAAGCACCGCCGCCACCAGCACCGTACTGGCATAGTCCACTGCCCCAACCCCGTACAGAGTGCTGTGCATCAGCCGCCCCAGCACAAACACGCCCGCCAGGCCGATCGCCATACCCGGCACCGCCATCCGCATTCCGCCGCGAACAATCATCCCCACCACCTCGTTTTTCTGCGCGCCCAGAGCCATCCGCAGCCCGATCTCATGCGTCCGCTGTGCCACCGCAAACGACATCACTCCATAAATCCCCAGCGCCGCCAGCAGCAGAGCCACACCCGCAAATCCTGCGAACAGCACCATGCCGAAGCGGTCGCCCGTCATCTGGTCGTCGACCACCTCCCGCATCGTCTGCACATGCATCAGCGCCACGTTCGGCGCCACCTGGGCCAGGGTCGAGCGAATGCTGCTCGTCACCGCGCCCGGGTCGACCGCCGTCCGCACCGCCAGACCCACAAACGGCCACGGAATCTGCCCCAGGCTGACGAACATCTGCGGCTGTGCCGCCCCCGCCAGCTTCTCGTTGTTGTGAATGTCATGGAATACGCCGACGATCTGGAACGCAACCGGCGAACCCAGCTTGTTCTGTCCCGGCTGCGGCATCCCCAGCATCAACCGCGTCGTCAGCGGGTCCGTGTGCTCCAGATACCGGCGGACAAAGCTCTCATTCACCACCACCGACATCGGGCTCCCCATCGTGTCCGAGTCGTTCAGGAAACGCCCCTTTACCAGGCGCACACCAAAGGTGTGGAAGAAGCCGGGCGTCAGCGCCTCCAGATCCGCCACAGGTTGCTGCTTCGGATCCACCGGCTGCCCCGCGATCGCGAACGGGAAACTGCCGGCACCCTGCAAAGGAATTCCCGTCGTGAGCGCCACGTCCACCACGCCCGGAACCCCGCGCAGTTTCTCCACCATCTGCCGTTCGTTGGCCAGGATCTGTTCCGGCGGCGGAAACGTCTGCTGTCCCTGGCGGGTTGTCGACTTGGGCTGCAAAAAGCCGATGAGCACGTGATCCGTCCTCACTCCCAGGTCGATCCGGCTTAGGTTCCAGAAACTGTGCAGCGCCAGCCCTGCCCCGGCCAACAGCGTAAGAGCCAGCGCAAATTCCACCGTCACCAGCACCGCCTGTGTCCCCGAGCGGTTGCGCCCGGAAATCGCCCGCGAACCCCTGCTTCAGCGTCTCACTCAGGCTCACCTTCGCAGCCTGCAACGCTGGCGCGCACCCAAACAGCACCCCACCCATCAGCGTCACCCCGACCCCGAAGCACAGCACCGGCACGTTCAGCCCCACCACCGCCTCAGCCACCTGCTTTTCCAGCGGCAGGATGGCCATCGCCAGCTTCATGATGGCCCACCCCAGCGCCACCCCGATCCCGCCGCCCACCACCGCCAGCGTCAGGCTCTCCGTCAGCAGTTGTGCAAATACCTGCCGCCGCGACGCGCCCATCGCCGACCGCAGCGCCAGCTCCTGTTGACGCGCTGAACCCCGCGCCAGCAGCAGATTCGCCACGTTGGCGCACGCGATCAGCAGCACCAGGCTCACCGCCGCCAACAGCAGCCACATATTCCGCATCAGCTTCGGATCCAGCCAGTCGTTCTTCAGCTGCTCCACGCTCACCGACCACGACTTTGCGTCCTCGGGCCCGTTGCGCTTCGGAGCCAGCTGGCTGTCGATGGTCGCGACCTCCGCCTGCGCCTGCGCCAGCGTCACGCCCGGCTTCAGCCGCCCGAAAACGTTGCCGTATTCGTTGCTCGGCACCCCCGGCTTCGGGATGTACGGCACAATGAACTGCGTGCCCTCCACCTTGTCCATCGGACCCTCGGGCAGCACGCCTACCACCGTGTACGCCTCATCGTCGATCAGGATCGGCTTCCCGATGATCTGCGGATCCGAGTTGTAGCGTGTCATCCACAGCCGGTGCGTGATGATCGCCAGGTGATCCTTCCCCGGCGTTCCCTCATCCGGTAGAAAATCCCGGCCCATCGCCATCGGCAGGCCGAAATCCTTCGTGTAGAACCCCGGCGTCGTCAGCAGCCCGCTCGTTTCATCCTGCGAGTGATCCGCGTTGGTCAGGTGCTTCGCGTTCCACGACTGAAAATCCAGCTTCTGGAACGATTGGCTCCGCGCCGCCCACTCGGCGAAGTCCGCGGCGCCGGTGCCGTTGCGCTCGCCTTTGTAGTGCGACCACACCACCGCCAGCTGCTTCGCGTTGGGATACGGAAGCGGGGCCAGGAACGTCGCCCAGATGATCGAGAAAATCGCCACGTTCGGCCCGATCCCCAGCGCCAGCGCCAGAATCGCAACCGCTGTGAATCCCTTGTTGCGAGCCAGCATCCGCAACCCAAACCGCACATCCCGATTCCAGTTCGCCATGATCGTCCCCGTTCATCCAGCATTACGCGCAAAAACCCGGCGAGGTTCAACGCTTCTCCCCAGCCTCGCTCATGTGCGAATAAGGAAGTAGCGTAGACCAGTTGCAATTGCCGAACCGGATTCCGGATTGAAAAACAGAATGGAAGAAAAGGGGTTAAGCCCCGGCGCATTCCGGACCAAAAGACTCCCGTTGTCCGAATCCACCGCCACCCGTTCAAATCCGGACAGCCCCGGCAGGCCGCGTCCTTGGCCAACAACCACGACTGAGGCACCTTTGATTAGGTCGCTGTTTTGAAAGGGCACGACCTAAACGACCATCGCGGGGCTTCGTCTCGATGGCCGACCGCCTTTGCTAACGCCGAATTCTCGCCTCCTCGATTCTCCTGCACTCCGCCTCTCTCTCTGGGGTGAACTTCCTGTGATCGGCCACGCTCTCGATTTCCGATACCCCCCAGATTCTTCCAGCAAGTTCATCCAAGAGTGGCGGCGGATTCCCATTGAGATTCCATACGGTTGCCAGCCTCCCATGCAGATTCAATGTCACCTCTTCGATTCCCCCGTCCATGACTCCGGGCGACGAATATCGAGCGCATAGTCTGCAGAATCCCCCGTCTCTCGCCTTCGCGAGAAGGGCTTGGAAAGCAGACTGGGAGATGTGGTGCCTCTTCTCTGAATCGTGGAGCGGGCAGCCGAATGTGTAACCACCGAGCGTTATTACGGTATCGCGTTCGACTAAGCCATCACCGCAGATGCGAACATGAACGGGTTCGAACAATCTCGGACCAATGGCGGTGGAGTTCAGTTCGATGTAGTCGGTGGGCAGAACACCCGAGCGATCTATTGGCCTCATCCACGCGATGATCGGGCATCCCGATTTAGGCATGAAACCTGCGTGATCGGCGATACTCCACAGGGCCACCACTAGGATGCCGATTGCTCCTAGGGCTATCAGCCCGATACGGCCTACGAGATTGCGCTGATTCGACACGCTGAAATCCTATCTCTGGCTCGGGTTGTTGCTTTGCGGCTTCACGATCGCCCATTGGAAGGTCTCGGCGGCAAGACTCCTAGGCTATTAGCACGCGGGTCGCTCATGGCCCTGAGAGCTTCCTCTACACCGGTGGCTCGCCCGTCACAATATGCACGCCCGCCGGCGCCACAAACACAAACGCGGTGTCCGGAGCAGGCACATTCCCCGCCTCCCCGCTGAACTCAAATCGATTCGTCACCCCATCCGTCTCCTCAATCGTCATCGACTGAATCGTCCCATCCGCCGCCGCCGTAATCTTCAGCGACGAGACGCTCTGCTCTAGCCCCTTCGGCACCCCCGACAGCTCACACACCCCGCCCCCGCCGCACGTCACCGTGAGCCCCGTCAGCTCTTTCTCGAGCTCCGTGTGCCCCAGCAAAAACCGCAGCGGCGACCGCAGATCATCGAGCTTCTTCTGGTCCACCTTCTGCGCCTCGGTCGCCCCCGGCGAGTAGAAATACCCATTCTTCCCATCCAGCACAAACAGCTTCCCGTCCGGATCGGTGTACGTCCACCGCATCTTCCCCGGCTTCTTCAGCAGCAACACGCCCGACTCTTTGCGGTTCATCCCCATACCCGTATAAGTCTGGACAAAATGCACCTCCAGCGACCGCAGCGCGTTGTAATGCCGATCCACCCGAGCCGCCACCTGAGCGGCATTCGCGGCACTCTGTGCAGGACCCGCGGCGCTCTGCGCCCGCACCCCACCCGCGGCACAAACCGCCAACCCCAACACAAGCAAAAACCGCCAGCGGATGATCTCCCACTGGCGGTCCATGTTTCTCGCATTCGAAGTCAATCCGCGCTCACCTGCCTGATCCCTCTCTCGCCGCCGATCTTCCCGCTAACCGCCTTTTCGCTAACCGCCTTATAGCTGACCGCTTCACCAGCTAACCGGACTTTAGCTGACCGCTTCATAGCTGTCTCACTGAATCGCAACCGAACAGTTCGTCCCGCCCGCAGGATCCGACTTGATCTCCCCGCTCATGTCCAGACAGAACCCGCTGTGCCCCGTCTTGCCGATCGACTGCGGCACCGCCGTCACCTCGTAGCTCACAAAGTCGTCCTGCTGGGCGCCCGGAGCCTTCTGGCAGTTCACGATGGCGAAGCTGTACCCCGCCTTCTGCCCGCTGGTCAGATCCGACTGCAGCAACTCCGCTCCCTGCGGAGTCGGCGGCCCCGACGACGCACTCCCGCCCAGCGCCTGCAGCGAGCACGCAAACCCGTTCGCCGGAAAATTCGTCGCGTACTGAGTCTCCGCAATCTGGATCGCCCGCAGCGACTGCTTCGCCGACGTCTCATTCGCCGTCGCCTTCAGGTTCAGCATGTTCGGAATCGCAATCAGCATCAGGATCAGCATGATCGAAATCACGATCAGCAGTTCCATCAGCGTGAAACCCGCGTCGTTCCGGCGCGTGCGCCGAAGCCAGGCAGCAGATGCGGCATTGCCTTCCCTAAGACATTCAGCGAAAAACTTCAGAGCCGTCATAACCAGTCTTCTCTCGTGGTCCGAGGCGCGCCCATCGTGCAAATACCCCGCATTCCGCGCTCCGGAACCGATTTTAATCGTACTCCAAAACCAGCGCCCACTGCTCCCACCGAACCCGCCCCGGCACTCTCGCTTCAACGCCGGCCAGGGCCTCGCCCAACCAACACCGTCGAACTGCAACGATCCCGAATTCTCGCGCCACCCGACGAAATAGCGCGGTGCCCTACCGCTACCGAGCTCGCAACTCAACAAAGACGCACACCCATCGCTACCGAGCCGCAACTCAACAGGACGCGCGTCCCAGCCCTTTTGCTCAAAACCCAGCCTCCGCCCCAGCCTGCGTGCGCTGAATGAGCGTCAGCGTCAGCTATCAGCGGCTATCGCTTTCGGACCAGCGGCTATCACTTTCGCCCCCCCCCACTCCGGCAACCCCGCAACCAGCGCAACGCTGTTAAGCCAGGTTCACCCCACAGCAAGAAGCATCGTCCCCTGCAACCCGAACATCAATGCAATTCGATTCCGGCTTCACGCCGAAGTACTGTCTGGCCCCATTTTGGGAAAAGACAGCCTTAACTCCGCCTATGTCATTTCTTCCGCAAACTGCTCAGTGGGGCCATACCAGCCTTCTCGCCGCCAGGACACAAAGGCCTGGATACCCGCCCCTTCCGACGAGGTGGGGCGATTTAGCTTCGTGACGAAAAAACCACCCGTCAACACCCCGGGCACAGCGTGGCGCGGGTTCAGCCCCGCCAAAGCTGGAAACCCGAACTTCCGTACCGTGCGACCCTCCGATTCTCCTTGATCCTGAATTCCCGCATTGCTAGCCTGAGAACGTAGGGGATTGTCTGCCTAAGCAGACAGTCCCCTTTCGCTTTTCAGGGAAGCCAGCATCAATGAGATACGAGTTAACCAGCGCAAAATCAAACGCGTGCCGCCGAACAACCCCAAAAATGGTACTAAGTCAATGCGGCTCAGCCAGTTGAGATCTAAGCTGTCTCGAATGAATGAGTTATCTCATAAGCAAAACCTGTAACGCGAGCCGAATGAAGCACTTAGCCCAGATTGGCCGGAGGGGGTGCGGAGTCAGGAAACTTTCACGCGCTTCGGATCGATTAACCTTGTCAGAAAGGAGCAATCTTGAAAGTCGTCCTCGCCGAAAAGGTTTCCCCCGCCACGCTCGCCGTTTTTCAGTCCGAAGCCGGTTGGCAAATCCTCACCCACGACCAAATCAAGAATCTCCCCGAATCTCTCGCCGACGCCGACGCCCTTGTCGTCCGCTCCGCCGTCCAGGTCGACGATGCCCTTATGGCCGCCGCGCCCAACCTCCGCGTCATCGGCCGCGCCGGAGTCGGCGTCGACAATATCGATGCCGAAGCCGCCACCCGCCGCGGCATCGTCGTTATGAACACCCCGGGTGCCAACGCCATCGCCGTCGCCGAACTCGCCCTCGGCCTTATGATCGCCCTCGCCCGCCAGCTTCCCCGCGCCGACTCCACCATGCACGCCGGCAAATGGGAGAAAAAATCCCTCCAGGGCTCCGAACTCCGCGGCAAGAAACTCGGCATTCTCGGCCTCGGCCGCATCGGCCTCGAAGTCGCCCGCCGCGCCCGCCAGTTTGGCATGGAACTCCTCGGCCACGATCCCTTCGTCTCCGCCTCCATCGCCCGCGAAAACACCATCCGCCTCGTCTCCGCCGAAGAACTTTTCGCCCTCTCCGACTTCATCACCCTCCATGTCGGCCTCACGCCGCAAACCGAAGGCATCGTCAACGCCGCCTCCATCGCCACCATGAAAAAAGGCGTGCGCATCATCAATTGCGCCCGCGGTGAGCTGGTCGTCGAAGCCGACCTCGCCGAAGCTCTCAAATCCGGCCACGTCGCCGGCGCCGCCCTCGACGTCTTCCACGAAGAACCGCCCAAAAACTCGCCCTTCGCCGCTCTCGACAACGTCATCCTCACGCCCCACATCGCCGGTTCCACTGCGGAAGCGCAGGAAGCCGTCGGCATCCAGATCGCTCTCCAGGTCCGCGAGTATCTCAAATCCGGCATCGCCCAAAACGCCGTCAATTCCCCGTCGTTAAGCCACGAGGAATACCAGGAGCTCGCGCCCTGGATGACCCTCGCCGAGCGCCTCGGCACCTTCCTCGCCCAGATCCCCCGCGGCAGCATCGACAGCATCCAGATCGCCTACCACGGCCGCCTCGCCGAATCCAAAACCGAGCTCATCCGCAACTCCGCCATCGCCGGCGTCCTCGGTCACCTCGAGCAGGTCAACCGCATCAACGCCGCCTCCGTCGCCGCCGAGCGCGGCATCCGCCTCCACGAAGAAAAAACCGAGGAGCCAGCGGGCGCAGCCGGCAGCGTTCTCCAGCTATCGCTGCACACCAGCGAAACCAGCATCACCGCAAGCGGCGCTGTCCTCCACGGCGACGCGCCCCGCCTGCTGCACCTCGACGGCATCGACATCGAAGCGCCGCTCCAGGGCACCCTCATCACCATCCGCAACAAAGACGTCCCCGGTGTCATCGGCCGCATCGGAACCATCCTCGGCGAGCACAACGTCAACATCGCGAACTTCGCCCTCGGCCGCTCCAATGGCCACGACGCCGCTCCAGCCTCAGCCATCGCGGTCGTGCAGGTCGACGGCATCGTCACCGACGCCGCTCTCCGCGAACTCCGCGCCGTCCCCGCCATCACCGGCGTCCGACTCGTCACGCTGTAAGCACCGCGAAGAGCACATGCAGCGGGCCCTGGGCGGATGTCCAGGGCCCCTTCATTTGCGGAGAGCGTGAATGTTCCGGACTGGCGAGCATCCAGACATTACAAGGCACAAGCGCGTTTCAGAGGACTAATCCGGCAGAGCCGAACACCGCCTCAGCTGGCTTCACTTACTTTTCAGTCCATCGCGGTAGGCCATCGCTTCGAGTTCCACGCGAATGGCGTCGGCTACTGGGACGACGGGGCGAGCCTCGAACGTGAAAGCAGGCAACATCGAACAGAACTTATGCACTTCGAGAGGGTCATCACATTCCATCAACATGTACCCACCCCAATCACCGACGCGGATGACGAACGCGTGGATCTTGAAATTGGCTGGCGCCTTCCACGGGCTAAAGACCTCCAGGATTCGCTTCTGTGCATTTTCGTACTCGATTGGGGAGCCCTGCTGACGTTCATTCCAGGTGATCATGTATTGCATTCAGTTAACCTCCTCTTTCACCCGGGCCCGAGTTGCAGACCTCGTGGTGGGCAAGGTATACGCCTGCACGCATACACGCGTCGAGCGATACTACAAAAGAATCCCAGGGCATTTTGGTGGACGTGCTTCTCCTACCGGCTACCGGCTACAGGCTCCCTCTTTAATGCTTCACCCAACCATGCATCCCCGCCTCAAAACTCCGCCTGTCCAGCCGCGGCAGCTCCCGCGCCACCCGATGCGGAAACAGCGGATAATGCCGCGCTGCGATCAGCAGCTCCGGCACGCACCACACATCTTCTTCCGCCGTCATCCAGCCCTGGCTGTCCAGCCGCACGAGGTTTACCGGTCCCGCGTAAGCCCGCAGCGTCCGTTCCCCGCGCAGATTGTAGTAATGCTCAAAGTAGCTCAGCGCCAGCTCACGCAGCGTGCGGTAGACGGGCGCCCGAAACCGCAGCCCCGCAAAGTTCGACTTCGCAATCCCTCCCCACAGCCCGCGTTCCCGATAGAGCGCCACCACGTGGTCGTCATCGTGCACACCCTCAAGATCCATCAACAGCGGCGGGTGCCCATTGACCCGCAACGCCGCCGCGGCTACCAGCGCCCCCTCCAGACAATGCCCTTTGCGCTCCCGCAGCACGCGTCGCGGAGACCACGCGGTGTTCGCATACTGATACGTCAGCTCATCGATGAACCTCTGGATCCGCACCGGCGTCTTCAACCCGCGCAGCATACGCAGGTCTTCTGCCGACAACCCGAAGCACTCCTCTGCGCCCCAGCGAAACCCGTTCTTCGATACCTCTCCGCGCTTCAAACCCAATGTCGCAACTCCCTTTGAAATTGCGGCGATTATACCGAGTGAACACCGCAAACCGGAGAGCTGTCGCACTCTGCGCTCGACGGCATCGCCCTTCCGGCCTCCGTGCTCTCTGTGTCCTCTGTGTCCTCTGTGGTGAATGAGCCGTTAAAATAGAAAGAGCATCAAAACCCCAGAGGAACAAGTGCCCCTTTACGAATACCGCTGCAAAAACTGCGGTCATCAGTTCGAGAAAATTCAGAGCTTCAGCGCCCCTGACGAAAAGGAATGCCCTGTCTGCCACGGCCCGGTCGAGCGCCTCATCTCCGCCTCTGCCGCCCACTTCAAAGGCTCCGGCTGGTACGCCACCGATTACGCCTCGAAATCGAAGCGGTCCGAGATGAAAGCCTCCGCCGACGGCGAAAGCAAATCCACCGACACAAAATCCGACACAAAATCCTCCGACTCAAAGTCCGCCGACAAGCCCGCGTCCACTTCGTCTGACTCCGGCAGTTCCTCGTCGAGCACCACCTCATCGCCCGCAAAGAACGATTAGCACGCCCGCCGCTCTCCAAACTCTAAACTCTAAACTCTGACTGCTGCTCTTCCAGCTGCGTCGACAGCTCTTCCCACTCGTTGTTCAGCGAAGCCTGCTGCTCCCGCAACACCGCCAGCACCTCGGACAACCGCTGCGTCTCCTCTGCGCTCACATACACGCCGAGGGCCTGTTCGGCCTCCGCCACCCAGCCATCGATCCGCGGAATCTCCGCCTCCACCGCCGCCAACCGCTCCTGCATCTGCCGCAGCTTGATCGGATTCACCCGCCGCACCTTCTCCGCCGAATCTGTAACCGTCACAGGCACAATTTCAACGACTCGCGCCGCAGCAGCCGCCGTAGTCGCAACCGCGAGAGCCGCCGAGCCGCCCTCCTTGCGCCACAAATAGTCCTCGTAGTTCCCCGGATACACATTCAGCCGCGACCCCCGCGCCGGATCCTCAACATTGCGCTCAATCTCGAACACCTTCTGCGCCAGCCCGTCGATAAAGTACCGGTCGTGCGACACAAAAATGACCGTCCCGTTAAACTTCGCAATCGCCTCCAGCAACACATCCTTCGCCCGCAAATCCAGGTGGTTCGTCGGCTCGTCCAGCAGCAGAAAATTCGCCGGGCTCACCAGAATTCGCGCCAGCGCATACCGATTCCGCTCCCCCCCACTCAGCACGCCCAGCGTCTTAAATACGTCATCGCCCGAAAACAAAAAGCACCCCAGCAAACTCCGCAGGTCCTTCTCCGCAACCTTCGGCGCCGTTCGCCCCATGTCCTCCAGCATCCGCGCCGCTGGGTCCAGCACCTTGTACTGATCCTGGGCGAAATACTCCGCCACCACGTTGTGCCCCAGCTTCAGCGTCCCCTTCGTCGGCGACTCCTGCCCCGAAAGCAACCGGATCAGCGTCGATTTCCCCGCCCCGTTCACTCCAACCAACGCAATCCGGTCGCCGCGCTCAATCGAGAAGTTCACATTCTCGAGAACGCGTTTCTCGCCGTACTGCATCGACAGCCCCGCCACCTCCACCACCGTCCGTCCCGAAGGCGGCGGCTGCGGAAACGAAAAGTGCGGCACCGGCTCTTCCAGCGGAATCTCGATCCGCTCAATCTTCTCCAGTTCCTTGATCCGGCTCTGCACCTGCTTCGCCTTCGTCGCCTGATACCGGAACCGGTTGATGAACACTTCCAGATGCTCGATGCGATCGCGCTGGTTCTTGTAGGCCGCATCCAGCTGTGCCCGCCGCTCCGCCTTCTGCGTCAGGTACTTCTCATAATTCCCGTGATAAACATGCAGCCCCTTGTTCCAGATCTCAATAATCTTGTTCACCGTCACGTCCAGAAAATACCGGTCGTGCGAGATCAGGATGTACCCGTTCGGCCACGTACTCAGATAGTTCTCGAGCCAGTTCCGCGTCTCGAGATCCAGATGGTTCGTCGGCTCGTCCAGCAGCAGCAGGTCCGGCTTTTCGAGCAGCAGCTTCGCCAGCGCGATCCGCATCTGCCACCCGCCGGAAAATTCCTCCGTCCGCCGCGTCCAGTCCTCTTTCGCGAATCCCAGCCCGGTCAGGACCGTGCCCACCTGCGCATCCAGCGCGTACACATCGTGGTGCCTCAGCCGCCCCTCCACATGCGAGTAGCGATCCGCCACCGTCGCGTACTCCCCGCTCGCCGGATCCAGTTCCGACAGCGCATGCGCCAGCTGCTCGAACTCCTGCTCCATTGCCCGCAGCTCGTCAAAAACCGTAAGGCACTCCTCGAAAATTGTCCTCCCGGAAAGCGCCAGGCCATCCTGCGGCAGATAGCCCATCGTCATCCCCTTCATCCGCTGCACACTCCCGTAATCGAGCCCATCGAGGCCGCCGAGAATCTTCATCAGCGTCGACTTGCCCGCGCCATTAGCCCCCACCAGCGCAGTTTTCTCCGTGGGAGTGATCAGCCAGTCGGCATTTTCAAAAAGGAGTCGCGGGCCGAATCGTTTCCCCGCGCCGGAGATCTGCAGCATGCCCCCATTTTATCGAACCAAATTTCGGTCCGAATCCCGGGTGCCCCATTCTGATTGCGCGGCATTATGCGCAATCAGGGTGGTGCATCGCGCGAAGCGCGATCATTTCCGCAACGCCCCCTTCATCCCATCCCTTGTCGACCACACCACCGCAAAACACGAAAGCTTCAGCCAAACCAATTTTCCGGTTGCTCTTTGCGAAGTGCACGACTAAATTTAGTTCGCCACACCAACAATCCTGCCGTGATCCTCCTTTTCCCGAACCCGCAGCCCTATCAGGAATGGCCTTCATGAAAAAGCAATCCGCAGTCGCCACACCCGCGCGCAAATCCGCGCCGCCCGCCTACAGGAATCCCTCGCTCCCCTCCGCCCGCCGCGTCAAAGATCTCCTCTCCCGCATGACCCTCGAAGAAAAAGCCGCGCAAATGCTCTGCGTCTGGCAGGAGAAGGCCCAAAAGCTCGTCAACGGGAAGGGCGACTTCGACCTGGCGAAAGCGAAGAAGGCCTTCCGCGATCGTCGCGGACTCGGCCAAGTCGGCCGTCCCAGTGACGCCGGAGGCGGCAAGAAAGCCCGCGCCATGGCCGAGCTCACCAACGCCATCCAAAAGTTCTTCCTTGAAAACAGCCGCCTCGGCATCCCCGTCATGTTCCACGAGGAATGCCTCCACGGCCACGCCGCTCCCGACGGCACCAGCTTCCCACAACCCATCGCCCTCGGCGCCTCCTTCAATCCCGATCTCGTCGAGTGCCTCTTTGCTATGACCGCCCTCGAAGCGCGCTCCCGCGGCGCGCATCACGCCCTCACGCCGGTGGTCGACGTCGCCCGTGAGCCGCGCTGGGGCCGCGTCGAAGAAACCTATGGCGAAGACCCGCACCTCGTCTCGCGCCTCGGCATCGCCGCCGTCCGCGGCTTCCAGGGCGACGCGAAATTTCGCGACAAACGCCACATCCTCGCCACCCTCAAACATTTCGTCGGCCACGGCCAGCCTGAATCCGGCATGAACTGCGCCCCCGCCAACGTTTCTCTCCGCGTCCTCCGCGAAACCTTCCTCTACACCTTCAAAGAAGCTCTCCGCGAAGCCGGCGCCGTCACCATCATGGCCTCCTACAACGAAATCGACGGAGTCCCCTCGCACGCCAACAAGTGGCTCCTCCGCGATGTCCTCCGCAAGGAATTCGCCTTCAAAGGTTTCGTCGTCTCCGACTACTACGCAATCTGGGAGCTCGGCTATCGTCCCGACACCCACGGACACTTTGTCGCGAAGGACCGCAAAGAATCCTGCAAGCTAGCCGTCGAAGCCGGCGTCAACATCGAGCTCCCCGACCCCGACTGCTACCTCTACCTCGTCGAGCTCGTGAAGAAAGGCGTGCTCAAAGAATCCCAACTCGACGAGCTCGTCGCGCCAATGCTCTTCTGGAAATTCGAAATGGGCCTCTTCGACGACCCGTACGTCGATCCCGATGAGGCGGACCGCATCGTCGGATCGGACGAACATCGCGACCTCGCCCTCATGGCCGCTCAGGAATCCATCACCCTCCTCAAAAACGACAACAACGTAGCCCCGCTCGATCTGAGCAAGATCAAAACCATCGCCGTTATCGGACCCAACGCCAACCGCACGCTCCTCGGCGGATACAGCGGCGTCCCCAAACAGGAAGTCACCGTCCTCGAAGGCATCAAGGCCAAAATCGGCAAGAACGCCAAAGTCCTCTACAGCGAAGGCTGCAAGATCACCATCGGCGGTTTGTGGAACGAAGACAAGGTCGTCGCCAGCGATCCGGAAGAAGATCGCAAACAAATCGCCGAAGCCGTCCGCGTCGCGAAGCAGGCCGACGTTATCGTCCTTGCTATCGGAGGCAACGAGCAAACCTCGCGCGAAGCCTGGAACCTGCAGCACATGGGCGACCGCACCAGCCTCGACCTCATCGGCCGTCAGGATGCCCTCGTCGAAGCCATGGCCGCGCTTGGCAAGCCCATCATCGCTTTCCTCTTCAACGGCCGCCCGCTCTCCATCAACCACCTCATCGCGCACGTGCCCGTCATCTACGAGTGCTGGTACCTCGGCCAGGAAACCGGCCACGCCATCGCCAGCGTCCTCTTCGGAGACTTCAACCCAGGCGGCAAACTCCCCATCAGCTTCCCGCGCTCCGTCGGCCACCTGCCCGTCTTCTACAACTACAAGCCATCGGCGCGCCGCGGCTATCTCTTCGACGACGTCTCGCCGCTCTTCGCCTTCGGCTACGGCCTCAGCTACACCACCTTCGAAATCAAAAACCCGCGCCTGACCAAAAAGAAAATCACAACGAAGGGCACAACGCAGGTCCAGGTCGAGGTCACCAACACCGGCAAACGCGAAGGCACTGAAGTCGTCCAGCTCTATATCCGCGACCTCGTCAGCTCCGTCACGCGCCCCATCAAAGAGCTGAAGGGTTTCAAGAAGGTCCGCCTCCAGCCCGGCGAAACCACCACCGTCACCCTCGACATCACGGCAGACGCGCTCGCATTCTACGACGTCAACATGAAATACACCGTCGAGCCCGGCGACTTCTCCATCATGATCGGCAACTCCTCCCGCGACGCCGACCTCCACAAACTCACGTTGCAAGTGACGAAATAACGGCGGGAAATGTAACGCCAGAAGAGGGCGTGGCCATGATCCAGAAACTCACCTTCGCAGAAAAGTTCGGCTACGGCCTCGGCGACATGGCCGCCAACTTCATCTTCCAGGCCATGCTGGCCCTGCAGCTCAGCTTCTACGTCGATACCTTCGGCCTCACCGCCGCCCAGGCCGGAACCCTCTTCCTTGTCGTCGGCCTCATTGCCGCCGTCTTCAACCCCATCATGGGCGTCATCGCCGACCGCACCAACACCAAATGGGGCAAGTTCCGTCCATGGCTCCTCTGGACCGCGCTCCCCTTCGGCATCATCGGCGTCCTCACCTTCACCACGCCTAACATCAGCCCCTCCGCCAAAATCATCTACGCATGGACCACCTACCTCCTCCTGCGCCTCATCTACGCCGTCAACAACGTCCCCTACGCCTCGCTTACCGGCGTCCTCACCGGCGATCCCGATGAGCGCACCAGTATCGCGTCCTACCGCCAGATCTTCGCCAACTCCGCCGGCTTCATCGTGCAGAGCCTCGCCATCCCCATGGTCTTCTTCTTCGGCCGCGGCAACGACGCGCGCGGTTATCAGATCACCATGGGCCTCCTCTCCGTCCTCAGCGTTCTCTTCTTCATCATCGCCTTCGCCACCACCAAAGAGCGCATCCAGCCGGACCCGCAGCAAAAGACCGACCTCGCCCAGGACCTCAAAGACCTCTTCAGCAACCGTCCCTGGGTCGTCCTCTTCCTCGCCACCACCTTCTACTTCGCCGCCCTCGCCATGCGTGGCAGTGTCATGTTGCCCTACTTCAAATACGTCGCCGGCAACGAAAAGCTCTTCAGCTGGTTCAACGGATTCGGTCTAGCCGCCCTCATCTTCGGCGTCGCTGTCTCCACACCCATCTCCGTCCGCCTCGGCAAGCGTCCGCTCTTTATCCTCAGCATGGCGCTCTCCGGCCTCTTCTGCCTGGCTGTGCTCGTCCTTCCGCCCCACGCCACCAACGCCATCGTCGTGTCGGAAGTTCTCCGCCAATTCTTCTTTGGAACCTCCGGCCCGCTCCTCTGGGCCATGATGGGCGACGTCGCCGATTACGGCGAGTGGAAGACCGGTCGCCGCGCCACCGGAACTGTAACAGCCGCGGTCGTATTTGCCCTCTGGCTCGGCCTCGCTCTCGGCGGCGCCATCGCCGGCTGGCTCTTCTCCTTCTATGAATACGCCGCGAACGCCGTGCAAACGCAGCGCGCCCTCGATGGCATCCGCCTCACCGCGGGCCTCTACTCCGCGCTCTTCTTCTTCGCCACCGCGATCTGCCTCTTCTTCTATCCAATCTCGCGCAAGATCAACAAGAACATCTCCGATGAGCTCGCCGGCCGCCGCCTCAACTTCGGCCCACCCGCCACCTCAACTTCGACGAAATGAACCCTGTCTTCACAGCGTGTAAAAGAACCTCTGCGTCCTCTGTGCTCTCTGTGGTGCAGATTTTGTTGTTGCCTTGAAGGGGCACAGTTTCAGCGGTGCCAGAAGAAGTCCAGAGTAACTCGGCTTTAGCCACTGAGGAATGTTCTTCGCCAAAGGAGGCAACTTGATCCCACGAGCAACAATTTCCGCTGTCGCAGTTATTCTCGGCCTCGCCGCCACCGCCCAGGCTCCCACCTCGCTCAAAGATGCCTACCACGGCGATTTCTACATCGGCGCCGCCATCAACACCGCCCAGATCACCGGCCAGGACGCCCGCGGCGACGCCATCCTCGCATCGCAGTTCAGTTCCATCTCGCCCGAAAACTGCCTCAAGTGGGAGAACGTCCACCCCGCGCTCGACAAATACGACTTCACCATCCCCGACCAATACGTTGCCTTCGGCGAGAAAAACCACATGTTCATCGTCGGCCACAACCTGGTCTGGCATAACCAGGTCCCGGCCTGGGTCTTTCACGACGACAAGGGCAATCTCCTCACCCGCGATGCGCTCCTCGCCCGCATGCGCGATCACATCCACACAGTAGTCGGCCGCTACAAAGGCCGCATCCAGACCTGGGACGTCGTCAATGAAGCACTGAATGAAGACGGCACCATGCGTCAGTCCATGTGGGAGAAAATCATCGGCGACGACTACATCGCGAAAGCCTTCGAGTACGCGCACGAAGCTGACCCGCAGGCCCAGCTCAATTACAACGACTACAACATCGAGAACGATCCCAAACGCAGCGGCGCCATCGCGCTCGTCACGAAGCTCAAAGCCTCAGGCATTCCCATCGCCACCGTCGGCATCCAGGGCCACGATAGCCTCGACTGGCCCACCACCGACCAGATAGACGCCGCCATCTCCTCCTTCGCCAAACTCGGCGTCAAAGTCGCCATCACCGAGCTCGACATCGACGTCCTGCCTCGCGCCACGCGCCAACAAACCGCCGACGTCACGCTGAACATCGCGCAGAATCCAGCGCTCAATCCTTACGTCAACGGCCTGCCCGACGCCGTCCAGCAGCAACTCGCAAAACGCTACGCCGACCTCTTCGCCGTCTTCCTCAAACATCGCGACGTCGTCAACCGCGTCACCCTCTGGGGAGTCACCGACGCCGATTCCTGGCGCAACGACTGGCCGGTCCGCGGCCGCACCAGCTACCCGCTCCTCTTCGACCGTGCCGCCCAGCCCAAACCAGCCTTCACCGCCGTCGTTCAGCTCGCAACCGCACAGTCATCGCAATAGCACGCGGGAAATTCGGGAACCTGCGGAAAATTTGCGCGGGCGCTGCTGTTATGAAGTGACCCAGCTTCACAGCTGCGGAAGAACTCGGCAGCTTTGAAAGGGGCACAGCTTCAGCTATGCCATTAGATTCGCAGAATCAGTCCGGCTTGAGCCGCTGACGGACGCTTCTCTATTGCTTCGCGGGAAACTCGAACGCAATCGTCCGCGCCAGCCCTTCGGCCAGCGTATAAGGCGGAACAAACCCCGTCCCCGTCACCCGCTCCGCGCGAAACTGCGTGCTCTCGCAGAATTTCCGCACACGAATCGCGCTGATCGGAAACGTCCGCCCCGACATCCGCGCCACCACATCCAGCAGGTGTCCGCCCATCATCGCCAGCGACTTCGGAAACCGCGGCGCGCTCCCCTTCTTCCCCAGGCACTTCCGGATGTGCTCCACCAGCGTGATGGCATCCATGTCCGGCCCATCCACATAATTAAGGATGTGCACGCCCGGCCCCATCGACAGCACATGCGCCAGGAACGCCGCCACATTCCCCACGTACGCCATCGATTTCACATTTTTCCCCGCTCCCACCATCAAAAACTTCCCACTCGCAATCTGGTGCAGCAGGTTATAAACGTTGCCCCGGTTTCCCTCGCCAAACACCACCGTGGGCCGCACCATCGTCAGTGTGCGCGCCGCATCTTTTTCCGCCCAGGCGCGATAAACCCCCTCCGCCTCCAGCTTCGTTTTGCCATACGCATTGAACGGATCGAACGGCCCGGCCTCATCCACCGGCTTCGGCTGGAAACCATAAACCGCCACACTGCTGGTGAAGATGATCTTCCCAATCCCCGCTTCGCGCGCCGCGTCGCAGACCTTCCGCGCCCCCTCGACGTTCACTTCGTCATAGCGCGAAAGCGGCCGCACATCGTCCCGGTGTTCAGCGGCCAGATTGATGATGACCGCGGCGCCCGTCACTGCTTTGCGCAGCGACTCTGGGCTCGTCACGTCGCATTCCATCCAAAGATCGGGGAACGCTTCGCTCCGCCGGACATCCCCGATCCGCACCGCCCATCCCTGCTCCCGCAGCAGCGGCGCCAGCCGCGTGCCGACAAATCCGGAACCACCCAGAATGAGCGCCAGCCCCTTCTTCCCGCCGGCGCCAGATTCGGGACTCATGCCCACAATCGCGATTCTATCCCAGCGCAGAAAGGTTCCAGCGCCGCGCTCATTCCGGTTGCCCCGCCGGTAACGCCTCGCGAACCCAGTAATCCAGCAGGCTCTCGAGCGTATCCTGCAGCGGGATTTTTGGCTCCCATCCCAGCTCCCTGCGAATCTTCCCGCAGTTCCCTCCGGAGCGCATGATCTCTCGCTCCCTCACCTTCGCCGCATCCAGCTCCGTCGTCACTTCCACATGCGCCAGTTCCGCGAGCATCTTCACAACTTCCGCCATGCTCACCATGGAGCCCGAGCAGACGTTGTAGACTTCCCCAGGCCTTCCCCGTTCCGCCAGCAGCGCGTACGCGCGCACTACATCGCGCACGTCGCTGATGTCGCGCCGCGGCTCCAGCAGCCCCGTCTTCATCTCCACATGTTTCTCTCCGCGCGCCACCCCCGCTGCAATCGCCCGCGCAAACTCCGGACACACGAAGCTCGGCGGCTGCCCCGGTCCGGTGTGGTTGAAAGGCCTCGCGATCGTCACCGCAAGACCGAAATCCTCCACGTACGACCGCACCAGTTCCTCGCCCATCAGTTTGCTGGTGGCATAAGGAGACCCCGGTCGCACCGGACTCTCCTCAGAGAACCCCTCTTCCCCCGAATCGACATTGCCATAGAGGTTGCCGGAGCTGACAAAAACCACCCGTGCCGCGTGACCCACCTGCCGCAGACCTTCCAACAAATTGAACGTGCCCGCCACATTGACGTCGAACACCAGATCCGGCTTCGTCCTGCTTGACGCCACGTGCGTGATCGCTGCCAGGTGAAAAACCCAATCCGGCTTCTCGTCGCTCAGCACCTTCCGCAACGCTTCGCGATCCCGGATATCGACATCGTGAATCCGCAGCCCGCGCAGCGAAACCGGATGCGAGGCGATCGTCGGCTCTCGCGATATTCCAGCGCACTCGATATTCTGCGCGCCCAGACAAGCCGCCAGATAGGGCCCGGCGAAACCAGAGATTCCCGTGATGAGCGCGCGCGGCAACTCTACATTCCCGCCGTTAGGTTCGCGAGCCCAGCATTTTGCCGATGGCGCGCGCCATCCGCATCCACTCTCATAACCATCTTTCGCTCCCCACACAGTGTGTCCGAAAAGCCAGGCATGGTCAATCGGCTCGCTCCATCCCCTCCCCGCCCCGCGCCATTACAATCGTAGCTGGCACGCACATTCAACTTGCCCCGGGGGGCGCGCAGTGGCCCAGACCGCAGACATCTTCGAACAGGCAATTGACGAGCACCTGAAAGTTATTCGCTCCCTGCACGACCAGGTCCCGCTCCTCAACCGAATCGCCTCCCGCATGAGCAGGACCATCCTCGACGGTGGCACGATCCTTTGGTGCGGCAATGGCGGCAGCGCTGCCGACGCCCAGCACCTGGCCGCCGAGCTGGTCGGCCGTTTTCTTCAGGAGCGCCGCGGACTGCCCTCCATCGCCCTCACCACCAACACCTCCATCCTGACGTCCATTAGTAACGACTACGGTTACGAAAACGTCTTCCGCCGCCAGGTCGAGGCGCTCTGCGTCTCCGGCGACATCGTCGTCGGCCTCTCCACTTCAGGCAACAGCAAGAACGTCTGCCTAGCGCTTGAATCCGCACACCAGCGCGGCGCCTTCACCGTCGCCTTTACCGGACAGGACGGCGGAGCCGTGGCGTCCATCGCCGACGAAACCCTCCGCATGCCCTCGAACGAAACCCCACGCATCCAGGAGGGCCACATCCTCTGCGGCCACATGCTTTGCGATTACATAGAAAAGTGCGTGTGCGAAACTCCGATCACACAAAGCGCCAACCGTCCGTGACTCATCCGGGATCCTGACCCGCCGTCGCGGTTCGAATCCTCAGCCTCGCGCCGCTCCCGCAGGTTCCGCCACCGCGGCCCGCACCTGCGCTTCCACCCACACATACGTGCTTCTCAGCCCCTCTTCCAGCGGCCGCGATGGAGCCCAGCCCAGCTTCGCCCGGATCAGCCGGTTATCGGAATTTCTTCCTCGCACCCCCAGCGGCCCCGGTATGTGCCGGATCCGCAGACGTTTCCCCGCAATCCGCATCGCCATCTCAGCCAGCCCGTTGATCGAAACCATCTCTTCCGAGCCAATGTTCACCGGACCCTGGAATTCCGATTCCATCAGACGCCGTACTCCTTCCAGGCACTCATCGATGTAAAGAAAGGACCGCGTCTGCAGCCCATCGCCCCACATCTCGATCTCGCCGCCCTCCGCCGCCTCAGCCACCTTCCTGCAAATCGCCGCCGGAGCCTTCTCTCGCCCGCCATGCCAGGTCCCCTCCGGCCCAAAAATGTTATGGAACCGCGCGATATGTACCTCGAGTCCGTAATTCCGCGCGTATGCCATATACAGCCGCTCGCTGAACAGCTTTTCCCACCCGTACTCGCTGTCAGGAGCCGCCGGATACGCCGACTCTTCCGCACAGTTCGGCTTATCCGCATCCTTCTGGTTGTATTCCGGATAAATGCATGCCGACGACGAGTAAAAAACTCGCTTCACTCCGGCTTTGCGCCCTGCATCCACAACATTCAGATTGATCGTCGCCGAGTTGTGCATCACCGCTGCGTCGTGTTCGCCCGTAAAAATATAGCCGGCCCCGCCCATGTCGGCGGCCAGCTGATAGACATCGTCAATCCCGTCCACCGCCGCCGCGGCCATCACCGGATCCGTCAAATCGCCCAGGATAAATTCATCGGCAGCGCTGCTCGAGAACTCGGGATCCTTCAGATCCACTCCGCGAACCCAGAAGCCCTCGTGCTTCAACCGGCGTACCAAATGACTGCCAATAAATCCGCCCGCACCATTCACCAGAGCTCTTTTCACCGTGTTCCCTCCTTCTTTTTCACCGGACTTTTTCCTGGCCGATAGCGCCGATTATATAAGGTTGGCGGTTCGCCAAAGCATTGCTGCGTTGCCTGCGCGGTTACCTGCGTTCATGCCCCACGCAAGCCGCCGGCCCTGCTTTCGCCGCATGCTTGCGCCTATCTCTTCTCATATTCAAAGCGATCCTCCGTCGGCATATTGCCCCGCCCCGGCTCTTCTTGGATCGCCCGTCGCAGCGCGTCCAGATACGCTTCCGCCAGCGTCGCCGGGTCAAACTCCGCTTCTGCGCAGCGCCGTGCCGACCGGCCCGCCTCCAGTCTTGCGCTCTCATTGCGATAGTAATGGAGGATCGCATCCCCCAGCGCTTCGGGAGATTCCGGCTCGACACACAAACCGCATTTCGTCCGTTCCAGCAGGTCCCACGTATCGCTCCCACGATCCACGCCCGCGATCGCCGGTTTGCCTGCCGCCATAATCGTAAACAGCTTGCACGGCACCGACTCCGTCGTAAACCCACGCCGCAGCGGAATCACGCACACATCCGCCGTGCCATACATCGCCGGCAGCTCTTCATGGGGCTGAAAAGGCAGGAAGCGCACGTTTCTTAGCTCAAGACTTTTCGCATGCGCCTCGGCCTGACTCTTGCCCGACCCGTTTCCGACCATCAGGAATTCGATTTCACTGTAGTCATCGAGCAGTTTCGCAGCATCCAGTACCGTCTCCAGCCCCTGCGAAAATCCCATGTTGCCGGCAAACATCACAACAAACTTGTCGCCAAGCCCCTGCTTTGCGCTGAAGTCGTTCTGCTTTGTCTGCGGGGTCACAAACTCCGTGTCAATGAAGTTCGGAATCACCGATATCTTCTTGTCGGGCACTCCTTTCGCCAGCAGGTTCCTCCTGAATCCTTCCGAAATCACTGCGATCCCCGCGGCCCGGCGATAAACGTAATCCTCCATCTTTTTCAGACGGCGGATCATCTTCTCATTGGTCAGGACTCCTGCTCGTACCGCGACATCGGGCCATATGTCCTGCACGTTATAGACGAAAGGTATTCCGCGGAGGCGGGCGAGCAGGTCGGCAATCACCCCGTTGCTCAGCGGTGGCGACGGAACCAAAATCACATCGTGCCGCCGCAGGGTCGCTCCCCGCAAAACAGACAGCAGGTTAAAACTCCCGTATGCCAGAATCCGATGCGCCACGTTGGCCTTGTCGCGAGCAACGTGCGTATACAATCGATAGACCTGCGTCGCGCCCGCGCGTTCGCGGTAGACCAGCTTGCGCGAATATTCAGGCCAAACCCGATTGGTATCGTAGTGAGGAACCGACGTGAGCACTGTTACTTCGTGCCCCCTCGCCACAAACTCATCGGCAAGCTTGCTCATGATGACGCCCGTCGACGCCACATCCGGCCGGAAATAAGTTGTCAAAAGAAGAATTCGCATCGGATATCGGCTCGTCGGATCTCGGTCATGGCTGCCTTAGCCGTCTAACCGAGCCGATGCCGGGCAGCCCCATGAACCGCGGCTCTCTCATCCATCCCCTTCATTCTCGCCTGCGCGGTGCTCCGGACCAACGAGAACGCGGATTACTACTATTGTACAGAGGACACCCTGCTTCAGAAGCCTGCGCACATCCCGCAGCCAACTCCCGCTACTGAATCAATCGCGCGATCGCCGGCAACTGCGACTCGTAAAAAAAAGTACTCAGGAATGTTCGCCTGCAGTTCACCGCGTAACTAGCAAGGTTGCCTCTCATCTCCGCTAGCGAGCTCAGGATTCCCGCCGTGTCCTCGGCCTCCGCAAAGCGCCCATTCACCCCATCCTCAACGTATTCCGGAAACGCACCGATCCGGCTTGCGATCACCGGCACTCCAAACATAAACGCCTTCGGCAGCACAGCGCTCTGGGTGGATCTGCGATACAGATTCCAGACGCAAAAGCATTCCGCGTAACAACGATTCATCTCTTCGTTGTTCAGAGGTCGCCCGCAACGAACTTCGATCCGATCCTGATTTCCGCGCAGCAATGGGTCCTTCAGAATTGCCTTGGGGAGCAGATTTCGGGACGCGATCAGGAACCGGAATTCCCCGCCGCGCCGGAACGCCTCCCGCATCAACGCAACATACTGGTCGAATCCGTGCGACCGGCACAGTGCGCCGATGAACCCAAAACGCTGTTTGGAGTCCAGATCCTCCGCCACATTCGCCGGCGCTTCGTCATCCATGATCAGAGGAATATAGGCTGAATTCCCGTTGTACCGTGCATCGGCGCTTTCGTAAACATCCAGCCCGTGGCGCGACGCGAGGATTACCGTATCGGCAAGCTTCAGTACTGGGACGGTCGCCCGGTGTGCGAGAAACGCCCTCACCGTCCCTCCGAAGCCTTCTGTGCGCAGATGATCGATCGATATCTGCCACGGCTCATGGAAGACGTAGAGGATCTTTGTCCCCGCTCCCTTGAGCGAACCCGCAAGCTCTCGGTTGTATACCGATGGGTTAAGAATAATGGCGTGGGTCCACGACTGTCCTCGCCGCCCGTCCTGCACCCCAAAAACAGGAGCTGTCTTTTCCAGCTCGGTAAATCGCCGATACGCAGGATCAAGAAGAAACGCAGGCTCATGCCCCAGCGCGCGCACCGCCTTTGCGTAGGCAATCAGAAATTGAATAAAAGCTGGATTGAAGCGCAGCGAAACAATAACAACTTTAGCCATTACGACAATTCCTGCCCCGGTTCGTTGTGAGCGCTCATCGGCCGGAGTGGCAGCAGGAACCGATACAACGTGCGACTGAGATTGCAAATCTGTGGCCAGAAAAGCAGAAAAATCCATTGCGCAATTAGATACGACATCACATCCAGCACCCGCGAGCGAAGCAGCATGATACAGACGAAGCCGGCATACATCCGCGAAGAAAAGAGCCGGTACCTGACCACCTGTCGATCCACAATCCGTCCCATCCCACCCATCAGACAACCCGCAACCAATGCGGTCAGGAGGGAAGGTCTGTAGTAGAGGATCTCACCCATCCAGGTGAAGACGGAAACCGAGGCCAAATTCTTGTCCGCTCCAGGGGCAATACACCACGACATTTCAACATTGAACGAGAAGATGCTTTTGGGAAACAGGAAGGCCGGGACGAATTTCTTCAGAAACTCGAGTACAAAGCTGTACCATGGCGCCCCCCCGCAATGCGAAGAGGTCATCAGCAGGAGGTTGAAGTAGGGAGTGGCAACAGCACTGGCCATCGGACCTTGAACACCGGCGTCCCCGCGCAGAGTGCTGGCAACAGTAAACGCGCCAAAGGCAATTCCCCCCGCTAGGATCATGCGGCGCCAGTTCGAGGCTCGCACCAGCACGATCGCCATCACAGCAACAAGTACCTGCCCGCGACTGCTCGTCACGTTGTAAAAGATCACCAGAATCGCCACCGTCCACAAAGCCCACCGTCCATACCGTGGGGCACGCTCTGCAACATCGATCAGGCAAAACGGCAGCAGCGTCGTGAAGGTTCCCAGCAGAGCCGCGATTCCTCGCCCTTCGCCGACCCCCGCATTGATCTGATCGATCACCCGGTCTAGAGACGTTGTGCCAAACAGAAACACATTCTGCTGGAACAGTTTCTGCCCAAACAAAGCGTCGGCGGTCAGATATATCACCGTGCCCATGACAAGAATCAGGCAGGTCGTTCCCCCCAAACGCCGGGGTGGCACAGATTCGGATTGAGGTCCCGTTCGTGCGAACAACCACACTGGCAGCACGGCAGCGAGGGTATACACGATAGCTTCTGGTCCGTCCACAAAAGCTGCGGGAAGCCCCCAGAAAAGAAGCCCAATGATAATGAAATGCGGCAGCGAGATGCGTTTCATGCCCCTCGGATCTTCTCAAGCGCGTGGCTTGCGTCGCGGTCCAGAAAGTATCCCGGCGAGATGCGGGTCATACGCTATGCAGCTCCCGCAAAGTTTGCGTCGCTCTGTCCACATAGGCTCTCGCCGCGGCGTCGCCCGGGGGAACCGCGGAGCGAACCGTCTCAACTGCCACCCTCCCAAGAGCAACCGGATCGATAGGCCACTCGATGTACCGGATCTGACCCGGAAATGCTGCGCACAATCCCGGATCCGCACCCCATTGTGTGGTGATCAGACTCCGTCCTGTGATGAGCGTCTCCACCGATTTGATCTTCACCCCGGTCGACGGTCCAATCGGGTTTACCGTTGCCGCGATCTGCCGGTAATAGTCCAGCGTCGACCCGATGCGCCCCAGAATCCGCGCGCCTCCCTCCCTCAGCGCGCTCAGCACGCCCGGATCCACCGTTTCGCAAATCCCACCCGCAACCGCAAGCTCAATCCCCGCGGCTGCGATGGTCTCCAGAAACTTCGGCTGCGCCAGCACTCGCATGATCTCTTCATTGCCATAGCTCGGCGCGCCCATAAATCCGATCCGTTGCGGGCGCTCCTCCGATGCCAGCTCCATCAGCCGCTCCGAATCAGGCGGCACAAACTGCATCACCGGCGGCCGCACCCCATACAGCCGCTCAAACTCCCCCGCATCCTCCTCTGAAACCGCTACACAGCGGCTCGTCTCCAGAACTCTTTGCTCATCCGTGGCAGCCATACTGATCCATCGCCGCGTCCCGATCCGTTCATGCCGGTCGGCCATCACGTCTCCCAGATCCATGATGACCTTCCGCCCTCCGCGCTCCAGTCCCAGCAGCGGGTGTCCCCACGCGTAATAGGAGACAATCAGCGCATAACCATCCATCCAGGCGCGAGGCAACGGCGTGCGAATCGGAAAGCGGAATCGATCGATCCAGCGCAGTTTGTTGCACAGCACCGCTCCGCCCCCGTACCAAAGCGTTGCGTTCACGTGAGCCGCACGCGCGTAAACACCATCCAGAACATTCAGGGGCAATCCCGTGTCCTTCACCCATTTTCGCGCCGTCGCCGGCGACGCTCCCAGCGATAACAAATCCACTGAATCACCGTACAGCGAAACCAGCATCAGCAGCAGCTGGTGCTGATGCTGATTCATGCCATTCCGGCTGCGCAGATCGAGCGGCGAAATGAACAAGATTCGTGAAGACGTCATCGCCCCAGTCATGACTCCGCCGGATTTCGAAATCGATCGCGTTGACCCGCTCGCCGTCCATCTTCCACGCCGACACTCACAATACTGTTTAGCGCCGCATCAGTAATGCCACTTTCCGGCCTTCCCGGTTGATAGCCCCGTCTGGAACATAGTTAGCGTCGGCCCAAACGCCTCAATAGTTCATGCGCGATCGCGCGAGGCTTCGCGCTCATTCCCAGATGACGAACAGCGACCCCGTGTCTCTTGTTGTATCCCTGCTCCCACCATCCATCCGCGAACGGCGGAAACGTCGGCGCATCCGTTCGGCGGAAAAACGCCGTCGACCTGACCACGTGATCCAGGCGGAACATGGCGTCCCTCTTCAGCACGTCCACCATGTTCGCTACCGTCGGTATCTGAATGTCGTCGATAACCAGCCATCCACCCGGCCTGATATGCGGATAGAAGTAGAAATATTCCAGTTCCGGGAACGGATATCCGTGCGGTCCGTCCAGAAATACCAAATCGAATTCCCGATCGAAAACAAATTCCGGAAGAGTCTGCTGCGTGCTCCCAACGACAAATTCGCAACTCCCCGCCCTCAGCAGAGGACTTTTTTTTACCTGATAGAGGGAATGGGTCTCCGGGTCTTCGCCGGGAGGCACGTCGCACGCGAAAACCACATGCCGCACCGAAGCGTTCGACAAAGCCAGGGTGCTTCTGCCGCACCCCGTTTCAGCCGTGTCATGCGCCCCCTGCGCGCACTTGAACAGCTCCTCGACAACTGCAGGATTGAGCGACCCATTGGCATGCCAGCTGGCGGGCAGCGAGCCGATTGATTCCAGGATGTCTAGCCCGGTCACAGCATTCTCCCCAATCCTATTTTATTCCGTCGCTCCAAATGCAGCCGGAGGAGGCGAAGGCCTCGGCCCCAGATCGGTTCGGTCGTTCACCCGCATCGTCAATTGGCGCGTCAGCGTTTTTAGAGCGCTGTCAGTCCAGAGAGGAAATGCAAGTCTGTTCAGCCGTTCCTTTTGTGCCAGCAATGGCAGCAGCCGCAACAACGCCGTGACCCGCAGCAGCCTCAACGTCATCAGGTCCTGCAGCCGCTCCGCCCAACTCTCCTTTGCCTTTGCCCCGTAGACCATGCGTGCCTTTTTTGCAGTCTCCATCAACGCGGCGTAGCTGACCCTCGTAATTCTCCCCGGCTGGTCACGGTCCCCGGCCTGAATCCGGGGTATCTTCAGAAACTTGTGCTCCTTGCCAACGTCCAGCCAATAGATAAAGTCGATCGCAACTCTAAGTGAAGGATCTAGCCGATATGTATCAGTGACCGTGCGACGCAGAAATACAGTAGGCTGAGACACCATATATCCGCGCACCGCCCTCTTATATCTGAACTCCGGATAACACAGAATCATCTGCAGACCGCTGTTTTCGGAGATCAGCGCCACATCGCCGAATACCGCATCGACGTCGGGGTGCGCTTCGAACGCCGCCACAGAACTGCTGACTGCCTCTTGATCGAAATAGACGTCGTCCGAGTTGAGCCATCCCACCACTTCCCCTCGTACCCGATCGAACCCCTTGTTCAAAGCGTCCGCATGCCCGCGATCCTTCTCCGATACCCACTCGAAGGTGTAGCCCGCTCCGTGGTCCCGCTTTTCCCAGTTCCGCAGCAGTTCCACGGTGCCGTCCGTTGATCCACCGTCGATGACAATCTGATGGATGGGCCGATACTCCTGCAACTCAACGGAGCGCAGTGTCTCTTCAATATATTGCGCCTGATTGAATGACGGAGTAACGACACTTACCAGCGGAGGTGAGTTCATAATGTAATCCGTCTTAGATTAAATAAAGCGCAGATAGTTGCAGTCCTCTAACAAATCGTACCTGAGGTCGCGATTCCGAGTTCCGATCACCCTTGCAGGATTCCCGGCCACGACGGAAAAAGGTGGCACATCCCTGGTAACGACCGCGCACGCAGCTACAACCGCTCCCTCGCCTACCGTCACGCCGGGCAGGATGGTAGCTCGGAAACATAGCCAGGCATAGTCACAGATGCGGACGGGTGCCTCTTTGTAGCCAAAATCCGGCGCCTGATAATCATGCTGGCCTGTCCAAATGGCAACGTTCGTCGAAAGATTGACGTTGTCTCCTATAGTAAGGCCCGCCCGGGCGTCCATAATTACATGATCTCCAATAACCGAACTTCTCCCGATCGTCAGTTTCCATGGAGCGAAGATCCACAGGCCGTGATATACGAGGGCGTTGGACGCGATCCTGGCTCCATAGCATCTTAGGCCGGCCTTCCGCAAAGCATGCGAAGGGACGTAGGCCAGGAGGCTCAGGCCCAACTGCAAGAGCGACCTTGCATACGCCTTCGGAAGGCGAAGCCATGATCCTGATGATGGGGTAGTTTGGGGTCTCATGGTTCGGCCAATTATTGCTGGGAGTACCAACACTTCGGCAACTGGATACCACCCGCCCCGGTATTGTCCAGATCCAGTTTATGGGGAAAGGTCAGCTGCGGCTTGATTGAGGTCACCCGCCGCTTGTTGAGAAAAGTGAATTCCATGACGCGTGGCATTTCCACTGTGCCGATCTTAAAGCTGCCGCCGATGTTATTCGGATGGATATGGACAACGTGGAAATACTGCAGGATCTTTTCAAAACATGGAGAGAGTAACGCGAAGACGAACGGATCGAAGAGGCGATCGAGATAGTGAAACTCGATTGCCATGATTCTGAACTGGTCGAGCAGACCGTCTGGCGCGTTAAAAAGCACCTCATATTCAGAACCTTCGATATCCATTTGTAAAATCAGGTCGCCTGAATAATCCGGAATATATTTATCCTTCCAGGATTTGAGGGTTATGCAGCATCCCCGGTCGGATGAACCAAGAAACTTCTTGTCAAAACTGAACTCTGGTCTCAGCACAGCGGGTCCGTCGACAGAGTAATCCGCCAGAAAGGATTTGATCCCCCGGTCTGCCAGATCGTCCTCAAAATCGGATACGGTATTGACCCCCGGGGAGAAGCAGTATTCAATTCCATCGAAATCGTTCGGAATCAGATATCCCCCGTCCCGCTGCCCTCCCACGCGAATCAGTTCTTTCCCGCAATCCAGGGGCCTTAGCTTCTGAATCAGGCCTTGCACAGCGGCAACTTTGGTTCGGCTCGCTGTGTACACGCCAATCGTGAGAAGCCCGGACCTGATTTGGTCAATCATTTTCTGGATCTAGCCCTTCCTCGCACGGACTCTGCGAGCCTGCCACTTAATACCTCCGGACCCTGCCGATAGTCAATCAAGGTCTCCAGTCATTCGTTCATGCTCCAGAACGCTTGCCATCATCCGGCGCTTCATCGGGCTGGCGCCAGGCAGCATCTTGCACAGGGGGTTCATCTCTGAGCGTTTGGGGTCGTTAATTGGAGAATTATAGCAACTCCTGAAAGTCCGATGAGGAATCGGAAGAGCTGTCATGCCACCGGCGTCGGAGCCGAACGAAAATATAGGTCCCCCCGGCCAGATAGAAGATCCCGCCGCAAAAGAAATATCCGATGACCACCCCGGTCGCCCCCCATAACCTGGCAGTCACCAGAGTACTGATACCAGTCAAGATTCCGCCCAGAGTGGCCATGATCAGAAACGGTTCGCGCTTGTGTGCGCGCAGGTATGCAGCCTCGCTGGAGGCGACGTGGTTGAGAAAAACCGTAAACATCAGCAGAGCGAACAGAGGGATGGGTAACATGCGCGAAGCCAGACGAGGAATATGTTGCCCAACGAAAAACAGGACGAACAGGATGATTGCCTCTCCGCCCAGCAGAAGAGCTCCCGACTGCACCAGCGCCCGAAAAAATACGCGATCGAGCATTGAAAAATCGCGGCGCGCGATCATATTGCCGAAAGGCGATGCTTTGGTATTGATCCAGGCATACGCAACGGCCCCCAGCGCGTTTGCGATGTTGAGCGACATCCCCATCCGCCCCGCCTCGGCTGCGCCGCGATAGGCAAACAGTACGGGACTAAATAGCGGGAAGATCAAATAGACACAAATGGAACTCACCGCAATCCGCCACTGGAATGGCCAAATCTCGCTGCGCCAGCCGACAATGTGGACGCCTGGACGTCGCCGCAGCAGAGGAACCAGAAGGTGACGCTTCGAAAAGAGAAGGCCGAACCCGGCGACCGCCTGGCCAGCGATGATGGCTCCCGGCGCGAAAAGTCCGTGGTGCTGAAGGAACGCCAGCCAGGCCAGCGCGGTTCCCGCGATCGCCTGGGCAAGGCGCATACGCGCCACGCTGGGAACAAAGCCGCAGCCTTCCAGAAACGAGAACACCGGATCCATTTGAAACGTGAAGATTGCAGCCAACACCACGAAAATCCAGGGCAGCTTCCAGGCCACCGGACCCGAGGCCTGCCGGTGCGCGGCGAAAAAGTGGAATCCCGCGACGATCAGTACGACAGCCATCAGTACAGCCGCCACCGAGTACCACCGCACCGATTTCTGCAGGATCGACGCCAGACGCGAATGCGCCGCCTCGTTGCCGGTGATTTCACCGCTCGGGCTGATCTGGAGCTGTGCACTCTCGTGCGCGGCCAGCTGCAGCACGACGAATGAAAACCCCAGTTCGAAAACCGTCTGCAGCGCCACCAAGCTCGAAAATGTGTAGTAGTAGCCCTGTTCCGCGGGACTCAGCAACCGCGCGATCAGCAGAATAGTGACCGCGCCGGATACAATCGTCCAACCTCGCGCGAGCACCGTGAACCCGACCGCGCGATCAATTCCAAGCACATGCCTCAGGCGGCTCGACCTCCTCGCGAGGATCGAGATCACAACCTCGGCCTCGCTGCGGTCAGCTGTACTGCAGCGGAAGGAATTGCGTGCTGGCCTGGGGGGGTCACACGACCCATGATAAGACCTGGAACACTTTGGTGGACGCGGAAGGAATCGAACCTTCAACCTGTCGATTAAGAGTCGAATGCTCTGCCAATTGAGCTACGCGTCCACTCGAGGTCGGCTCAGCGGGTGGCCCCGCGCAACGTGCAGAATCCGCCGCACCTCTCCTCACTATAGCATGCAGAATCGCGCCGCCTGACGCGGCTCAGGCGCTCCTGCAATCGCGAAATTTTCGATGCTTCAGCCGCGCAGCAACGGCTCAGAACATGCTCAGAACGTGAAGGAAAGTCCGCCCTGCACCGAGCGCGCTGCCTCGGCAAAATACAGCGTGCTCCCGTCCCTCGAAACGAAAGGACGATATCCCTCCGCCAGCAGATTGCGCACGTCCACCAGCGCTTCCACTCCGTTGGGAATCACGCGCCGATACCGAATCGGCTGCCGCACCAGAAAACTCAGATAGGGCGCCGCACTGCCGCTGGCCATCGCATCCACAGGTGTCAGCGTATTCGGATTCTGCCAGCGATACGAAGCCCGCCACTGCGTTCCCGACGCCGCCACCTTGACGCGCACCGCTGCCCCGAACATCGGAACCTCGCGCGCCTTCATGCCGTCCAGCACCTGATCCAGACTCTCCGTCCCTGGAGCCCCACCGTTCATCTCCAGCGCATCGCCCAGCGCCACGTCGAACGTGATCCACGTGCTCCCATTCACCCGCTGCTCCAGCTCGCTCAGCATCCCGTTCCCGGTAAAGCTCTCCCCGCTCGCGCGCAGCAGATCGCTCGTCTGGTCGTACAGCAGATTCCCGCCCGCCCAGTCCCTCGCCGATATATTCCCGCCGCCGCTCACCACCGGATGCTCCACGCGCTCGTGCCAAACCGCCACCTTCACGTGCCGCGCGCCGTCGCTCTTTCCCGCCGCAATTTCCTGATGAACGCCCTGCTCCAGCTCCAGTCTTCCGTCCCGCTCGCCCAACTGCGGTTCCACCGTCGCTGCGCGGTCCAAATCCTCCACCTGCTGAATCCCCGGCTCCGTCGACACCCGATACGAAGCGAAGGTCCCGCCACGCCGCATCGTCACCGTCGCAAACGGATGATTCGCCAGCAGCGTATCTCCCAGGTGCACCGCCTCCGTTGCGTCGCCGAACTCCGCCTGCAGCGCCGGCCCAAAGTTCAGTGTCTCGCCGCTGCGCATCTCCATCGCCTGCAGCCCCTGGCTCGTCGGCCCGCCCGCAACATCGGGGCGCGTCTCCACCGCCGCCACGCTCCGGAACGTCCTGCCCATCGCCAGCTGCTGCTCGTATCCCGCCATCGCGTTCAGCGCCGGATCGTCTCCCTGGCTCAGACTCGCGTGGCTCAGATCCGCCCGGAAGATCATCGCCCTTCCGTCATCCGGCGCCCGCTCCATCTCGAAATCGTTGTGCAGTCCGCCGTCTCCGAATCCGCTCTCCCCGCCGCGTACCGTCACTCGCGCCTTCAGCTCCGGCGCAGATCCATCGCCGTTCGATACCACCACCAGCGGCCCATCCTGCAGTAAACGCAGCAGCGGCCGATTCGCCGAGAGCCGCAGCGTCCACGTCCAGTCGTCCTTCGGCTCATCGGCGGGCCGCGGCTTCGCCGGCAGCCACCGGAACGCCTCATACAGCGTGTTCAGCGTCAGATTCACCACCAGCTTCGTTCCGCCCAGCACCCGCAGGTTTTCCCGCAGCGTCGGCAAAAACATCGCGCCGGAAGCCTTCAGCTCATAAATCCCCGGAAGTATTGTGTCGATGCGATACCGGCCGTGTTCGTCGGTGATTGCTTCGCTGATCACCGTGAAGTCCGGCCTCAGCAGCTCCACCACGGCCCCAGCCTGCGGCGTCCCGCGGCTGTCCTTCACCACTCCAGCCAGGCCATTGCCCTGCTGTGCGTTCGCCCGCGCTGCCGCTGCGCACAGCACGACCAGCATGATCGCTACAGTCCCGGAGATGGAGGTACGTCTGCTCACTGAATCAGTAAGTGTTTGCTCCTGGCGCTGCTCCCTAAAGCTGTCCTTGCCTCGTGGCTCTTTGCGTCCACTGAAGCGCTGATCCTTCCCGGGCGTGAACCCGGAAACCGCCTCCTGTTGCCTACTCCACCGTGAAGGGTGCCGACTGCGCAATCTGCTGCCGCGTTACATCGTCATCCACGCTGATCTTCACGATATACTTCCCAGGCTCCAGACTTGCAAGGGGGAGGGTTTTTTCCAGCGTCAACTGGTCCGAACTGGCGCCCAGCTTCTTCGAGTCTTCCGTTGCATTCAGTACCGACTTGTTTGTGTCCGAATTCAAAATCTCGTAAACGATTCGAGCGTTGTTCTGCTTGCTCTTCTCGTCCAGACCCAGATTATAAACCTGCATCCAGAAGTTCAGGCTTTGGTTCCGGTGAAACATCGCCGGCGACGCCGGGTTCGTTGTCACCCGCGGCCGCACATACGTGTTCCCAATGATGAAGTTCCCCGCCCCGATCTCCTTCGACGGCACCCGCTCCATCTTGTCCGCCAATATCAGCGACGATGCCGCCAGATGGTCGTCATCGTAGCGCGGCACCAGGATCGCCTGCGCCCAAATCCCCACATGATCCGGGTTGTTCACATCCTTAATAGCAATGTCGATCCGGTACCGCCCCGGCCGCAGCGGAAACGCCTTCCAGTAAAGCGATGCGTTGTTCAGCGTCCTCGGCAGCAGCTCCGCCGGCTCCTCTACCTCGACCGGATCCTCAAAGCTCTGCACAATCCGGCCCGTGATCGTCGAGATCCGCCCGATGATGCTCACCTCGCCCCTCGCCACCCCATCCTTCGTGTTGAAGGTAATGTCGCGATTCTTGATCTGCAGCGTGATCGGCACCAGCACCGTGTCGTCGGTCACCTTCACGAAATCCGTCCGCACTTCAAACGGGAAGAACGGCCCGTTCAGCACCTTGTGGCTCGACAGAAACTCAGCCAGACCCAGGTCCTTGAACTTGATCTCCGGCGGTGCCTGCAGCTTTGCAAACAGCTCCATCCGATCGAATTGCTTGCTCTGGTTCGACGAACTGTTCGGCCCCGGCCCCAGATCCTCCAGGCCGCCCTTGAACCGGTCCGCCTTCTTCGCCATCCCCATCTGCTCGTACAGCGTTTCGCCGCCGTTCGGCACATGCAGCAGCGCGTCCTTCTCCGAACGGTCGATCGTCATGTGGTAGTCGCCACACATGCACGAATCGACAAACTCGATATCGATGTTCTCCCCAATATTGTCCAGATACCGGTAGTGCCACTGTTCAAACGGGAACGTCGACGTCTCGCCCCCGCCCTCTTCAATCGGCCGCTCGTATTGCCCCCCGCTCGGATGCGACTCCGTGCTGTCCGGCGGTCCGAACGCTATATAGATATGCCCACGATCCGTCATCCATCCCGGCTTGCCCGCCGCATAATGCTCGTTCGCGTACGCGATCCGCCGATAATGCTCCTCCCGGAACTCATTCTCCGGCGAATCCGGGTTCGGATTCCTCCGCCGCCAGAACTGCTCGATGAACGCGTCCCGCTCCTCATCGTTGCTGAGGCTCAGAAACGCCTTCCTCTCCTGGTCAGTGATAATCCACCGGGCGTCCTCGTCCAGCCACTTCCGGTAAGCGGTTTCCAGCTCGTGGTGCAGCTCTTTCTGCTGCTTGAACCGCTCCTTGTCCGGGAGCTGCCTCTTCAAAGGATCCTGTGTGTCCTGAGAGCCCTGTGTCGAGCCCTGTGTCGAGCTCTGAGCCCGGCCCGCTGCACAGCTGGCCCCGGCCAACAATGCGATCAGAATCGCGAACGAAAGGGAAAACCGATTCCTGGACATACGCCGTTGACCGCTCCTTCAGGGGGTGCACCCAATTCTACGAGGCCGGAGCAGCCCTTTCAAGGCAATTCATTGCCCCTTCAGCTTCTCCCCAACCCCGCACCAAACCCCATTTAACTGAGACGGATCACCCCTCCCTCCTGTTATCATGGCGTGGAAATTTCTTTTCGGAAACTCACCGGCCGCCCTCGTGCGCGCCGACTCCTTCGAACCGCCTCGATCGTTCCGGCAAAGGGAGTCACGCGCTGGTTCGCTCGCCGCGCGGCCCCTGTCTCCGGGAGTATCCCGGTGGAACTGCCACCATCGGATTTGCGTAACCATTCGCGAAGGAAAAGCTGTGAAAAAGACCTTACTCATTATCGGTGCCGTCCTGGTTCTCGCCCTCGTTGTGGGGCTCACTGTCGTTCGGGCTCAGTCCGGATTCACCAAGGTCCTCATCGGAACCGTCTCGAAGGAGAACCTCGTTTCCATCGTCAGCGCCACTGGGCAGATCAAGCCCAAAACCTACGTCAATGTCGGCGCCAACGCCATGGGCCGCGTCACCCGCTTCTTTGTCAATGAAGGCGACCACGTCAAAAAAGGACAGATCGTCGCCACCATTGAAAACGTGCAGCAGGAAGCCAATGTCGCCGCCCAGCAGGCCACCATCTCTGCTGCCCAAACCGACATCAATTCCTACATCGCCGCCGAAAAAACCGCTCAGGCCAATGTGGATCACGCTCAGGCCGACCTTGAGCAGAAGAAGCTCGATTACGACCGCGCCCAGGCCCTCTTCCAGGCCCAGGTCATGTCCAAACAGGATTTCGACGGCAAGAAGGCCGCCTACGATCTCGATCTCGCCAGCCTCGCCCAGGCCAAAGCCAGCCTCGCCCAGGCCTATGCTCAGACCGCCTCAGCCCGCGGCCATCTCCAGACCCAGCAAGCCGATCTCAAGGTCAATGAGGATCTGCTCAACCGCACCATCGCCGTCGCTCCCTTCGACGGCATCGTAACCAATGAACCCGTCCGCCAGGGCGAGATGGTCGTCATGGGCATCCAGAATGCCGAAGGCTCCACCCTCATGACCCTCGCCGACATGTCTGTCATCACCGCCGAAGTCAAGGTCGACGAAACCGACATCGTCAATGTCGCCAATGGCCAGGAGGCCGACGTCGCCGTCGATGCCCTCCCCGGCAAGATCTTCAGGGGCCACGTCACCGAGGTCGGCGACCAGGCGCTCCTCCGCTCCTCCGGCATTGCTACCAGTCAATCCACCAGCGGCGTCGAAGAAGCCAAGGACTTCAAAGTCGTGGTCACCCTCGATATCCCCTCTGACGACCTCCGCCCCGGTCTCTCCTGCACCGCGAAGATCACCACCGCGAAGAAAGACGACATCGTCGCCATTCCCATCCAGGCATTGACCATGCGCGATCCGAAGCAGCTCCTGGCCAGCCCCGGCACCTCAACCTCGACCGTATCCGCCGCCACCAGCAGTTCGTCGCAGCCTTCGCAGCAGGTGCAGGGCGTCTTCGTCGTTAACAAGGTCGCCGGAAAAGACCGCGTCCACTTCGTGCAGGTCACCACCGGCATCAGCGGTTCAACCGACATCGAAGTCGTCACCGGCCTCAAAACCGGCGACCGCATCGTCACCGGCACCTATCGCGTGCTGCGCGATCTGAAACAGAATTCCCCGGTCAAGCAGGACACTACCCTCGCGGCCCCGCAAAGTTCCAGTTCCTCCTCTTCATCGTCCTGAGAGGCGGGAACCAGGCCCGACTGCAGCGCGTACACCATTACCATGGCAACAGGAGTCCTCATGGCGGCAGAACCCTCAACCGAAGCCGAACTCCGGCCCGCGTCCAATTCCCCCTCCGACATGATCGTCGTCGAAGACCTCTGGAAGACCTACGACATGGGTTCCGAGCAACAGGTCCAGGCCCTCCAGGGCATCACCCTGCGCATCTGCCGCAACGAATACGTCGCCATCATGGGTCCCTCCGGCTCCGGCAAATCCACCCTGATGAACCTCATCGGCTGCCTCGACACTCCTTCCAGCGGCAAGTACTGGCTCAATGGCCACCTGGTCAGCGAGCTCAACGACGACGAACTCGCCCGCATTCGCAACCGCGAAATCGGTTTCGTCTTCCAGACCTTCAATTTGCTCGCCCGCGCCTCCGCCCTCCACAACGTCGAGCTGCCCCTCATCTACAACGGCACCCGCGCCGACGAGCGCGATCAGCGCGCCAAAGCCGCCCTCGCCTCCGTCGGCCTCGAGTCCCGCATGAACCACAAGCCCAACGAGCTCTCCGGCGGTCAGCGCCAGCGCGTCGCCGTCGCCCGCGCCCTCGTCAACAATCCCTCCATCATCCTCGCTGACGAGCCCACCGGCAACCTCGATTCCAAAACCGGCGAGGAGATCATGACCCTCTTCGACGACCTCCACAGCAAGGGCAACACCATCGTCCTCGTCACCCACGAGCAGGACATCGCCGAGTACGCCCATCGCGTCGTCCACATCCGCGACGGCAAAATCTTCTCCGACCAGCCCTCCGCCCGAGCGCCACAGCAAGGGAATAGGTGTGAAGTTGCA
>PMUI01000132.1 GCA_003166955.1 Acidobacterium sp.
ATTGGCTATTGGCTATTGGCTACCGGCTACCGGCTCCAAGCTCCCAGCCTCACCTCACTGCCAGCGAATATCCCGCATTCGCCTTCGCGAAGTCATACACGCCAAAGTCGCAGCTGAACACCGTCCACGCCTCGCTCACTTTCGCCGCATCGGTGGTCGACGTCCAGTAGTATTCGTTCCCCACAAAGTTCGTGAAGATCGGCGACCGGTAGGGCGCCGCATCGCTCTTCCACACATACGTCGCATTCATGAAGTCCGCCACGTTATTGACCATCCGGTCCTCGAGGCTCTCCATCTCGTTCCGGTTCGGCATCCTCCAGTCGCCCGCCTTCGACCCGTCCGTCAGCCCGCATTGTCCGTTCCCCAGCGCCTGCACCGCCGCTACCGCATCCGCCCAGTCCGTGTCGATGCAGTCCGCCTGCTTCAGCCAGTGCAAACCTGTAACCGTGTCGGTTACAGTTCCGTTCCCGTTGTCGATCCATCGCGCATACGTCAGCCCCACTCCGGCCTCAATGCTGCCATCGTCCCCCGCCACCTGACCCGGCTCATCGTAGTAGCCTGTCGCTGCCAGCTGCGCTGCGCCTCCGCCCGCGCCCCGCACCGCCCACACGCCATTGCTCGCGCTCTTGATGTTCAGCGTCCCGTCGTTGATGTATCGACCGTCATCCATCCGGATCGCAAACGCACTCCCCGACCCTGCTACGCCGCCGAAATAGCTCGTCGACGACCAGTAAACCCCGCCGGTCATATGCTCAAACAGATTCCCCGCCGTCACCGCCGGATGCGCCGCCGACACATCCACCAGGCTCTCCAGCTCGTTCAGATTCGGCAGCCGCCAGTCGCCAGCCTTCGATCCATCCGTCAGCCCGCACGCTCCACTCGCCAGCCCATTCGCCTCCGTGATCGCCGCCGCCCACGTCCCCACCGGCAAACACGTCGCATCCTTCAGCCAAACCAAACCTGTCACAGTATCGGTTACAGATCCATCCTTGTTGTCCCCAAAACGAGTCGCGCCCGGTGCAGAACCCCACGCCACGCCCTTCTGCACCGCCCCATCGTCGCCCGCCGCATAACTCGTCTGCTGACCCGTCGCCGCCAGCCGCACTCGAGGATTGCTCCCGTCATACGCCGTAAAATTCGCGTCGGTAAGCGGCGCATTCGGATGCGAAATGAAATCGATGACCGTGAAGTAAATACCGGTGTCCGTCACGCCATTGCCCTGGAACTGCCCGGTGTAGTCCCACCGCATCACCTTCGCCCCACTGCCTGCACCCCCGCCGCTCAAGCTCGGATAAAACCCATACCCGCCTTCTCCGCCCAAAACTGAAACTCCGGCGCCACATCTCCCGTGTCCGCAACCCCGGTGAAACTGTAATTGCCGTTGGCATCGGTGGTCGCCGTCTGGGCCACCACGTTGTCGTTCGGGTCGAACAGCGTAACCGTCACCCCAGCCAGCGGACTTCCCTTGAACGTCACCGTCCCCGAAATCGTGTTCTTCGGAATCGCCCCGTTGTCTACCGGCGTGCTCGCCGGATCGCCCGCGCTCGACCCCACCTTGCACCCGCAAACCACCAACAGCACCACCACCGCCGCCACCGCCAGACTCCAACGCACTGCGCGCTGCATGACGTCCTCTTTCCCGCTCTACCCCTGGCCCTCCGTGCCCCTCAAAAAGCCGGCGCGTGCGGGACCAACGCAAGGATCATCGGCCAAAGAAGCGAAGACTCGATGGGAATTTCCCGCACCTCCGTCACCCTCTGTCCCACTCCGGCACCATCACCGGAGCCCGTCCCCTTTCAGAACCCAAACCCCGGAGCGAACCCGCCTCCCGCCTCCCGGCTCCCAGCTCCCAGCTACGCTGCACCCTGCACCCTGCACCCTGTACCCTAAATCCATGGATCCCCGCCTCATCGTTGCCCTCGACTACCCCAGCGCCGATCCCGCCCTCGCCCTCGCCGATCAGCTCCAGGGCCTCTGCCGCTGGTTCAAAGTCGGCCTCGAGCTCTACCTCGCCGACGGCAACGCCATCGTCCATCAACTCCGCAGCCGCGGCTTCTCCGTCTTCCTCGACCTCAAATTCCACGACATCCCCAACACCGTCGCGGGCGCAGTCCGCTCCGCCGCCGCCACCGGTGCCGAGCTCCTCACCGTCCACGCCGCCGGCGGCCCCGACATGCTCGAAGCCGCTGCCCAAGCCGTCGCCTGCCTCCCCAACCCGCCGCAGCTCCTCGCCGTCACCGTCCTCACCAGCATGGACCAGCTCCAGCTAGCCGCCATCGGCATCGACCACTCACCGGAAACCCAAGTCGTCCGTCTCGCCGACGCCGCCTCCGAGGCCGGCATCAACGGATTCGTCGCCAGCCCCGAAGAAGTCGCCGCCCTCCGCCATCGTTTCCCCACCGCGACGCTCGTCATCCCCGGCATCCGCCCCGCCGGCGCCGACGTCGCCGACCAGAAACGCATCGCCACCCCCGCCGCGGCCCTCGCCGCAGGAGCCAGCTACCTCGTCATAGGCCGCCCCATCACCCAGGCTCCCAACCCCGTCGCCGCCACCCAGGCAATCCTCGAAGAAATGCAGCACGCCACCGTACCCCTCGTAGCCAACGCGATTTTGTAATCGCTGAACGCTGCGCGAAGATACCGTGCGTCGAATGCTTGTCGTGCGCCCTGACGCAGGCCAACCCGACCCGCGCAAGATTGTGAAGAGGGCGAAGCAGGTGGGAAGAGCCCCGGGCACCAGCCTCGCGTGCCCGGAATCTCTCTGTGGAACCGTCGTCTTACTGTTTGTCGTACACCGAGGTGCCCGTTATCTTCTTGCCGTTCGCGTCGGTGGCGGTCGTGCGCGACGTTCGGGTCTTGCCGTCCGCCGACACCGTAATGTGTCCGGTCAGCACCACCTTGCCGTCCTTCATGTTCGAAAACGTCAGCGAAGTCCCGCTCTCTTTGTACGAACGCGTATCGGCCGACGAATCGCCGGTCATCGGATAGGCTTTGCCGTCCCACTTCCCCAGCCACTCGGTATGCGTCGGTTTGCCATCCTTGTCCGTTCCATCCGTGGTCACTTTGATCTGGTCCCCTGCCGCCTCGTAGACGACCGTCGTGTTCGTCGGCAGTCCTGCCGGAATTTTCGATTTGGCAACGTTCAGTTTCCATGTGCCCATGTTGGGATTATCGGCAAAGCACACAGCGGTTCCCACAAAACACAACGCCGCCGTCAGGATCAGGTTTCTTAATCGCATGTCTTTTCTCCTCGGGGGAGGCACGCTGGACTATACGCCACTCTCGCCATCCTCGCACCTGCCACCGATGCTGCCGGACTTGGCTTTTTCTGATCGCCGACCACTGATCGCTGATCGTCGCGAGTACACTCCCACCATGCGCCGAATGCTCATCCTTCTCGCCCTCACCGGGTGCCCCATGTCCCTGGTGTTGGGATACGGGTTCGCCCTACACGCCCAAACCCAAACCCCACCCACGGCCACCCCGGCAGCCCCAACCGCCTGCCCACCAACAGCCACCCTCGACCAGCTCATCGCCGCCATCGACGACGCCATCTCCGGCCCCGCCAACAAAGACCGCGCCTGCTTCCGCCAGCTCTTCCTTCCCAACGTGCGTCTCATCCCCGTCGGCGCCGTCGGCCCCCACGTCCTCAGCGTCGATGACTGGATCACCGCCGTCGCCAAAAACAACGACGCCGTTGTCACCGAGCACCAGCTCAAATATCAGTCCGAGACCTTCGGCCACATCGCCCATCTCTGGAGCACCTACGAAACCACCCTCGCCGGCAAGCCCCTCGCCCGTGGCATCAACTCCATCCAGGCCATTAACGATGGGCAGACCTGGCACGTCATTGAAATCGTCTGGCAAGCCGAAGACGCAACCGACAAAATCCCCGCCCAATACCTCCCCTAACCGTACCCACCTCCGCCCGTGACTGAACCCCAACACCGGCTCACGCATCAAAAGGCATGTCTCAGGCCTCAAAAAAAGGAGATCGTCGTGATCCAGCAAAGTCATCGCACCCAGCTTCGCAGGATGCAGCCCGTCGCCATCGCAGCCCTAACCCTCCTCTGCCTCCTCACGCCCCTCATCGCCCGCGCCGCCGACGAAGATCCCGACACGGCCAGAATCACCGCCTCGGGCGATGTCCTCAAAGAACTCCTCGACAGCCCCAGCGGTATCTCCCATGACCTCCTCAACAAGGCCTACTGCGTCATCATTCTTCCCTCCGTCAAGAAAGGCGGCTTCATCGTCGCCGCCCAATACGGCCGCGGCATCATGACCTGCCGCAGCGGCAATAATTTCGACGGACCCTGGAGTCCCCCCATCATGATGCAGTCCAGCGGCGGCAGCGTCGGCTTTCAGATCGGCGGCCAGGCCACCGACTTCGTCGTCCTCGTCATGAATGACCAGGGCGCGCACGCCGTCATGAACGGCAAGGCCAAGCTCGGTTCCGACGCCAGCGTCGCAGCCGGCCCCGTCGGCCGCACCGCCGAAGCCTCCACCAACGCCTCCATGTCCGCCGAAATGCTCTCCTACTCGCGCTCCCAGGGCGTCTTCGCCGGCATCTCGCTCTCCGGAACCTCCCTCGGCCCCGACGAAAACTCAAACGAGAAAATCTACGGCAAAAAACTCAGCGGCTCCGACATCTTCTCCGGCACCGTGCAGCCGCCCCCTTCCGCCGCGAATCTTCTCTCCACCCTCACCGCCACCTCACCCACCCGCGTTAAATGAGCGCAGAACCAGCAACCGGTCAGCGTCTTATCTGACCGGCTTCCAGCTTCCGGCTTCCAGCTTCCGGCTTCCGGCTTCACTCGCTTCTCAAAGCCACCATCGGATCCACCCCCGCAGCCCGCATCGCCGGTACATACGCCGCCACCAACCCGGCCACTGCCACCACACAACACACCGCCGCCAGCACCACCGGGTTCCGCGACCCTGTTCCATACAGCAACGACTGCAGCACCGACCCCGACGCCACCGTCGCGATCAGTCCAATCGCCATCCCCGCGCCCACCAGGATCGCCGCCTGCCGCATCACCATCTGCAGCACCGCGCCGCGCCGCGCTCCGAGCGCCAGCCGCACGCCAATCTCTCGCGTCCGCCGCGCCACCGAGTACGCCATCACCCCATACAGACCGACTACCGTCAGCACCAGCGCCAGCCCTGCAAACGCGCCCAGCAGCACCATCGCAAACCGCGGCTGCGCCAGTTGCATCCCGATCAGATCCCGCATCGTGTGCGCGTCCGTCACCGGAATGTCCCGGTCCATCGACGTCACCAGGCTCCGCACCTCCGGCTCCAGGCTCATCGGGTCCATCCCCGTCCGCACCGCCGAATACAAACAGCACCACGTCGACAACTGGCTCGCCGGCAGGTAGTACATCGGCTCCATCTCTCGCTCCGTCGCCGCATGCCGGATATCCCCCACCACACCCACAATCGTGCGCCACGCCGGACCCTCCGGCTTCCCGTCCCCCGCGCCCGGCTTCAGCTTCTTCCCCAACACGTTCTCGCCGGGAAAATACTTCCGCGCGAAAGCCTGGGTCACGATCATCACCTGCGGCGAATCCTCTGTATCCCCATCGCTGAAATCCCGCCCCGCCACCAGCGGAATCCCCATCGTCCGGAAATAGTCCGTCGACACCACATCCACCCTCGCGTTCGGCTGCTGTCCCTTCGACACCGGATGCTCCGGATCCTCAAAGCTCAGGTGCGCGCTGTTGTCCGTCATCGGCGGCAACATCGTCCCTGCCGCAGTCTGCACGCCCGGCAGTGCCCGCAGCTTCTCGAAATACTCCCGGTAGAACGCCGGCCGCGTGTGCAGATACTTCGAATCCGGCGTCTCGAAGTTCAACGTCAGCACATGATCCGGATTGAAACCCTCATCGCTGTGCGCCAGCTTCACAAAACTCGTCATCAGCAGCGCCGCGCCCGCCGTCAGCACAATGCCCAGCGCCACCTGCCCCACAATCACCATCGACCCCAGACGATGCTGCCCGCCGATATCGCCGCGACCGCCCGACTGCAACGGCGACAACAGATCCCCCCGCGCCGCCATCACCGCTGGAACCAGTCCGAACACCACGCCCGACACCAGGGCCACCAGCAGCGCAAATCCCAGCACCGGCAGATTCACTCCCGCGTCCACCGCTCGCGGCACGCTGTTGCCAATCAGCCGCAGCACAGCCGGCGTCGCCAGAAACGCCAGCGCGCATCCCACCACCCCACCCGCCACTCCCAGCGTCACGCTCTCCACCAGCATTTGCCGCGCAATTCTGGCCAGGTTCGCCCCCAGCGCCGAACGCATCGCCAACTCGCGCTCCCGCTCGCGCGCCCGCGCCAGCAGCAGGTTCGCTACATTTCCGCACGCAATCACCAGCACGAGCCCCACCGCTCCCAGAATCACCATCAGCAGCGTGCGCGTGTCGCCCAGCAGCGCCGTCAGCTCGCTCTCCACCCGCGCCGAGTTGTGCTTCGTATTCGTGTCCGGATACTGCTGCGCCAGCCGCGCCGCAATCGCCTGCATCTCCGCGTCCGCCTGCGCTACCGTCACGCCCGGCTTCAGCCGCCCTATCACGGCCAGCGAATGGCTGCCGCGATTTGCCGTTGCCGCCCGCGGTGTTCCATCGTTGTCCAGCGCCAGCGTCGTCCAGAAATCGGTCTTCGGCGCATCCAGCGGAAACCGGAAACCCGCTGGCATCACCCCAATCATCGTGAACGTTCGGCCGCTCAGCTGCACCGTCCGCCCCGCCACCGCCGGGTCCGATCCGAAACGCGACACCCACAGCGCATGGCTGATCAGCACCACCCGCGCGCCCAGCTTCTCGTCCTCCGGACGAAACCCATGCCCCAACTCCGGCGCTGCTCCCAGCAGTGGCAGCAGATCCCAGCTCACCACCTCGCCGTCCAGATGCGCCGCCCGCTCCACCCCCGTCAGCGTCAGCGACGTGTCGTCATACGACACCAGCCGCTCGAAGCTGTGGCTCTGCGCCCGCCAGTCGAAGAAATCCGGATAAGAAACCGCGCCGCTGAAAATCGCTGCCGTCGCCTCCCGTGACTGCACCTCCACCAGCCGCTGCGGCTGCGCATACGGAAGCGGCCGCAGCATCACCGCATCCACAATGCTGAACACCGTCGTGTTCGCCCCAATCCCCAGCGCCAGCGTCACGATCACCACCGCCGCAAATCCCGGCGACTTACGCATCTGACGCACCGCGAACTTCACATCCGCCCACACGCTCTCCACCGTAGGCCACTGCCAGACTTCACGACTCTGCTCTTCGATCCGTGTCATATTCCCAAACTCCCTCCGCGCCCGAAACTCAGCATCCCGCCGCGCCATCCCCCCGCTCACCAGCTCCGCCACCCGCTCATCGATGTGCTCCCACATCGACTCCGCCAACTCCTCATACCGCCGCCCCCGCGAGAACAAATTCCTCATCCGCACCCTCTCCCGCTTCCCGCTTCCCGCTTCCAGCTTCCAGCTCCCAGCTACTCGCTTCTCAGCGCCCTCGTCGGATCCACCCGCGCCGCCCGTCGCGCAGGTGCGTACGTCGCCGCAACCACAACTATCAGCATCGCCACCGCCACCATCGCGTAAACCTCGGGCGCGCCAAAATGAAAGCCCTCGAACATCGAGTCCAACAGTCTGGGTAGCGGGAGAGCCATCGCCAGCCCAATCGCCGAACCAATGGCGGCGATCTTCAAACCTTCCCGCAGGATCATCCACAAGATGGCCGACTCTTTGGCTCCGAGCGCCATACGAATCCCGATCTCGTGCGTCCTCTGCACCACCGAATACGCGATCAGTCCGTAAACTCCAATCGCCGCAAGAATCAGCGCCAGAAGTGCGAAGATGGCGAGCATCCGCGAAAAAACAGGATCCCCGTTCCGCTGAACCTCGATCACCCCGTCCATGCTCATCACCCGCAGCAGAGGAAGCTCTGGGTCCTGTTCGGAAACCGCGTGGCGTAATGCGGGGATCAGGCTGTTCGGGTCCACGCTGGCCCTCAGCATCAGAGAAAACGATGCTACCGGCTTCTGCGCAAACGCCTGGTACACCTCCGGATCGAATCGCGTTTCTTCGGAGTAGTACCTGACATTGCTCACCACGCCCACAATCTGGCTCCGCACGGGTCTCCCGCCCTGGTCGTCCAGCTCTATTTCCTTGCCCAGAGCGTCGCGATTCTGAAAATAACGCCGCACAAACTCCTCGTTCACCAGCACGACGGATGGCGCCTTATCGTCATCCGCCGCCGTCAGCATGCGGCCGCGCAGCAGTGGAATCCCCGCTGCCCGGAAATATCCCGGAGTCACCTGTGCATCGAGCGCGCTGCGCTGTTCGGTCGCAGGCAATACCGGCTCCCCATCCAGACGGACCGCAACGCTGTTCCCCCCGGCAGCGGGAAGATCGGATGCAACCGCTGCGACCTCGACGCCCGGAATTCCCTCGAGACGACGCACAACCTCGCGAACGAATACCGTTTGCCGCGCGGCGTCGCTGTACTGCGCATGATCCAGAAGCACGCCCGCCGTCAGCAGGTGATCCTGCCGAAAGCCCAGCTTTTGATGCTCCAGCAGATAGATCCCCCGAATAAGCAGGCCGCTCCCGATCAGCAGAAACAGGGCCATCGCGATCTCTCCGCCCACCAGCACCGCCCGCAGCCGGCTCCGCGCCTGCCCCGCCGACGACGTCCGGCTCTCGCTCTTCAGTCCCGCCTCGATGTCCGTGTGCGATGCCTTCAGCGCTGGAACCACGCTCGACAGCACCGCCGCAACCAGCGAAATACCCAGCGCAAACACCACCACATGCCAGTCCAGATGTAACGATATGGAACTGATGGCTTCGTTGAATCTGAGGCTGGCCCGCAACACCCGAACTCCCAGGATCGTCAGCGCCAACCCCGCTCCGCCGCCCGCCAGCCCGATCGCCAGACCCTCCGTCAGCAATTGCCGCATCACCCGCATCCGGCTTGCGCCCAGCGAAGCGCGAATCGCCAGTTCCTTCTGCCTTCCTGCCCCGCGCGCCAGCAGCAGCCCCGCCACATTGGCGCATGCGATCAGCAGGACAAAACTCACCATCGTCATGATCACCGTCAGTGCGTTGCGAATGCCGAATTCATAAACCAGGTAATCGGGCAGCGTCCTCACCGCTGCTCCCCACCGCTTTTCCGTGTCAGGAAAATCCTGCTGCGCCCGCTGCGCCAGCCTCGTCATCTCGGCGCGCGCCTGTGCCAGCGTCACCCCCGGCGTTAGCCGCGCAAACAGAATCAGCCAGCGGCTCTTGCGCGCTGCCGGCTCTGCGTCTGAAGCGTTCAGCGTTAGCGGCGTCCACAGCTGCGGCATGAATCCGAACAATCTGAAGTCCCCACCCATCACCCCCACCACCGTGTAGTCTTCGCGATTCAGCCGCACCGTCCTTCCCACCACAGCCGGGTCTCCTCCGAAACGCCGCTTCCACAGACCGTAGCTCAGGATCGCGACGTGATTCCGCCCCGCTAAGTCCTCCCCTGCCGTGAACGTGCGCCCCACCTCCGGCGTCACACCGAATATCCCAAAGTAATTCGGTGAAACCGCCGCATACTGGATCGCCTCCGCCTGCCCCGCGGCGTCGCTCGATCGTGTCGTCAACCCCGACAGACTTCCGGTCCGCCCCTCATCGGCGGCTGCCATGTCCGCGAAAACACCCCGGTCCGCCCGCCACTCGAGATAATTGGGCGGAGACACCTGATAGGCATCCGGCAAAAAGCTCGTATTCGGATTCACTGAGGAAAGCACCACCACCTTCTGCGGCTCACGCCCCGGCAAACGAGGCAGCAAAAACGCGCTTACCAGGCTGAACATCGTCGCGTCGACTGCAATCCCCAGCGCCAGTGTCGCCACCGCCGTCAACGTGAACCCCGGCGCCTTCACCAGCTGCCGCACCGCAAACCTCACATCCGCCAACACGCTCTCGACTGTGGGCCACTGCCAAACTTCCCGGCCGCGTTCCTCCATCAGCGCCACGTTCCCGAACTCCCGCCGAGCCGCGAACTCCGCCTCCTCACGCGCCATCCCCTCGCTCACCAACTCATCAACGCGCTCCGCCAGATGCTCCCGCACCGACTCCGCCAGCTCCTCAAACCGCCGCCGCCGCGAAAAAAGCTTCATGAGCAAGTCCTCCCTACGACGCTCCACACGCTACCCGCTACCCGCTACCGGCTTCCAGCCTCCAGCTTCCAGCTACCAGCTCCGAGCTGGATCAGGCGAGTACCCGCCTGATTCCCGCAAACATCTTCTCGAAGCTCGAAATCTCCTCTTCCAGCCGCTTGGCCCCCGCCGCCGTAACCTTATAAATGCGTACCGGCCGGTTCCTCGCCGACATCCCCATCTCCGACTCCAGCCAACCCGCCTTCAGCATCCGCTGCAGCGCCGGATACAACGACCCTTCCTCGATCTGCAGCAGCTCGTCCGATACCGCCTTGATGTACTGCGCCAGCGCATATCCATGCATCGGCCTCCGATACAGCGTCTGCAGGATCATCAGCTCAAGCGCCCCCGGAAACAAATCGCGATGCTCGTCGTTTCTCATCATGATGGTCTCTATATACTATTTGTAAAATAGTCTGTCAAACATGGGGTGTCCCAACCCAGTACGAAACCGAGCACTTTCCGGTTCACACACCCTCCCAGCACCCAGCTCCAGGCTCCCAGCTCCAGGCTCCCCGCTTCCTCCCAAAAAATTGTCAAGAGGGAGACCCAAAAACCGAAGTAATCACCCCTGATTCCAAGCCACTTCCACGCCAAAGTCACCCAAGAATTTTGGCAGGTTTATTCCCCCGGTTTGGTATCCTGAACTTAGGTGAAAAAAAGAAAAAAGGCTCAGCCAGCGCTGAGCCTTTTTTCTTTTTTCCGGGCACAGGAACCCGGGTGCCCCATCCTGGTTGCGCCCGCGTTTGGCGCAAGCAGGGTGGGATAACCGCCAGTCTGCCCCGGCCATCTCGATCAACCCGGCAGGAAGTAATTTGAATTTATATTCTTAGACAGTTTGAACTTTAGATTCAAATACATAGATGGGCATTAACGTACTTGACTAATGACCAGTATTTCAGCCAAACTCGAAGATGCCGTGACAGGGCAGCAGGAATCAGGGCCTTCGGGTCCTCCAGAATTCCCTCTTGAGCAGTGCTACAGTGCCGCGGACCAGTTCGCTGAACTGACGCAGCGTTGTGACGTGCCCCCGAATTCTCATCCATTCATAACTGGAGCTTCTCGGTTAAGGTTTAGCTCCGAGATATTCTCGTCGCCGCCGAGGCTGTGCGGATGTGGGAAGCGCGAAGCGGTTTCCACATCTGCATAGCCTGTTGTTGCCCGCCGGAGCTCATCCGGCGTGCGATAACACAGCGAACTGTGCGGTCGCGCGCAGTTATACTCTCGCCGCCAGCCTGCCAGTGTAACCCGCACGTCGTTCAGCGTGCGGAACCAGTGCACGTTC
>PMUI01000092.1 GCA_003166955.1 Acidobacterium sp.
GAACGTGCACTGGTTCCGCACGCTGAACGACGTGCGGGTTACACTGGCAGGCTGGCGGCGAGAGTATAACTGCGCGCGACCGCACAGTTCGCTGTGTTATCGCACGCCGGATGAGCTCCGGCGGGCAACAACAGGCTATGCAGATGTGGAAACCGCTTCGCGCTTCCCACATCCGCACAGCCTCGGCGGCGACGAGAATATCTCGGAGCTAAACCTTAACCGAGAAGCTCCAGTTATGAATGGATGAGAATTCGGGGGCACGTCACTGTCATCTGCAATTCGGAAGAGAAATGATGTCAGGAATATGAATTTTCAGATTCTCTGGGCGAGCAACGGTACTTAAGTACCTGATTTCATAGGCTTGGGGACGAGCTGGCCATTTGTCCGAAATTGGACTTCCGATTGCTAGCCTTGTCATTCAAAGCGTTCCCCACGCCAGTCTGCTTGTTCTCTTGAACCAGGACCACCTTCTGGTTGTTGAGTAGCAGTCCATTACCTGCTTCGGTTTCAAAAACCAAGGGCAAAGGCCTCCCAGGCTTGCTGTGGGCCTTTTTGCCAGATCCGGGCCCGCCCTTCCTGTTCGCCCGGGAGCCGTGAATTTTGCTGCAAGGCCGTGAACCCTAATGGAGGATCTGGAATGAGGCAACTGAAGTTGCAGTGGATCGTCGTAGTGGTCGCAGCGCTGTGCGCATTTGCGAACGTCAAACCCGCATCGGCCCAGGCAACAAACACAGGCACCGTCGTCGGCGAGGTCACCGACCCCAGCGGAGCGCTCATCGCAGGCGCCACCGTGACCCTGAGCGACCCTTCGTCCGGCACCAAGCTGTCGGCGGTCTCCAACGGTGCCGGCAAGTATGCCTTTACGACGGTTCCTCCGGGAACCTATGAAGTGGTCGCGACCAAGACAGGTTTTTCGACGGCCAAGATTGAAGGCGTTGTGGTCAATGTCGGAACCCAGACCACAACCGACCTCAAGCTCCCCGTCGGCGGGGGCAAAGAAACAGTCGAGGTCCAGGTCATCGGCACCGAGCTCCAGACCCTGAATTCCACGGTCGGCCAGACGATCCCTCAGGAAGCGATCAACTCGCTGCCCAGCCTCAACCATGACGTGAATTCCTTCACCGAACTCCAGCCCGGCGTCAGCCCCGATGGCAGTGTCGCCGGCGCGGTCGTCGACCAGAGCACCTTCCTGCTCGATGGCGGCAACAACTCCAACGACATGGACGGCTCCATGACCGTCTATACGAGCACCTTCGCGGGTGACCCGACCGGTATTGCCGGCAATAACGGCGCCCTCGCCAACGGACCAACCGGCGTGCTCCCCACCCCGGCGGACAGCGTAGAGGAGTTCAAGGTCAACGCAACCAACCAGACGGCGGACTTCGACAATTCCGCGGGCGCCCAAGTCGAACTGGTCACGCCGCGCGGCACCAACCGCTGGCACGGTGGCGTCTACGAGTATTACCTCGACAACAACTTCAGCGCTAACACCTGGGACAACAACCAGACCGGAACGCCCCTGACCAGCTACCACTACAACCGCTTCGGAGCCAAGGCCGGCGGCTTCTTCCTGCCAGCCGTCCTGGGCAGCCGCTGGTACGTCTTCGGGTTCTACGAAGGCTACCGGTTCCCGCAGTCGACGACGGTTTCCAAAATCGTGCCCACTCCCGCTCTCGAGAGTGGAACCATCACCGTCGGCGGCACGGCCTACAACATGAAGACCATCGACCCCCGCGGTATCGGCATCGATCCCGTGGTTCAGGCGATGTGGCAGAAGTACATGCCGCCCGCCAACGTTGCATCGTGCAACGGACTCTCCGGCACCTATTGCGACAAGGCCAACGAGCAGGAGTTCAAGGCCAACGTTCTCACCCCGGAAAACAGCGACGACGCTACTTTCCGCGTCGATCACGATTTCGGCTCCAAGTCGCACTGGTTCACCAGCTACCGCTATTTCAAGGAGACGCTGGTCAACACCAGCCAGGTCGACATCGGCGGGTTCTTTACCGGCGATAAGCTCGGTACCCCGACGGCCGTCTCTCACCGTCCGCAGCAGCCCTGGTATCTGGTCACCGGCCTCACCACCACTATCTCCTCCAGTACCACCAACGACTTCCACTACAGCTTCCTGCGCAACTACTGGTCGTGGTCCGACGAGGACGCGCCTCCGCAGGCTGCCGGCCTCGGTGGCGCCATGGAGCCCTTCGGCGAATCCGCTACCTATGTGCTGTCTCCCTTCAACCTCAACACGCAGAGCGTTCGTACCCGTTTCTGGGATGGCCACGACAACTTCCTCAGCGACAACGTCACCGTCCTGAAGGGGAATCACCTTCTTCAGTTCGGCGGCCAGTACCAGCACAACTGGGACTACCACCAGCGCAGCGACAACGGCGGCGGCATCAACTTCACCAACACCTATCAGCTGGGTATCTCCGGCGGTACCGGCGCGGACGAAGTCGACATGTCCACGCTGGGCGGCGGGTATCCCCAGACCTCCACCGCGAAGCGCCTGGCGGCCGCGGTCCTGGGCATCGTGACCGATTCGCAGACCGCCTACACCCGTGTGGGCAATAACCTGGCGCTGAATCCGCCCCACACCCACGCCTTCGACAAGAGCTCGATTCCCTACTACAACGGCTACTTCAGCGATACCTGGCACATGAAGCCTTCGTTCACTCTGACCTACGGCATGGGCTACACCCTCGAAATGCCCCCCACCGAAGCCCAGGGTAAACAGACGGTGTTGGTGGACGATTCTGATGAGCCCGTCCAGACTGAGGACTATCTAACCCAGCGAAAGAACGCCGCGCTTCAGGGATCCGCCTACAACCCCGAGATCGGTTTCGCCCTCGTTCACAACGTAGGCAACGGCTACAAGTATCCCTACCAGCCCTTCTACGGTTCGTTCAGCCCGCGCATCGGAGCCGCCTGGAATCCCAGCTTCTCCAAAGCCACGGTTATCCGCGGCGGCTACGGCCGTCTCTATGGCCGTCTGAACGGCGTGGATCTGGTGCTCTCCCCGCTGCTCGGCATCGGTTTGATCCAGGCCGTGCAGTGCCGGCAGAACTTCATGTCCGGCGCCTGCGGTCCCACCAACCCAACTGCCTCCAACGCCTTCCGCATCGGCATCGACGGAAACTCGGCTCCGCTCCCAGCGGCCACACCTACCCTGCCCCAGCCGGTCTTCCCTGGCTATAACTCCATCGCCGGGTCAGCCAGCGAAGCCACCGATCCGCACTTCCGCCCCAACGTCATCGACTCGCTTGACTTCACCGTCCAGCGCCAGATCGGGCAGAAGTCGCTGCTCGAAGTTGGTTATATCGGCCGCATCATTCATCATGAATATCAGCCGATCAACCTCAACAACGTCCCCTACATGATGTCCGTGGGCGGCCAGCAGTTCCAGACCGCTTACGCCAACCTCGAGAAATATCTCAACTGCACTGTCTCCGCGGGAGCCTGCGGCGCCAACGTGCCTGGCGCCGCCGCCGCCTATAAGAGCTTCATCGCCGCGGCGCCGGCCCAGGGCTTCTTCGAAAACGCCCTCAAGGGAACCGGCTACTGCAACGGCTATGCGAGTTGCACCGCCGCGGTCCTTGACCAGGAATTGGGCAACCTCGAATCGCAGGCGGTCTGGAGCACCTGGTCCGATCTGGACAGTGGCGGCTTCAACTTCCCGCGCACCATGCAGAATACCGCCATTCCCGGCCAAGCCAATGGCGGCAGCGGACAGATGAGCTCCGGCATCGCCGAGAACGCAAGCGTCGGCTATGGAAACTACAACGCCGGTTTCGTGAGCTTCGGCACCCGCGGCTGGCACGGCCTCACCATGCAGCACAACTTCACCTGGAGCAAGGCGTTGGGTACCGGAGCTGTCGTGCAGGCCTCCAGCGAATACACTCCCAACGATCCCTACAACCTTGGCGCGATGTACGGTCTACAGAACTTCCAGCGCAAGCTGGTCTACAACACCTACATGATCGCGACCGAGCCCTGGTTCAAGGGCCAGCAGGGTGCTCTGGGCCGGGTGGCTGGAGGCTGGACCTTTGCTCCCATCTTCACTGCCGGCTCCGGCGCGCCGGTCTACTGCAACACCAACACAGATGGCCAGGCGTGGGGCGGCGGAGACGCGACCGACTACTTCGACAACGAGCAGTGCGTCTTTAACACTCCTTACAACGGCGGCCATTCCGCGCACTTCGGCGTGACCGGCAGCGGGGGCGTAGGCGATGACGTCCTGAGCACTCCGTCCGTCAACCTGTTCAAGAATCCGGTCTCCGTCTGGAACCAGGTGCGGGCTCCCATCCTCGGCATCGACACCAAGAACCCTGGCCAGGGTCCGTTCACAGGCCAGACCTACTGGAACCTCGATGCCCAGGTCAAGAAGAACATTCGCATCCTGGAGTCGGCGACCTTTGAGTTCTCGTTCATCTCAACGAACATCCTCAACCACCGCATCTTTAACGATCCCTATCTGGCGCTGAACGACTCGACCGACTGGGGTGTCATCAGTACTCAGCTCAACACGCCGCGCAAGATGGAGTTTGGCCTGAGAGCCGAATTCTAGAATCCACCCACCCCACCTGCCGCTTTTGACGGCAGCCAATCAAGGCGGAGGTCCCCCCGGACTTCCGCCTTTCTGCTTTCGGCCGATGCGGCCCCGCGCATCATCCAGCTCAAGGCGAAGCTCACCTTCTGAGCCGGAAGATCGTCGGCAAAGCCGGAAAGCTATACCGCAGAGCCGGAGGATCACGGCACAAATACACAAGGGCGGAGGAGATCATCCTCCGCCCTTTTTCTCTTCCCCCTTCGGAATTCCACCCAAGGTAACGAAAGTGGCATCCGGATTCCCCCGACCGGCCTTGCCTTTTTTGATACCCGCGGGTAAAACGGATTCCTGGGTCAGGAAAGAGAATATTTTTCGTAACCCCCGGGCAAGAGGCAAGGCAACCAAAACCGTTCAGAAGGAATCTCCCATCCCAATGATCGCTGACATTTTGCTGGTGGACGATAATTGCATTCAGGCGACCACCAGAAAAGCCATCCTCTCCCGCTCCGGCGGCAACGTTGCTGTTGCCTGCAACGGGCACCAGGCTCTTGCCATGCTCGATCAGGCCGGCGGCCTGCGCCCGGTAGGCCTCGTGGTCACCGACCACCTGATGCCCGGCATGAATGGCCCCGAGTTTGTCGCGATCCTCCGCATGCGCTTCCCCGATCTTCCCGTGGTCGTGCTCAGCGGTCTGGCCGAAGCCGAAGACGACTACTGCGACCTCGATGTCATCTTCCGCGTGAAGCCCTTCCCTCCCGACGAACTCCTCGCCCTCGTCCGCATGCTCCTCTCCCAACCCATCGGCCGCACAGCGTAGCAGGAAGCTGGAAGCAGCCTGTAGCAGGAAGCCTGTAGCGGGTAGCTACTCCTGCCTCGCGCTGGCCTTTCCTTCCTATTTGTACTTTTCCTCGACTTTTGCTCGCGGCTACTGGCTTCCTGCTTCCCGCTTCCTGCTGCTCTTGTGAGATTTGTCACATCCCCACTCCCGCCTCAGACGCGAAGATCAGCATGTTCCCTGGTTGCCGCACCCCGTCATCGGTCCCCTGAAAGTGCGACAATCAGAAAGTCATCCCTATGCCTGCATTTGGCGCTTTTGCACTCCTCGTTGCGCTTGCTCTGAGCGGTTATAACCTGCTCGCCGGAGCCGTCGCACTCCGCCAGCTCGCCACCGGCGCGCGAGGTTTGCTCTACCGGATATTGGTGGGCGGCTTTCACATGTCCCCCGAGCGCCTCGCCGAGACCGCGCGCCGCGCCGGCATCGCCAGCTTCTTTGCCACCGCCTGCGCCGCCTTTGCCCTGGTCTGGGCCGCCTTCACCAACGACTTCAGCGTCGCCTACATCGCGGAGCACTCCAACCGCGCGCTGGACCTTAAATATAAGTTCGCAGCCCTCTGGTCCGGACAGGAAGGCTCCCTCCTTCTCTGGGCATTCCTTCTTTCCGCCTACGGATTCGTACTTCGCGTCCGCCACAAAGTCGACGTCAAACTCACCGCCTACGCCTCGACCATCCTCGCCGGCATTCAGGTCTTCTTCCTTCTCCTCGTCAACGTCGCCGCCACGCCGTTCTCGCTCGTGCAAGGCGCAATCCCGCCCGACGGCAACGGCCTCAATCCACTCCTGCAGTATTACGAGATGGTCATCCACCCGCCGATGCTCTACCTCGGCTACGTCGGCTTCAGCGTGCCCTTCGCCTTCGCCCTCGGCGCGCTCATGATGCGCTACCCCGGCGAAAAATGGATCCACATCACCCGCCGCTGGACCATGGTCACCTGGCTCTTCCTCACCGTCGGCATCTTCCTCGGCATGCACTGGGCCTATTCGGTGCTCGGCTGGGGCGGTTACTGGGGCTGGGACCCCGTCGAGAATGCCTCGCTCATGCCCTGGCTCACCGGCACCGCCTTCCTGCACTCGGTCATGATGCAGGAGAAGCGCGGCATGATGAAGTCCTGGAACGTCTGGCTCATCTTCTCCACCTTCATGCTCGCCATCCTCGGCACGCTGCTCACGCGCTCCGGCCTCGTCAGCTCCGTGCACGCCTTCGCGCAGTCCGCCATCGGAACCTGGTTCTGGGTCTTCCTCGTCATCACCCTCGCCATCTGCACCTTCACCTACATCCTCCACCGCGACCATCTGAAGTCCGACCACCAGCTCGAGTCGCTCGTCTCGCGCGAATCCAGTTTTCTCTTCAACAACCTCGTCCTCCTCGCCGCCTGCTTCACCGTCCTCTGGGGCACGCTTTTCCCGGTCCTCTCCGAATACGTGCAGGGCAATCGCGTCACCGTCAGCGCGCCCTTCTATAACCGCGTGGCTGTGCCGATCGGAGTCTTCCTGCTCTTCCTCACCGGCATCGGCCCGATCCTCGCGTGGCGCTCCACGTCGATCAAGAGCATCCGCCGCAACTTCGTCGCCCCCGGCATTGCCGCCCTCATCGTCGCCATCGCCATCATCCCCCTCGGCGTCCATCCATGGACGATCTTCACCACCGACGGGCAAGGCGCCTTCTATGCCTGGATCACCTTCGCGATGGCCGCCTTCGTCCTCACCGCCATCTTTGCCGAGTTCTACAAGGGCGGCAAAGTCATCCGGCAAAAATCCGGCCAGAACCTCTTCGTCTCGATGGTTCAGCTCACCCGCCGCAACACGCGCCGCTACGGCGGATACATCGTCCACTTCGGCATCGTGCTCATCTTCATTGGTATTGGTGGCCAGGCTTTCAACCAGAGCCACGAGCAGACGATGAGCTACAAGGAGAGCTTCGTCCTCGGCCCTTATCGCGTCGAGTGTGAGGACTTCTCCCAGGATTCCAATCCGAATTACGACACCGAATTCGCGCTGCTGAATGTCTACCGCGGCGATCGCCTCGTTACGAAGCTCTCGCCTGAGCTGCGCGTCTACGCCGCCACCCAGCAGCCCTCCACCATCGTCGCCAACCACTCCACCCTCATCGAAGACCTCTACGTCATCTACGCCGGCAAAGACCCCGCAACCGGCCAGCCCGTGATTAAGGCCTTCCTCAACCCCCTCGTTGCATGGATCTGGATCGGCCTCATCGTCACCATTATCGGCACCGGCATTGCTCTGGTCCCCAACATGAGCGCCGCCATCGCCGCCCAGCGCCATCACGCGACTCTACCCGCTGAACCCGTCGCCGCCGGAAGGGCAGGGAACTGATGCGCAACCTGTTCCATTTCTCGACGAAGCGCGGCTCGGAGGGGCACGAATCAATGGGTGCCCCATCCTGGTTGCGCCGGCTTTTGGGCGCAAGCAGGGTGGGAGTGCGAAATGCCACATCGGCCGCTTATGTATCAGGGCACGACTTCAGTCGTGCCGAACAGAGCCCAAAAAAGAAGAGGGCTTTAGCCCCTGAGGGAAGAATTTCCGGCCTCGCGCGCTACCTCATCCTCCCGCTCGTCATCGTGGTCTCTGTGATGACCCTCGGCTCCGCCGACACCGAAGCCCGCTACCAGAACCTCGGCCACAAGCTGATGTGTCCCTGCGGCTGCAGCGAGATTCTCATCGAGTGCAACCACGTCGGCTGCCCTGACTCCGACCGCATGCTCGGCGAGCTCCGCGCCGCCATCGACTTGGGCTCCAGCGACAACGCCATCTTCGTCGCCTTCCAGGACAAATACGGCCCCACCGCGCTCGCCTCGCCCATGCTCACGAAGTTCAACATCGTCGCCTGGGTCGTGCCTCCCGGGCTCCTCATCCTCGGCCTCGCCGGCACTTTCCTGCTCGTCAAAAAATGGCGGCTCCGCACCGCGCCCATGCCCGTCGTCGAAAACGACCCCGCCTCCAACGACCTGCGCGACCGCATCCGCAAGGAGACCGAGGTATGAGGACGCTAACGCGCCGCAGCCGCGTCCGCTCAGGCCACAGGCCTCAGGTTGCAGGCCACAGAACAGCGCCCTGCGGCCTGCGGTCTTCTGTGCATTTTGAGCTGTGCGCTCTGCGTTCTACACCATCTATCTTGTGGCCCCTGGCCCGTGGCCTGCGGCCAGCAACGGAGTTGCCATGACCACCCTCGCCTGCGCCCTCCTCGCCATCGGCGCCTTCCTCTACGTCTTCTGGCCGGAGCGCAACGTCGAAGCCCAGCACCAAAAAACCCGCCTCGAATACCTGCGCGAGCGCCGCGAAGTCCTCTTCGACAACCTCCGCGACCTCAACTTCGAATACAAAGCCGGCAAGTATCCCGAAGAAGACTACGCCTCGCAGCGCGCCATGCTCGAAAACGAGGCCGCCGAGACCGTCGCCGAAATCGACCTGCTCGAGTCCGACGTTCTGACTCCACAGCACGGCTGAATGCTGAACAAGGCTGGAACAACCATGAAGCTCATCGCCAAACTCGCCCTTCTCACCGTCCTGTCCGCCGCAGCCGCTCTGCCGCTCTCGCTCAGCGCCGCCACCATTTCCGGCACTGTCACCGACCGCACCACCAACAAACCCGCCGCCGGTGATACCGCTGTCCTCCTCAATCTGCAGCAGGGCATGACCGAGTCCGCCCGCACAAAGATCGACGCGAAGGGCCACTACTCCTTCGACGTGCCTGACAACACGGGCATGCACCTGGTCCAGGTCGAGCACCAGAAAGCCTCCTACTACGGCCCCGTCCCGCCCAACACCACCACCGTCAACATCGATGTCTTCGACGTCGCCCCCAAAGTCGACGGACTCCACCTCTACGCCGACGTCTCCCGCATCGAGACCGACCCCCAGGGCCTCAGCTTCACCGAGAGCTGGTTCATCCGCAACGAATCGAAGCCGCCCAAGACCCAGCTCAGCCCGCACAGCTTCGAGTTCTACCTGCCCCAGGACGCGATTCTCGAAGGCGCAACCGCCACCGGCCCCGGCGGCATGGCCGTCTCCACCTCGCCCGTGCCCGTCGGCGACAAGGGCCACTACGCCTTCATCTTTCCGCTGCGCCCCGGCGAAACGCGGTTCCAGGTCGGCTACCGCGTTCCCTACACCGGCAGCGCAAAGCTGCAGACGCGCGTCACCCTGCCCTCTGAAAACGTCGCCATCATGATGCCGAAGAGCATGAGCTTCGACGGCGGCAAAGATTTTCAGCCCCTCGGTGCTGACGCCAGCGGCCCCGGCACGCAAACGTATCTTGCCACCAACGTGAAGCCCGATACGCCCCTGGCCTTCACCATTTCCGGTACCGGCTCGATGCCGCGCGAGCAGCAGAACCCGCAAGGCGGCGCCCAGGGAATGGGTCAAGCCGCTCCCGGCATGGGGATGGGTGCCGATCAGGGCGCGCCCGCCGGCCAGCCCGGCGCTCAGCCTTCCGATCAGGATCAAACTCCGCAGTCCGGTCCCGGCGGCGGCGTCGCAGGAGCCGTCCCCATCGGAACTCCCGATCCGCTCCAGAAATACAAGTGGTACCTCTTCAGCGGCCTCGGCCTCGCCCTCGTCATCGCTGCGGCCTTCATGCTGCGCTCGAGGCCCGGCCAGGCCATCGTTGCCGATGAGCCCTCGCCCCTCATCTCGACTTTGCCTCCCGGCGTTAAAGCCACAGCTCTGCGCGCCCAGGCGGTCGCAGCAGCGCCCGTCGCGGCCACGCCACCGACCGTTGGTAATGGGACACCCACCAGCGCCAGCCCCACATCCGGAGCGCTGCATCAACAAAGTTCCGCGGCGACCGCGATGCTTCAGGCCATCAAAGAAGAGATGTTTCAGTTAGAGACAGAGCGCATCGTAGGCAAAATCACCGACGCGGAATACGCCGAGCAAAAGACAGCGCTGGAAGTGATGCTGAAGCGGGCCCTAGCCCGTCAGACGGCAAGCCAATAGCCGTCGCCATCGCAACCCGGCCGCCGCTTTAAGCGGACTGCCGCGCTACGCGGTCAACCAGGTGAGAAGCAGAAACAAAGCCGCTGCCACCGCAGCGACCCGATATGCGTAATCCTGTTTCTTCGTCAAGCTCTGCGGCTCTTCGGGGAGGGTATTCATACTCGGGCCTCGAGGGGGAAAATCTGCTGCCTGCTTAGACTCATTCTTCGGCATTGACGACTCGGCGCATGAGAATTATTTTTCCGCCGCTGTCTCAGTGTGCCGCATGAGTTACCTTCGACTCAATCAAGCAAGCGGAAGCAAGAAGCATGAAGTCGGAAGCGACATGACCGAAGACCGACGCCGCGCTTCACCCCGACGAGCGGATTCTCCTTCCACCCGCCTCTTCACATCGCGTATCTAAACTCAATCGCTATCCGCTTCCGGCTTCATGCTTCCGGCTTCCCGCCAGGCGTACAATCGCCTCGAACGACGCGGACAAATATGTCGACCACGCCCAACACACCCAACAAACCCACCCCCAATCCGAGTTCCGAGCCACAGCTCTTCAGCAACGAGCCCCCCTCTGCCCGCGAGCCCCGTTCGCCCCTGCCCTGGGTCATCGCTCTCGCCGTCGTTCTCATCGCCGTTCTCGCGCTGGTCGCCGTCACCCATCATCGCGAGCCCCCCAATCCCGGCGGAGTTGGCCTCGCCCCCGCCGACTCCTACGCCGCCAGCCTCCCCATCTCCAACCTCCAGATGAGCCAGGCCGGCAACATGGCCGGATCGCAGACCACCTACGTCGATGGCCAAATTACCAACCAGGGCCAGCAGACCGTCACCGCCATCACCGTCCAGGTCGCCTTCCACGGCTTCGAGAACCCCATCGCCAAAAAAGAAACCATGCCCCTCGCCCTCATCCGCACCCGCCAGCCCTACGTCGACCTCCAGCCCGTCAGCGCCGCCCCCCTCGCCCCCGGCGACACCCGCGAGTTCCGCCTCATCTTCGACAACATCCCCCAGGACTGGAACCAGAACTACCCCGAGATTCGGATTATCCAGGTAACGGAGCGGTAGGAAACGGTCAGTAAAAAGGAGGTTTCAGCGAAGCGCCGCCGGTCAGCGGAAGGGCTCACTGACCGCTTCTTAGCTGACCGGTTTTTTACTGACAGGCTTCCAGCTGTCCTCGCTGGCCGACCGTTTCCTGGCTGACCGCACTTCCGCTGCCCGGTTTTCCGCTGCCCGGTTTCTAGCTACCCGGCTTCCAGCTCGTCCTCCTGGAAGGGACCCAGGAGGGCGTAATTTCTTCCCGATCCCTGCGGAAAATGCGCTTTTTACAGGGAGCAGCGTAAACTTCCAACCGCCCCCGTCCAATCTAATCGCTGATTACAAACGAGTTGCACTCTTCAGTCGCCCTCCCGCGGGTTTGGCACGGTGTGTGCTCTTTATCACTGCGCAACACGGGGCGCTGCGCAGCCCACCCGAAGCTTCAAACACAGTAGTACAAGAGAAAAAAACTATGAAAACCATTTTGAATCTCGGCTCCCTTACAGTACTGCTGGTTGCAGCAAGCATGGCTTTGCCGGCGGTCGCGCAGTCCACCTCGGATCAACAGCCCCAGGTCCAAACGGGCGCTTCCACGAACGCTCAGGCAACCCCGAACGCCAACCCGCAGACGGGCACGGGAAAAGCTCCCCTCGCCGTGAAGTCCAACGAAGGTTTCTGGGGTCACATGAACCCCTTCGCCCGCAAAAGCTGGGTGAACCGCCAGCTCGATCCCGTCAAGGATCGCCTGAACGAACTCGATCAGCTCCAGGCCAAGAACGCCAACGATATTAAGGACGTCGATCAGCGCGCCCAGAACGGCATTCACGCTGCCCAGTCCAGCGCCGACCAGGCCAATCAGGTCGCCTCCGCCGCCACTCAGACCGCGACCCAGGCGCAGCAGACCGCGCAGCAGGCGAGCGACAAGACCGCTCAGCTCGGCGAGACGGTGGCTAACCTCGATCAGTTCCACCCCATCACCAACACCGACATCCACTTCCGCCCCGGCCAGACCGTCCTGAACGAGAAAGCCAAAGATGCTCTCGATCAGGTCGTCTCTCAGCTCCAGGGTCAGAAGGGTTATGTCGTCGAAGTCGAAGGCTATTCGCGCTCGCGCGGTGAGGCCGGTATGGCCAACTCGCAGCAAATGGCCCAGGCCGTCGTCCGCTATCTGGCTGAAAAGCAGATTCCGGTTTGGCGGATCCACGAAGTCGCGATGGGCAACACTCCCATCCCCACCGAAGATCAGAACAGCGATCAGGCCACCGCGAAGCCCGGCAGCATCGTTCGCGTCAGCCTGATGGCCAACAGTCTCGCGGCCTTGAACTCGCCATCCTCTGGCAGTTCACCGATTGGTGCGACGCAGCAGAATTCCGCGCAGCCCTCCCCTCAGGGTGCTGCGTCGCAACCAACGGCACAGCCTCAGTAAGTAGGCAAGGCCCAAAAAGCTCTCACACAACGAGAGAACCAAGGCAGATTGGCCCCTCACCCCGAGGGGCCTTTTTTTTGCTATCTGCGGATGTCGCCCTGAGCGAAGTACAAAGACAACAAGGGAACCGCGTCAACTGTATCCGCTGGATGATTTGCCAAGCCCGAGCAGAAGTGAGCCTCAACCTAGAGTCATTCTCTTGAATGACTCTTCAATGGCCGAGGTAAGCGCCTCATAAATATCCACCAGCTTCGTGTTTTCAGGCAAGTTCAAACGAGAGACGGCACTCTCTCTCAGCTCCTCTTTTCGATTCTCCGGAAGCAAATGTTTGTACGCAACTCGCAGATCATAGAGAACAAATAGTGGCAGCATGACACCTTCCGGTTCGGCAATCAGCCTTCTCTTCTCAAGCCAAAGTTGGAGCCACTTCAGTTCCCTGAATCCAGAAGTGGCTTTCGCTTCTTCCGCAGACAGGAGTGATAGTGACGTGCCCCCGAATTCTC
>PMUI01000117.1 GCA_003166955.1 Acidobacterium sp.
TTATGAGACTGGTTCTAGAGGCAAGCTAAAGGTTGCATCCTAGTTGCTCTCAAAAAGGGTCCTTTATGCCAGTCCGCTGACCTTCCGCACCCGGAACCCAGATGCTCACCTTGCTGGTACCATTCCACGGCGGAGGACTGTTTATGGCTCTGAGTGGAATACGCTCTTGGAGACAGTTTTTAGTTTTGGGCTTTCTAGCGGTGTTGGCCTGCGTTTTGGCAGGCGCGCGCGCCAATGCGCAAAAAGAAGATATCTTCGATGCGGCAAAAAACGATGATCTCCGCCGTGTCAAGTCGCTGCTAGCCAAGGGGACCGATGTCAATGCCAAGGGGGTCAATGGCATGTCGGCGCTGCTTTGGGCCTCACAGCAGGGCCACCTTGATGTGGTGCAGGCGCTTCTTGCCAAAGGGGCCGACGTAAATGCCAAGGATAATGACGGCTGGACCCCGCTGATGGGGGCCTCCCAGCGCGGCTGCCTTGATGTGGTGCAAGCGCTTCTTGCCGGGGGGGCCAACGTCAACGCCAAGCCAAGCAGTGGATCGACAGCTCTCGGTTGGGCCTCCCAGGGCGGTTTTATCGGGGTAGTGCAGGCGCTTCTTGCGAAAGGCGCCGACGCAAATGCCAGAGACAACCTCGGCCAAACACCTTTGCACTTAACGAAGGTCAGAGGCGTTGCCGAATTGCTGCTGGCACACGGGGCCGATGTTCATGCCAGAGAAAATGCCGGTATGTCGCCGTTGCATGAGGCGGCGGCAGGGGGATACATGGGTGTGGCGAGATTGCTGCTGGCCAATAAGGCTGAGGTCGATGCCAAGGACAAGAAAGGCAGGACGCCTTTGTATTCGGCGGCAGTGATGGGTCACAAGGAGCTAGCGGAGCTGCTGCTGACCAATGGAGCCGATGTGAATGGCAAGGAAGAGAGCGGATTGTCGCCTTTGCACGTAACGGCTGCACTTGGGCACAAAGATGTAGCCGAGTTGCTGCTGGCCGACGGGGCCGACGTAAATGCTGAGGACAACAGCGGTCGAACCCCTTTAGCGTTGGCGTTGCCGAGAGCAGTAGCAAATGGCTATGGCGTGATGGACAGGAGACAAGTTTCTAACACATATGACGAGAATGGCACGCCGATCACGACAGTAGTTGATTACGGCGGCATGGTGGAGTTGCTGCGCCAGCACGGCGGCCACTAATGAACGAGGTAGTATTGGCGTTCGCACCTTCCTGCTCGCGCAGGGGACTGTCTCTCGGCGAAATGAACCATTTTTGTGACACTGACCAACTCCCGGCGTGTTTCACAAAGGGTGAGTGCTGCAACGACCGGCGAAGGCGCCGCGAGTGGCCCATCCACGCCCGGTTTTGGTTTGAGTGGGCTCGCCATCGGAGCCCCAGGTTCTCAATGGAGCGAAGGACCGTGAAGGGGCACAGCTTTAGCTGTGCCATAAGAACTGCAAAATCAATCCGGCTTTAGCCGCCGAGGGATGCTTTCTTCCTCTGCGCGTTCTTCGCAAGCCTTATAGTCGGTAATGGTTTTCGCGGATTCCGCGTCCAACGAATTGAACGAAACTTGCCTCAATTTGAATTGCATGCCACGCCTGCAACGTGGAATCTTCGCATTCGTTGTACTGCTCGCCGCCTGCGAGGCCGCGTCCGCACAAATTCCTCGCCCCGCAGAGCACTTCAGCGCCAACCCAAAAACCGTCACCTTCACCGTCGTCGACCAGAACGGCGACGTCGTGCCCGCCGCGCAAGTCACCGTCGACGAGCCTTCGCAACCCGCCCGCCACATCGCCACCGACTACGCCGGCCGCTGCTCCTGGACTCCACGCCAAACCCAGCCCTACAAAGTCCGCGTCGAAAAACCCGGCTTCTACCTCAGCACCACCGAGGACCTTGACCCGCAGCAGACCACCCTGCGCATAGTCCTCGCCCGCGTAGAGCTCATCCAGCAGCAGGTCAATGTCAGCGCGGCCGCACCCGGCATTGACACCGAGCAGGTCTCCGACCAGAAAGCCCTCGACGTTCCGGAGATCGTCAACGTCCCCTACCCCACCAACATCGACATCCGCAACCTCCTGCCCTTCACTCCGGGCATCGTCGCCGACTCCTCCGGCCAGGTCCACGTCGCCGGCGGCGAAACCTGGATGTCCCTCGATACCCTCGACGGTTTCGACATCCGCAACCCCATCTTCGGCACCCTCGACCTCCGCCTCAACCCCGACTCCGTCCGTTCCATCGACACCGAAACCACCCGCTACCCTGTCCAGTACGGCCGCGCCACCGGCGGCGTCATCGCCTTCACCACCGGCATGGGCGACAACAAATTCCGCTACGACACGACCGACTTCATCCCCTCCTTCCGCAACCAGAACGGCATTCGCTTCGATACCTTCGAGCCGCGCTTCGTCTTCTCCGGTCCCATCCGCCGCGACAAAGTTTGGTTCTTTGAAGCCATCGACACCCAGTACAGCCAGGTCTATATCCCCCAGCTCCCCTCCAATGCCGACACCGATAACCTCCTCCGCGGCAGCAACCTCCTCAAGTTCCAGGCCAACATCGCACAGCGCAACAGCCTCAGCGCCGGCCTGCTCTTCAACGACTATCACTCGCCCTACGAAGGCATCTCCGCCATCTCGCCGCAGCAGAGCACCGACAATCACGACATCCTCGCCTGGCTCCCCTACGTGCGCGATCAGCAGAGCTTCAAGAACGGCGTCATGCTCGACGCCGGATTCGGCGTCATGCGTTACCGCGAAGGCTGGGAGCCGCATGGCGCAATTCCCTACGACCTGACTCCCGAACTCCCCACGGGCAGCAACTTCGAAACCCAGACCACCCGCTCCCAACGCGTCGAGGGATACACCGACATCTATTTTCCGCCCCGTCATTGGGCAGGCTCCCATCAGTTCCGCGCCGGCTTCGACGCCGACCACATCGACTTCGACGAATACGAAGCCTTCGCCCCGGTCAACTACCTGCGCGAGGATCGAACCCTCCTCCGCCGCAGCACCTTTCCCGCCTTCCCGCCCTTCTCCCGCGACAACCTCGAACTCGGCGCCTACCTCGAAGATCGCTGGAAGCCCGCCAAAGGCCTCCTTCTCGAACCAGGCCTCCGCTACGACTGGGACCAGATCATCCGCGGTCCCCTCTTCTCGCCGCGTATCGCCTTCAACTACTCTCCGCCCGGCGCCGAGAACTCCACCAAATTCACCGCTGGCATCGGCCTCTACTACGAACACACCCAGCTCGAATTCCTAACGCGAGCCCTCGCCGGTATCCGCTACGACACCTATTACGCCGCCGACGGAACCACGCCCACCGGCCCTCCGCTGGAAACCACCTTCACTGCAAACAATTCATCCCTTCGCGAAGCCCGCGCCCTCAACTGGAGCCTCGGAGTCCAGCAAAAATTGCCCGCGCGAATCTACCTGGGCGCCAACTTCATGCAGAAGCGCCTCTCCGGCGAATTTGTCTACGCCAGCCAGAACGGCCCGAATCCGAGCCCGTCCGCGCTCGCCGGCAACTATCTCCTCACCAACGACCGACAGGACCACTACTACTCCGCCGAATTCGACGCGCGGAAATCCTTCACCGGCAACTACGCCCTCTTCGCCTCGTACACCCGCTCCTCAGCCACCACCAACTCCGTCCTCGACTACGTCCCCACCATCCCCCTCCTCGGCCCGCAGCAAAGCGGCCCGCTCTTCTGGGATGTCCCCAACCGAGTCATCTCCTGGGGTTGGCTCCCCGCCTGGGCGCCGTGGCTCCCCTCCATCCATAAAAACTGGGACTTCGTCTATACCGCCGACTGGCACTCCGGCTTTCCCTTCGACTCCCTCAATTCGGCCGAGCAGATCGTCGGCCCCGCCGGGTCCCATCGCTTCCCCGACTACGTCTCCTTCAGTCCCGGCCTCGAGTGGCGCTTCCACTTCCGCGGAAAATACTTCGGCCTGCGCGGCGTCGCCGAGAACATCAACAACAATCTCAACCCGTACATCGTCTACAACAACGTCGATTCCCCTCAGTACCTCACCTTCACCCAGGGCCTCGGCCGCGCTTTCACCACTCGCATCCGCCTCATTCAATCTTCCCGATGAGAGCGCCCGGCGTCCTCCCTCGCCGCGGAACCCGCTCCGCCATCCTCATTTTTTCCCTTGCGAAATTTTCCCCGCGATTTTCCCAATCTCTCGTGTAATCTTTCTTTGCATCCGTGATCGACATCCTTCTGGTTCAGCGGGCATCCCACGCAGCGTGCTGACGAATGCCCTCTGCGTTAACTTGTCAGTTCGCGGGATTGGTTTTTATAATCCTGCATCGCTGCAGCGGTTCGCCGATCACGTGCACGGGATGGTTGCGTCTGATCTGAGTAGGCACCGGTCCCTGAGATCCGAGATTGGAATCACACGAATTCTCCCAGGAGCGTTGAATGAAGAATCTTGCTATTGCCTCGGTTACGCTGTTCGGCTTTTGTTCCGGCGCGATCGTCTCCCTGCCTGCCTTCGCTCAGGGCGCTGACGGCCAGGCTGCCGCACAGGGCTCCGCGAACAACTGTGCCCAGATCACGATCAAGGATGCGGCGGAGTATAACGCCTACGCTAACGCCAAAAGCCAGTCGGCTCCCGCCGCCAAGGCCCAGGCGATCGAGGCTTTCCTCCAGCAGTATCCCAACAGCGTCGCCAAAATCGACATGCTGCAGGACTTGATGGCCACCTATCAGCAGGCCCAGAACGCGCCCAAAATGCTCGATGCCGCCAAGCGCCTCATCCAGGCCAGCCCCAATGACCTGCGCGCTCTCACCGCCGTCGTCTACCTCGAACATGCGGGAGCCAACGGCGACCAGGCCAAGCTCGACGACGCCGCCACCGTCGCCCAGCAGGGTCTCAATGCTCCCAAGGACCCCTGCACCACCCAGGCCGACTACGACAAGCTCAAGGACATCGCGACCCCCGTCTTCTACGAGGCCATCGCTGCCGACGATGCGGCGAAGAAAGACGTCAAATCCGAAATCGACGCCTATACCAAAGAGCTCCAGTCCTATAAGGATCCTGCTGCCACTACCCAGGCCCCTGCGCTGCTCGACGTCTACAACCTCGGCAACGCCTACCTCCAGGAAGATCCCAAGGATCTGAAAGACGCTGTCTGGTTCCTCACCCGCGCCGCTCAGTTCGCCCAGCCGCCGTACAAAACCCAGATCGAAACCGCCGCCGAATATTGGTACAAGAAATACCATTGCGCCCAGAACGACGCCGCCTGCAACGGCACCCCTCCGGGTGGCTTCGCGCAGATCCAGCAACTCGCCGCGATTCCCGCCAATGTCTTCCCGCCTGCGGAATATAACCCGACCCAGGCTCCGCCGCCGCCGTCCCCGGCTGAGCTGGCACACACAGCCATCGTCAGCACCACGGGTTGCGCGAACGTCACGCCTGCTCCGCCGAAGCCCGCTCCGGCCGCCGCTCCTGAGACAACCGCGGGACAGATCCCAGCAACCCC
>PMUI01000030.1 GCA_003166955.1 Acidobacterium sp.
CTTCAGGATCCCGATGATCTGCTATTCCCTGTACCGGCTCTTCTTCATGCCCTGTCCTCCCGTGCAATTTTCGAGAGAGCTCCAGTTTTCCCTGGTCGAGTTTTTCGGGGGCACGTCATCATCATCTGTACTCCGGATAAGGATCTCGCCCAGTGCGTACGAGGCACACGTGTCGTCCAATTGAGCCGTCGAACCGGCACTATCTATGACGAGAGCGCGGTCATTCAGAAATTTGGTGTTCGACCTGAATCCATTCCTGACTACCTGGGGCTGGTGGGCGACGCGGCAGACGGCTTTCCCGGGCTGCCAGGATGGGGCGCAAAATCGACAGCAGCAGTCCTGGCCAAATTTGGCCACCTGGAGTCAATTCCTCACGACAGCCGTAATTGGCAGGTCAACGCAGTCGATGCGGATAATCTTGCGGCGACCCTCGTGCGCCACTGGGATGATGCACTCCTATTTCGCACACTCGCCACTCTTCGAACGGAGATCCTGTTGTTTGACGACGTTGATCGGTTACGGTGGAAGGGTCCCACGCCCGCATTCGAGGAGATCGGAAAACGACTTGACGCAGCAATAACGGAAAAGACGACACGTAAGGATCGACAGGCGTCCCAGCGTCGGCCCGGGCTGGTGACCGGCAAACCCTAATTGCCGTGTCACCGGCATCCCGGAATTTTCGCGGGCCAGACTCGGCATTGACGCACGCACTTTCTAGTCGCAAAGCTTGCCGCGTCCTTTAGGGCGCCGTGCCACGAAAGGGCAGCATCTTGCCGCCCCGTTGAGTGCGCTCCAGAAAATCCGCCCAATCCTGCATCATCTGCGCGCGGGGCTCAAGGTAAAGCGTCTCCGCTCTCAGGGCAGGAAGTCGCCTGGCGCATGGATGGCCTGGGCCAGGTCGTGGAGGAATCCGGCGGCTTTGGCGCCATCGATGACGCGGTGATCGCAGGAGAGGGTGAGGCTGAACATGGGCCGTATGCCAACCGCGCCATCGATGGAAACGACGCGGTCCGCGATTTGCCCGACGGCGAGCACAGCCGCCTGGGGCGGCGTGATGATGGCGGAGAAGGAGTCGATGTGGAGCATTCCCAGGTTGCTGATGGTGAAGGTGCCGCCCTGCAGATCGGAGGGGCGCAGGCGATTGGCGCGCGCCCGCCCCATGAGATCGTGACGCAGTATGGCGATTTCGCCCAGGGAAATGGCATCCGCGCGAGGGACGACGGGCGCAACCACGCCGTCGTCAACGGCGACGGCGATCGCGATATTGATTTCGGGGTTGTGGGCGACACTGTCGCCGGTCCAGCTGGCATTGACGCGCGGATGTCGGGCCAGGGAGCGCGCGACGAGGGCGATCAGGATGTCGGTGTGGGTGAGGCGTACTCCGTGGGTCTGTTCGATGCCGGGGCTCCACGCCATGCGGGCTGCGTTCAGCGCCTCGGCGTCGACTTCGCGCTGCAGATAGAAATGGGGAACGGTTGTCCAGCTGTGGGTGGTGCGCTCGGCCATCAGGCGAGCGATGGCGGACGGGTGCTCGTGGTGAGCGGATTGAGCCGGAACGGCGCCGGTTTGTGCCGCTGCGACGAGCGGCGCGCCGGGAAGGGCCTGATGGGTCTTCGCATCGACGAGCACCTGAACGTCAGAGGCAAGGATTTCTCCGTCTGGTCCGGAACCGCGGATAGCGCTGAGGTCGATGCCGGCTTCTTTGGCCAGGCGGCGGGCTTTGGGCGACATGCGCGGCGGAGAGATTTCGGCGGCCTTCACGGCGGTTTCCGGGGGGCGGGGGGATTCTGTAACAGCAGCAGCGACAGATAGCGGAGGCGCAGAAGCGATGGGGACGCTTTCCCCGGGACCGACGATCCAGGCGATGGTGTGGCCGACGGGGATGTCGGTCCCGACTTCGCCTGTGACGCCGGCGAGAACGCCGTCGGCGGGGGCTTCGATTTCGAGAACCGCCTTGTCGGTTTCGATTTCGAGCAGAGGCTCGCCTTTGGAGACGGCGTCTCCTTCCTTTTTGAGCCAGGCGAGGAGTTTTCCGGATTCCTGCGCCATTTCGAGCGCGGGCATGACAACACTGACGGCCATATCTGCAATTGGGAAATGAGGCGAGCGACGGGCTCGCGTCAGATCCCTGCCCTTTCTTTTTGTGCGCCGGCCCCGATCAGGGAGCGGAGTTCCCGATCGGGCGCGGTTTCGGATTCGCGCGTGGCGGGCAGCGGGCCGCCAACGGTGAAGTAGTGGGAGCCGGCGACCATGAGTTGCTCGGCGGGGAAGCGCGTAATGATCTCGTGTCCGGTTTCGGTGACCACGATTTCTTCCTCGATGCGCGCGGCGCTCCAGCCATCGGTGGAGGGCCAGTAGGTTTCGAGCGCGAAGACCATGCTGGGGCGTATCTCCTGAGGATGGTCGAGGGAAACCAGGCGGCTGATGACCGGCTTCTCCCAGATAGCGAGACCGATGCCGTGGCCGTACTGGAGTGCGAAGGCGGCCTCCTCATTGGGGAATCCGAATTCCTGGGCGCGGGGCCAAACGGCGGCCACATCGGCGGTGCTGCGGCCAGGGCGGATGAGGTCAATGGCGGCGTCCAGATAGTCCCGGCAACGCTTGTAGGCGTCGACCATGGCGTGCGAGGCGTAGCCGATGGTGAAGGTGCGGTAGTAGCAGGTGCGATAGCCCATGTAGGAGTGGAGGATGTCGTAATACACGGGGTCGCCGGGCCGGAGCATGCGATCGGAGAAAACATGCGGATGCGGATTGCATCGCTCGCCGGAGATGGCGTTGACGGCTTCGACGTATTCCGAGCCGAGGTCGTAGAGCACTTTGCTGACCAGGCCGACGGCTTCGTTTTCGCGCATGCCGGGCTTCATTGCGCGGTAGAGCTCGTCGTAGGCGGCGTCGACCATAGCGGCGGAGGTATTGAGGAGCGCAATCTCATCCTGGGTCTTGATGACGCGCGCCTCCGACATGAGCTGCTGCCCGTCGACGACGGTGATGCCTTCACGCTGGAGAGCGAACAGCACGGGCAGCTCGACGATGTCGATGCCCACCGGCTCCTTGTGCAGACCGCGCATCTCCAGCTCGATGCGAATCTTTTTCGCGACGTCTTCAGCGCGGCCATGCTCGGGAGACATCGTACCGCGGAGCATGGAGATGCCGGGACGCGAGCGCTCGCCGAGCCAGGGGCAATGCAGCTGGTGATGGCGAGCGGCGGAGCCGAAGTCCCACAGGATCGGCTCGTCGTTTTGGGGGAGCAGGGTAAATCGGTTGGCCTTGTCCTGCGCCCAGGTGCCGATGTGCGTTGCGGTGAGGTAACGCACGTTGTTCATGTCGAAGCAGAGCAGGGCTCCCATCTCCGATCGGGCGAGCAGGTCTTTGGCGCGTTGCAGGCGCTGGGTGCGGAGGCGATCGAAATCGATACGCTGCTCCCAGTCGACGGCCATTGTTCCGTGAGTCGGCAGTGCCATGGTGGTATCTCCTGGGCGCGAACTTATGCTTTGGCGCACATCTTCCGCGCGGTTTCGAACACGGACTTCTCAGTGGGGACGGTCAAATCTTCCAGGGGCGGAGAGAAGGGAATGGGAATATGCATCGCACCCATGCGGACAACGGGACCATCGAGGTCGAAGAAGGCGCCCTGGGAGATGACCGAGGCCAGCTCCGCGGTGACGCCGTACCGGCCGTAGCCTTCATCGATGACGATGGCGCGAGAGGTTTTCTTCGCCGAGTCGATCAGCGTTTTTTCGTCGAGGGGCCAGAGGGTTCGCGGGTCGACGACTTCGGCGCTGATGCCCGCCCCTTCGAGCAGAACGGCCGCACCCAGAGCGACCTGCACCATGCTGCTGGTGGCGACGAGGGTGATATCGGTGCCTTCCCGCTTCACATCCGCTACGCCCAGCGGGATGGTGAACTCCGCCGCGGGGACATTGCCCTTCAGCTTATGATGCATCATCTTGTCTTCGAAAAAGATCACGGGGTTCTCGTCACGGATGGCGGTCTTGAGCAGACCCTTGGCGTCATAAGGAGTCGCGGGGATGGCGACTTTGAGACCGGGCACATGAGCGAACCACGCATGCAGCGACTGGGAATGCTGCGCAGCCGAGCGGCGGGTGGCGCCCAGAGTGGTGCGCAGGACCATGGGGACTTTCCATTTGCCGCCCGACATGTAGTGGATCTTGGCCGCCTGATTGACCATCTGATCCATGGTCAGGGTCAGGAAATCGCCGAACATGATGTCGACGACGGGGCGGAGGCCGGTCATGGCGGCGCCCACAGCAACGCCGGTAAAGCCCGCTTCGGAGATGGGCGTGTCGACAACGCGATCGGTGCCGAATTCCTCGACCAGACCGGAGAGGACCTTGAAGGGAGTGCCGGCTTCCGCGACATCCTCGCCGAGGATACAGACCCGCGGGTCGCGGCGCATTTCTTCGGCGAGCGCCTCGCGAATGGCCTGTGCGAAGGTCAGCTCCCGCATGCCGGCGTCAGGCATATACGTGCTTCTCCACTTCCCCTGCCGCCGGGTACGGCGACTCCATGGCAAACTCGACCGCGGCCTTCATCTCTGCACGGATTTCGACTTCCATGCCCTCGAGCAGGCCCCGGTCGGCCAATCCTTCGGCGATGAGCCGGTCGCCAAGCAGGCGGATGGGATCGCGCTCGGTCTTCCATGTCTGTTCTTCCTGGCGGGTGCGGTAGTACTCGCGGTTGATATCGCCGACGTGATGGCCGGTGTAGCGGTAGGTATTGCAGAGAAGGAAGGCCGGTCCGCCGCCGGAGCGAGCGCGATCGACAAGGCGCTGCGCCGCGGCGTAAACGGCGTGTACATCCTGACCGTCGACGGTCTCGGCGTGAATACCAAAGGCCGCGGGGCGGGCGCAAATGTCGCCGGCGGTCGTCTCGCTGAAGTGGGTGTACTCGTTGTAGAGATTGTTTTCGCAGACATACAGAACGGGGAGTTTCCAGAGCTGGGCGAGGTTCATGACCTCATACAGGAGCCCCTGGCCGAGGGCGCCTTCGCCAAAGAAGCAGACCGCGACCCGGCCATTGCCGAGACGCCGGGCGGAGAAGGCCGCGCCGGTGGCAATGCCCATACTGCCGCCGACAATCGCGTTCGCGCCCAGATTGCCGGTGGCGGGATCGGCGATATGCATCGATCCGCCCTTGCCGTGGCAATATCCGTCTGCTTTGCCGAGCAGCTCCGCAAACATGAGCTTGGGCGACGCACCCTTGGCCAGGCAATGACCATGGCCGCGATGGGTGCTGGTAATGTAATCGTCCTGATGCAGGGCGCCGCAGACGCCCACCGCGATGGCTTCCTCACCGCTGTAGAGATGGGCCAGGCCAGGCATGAGTGCGCGCGTATAGAGATCGTTGACCTGCTCCTCGAAGAGGCGAATGCGCACCATCTGCCGGTAGAACTGAATCGAGCGGTCCTGCAGCGTCGCTATCGTCTTCGCCGAAGCACCTGCGGCGGTGGTCATTGCGTGACTCCGGTGGCGACGCCGGACATGCGCGCGAGCACATCGAACACCACGGCAAAGTCGAGCTTCGCCCAGTTCATGCCGCGGGCAGCGGTCAGGAATTCGTTGGTCACCGCGGTGGTGGGCAGGGGAACGTCCAGGGTACGGCCGAGTTCGAGCGCCAGCAGCATGTCCTTCTGCATCATGTTGACGTCGAACCATGCTTCTTCCGGCTGCTCCAGAACGAAGGGCCCGCGATATTTGATCATGGGGGAAGCAATCGCGCTGCCGGTGAGCACGTCCACGGCGACCTCGCGGCGGATGCCGCTCTTCTCGGCCAGCAGCACGCCTTCGGAGAAAGCCAGCATCTGCACGGCGAGGCTGAGATTGGTCGCGATCTTCATGACCAGCGCCAGCCCGTTCGAGCCCACATGCGTCACCTTCGGTCCAATATCCAGCAGCAGCGGCTTCAGACGCTCGAAGGTCTCCGGCCGCCCACCGACCATCACCGAGAGATTGCCCTGCTGCAGTGTGATCACCGATCCGGACACGGGTGAGTCGACCATATCCGCACCCCGGCTGCGGACCTGCTCCGCCAGCTCGCGGCTCACTTCCGGACTGACGGTGCTTATATCGACGAAGTACTTACCCGCGCTCAGACCGGCAAGAATCCCGTCGGGGCCTTCGGCAATGCTCTTCAGCGCGGCGGAATTTGTCACCATGGCAAAGGTGACATCAGCGGTCTCGGCGACCTCGCGCGGCGATCCCGCGAGCTTCATCCCTTTCTTCACGAGCCACTGGGCCTTCGACGGCGTCCGGTTGAATCCGATTACGGTGTGACCCTTGCTGAGCAGGCGCTCCACCATATTGCCGCCCATAACCCCGAGACCAATGAAGCCGAGATTGGCCATTGCCGTACCTTTCCTGTTAAGAAATAGTTTCCGCGCGGGCTCGTTCGCCCGATGCTCGTGACGCGGCCGAGTCGGCGCGAATCTGGTGCAGATGGGAGCGCATCGCCGCGCGCGCCTTCTCCGGATCGCGAAGTTCGATGGCCTCCAGAATCGCCTTGTGATGCAACTGGCCCCGTTGGGGTCCCCCCGCAAGGTTGAAGATGCCGATACGCTGCTCGCGCAGAAGGCCGACAATCTCGTCCAGCAGAGACAGAACTAACGGATTACCGGCGGCCTCGGCCAGGGCCAGGTGGAAGTCCAGATCGGCCTCAATGTAGGCCTCGGGATCCTGCATGCTGCGCTCCATGACGGCTACCGCCTCACGCATCATGGCCAGTTGCTGTTCCTCGATGCGCGTTGCGGCCAGAGCCGTCACCTCCGGCTCCAGAATCTCGCGCACTTCGACTACATAGCGGGAGTCGGCCATGCCGTCCTTCTTCATGAAGCCTTCGAGAGAACGACGCAGGGAAGGCGACCTGGCTGGAGTGACAAAAGTGCCCCGCCCGGAATACGCCTCCACTAACCCCTTCTCACTCAGGGCATTGACCGCTTCCCGCACTGCGGTCCGGCTGACGCCGAATTGCTGGGCCAGCTCTCTCTCTGCCGGCAGCTGGTCGCCGGGTTTCAGCCTGCCGTCCCGAATCGAGGCTTCAATCTGCTGGACAATTTGTTCATAGAGGCGCGACGGGCGGACGATTTTGTACATGGCACCCTCGGACAGGCTGGGGTTGGGCCTGGCATTGGTCGTATCACTATACAGAATGCCACGTGGGCTCTGGATCATCCGAATCGACTCTCTTCAGACTACTTGCCGTTGGTGCGCCACGGCTTCTGGTCCAAAGACATACCAGCGGTATGATAGTTATACCGATTTGGAGAGGAATGCAAGCGGCAATTTTCCACAGTCCAATCTCTATTTCTCGATCCATATCGTTTTAGCGTTCGTGAACTCGCGAATGCCAAAGGAACCGAGCTCCCGCCCAAATCCCGACTGTTTGACACCTCCGAATGGCACGCGGGGGTCGGAGGCCACCATCTTGTTGACGAAGACCATGCCGGCTTCAAGCTCTGCGATGAACTGTTCGCGTTCCCTGAGATCCTGAGTCCATACGCTGGCTCCCAGACCAAAGCGCGTGTCGTTCGCCAGCCGGATGGCATCCGCTGCGTCCCTGACACGGAAGATGGAGGCGACCGGTCCGAAAAACTCCTCGGAATACGCAGGCGAAAAGCGGGGAATGTCTGTCAGGACGGTGGGTGGATAGAAGCTCCCCTTCCCCGGCAGGGGACGTCCGCCGGTCAGCACGCGCGCTCCGGCGCGCACCGACTGTTCAACCTGTTCCTGCAGATCGCTCACCGCCGATGCCGAAACCAAGGGGCCCACGTCGATGGATTCATCCTGAGGGTCGCCCACGCGGAGAGCCTCCATCCGCTGCACAAACGCCCGCTCAAACTTCTCTGCAACAGACTCCTCGATCAGAAAGCGTTTGGCCGCGATGCAGGACTGCCCGTTGTTGGCAACGCGGGCTCGAACCGCTGTCTCGACTGCCTGATCGAAATTGGCGCTGCGCATCACGATGAACGGATCGCTGCCCCCCAGTTCCAGCACGACCTTCTTGATGCGCCTGGCAGCGGACACGCCTACCTCGATACCCGCGGCTTCGCTCCCGGTCAGGGTTGCCGCGCGGATGCGCGGATCGTCGAGGATCGCATCGACCCTGGCCGCGCCAACCAGCAGGGTCTGGAAGGCGCCCTCGGGAAAACCGGCCCGGAGGAACAGGTCCTCCAGCGCCAGCGCGCTCTGCGGTACGTTCGACGCGTGCTTCAGCAGGCCGACATTGCCCGCCATCAGGGCCGGAGCCGCGAAACGCACCACCTGCCAGAAGGGATAGTTCCAGGGCATCACCGCCAGCACCGGGCCAATCGGCTGATAACGGATGTAGCTCAGAGGGGCGGAGGTCTCGACGATCTCGTCGGCCAGGAACTGCTTCGCGTGTTCCGCATAGTAGCGGCAGGCCGAGGCACACTTGACGGCTTCGTCGATGGCGGCTCGGATCGGCTTCCCCATCTCCAGAGTCATGAGCCGGCCGATCTTCTCCTTGTCCTGCTCCAGCAGTTCGGCCGCGCGGAGCATCCGCTGCGACCGGGTCGCGAAGCTGGTCTCCCGCCACGAGACAAAAGTCTCCGCAGCCAGTTGCAGCCGACGCTCCAGTTCCTCCTCAGTGAGCGGTTCAAAAGTCCGGAGTATCTCGCCGGTTGCTGGATTTCTGCTGACAATGGCCATCGATGCCGTGCTCCTCGTCCCCATTAGTCGGTATGCGTGCGGTGACAGATTTCCGGTCTGACATTTATACCGCAGGTCCAGGGAGACTGCCAAGGCACGGCCTAAAATGCATAAAAATTTGATCTTTTGTAAATTTCCACTTGACGATCCTGTGTCGGATTGGTAATGCTGTCGGACCATATGACCGAAAGGGGGTCATGCGGGTGAGATTTGCATTTGTGTCCGGTCGTTTCCCAATCCAGGCCGACGTCCAGCGCTTCGTTCTTCTCCTTGCAGCACTCGTGTTCTGTGGAACCATCCATGCGCAGATCAATACAGGGCGAATCATCGGCACTGTCACCGACCAGTCCGGAGCAACCGCAGCCGGCGCTTCTGTGGTGGTGACGGATCTGCAGCGCGGAACTACACGGTCGCTTACGACCACCAACGCCGGCGAATACGTGGCCTCCGACCTGCAGCCCGGCGTTTATTCCGTGCGCGTGGAGTCGAAAGGATTCAAGACCAGCGAACAGACCGGTGTCAGTGTCGAGGTGGGCTCGGACGCAAGGGTCGACTTCATTCTCCAGCCGGGCCAGGCGACGGAAACCGTCACTGTGGCTGCGGAAGTTCCGCTCATCGAAACGACCTCCTCGAGCCTCGGCGGCACGCTCTCCACACAGGAGATCAATGAGCTGCCGCTCAACGGCCGCAACTATGAGAACCTGCTGCAGCTGCGCCCCGGCGTGGAGCGCTATCCGGGCGGGGGCTTCTCCACCACCAGCTCGAACGGGCTGCGCGCGGAGGACAACGCGTATATCGTGGACGGTCTCTTCAACAGCGAGCCGTTCTCGGGGCAGAGCATCATCAACGGCGCCGGCATTGCCGGAGATTCCGCGACCATACTGCCTGTCGACGCCATTCAGGAATTCAACGTCATCGAAGACCCGCCGGCGCAGTACGGCTGGAAGCCCGGCGCGATGGTCAACGTCGCTCTCAAGTCCGGCACCAACTCGCTGCACGGCACTGCGTACGCTTTCGGCCGAACCACCGGCTTCGATGCCCGCAACTATTTCAATCCCGTCTCCGCCGGGCCGAAGGATCCGGTCACTCTTGAGCAGTGGGGTGGAAGCGCCGGCGGACCCGTTGTGAAGGACAAAATGTTTTACTTCGGCGCCTTCGAGCGCCAAACCTACTCTGTCACCAGCATCAGCCAGCTCTCAACGCCGGCGACGGTTTCCCTCGGCGGCGACGTGCTGAACAGCGTTCCCGATGCCATCGCCGGAGTCGAAGCCCAGGGAATCACACCCAGCGCGCCGAGCCTGAAGATTGGCGGCTGCACACTCGGTCCGCCCATCAGCTGCAACGGCGCGGGCTTTCCGACAAATGGGGGCACAAATGCGACGGGGCCGACCACCGTCTTTTTCGGGCTGCCCAACGAGGTTAGTTCCAACAATGCAGTCGCCAAGGTGGATTACCAGATCAACGAGAAGCACACGCTGAGCGGCGAATATTTCTTTGGCAACAACAATGGCACGGTTTCCGATGCAAGCCAGTTACAGACAAAATGGCTCACGCTGATCCACACGCGCGCCCAGGTTGCGGGGGGGGCGTGGATATGGATACCTTCGGCCCGCTGGGCGAACGAAGCCAAATTCGGATTCAACCAGCTGTACCAGCCCACCTACACCAACGATCACGCCGATCCCGCATCCACCTACGGCCTGAACACCGGCGTCACTAACCCGCTGTACGGCGGGCTGCCTCGGATCAACATTTCAGACTTCTACATCTTTCCCCAGGAGTTAGGCGGCTTCAACTGGCCCAAAGTTCAGGGCCCGGACGACCGCTTTCAGTTCATCGATCACCTGTCCTACACGTTCGGCAATCACGCTCTCAAGTTCGGTGGCGAACTGCACCGGGACAGCTTCTCCGGAGGCGCGTACGGCGGGGTTCGCGGCCGTATCAAGTTCGGTTTCGGCAACGATGCTTTCCCCGGCGCAACCTCGCTCGAAGACTATTTCGCCGGGGTGCCCGCATCCGGCAGCCTGCTGGTGGGCGATCCGACGCGCAGCATCGACAACTGGGGAGCTGCGGGATTCGTCCAGGATGACTGGCGCACCGGCAAGCGGCTGACGCTGAACCTGGGTCTGCGCTGGGAAATGAACACGGTCGTGAAGGAGCAGCACAACCTGCTCGGCAACTTCAGTCCCACAGCCGGACTGGAACAGGTGGGGAAGCAGATCGGCGCGCCCTACAACGGCGATCACACCAGCTTCGGCCCGCGGCTTGGCTTCGCGTGGGATATCACCGGCAAGGGCGACACGGTGCTGCGCGGCGGGGTTGGACTCCTCTACGAAACCCTCAACTGGGAATCGTTCCTCGCCTTCAATAACTCTCTCGGCATCAGTACCATTCCCACCGGAGCGTTGGGCGTGGGCCCGGGTGGCGCACCCGGAACCGGATCGATCGCCGTGGGCACACTCAACTTTTCCGGATCGGCCCTGAACTGGAACGCCGGCTACAATTCCGGAGCCCCCACCGTCTTTCCCACCGGCACCATCAACTGCGGCGCCAATCCCTGCAGCATCCTGGGCGTAACCCAGAACCTGCGCACGCCTGAAGTATTCAACTGGAACCTGAATCTCCAGCACTCGTTCACGCCCGCCTTGTCCGTGGAGGCTGCCTATGTCGGCGAACACGGCTCGAAGCTGGTGGGCATTCATGACATCAATCAGAATGTTCCCTCCCTCGACTTTCTCGGCGACGAGCAGTCGGGCCGCCCCTTCAACGCGCAGTTCCCGTTCCTGAGCTTCATTTATCAGATGGGGAATATCTACCGGTCGAACTATGACGGGCTGCAGATGACCCTGAACGCCAGGGCATTCCATGGCCTCAATCTGGTCGCCGGGTATACCTACTCGCACGCTCTGGACGAAGTGGGGGCGAACTGGGATTTCGGCGCCGGCCTGGGCATTCCCCAGGACAGCACCCATCCCCAGCGCGAGTACGCCAGCAGCGATTTCGATATCCGCCACCGCGTGACGCTGTCGGCTGCCTATGCCATTCCCGGCAGCAAGACCATGTTCGGCAAAAAGGACCACCTGCAACTGGCCTCGGGGTGGGAGGTCAACTCCATCGTCAGCCTGTACGGCGCGCAGCCCTGGGGACCGATGGATGCGGGGGACGACCTGAGCCACACAGGGGAGGCCACGGATCGCTGGGATTTCTTCGGCAACCCAGGGGACTTCAAATCGGGCGCGAATCCAACTCCGCATCTGGCGGGTGACGGCGCCTTCGATACCGGCGCGAGCCCGGCAGAGAATGATCCCCTCTGCTCGGCGCATGCCCGTGACCTGACCACGCTCAATTTTGCCGGATGTTATCGCGTGAAGAACTCGGTGATGACTCCGCCCGCATTGGGCACTTTTGGCCTGATGGGCCGCAATCTGTTCCGCGACTCCGGCTTCGACAACTGGGATTTTTCGGTCGGCAAGAACTGGAAGTTCCACGAACGCTTTGGTGCACAGTTCCGCGGCGAGCTGTTCAATTTCCTGAACCACCCCAACTTCGCCAACCCCTTCGGCGGACAAAACGGCTGGGCGCACAACGATCCTTCAGTGCCCGGGAGCGGCGGCTTTGGCTGTGCCTGCGCCACTCCGGACGTCGCGGCTTCCAATCCGGTCATTGGCTCCGGTGGCAGTCGAGCCGTGCAGCTCGGGCTCAAGCTCACGTACTAAGGGAAGCGGAGCGGCCGGAACAGCCCGGACTCCGCAAAGGGATTGGTTCTGGCAGGCAGTTCGCTGGAGAAAGGAAACGGAGCAACGTGAAAATCGGGATATCTTGCCGCGTAGCCGGCGCACTCCTCGCATGCGCCGGCTTTTTTTCCGTGGCCCTCCGGGCCCAGGAGCATCAGGAACGGACCATCGAAGAGATCGAAGTTGAAGCCATTCATCGCGCCGAAGTGGGCGGTTATCCTCTCATCGGTCTCGATCCCAACGACGTGCGCGAAGCCTTCAAATCGATTCACACCCGCGACAAAGATGAATGGGCCGAAGCCTTCATGGGCGTGGCCAATCGGTATATGGCGGAGGGCAATGCCCTCGAAAAAACGGACCCCGCCAGGGCCAGCGCCGACTACGTTCGCGCATGGCATCTCTATTCCTTCGGCCGCTGGCCGGTGGATTCTTCCCCAAAGAAGAAAGAATCGTACGCGAAAGCCATCCAGGCTTATCTCGCCCATGCACGCTTCCTGGATCCTCCGCTCGAAGTTGTTCACATTCCGTTCGAAGGCAAAGAAGTTATCGGCTACCTGCGTCTCCCCAAAGGAGCAACCGCGCCGGTGCCGATTGTGATCGCGGTGAATGGTCTCGACAGCCGCAAGGAGGACTTGTCGGAAAGCTTCTCCGCGATTCTGCCGTATGGAATCGGCTACATCGCGGTCGACGGTCCGGGCACGGGCCAGTCTCCGGTGAAGGCGAGCCCCACGGCGGACCGGGCCCTGTCGGCGGTGATCGACTATCTTCAGACGCGGCCCGAAGTCGACAAGGGCCGCATCGCTATGCATGGTGTGAGCTGGGGGGCTTATTGGGGCACTAAGCTGTCGGTGCTCGAGAAGAGCCGCCTGAAATGCGTCAGCGTGCAGTCTCCGCCGACCGATTTGTTTTTTCAAAAGCAGTTTGTGCTGAATTCACTGGTCGGCAACCGCGAGTACCTGTTCGATCAGATTCCGGCCATGATGGCGATCTTCGATAACGTGACCACGGTGGAGCAGGTGGTCGACATGTTCTCAAAGATGTCCCTGGTGAATGAGGGTATCCTGGGACGGCCCACGACTCCGATGCTGATCCTGGGCGGCACCAAAGACACGCAGGTCCCCATTTCCGATATTTACAGGCTGCTCGACAGCGGCGACGTGCCGAAAGACGCCTGGATCAACCCGCAGGGCGGACACCTCGGTCGCCAGGTGGGTGTCTGGCCGGATCAGCGTATCTTCCGGGAAGTCATTCTGCCGTGGCTGGCGCGCAATCTGAACGCGCCGCCTGCGAATGAGAGTCATTTGTGATCTGCCCTACGCGTTACGAGAAGATCGTCATCTGTTCCCGCTGCCGCCACAGCGCGGGCATTTAATCTCGCCCCGGTCGTGACAGGTGAAACTCGAATCGAGCGTGGCCCCCGCGAAGGACAGGCGCTTATGTCGAAAGCCGCAGGAACTCAATCAGCATCAAGCGGAATGTGCCTGTGATTTAACCTGCCTTAAAGGCCACAAGGAGCGCCGTCGCTATGCGATTTCGTCCTTCATGCTTTGCTTTGTAGAGAGCATTGTCAGCGGCCAGGAGCAAGCTTTCAGGCATCCGCATTGTTCCACCATCGCGGGCGAGGGCGGTACCAACGCCTACACTTACCGTGACGCAGCTTCTCCCATCCGGACATACCTGATAGTGGAGTTTGAGGGCCTCGACGGCAGACCGCACCTTTTCCGCTACTTCGACCGCGCCGGGGGCAAAGGTAGAAGGAAGAATGACAGCGATCTCCTCTCCTCCGTAACGAGCGGCGATGTCAGTGGTTCGCACCACTCCGTGCACCGCAATGGCGATCGCGCGGAGGCAATCGTCTCCAACCTGGTGACCATAGTTGTCGTTGAATTCTTTGAAATAATCGATGTCCACCAGCAGCAGAGAAATCTGAGAACCCTCTCGTAGCGTGCGCTTCCACTCGCGATCCAGATCCTGGTCAAAGGCGCGACGATTCGGAAGCCCGGTCAGGCCGTCGGTCAGCGCCAGCCTGGCAAGTTGGTCTTCCATCGACTTGCGCTCCGTGACGTCCCGCATCACGATGACAGCTTCTAACGGCTCCTCCGTAGATGAATCGCGCACCACCCTGGCGCTGATCTCCATCCAGATAATGGTTCCATCTTTCTTTCGCATCCGAGCCGTTGCCCGCGAAGGCTCTATGCCGGGCATCAGGTTGCGATTCGCAACCGCGGTGAGGCCGGGAAGATCCTCGGGCAAAACATGCCCAAACGGCTCCATGCCCATCATCTCCTCCGGCGTGTAGCCAAGAACCTGAACGCAGGAGGGGGAAACATACAGGAACCTCATGTCCAGCCCGGTGCGGCAGATGATATCGGCGCTATATTCTGCGAGAAGCTGGAAGTCGGTCTGATCTTCATCTGCCATAAATGTCCCCTCCGTAGACCGCGCCGAGTCTAGCTGATCCTCGTCCATGAAACTGGCCAAAACAGAACGGAATTCATGATGCGCCGATTACTGTGGGCATGCTAAGTCCGGCAGAGTGGACTTGTGATAGCGATGGCAGGTACCACGCACCGCCTAAGGTGGCTGTCCCGGCTGTCGCCCCGCAGCGTGTATCGACTGCACTTAGCGGGGTCGGGCCAGAATGCTGACCTGCCAACTACTATGAAAAACTGCTACAGCCCGACCGCATAAGCAGAAATACCTCACTCATAAGTACTATGGTCGCTGGTTACCGACTGTATTATCGTCTGGATAACGACCTAATAGATATCGACTTAACCATGAGTTGTCAGCTCTGAGCCTGTCTCCGGCAACCTCCTCATCTCCTGACAATCCATCTTTCTAACCGCGTCGTGTGCCACGACGCCAGTGGACCTTTCTGTCCAATGGCAGAGTCGTCGCCCAAAGCCGAACCAGAGAGCGTGCAAAGCACCTTCATCAAGCTCTCCCTTGCTGTCATGGTCGGATTTTCCGCAGTTCTGGAATTCCGGTCGCCACGCCTCGCAGCGAGTCGGCCATTACCAATCGCTCGGCACACGAAGGAGTTATATGAACAGTCTGAAGCTTGGCCTTCCCTCTTGGCTGTTGGTAATGCTGGCAGCCCAGGCATTCGCCGCGGTAACGGTCAGCAGCCCAGCCAATGGTTCCGACGTTACAACACCATTTGCCCTCACCGCTTCCGCTTCCAGTTGCTCGTCTCAGGCTATTAGCGCCATGGGCTATTCGCTCGATAACAGTGCGAGTACAACGATTGTGGTCGGGACCTCGCTGAACGCGAGTGTCACGGCTGCAACGGGCGTGCATACCCTGCATGTCAAATCCTGGGGCAACGATGGAGCTTCGTGCGTTACCGACGTCGCCATCACGGTTCAGGGCGCTGCGACTTCTGCTGCTTTCTCGAATACCGTCAGCGTCACAAGTCCTTCCAGCGGTGCGAGTGTGATGTCGCCGTTCGCACTTGTGGCGAGTTCCGCTTCCTGTGCCGGGAACCCGACCAGCGCCATGGGCTACTCGTTTGATAACAGCCCGAGCACAACGATCGTGAACGCTACGTCCATCGACACGTCCGTCACGGCGGCCAATGGCACCCACACCCTGCATGTCAAGGCATGGGGAGCCGGTGGTGGATCGTGCGTCACGGATGCGGACATTGTCGTCACTGCCCCGGCAAACGCCGCCGTGGTTCCCACTGGCGCAATCAGCGTCAGCGCCATCCAGGCTTTGAACACCTGGCAAGCCGTCAATGACTCCGCCGCAAGCGGTAGCTCCAGTGGGAGCGACAACCTTGTCGGCTCGCCTGCCTACAGCGGCACCGCACGCCAGTTTGTGACCACTTTCACCAACGGAGGCAATGAACGTTATTACGTCTCCTTCGGCGATGATACTCAATCCACGAATTTCCTTTACGACACGTGGGTCTACCTCACCAGTTCCTCCAGTCAACTCGCCAATCTCGAAATGGATATGAACCAGACCATGCCCAATGGACAGACGGCGATCTTCGGGTTCCAATGCGACGGCTACAACAGTACGTGGGATTACACCGCGAATAAAGGCACACCCCAGAATCCTATAGACGCGTGGGTGAATTCGACCGCATCCTGCAACCCGCGTAACTGGAGCATCAACACCTGGCACCACATTCAGATCAGCTATTCGCGCGACGACTCCGGCAACATCACCTACAACGCAGTTTGGTTTGACGACGTCCAGCAGAACATCAATGCGACGGTCAACTCTGCCTTCGCGCTCGGCTGGGCTCCGTCACTGCTGACAAACTTTCAGGTCGATGGTCTGGGCCCCAGCGGAACAACGACCATATACATGGACGACCTGACGATTTATCGCTGGTAATACCCTGGACAATGACCTTCAAGTCGACCCACCTTGGTCCGGCCTCCATCGAGTCACTACCTGCTTCCCTTACTCTTGTGTGTCGGTCGCCGCTGGATCATGAAATAGAGGTCAGATCCCCCCATTTGACTCGCCCATACGATGCATTTGCCCCTGGGGGAAATCATATCTCCCCAGTAATCTGCATATAAATAGGATGTGGGATACGTGTTGTGGGTAGCCGTCCGCGTAGTACCACTAAAGTGGTAGTAATCCAACTAATATATTACATCAAAACGTCCTATAAAGGACAGCAGTAAGCCACGGCGCAATGGGACACTCAGCAGTGACGCAGTGTCTGAGTCCTGCCTCAAGGTGGACTAATGCGCGATGTCAGGCCGAGGCTTCTAATCGTGGACGATGGCTTACCAATCCGAATGTCTCTGCTGAGCATGTTCACTGCGCTTCACTATGGAGTTCGATCCGCTCCTGACGGTTTTACCGCCCTGGCTGAGATTCGGAACGAGATTCCGGACCTTATCCTCTCTGAGCTGAACATGCCCGGCATGTCCGGATACGAACTGCTTTCGATAGTGCGACGTCACTTTCCCTCAATACGAGTGATCGCCATGAGCAGAGCGTTTTCAGACGAAAGTGTGTCCCCCGGAGTTGCCGCGGACGGGCTGTACCCAAAGGATGCCCATCCGGGGCTCTTGTTGCGGATGGTGGAAGACATAATACACCGAAGACGATCGCCCTTTCATCGCCCCCCCTCAGCGGCATATTTCTGGACTCCAACCCACACAGTTTCCGGCGAACCGTACGTCACGATTACTTGTCCCGGGTGCCTCCGGGCATTCTCACAGTTTCTGGATAGCAGCGCTGCTTTGCCAGCCATAGCCGACTGCGTGTATTGCCGTAGTCCGATTCACTGTATGGGCTTCCTCCCATTAAATTGTGCGGCGCCCAGAAACTAGCGACGGCGACCGATCAGCTCTGCTGGTTATTCGAGAATGCAGCGAGCGTCCAGAGTGTCATTGTCCGTCAAGGAGTCCTATGACAAGCGCAATCAGCAGCCGGAAACCGAATGGACTACCAGCGCAAGCCAGGAGTTCGGTCGAGCTCTCACAGCAACAGATTATTTGCCCGGACCAAGCTCGGCGGCGATTGCCTGTCGACAACGCGAATAACGGCAGAAGCGATGGCATCGTTACAGCAGACGCGCTCAGGAACTCCGAAGTGAGATTCAGGCGTCTTTTTGAGGCAGCCCAGGATGGCATTCTGATACTGGACGGATCCACGGGGTTGATAACCGATGTCAATCCCTTTCTGGAGCAGTTGCTGGACTATTCTCATGGAGAGTTTGTCGGAAAGGCACTGTGGGAGATCGGCCTGTTCAAAGATATAGAAGCCGCGAAGGTCGCATTTCGAGAGCTACAGGCTAACAGCTATGTTCGCTATGAGGACCTGCCATTGAAAACCAAAAGCGGTCGCTCCGTCAATGTGGAGGTTGTTAGTAATGTCTATAAGGAGAACGGCGAGACCGTCATCCAGTGTAATATTCGCGATATCACGCAGCGGAAATATGCGGAACAATCTGGGCAACGGCTTCTTCAGGCACACAAGATGGAGGCAGTCGGTCAACTCGCCGGCGGTTTGGCTCACGACTTCAATAATCTTCTGGGGGTGATCCTGGGCTACTGCGAGCTTCTGGGAGAGCGGCCGGACCTGGCCGAGCCAGCGCTCAAGATGATCGCAGAGATTCATAATGCGGGCACGACCGGAAAGAACCTTACACAGCGGCTCCTCGCGTTCAGCCGCCGACAGGTATTGCAACCAGTTTTTCTGGATCTGAATGAAGCCGTGAATCGCACGGCAGTAATGCTCAATCGCCTGATCGGGGATAACTACGAACTGGCTAGCGTCCTCAGCGACTCACTTGGGACGATCGAAGCCGATCCGAGTCAGATTGATCAGGTGTTGATGAACCTGGCCATCAACGCTCGCGATGCGATGCCAAAGGGCGGAACCATTTCTATCAAGACATCGAACGTGGAGATCGATGAATCCTATGCGACGCTACACCCGACGGTAAGCCCGGGCCGGTACGTCATGCTGACAGTGAGCGACACGGGAATTGGAATGGATCCTGATACCCAATCCCATATCTTTGAACCCTTTTTCAGCACGAAAGCCCCCGGCAGCGGCACGGGACTTGGCTTGTCCACCGTTTTCGGCATAGTGAAACAAAGCGGTGGCTCGATCGGTGTATATAGCGAACCGGGCCACGGAACGTCATTCCGAATCCACTTTCCCCGATGCGACACGGCGCCGGCCGTTCTGCAACCGGCGGTCGCCATGCCATTGCGTGGAGGGAGCGAGACGATCCTGCTGGTTGACGACTGTAGTCCGCTTCGACTACTCACCCGAATGTTTCTCGAAGGTTTTGGCTACGTTGTGCTTGATTCTGGCGACTCAGGCGAGGCCTTTCGCATGGCAAAGGAACATTCCGGACCATTGCCTCTGATGATTACCGATGTGGTCATGCCCGGATTCAGCGGACCCGTACTTGCCGAGAAGCTGGCTTCCACCAGACCCGAGACAAGGGTGCTCTATACCTCGGGATATACCGCAGAGGAGTTTGCCAGGGATGGCGTACCGGGAACGGACAGGGCGTTTCTTACAAAACCATTCAGCCGCGATGACCTGGTAAGGAAGGTACGTGAGCTTCTTGATTCCCCCGCGCTGCCGGCGAGGCGCGCTTCATTTGTTGGTGAGCCGGCGATATGACTCTCAACTATTAGTCAAGGCCGACGTCAGCCTTATGTTGTCAACGCAGGCTATAGCAATTGTCATTGGGTGAGATGTTATGTCAACGACCGCCACGATCCTGTTGGAGAAGCTGCTGAGTATCAAGAAAGCCATTGAGCGTGGAGACCCGGTGACCGTTCCTGCTATGTTGGTCGACGCGGAAGACTGCGTTCTTCAGATGGAGCGGGAACTCATATTAGCACTTCGTGAAAACGAACGCCTGCGACGGGCGGCATAACCAGCTTCCGATGTGCGGCAGCCGTCTACAGCCAACAACATGCATACTCCCGTTGGAGAAAGGGCAATCTCGGAACCGAACCGGGGGAGAACGTCACCCTTGATCATGCGGACGGCTGTAATATCGGAAGGCGGTTCTAGCGAGGCCCTATCAAAGTTGCGTCGTCGTTCCTGACATCCCTCACCCTGACGTTGACCTTCCATGTTGTCATCTTTTCTGCCGCGTATGGTCTGAGCAAGTCCACGGGCAATTGCGCCGGGCCGGCGGGGCCCATCCATCGTTCATAGTCCTTCGGAGCGAGAATGACCGGCATCCGGTCATGAATGGGGGCAATCAGCTCGTTCGGCTCTGTGGTCAGTATGGCGTACGTTTCGAGGGGCTGCTTTGTGACCTTATCCGTGCATCGTTCCCAAAGGCCGGCAAACCCGAAGAGGGATCCATCCTTGAGGCCGATAGCGTAAGGCTGCTTAGTCTTTGGAGCGTTCTCTTGCCACACAAAAAAGCCATCGGCAGGGATAAGGCAGCGACGTTGTCTGATCGCATCGCGAAACATAGCCCCGGCTGTGACCGTCTCACATCTTGCACTGATGGTGCCGTGGCCGACCCCGGCATCCTTTGCCCAGTAAGGAATGAAGCCCCAGCGCATCAAGACCAGTTCCCGCTCGGAGGTTTCTTCGCTCAGGTGGACCACGGGCTGGAATGTCTGTGGAGCGATGTTGTAAGAAGGCGGTATATCGAAGGACGTAGAGGAGCCTACACCGAAGGTTTCCGCGATGCGCTGCCCGTCGGATCGACGATAATATCGGCTACACATTATGCAACTTTCTATTTACGACTGTTGCTGTTGAACGGGTGGGAGCCGCTCTCGTGTGTTCGGTGCGCCACAGAAAGGCCTTCGCCTATGCCGCAATCGCTACGGGCTCCGTGAAACTCATGATTGTCTGTTTCAGTTGTGAATCAACCTCGTCCGCTATGGCCATTACGTCGATAAGAAGCAGACTGAAATCCACGACATTCAGATTTGTCTGCAAGGTGTGGAATATGCTGACTTGCAACATACGCGATTCCTCGATAATCGTCGGAATCGAATAGCCCTGCGAGTGGCGAACTTTGCCGTGTTCCCTGGCAGCGTCCGATACCTGTTTCGTCCCGAGGCTCCGCGGAACGCGCAGCCGATGAACCAGCTCTCGAATCAGCTGCGGCAGGTGCCCGGTGCGCACCTCATTGAATTACGCCTGTGCGCCCGTGCTGCGCACGCATCTTAAACCGGAACCAGTTCCCAGGTGTCGAGCCTCTTCCGGACCCCCACGACCTCGGCTGTCTGGCGGGCATCAAGCTCCAAATTGTAGATGCCATTCGGGACTCTTGTGCCATCCAGAACGCGGATGTATTCGATATTGCCGAGGTGCTTCACCACAGGACGATTAGCCGATGCTATGACTGTGGTCTGCTGGAGATCGTACTCGACCTCGAAGTAATACGACGGGAAGATGCAGTTGCGCAACTTGCCTTGCCCCTGTCGTCTCTCTGCTGACATTGACATGATTAGTACCTCACCTGAGCTTCGCATCTTGCCGCTGAAACGAACGAGAGCCTTCGAAACCTACGGGGTTGACTCCCATCTCAGGTATATCCCTGATCAATTTAGCTTGTCCCATGGCCCCAACATATCTTCGAAAACGTCAAGCATATAACGGTGATGATGTTTCATAGCGACAGCGGCGAGATTCGCACGCACCGCGCCCAATGCACGTTTTTTTGCTGTCCTGTCATTATTCTGCCCCGTCTGACTGTGCAACCCGGACGCGCAGCCGGGTGCCACCGTTGTAATCCATCGCTTCGACCATCACTTGACGCGAGTCCTCCACCACTCCGCGCGCAATTCGGGCCACCAAATCCTGCATCTTTTTCGGCATTCCGATCGTACGGCTCATAGCGCGCCTCGCTGGTTGCCAGAAGGAGGCTGGCAATGCTATGAGAAGGGCTTCGCTTGTCGGGGCTGTTGAGGTGAGGGCAGGCGCACAGTGAGGGGTGTTCCTGGTTCACAATCTGCCGAAATAGTCTTCGACTCCGATGATCGCGATGGTTAACAAGACAAAAGGAGCCAAAGCGTGAGATCGCATTTTCTCTTGTCATATCCCTCCATGCCGACGCGGTGCAGCGCCGCTTGGCACATCCACGATTACGGCTCGCCCTGCGGAGTAAAGAGGAGCAGAGGATTGGCGGTGTTTCGCTCAGGCAGTTGATCCAGCAGAATCACATTGAGCAGCGACTTATGCACGCGGATCCGGCTGTTGTATTCAATCAAGCCAAGCTTCCGGAAACGGTTCATGAAGAAGTTGACGCGGGACCGGGTGGTGCCGATCATCTCCGCCAGGGCCTCCTGCGAGATTCTCGGAATCAGGGCCTCCGCACGGCCTGGCTTACCGAATTCTGCCATTAACAGCAGAATCCGTGCCAAACGCTTTTCGCTGGAGTTAAAAAGCTGGTCTACGAGATCCGCCTGGGTGCGTATACTGCGGGCCAACACAAACGACAAGAACAGATCGGAAAAAGTCTGTTCCTCATGCATCACTCGAAACAATTCTGCTTTTTCGATTCTTAGCGCGGTACAGCCGGTAATCGCGGTGGCTGTTGCCGTCCGGATTCCAGTCTCCGGAACCAGAGACTCCTCTCCCAGGAAGTCGCCGGGGTGAAGAAGCGTGATGGTTGCTTCTTTGCCGTTCGTTGAGACAACAGTGAGCTTTGCCCGACCTCTCTGGAGATAAAAGATGGCTTCGGCATGTTCACCCTGGGAGAAGAAGGCCAGTCTTGGCTTTACATGGACAATTCTCCGCCCCGGTCCAGCGCTCCCCAGAAAAGCCGCGTTGTCGAATTCCGCTACGTTCCGCTCCGCCATCCGAAGTCGCCTCCTTCCAACTACAACATCGTCGGAGAAAGGTAAGTGGAGATACGGCAGCTCGCGCCGGACCCTAAATCCAAGGCCAATTAGCGTTTAGACCCTGACGGCACCCCTAACACAGAAGCGCAGGACCCCCCGCGCGGTGGCATTGCGCGAAAGCAGCTACGTGCGGCAGGCCGACGGGTCGCGTCTTGGGTGCCCTCTTGCTACTCAGCGTGGAGTGTCTCGTGCCCCAGAAGCGGGTGTCTGTTCAATTGTGACCAGATTGGCATTTTATATAAGGTCAGCACCATCTATCTTCCGCGCGACGATGTTATCGAGCGCCATCGCGATGCGACGCCTGCCACCATTTGACGCGTCGCAGGCTTCTCGATTTCGTCCAGATAGCAGACGGCGTAACCACCATAGTATCAATAGGTTAATTGCCACCCTACGACGTATTTCGCCCGACCCCAATGCGGGGCAGTTAACGGCGTCGGTCGCGCGTGCTATGTACTAGATACAGACGTATCTACTCAGTTATTACGGTGTTGAATGCGAGCCGCAACCGTTACACGCGGTAGGAGGCTGACAGTTATAGTTTACCTGCGCCGGTAACCACCAATAAATGTGCCAGAGAACTGCGTCTTTCCCACGTAGCGGGTGCGGCCGGCAGCTGTGGAAGCCTGGCGCGAGGCTTTGCCGTGGCACAATCAGGCTAATTCCTGATTCCCCGGCCACCGAAACCGTGAATGCTTTCAGCAATTTATACACAAACAGACCTGACTCGGCGATTGGAGCGGTACCACATCTCACGCAGCTACGGCGGAGTGGACAATCGCATATTGAATCGGGCTGTGGCAATAGAGACAATCGGTATGCTCGATCGGACCAGAATTCCCACGAAGTGTCTGTGGGAAAGTCCTTAGGCACTCGCTGCAGATGACCATGACGTAGGGTTCTCCGGCAGGGTCATGCCCATTAGTCGGAATCCAGATCGGTGCCAGTAGACGCGACCGATCAATGGGATGGGGATTTCTGGAATGCGTTATGCTCTCCACTATCTGAAGCAGGAGGCCCGGATCGACTCCCTTTTCATAGAAAGCATCCGCGGCAACGCCCACTGGCAACTGCCCACGCGCGAATGCGCTGCTCATCGCGATAACCGGAATTGACGGAAACCGGCGTCGAACCACCGAGAGCAGTTCAAAGCCGGACATGCCCGGCATATTCAGATCCGACACGATGAGGTCCGGGACCTCCTTCCTGATTTCCGCCAGGGCGGAGAAGCCATCGAACGCCACCCGAACGCCGTAGCCATGTTCAGTCAGAAGCTCGGATAGGCATGTGCGAATCAAGGCTTGATCGTCTACGACAAGAAGACGTGCTCTCAGGTTGGGCATCGTTTCACCTTTGGGGTGGCATCTAAATCACCCTCAGCCGAAAGTGTCGCATCGCCCCATTGTCAGCACTGTTCACTAGTGAACATCTGTGTTACCACAAAAGTGTCAGTAATGCTGGATTTCGGAGCTATATGCTCGGCCCCTACCAGTGCTGGCCGCAGCGGCATATAGGCGTAACTTTCAGCTTAGAGCCTGCCAAATAGATGCCATCGCCCCTGACTCTTCAGCTTCGCGCAATCGCGGCAAAGGCGCTTGCCTCGCGTGCCGCGGATACGGGCACGCGAGGGGATGTTTCCCGATTTACACTTAGTGTTGTTGTGATGATGAGGTTCCTTAAGCGAGTTCCAGGGATAGGTCTGCGGCACGAGTGGCCACCCTTCTTGAGGTTGAACTGAGTTGTGAGTGACAGCGAATCTTAGTGGTGCGGTCGTAAATGGCTGACGGCCCCATCAATCGTGGAGTAGTGTGCCGGACAAGAGAGACTACTCAACAGAATGCAGACGATGCTGATCCGGGCGATGGTGGACAGAGCCATGAACCATTAAGGACGCAGTGGATCGTGTCAGCATCAGCGTCGTACGGCGACGTCGCTGCTGGACATAAAGGTCCACCGGTGAAGACGGGATACGGCGAGTTATAGGAGAAATTGTCAGGGTGGGGAACCGTTTAGGAGATGCGTAGCGCCCGCAGCCAGAGATGTCGAAGGATGCCAGTTGCCCGGCACCCCTCACGGCATTACCACCAGGTGATGGCCTCACCACCAAGGGTAAGCACCGTTGACGAGTATGGGCCGCCAGAAGGATAGATGACATAGCACTTTCGGGGTCAAGCGCATTGTTGCGGAGCCGGCGTCATAAGCCCACTTTCCGCAAAGGTGTCATTGCTAATCCCCACTCTGGCCTGCCACACTTACGAGCTAGTCCCCTTTGTCGAATGCGAGGTTTCCTGTGCACATTGCTGAGTGGAACCAAATGGCTGTCCGGGCTCTTCTGGCAGATGCAGTTCGAACGCTGGCCGTTCCTGGAGCTGAGAAGGCTCGAGGGAATCGGGAGATTGTGCGGAATACGCTTGCTGACGCACGCAAGAATTACCTTGACCTTGTGAGACGTGGCAGGCCGCTCATCATGTCGGATGTTGAGCAAGTGACATTTCAGAAGACACTGGATCACCTAACAGCCCTTTTCTCGTGTCGCTGATCAGATGGACAAAGCTCAAGTCGAGTGCTGCACCGCTGTCGTCGATAATTATAGCGGTGGCGACATTCCGACAATCCTCAGGTGTTCCGCTCCGGAGTTCCTGAGAGCAATCGTCAAAGTGTGGGAGTGTACAACGTACCCGATACAAGCGCGACGACAGAGATCATGTCGTACAGATAGGTGTTGCCGTCGCCGTTATTGTCGCTCAGGATGTTGCCGGCCTGGTCGTAGGAAGGAACACCCGGGCCGCCATTGATCTGGTTGCTGGCATTGTAGGTCAGCGGCTGAGGGTTTGCCGGGAGGCACGCTGAAAGTCCGCCCGATCCGGATTGAAAAGCGCTCGCGGCGGCTTCCTGACTGGTTCTGTTGCCGACCGGAGGCCATGAGTCTGGGGCGCAATTGTCACCAGGCAAATGGCCTCGCGCAGAACACACAGGCGAGTTTCGGATATCGATCCGCCCCGCAGCCCAGCTAAAGCTACGGAGTTATTTTAATAATGGTCGGGGAGAGAGGATTTGAACCTCCGAACCCCTGGTCCCGAACCGCATTTCAGAGCCTGTTGAAGATTGTTGATAGTTCGTATTCGCAATGGCTTTGAACTGCACTTGTTACGCGGGCCATATTGAAGCCTGCAGGTCTTTGTGGTTTCCGGAGGCTCTGCACACTACGAAATCGACTACATCGAGGTGACCCCTATCCTCCTCACTCCGCGCCGCGCACAGTCACGCAGTCAGTCTGTCATGTCTTACTGTATTGCTGAAGTGGGAACCCCGAGTGAGGCTGACGCCTCCTGAGCAATGAGCACAAAACCCCTGGCCCGGGCGTCTTTGGCCAATCTCTGAAGCCGTGCGCGGCCCTCGCCGTGACTCGACCGTAACTCAATCTTTCCCAAAGCGAGGGACGCTTCCAGATACACCCGAATAAGACCGAGTTTCAGGGCTTCCGCCATTGCCTCGCGGGCAGCGCTCTCGGCGTCGGCAGTTCTTTTCGAGGCCGCGAGCAGCCAGGCATTGTCTACTTGAAGCGAAAGTCCTCGGATGATTTCCGGCGTTTCCTTCCAAAGACGGAAGGCTTCGCCGATACTCTCTCGCGCCTCGCTTATGTTGCCCTGATCGAGCAAAGCTCTGGAGAGCAAGCCCTCGGCCGCAATCTCCTGAACGGGTTCCTTTTCTGTACGAAACTCCGCGAGGACAGTGCGTGCCAAAGCTTCCGCGTCTTTCAATCTTCCGGAATCATAGGTCAGTTCCGCGAGCGCGAGCTGGGTCTCCGCGGCACTCCCCTTTTCTCCCAGCTGCTGCTGAATCGTCAGAGCCTGCTGCTCGGAGTCCAGCGCCTTTTTCGATTCGCCCTGCTGACGCCAGGCCTCTCCAGCGCTAACGAGGGTCAAGGCATAATTACTCTTCGCGCCAATCGCCTGCTGAATCGCCATGGCCTTGCTGAATTGTTCGAGCGCGTCCGGAAGGTTGCCTTTCTCAGCCTGCACCTCGCCGATCGCCTGAAGGCATAAGGCCTCCGAACCCTTATGTCCTAACTCCGTCGATAACTTCAAGGTTGTCTTATAACTGGCGAGGGCTTCCGACATTCGGCCTTCGGCGCGAAGGAGATTCCCTGTGTTGCCTGTTACTACGACGATTCCATTCTTGTTCCCGGCCTCCTGATAACTCTTAAGCGCACGCGCGTACATTCTGCGCCCATTAACAAAGTCTCCTCGTCTGACATAAATCACACCAAGGTTGACGAGTTCACTTCCCATTGACTTCTTATCGCCAGCTTGCTCCAGAATCGCCAGCGCCTGGCGATACAGTTTCTCGGCGGCGGCATAGTCGCCCTGATTGAGAGGGATCTCGGCTGAGCTGTGAAGAGCCCGCGCCAGGCCGCCCCGATCCCCGGCATCGGCAAAGATCCGCCGGGCTTCCTCACAGGCAGCGCTTGCATGTTCGTTGTCTCCAAGATTGGCGAGAGCCCGGCACTCGGTGGTGCGGGCTCGTGCTACGAGCAGCTTCGCACCCAGATGATCGGCTTTCGTCGCGGCTCGGTCGGCTGAATCGCGGCGCAGCTTGTCGTCCCCCAGCGACGCTGCTGCGTCTGCCATTGCCAGATCGACACCGGGATCGGTCCCGGCATAAGCGCTCTCGCGCGCCAGGGCAGCCAGCGTAGTCAGAGCCTCCTTGCCTTTGCCACTCGAGCTCTGGGCGCGAGCAAGACCTATTCCATAGTCCAGGCTGTCGGGAAAGAGAATGAAAAGGGTTTTGTAAGTGTCGATCGCCTTCGGCCAGTTTTTGCCGGCTTCGTAATAGCGAGCCTCCAGCATCAGATTGTCTTCGCGGGAGAGCCTGGCCGCCAAATCTAAAGCCCGTTTTGCCTCCTCCTGCGTTTGGTTGTCGTAACCAAGAGCCTGCCATGCCAGGGCCAGCGCGGAGTGAGCGAAGGGGTACGAAGGGTCGGCAATGACAGCACGGGCGAGTAAGTCCCGGGCGCTCAGGGAGTCGAAGGTACGAAACCTGATCAGACCCTGAGAGTAAAGCTGCATCGCCTCTGGATTCGAGGCCACCGAAGCTTGAATTGCCTGCGCCTCGAGGGCGGAAACAGGCGAGAGGCCCAATCGCTCCCGTAACCGCGACCCGGTTCGAGAGACGAGGTCAGGTAACTCCGCCTCGGTGCTCATCTCTGCGACCGTGGCGATGGTGTCTTTGGTGGCTGCATTCTCGAGTCTGAGATTCAGGCGAATCTGGCCGCCACTCTCTTTTCCGGAATCCATGTAGGAGCCGAGCACAACAAAATCGGAGCCAAGGTTCCTGCGAATCCGATCGAGCACATCAGGCGCAACGCTCTCCATGTCGGACAGCCCAAGGTCGATCCTGGTGCGCGCGACCGTCTCGCCGGGAACTGTCCGCAATTCTTCGCCCGCCGCGAGCTGCTTTTCCAGCACCTCGGAGAGGGCAGTCGACACCCACGCAGTATCTGCGCGGTTTGAAAGATTGTTGAAGCCCAAAATAGCCAGTGCCGGACGTACGTGAACCTGAGCGGCGTTCGGCTGAGGCCGGCTGACGACTTGTCTGGAAGCTCGATGTTCTTCCCACGCGGCCAAACCACCGATCACCGCGAGGGCGACCCCGATGGCGGCCGCCGATTCCCTGTGACGGCGCAGGAATCTCGCTCCACGATAGGCGACGGTAGGCTGGCGGGCCGTGACGCGCTTGCCCGTCCGCAGGCGCTCGATATCATCCGACAGGGCCGCCGCCGAGCTATAGCGATTCTGGGGCTCCTTACGCAGGGCCTTCATCACAATGGCGTCCAGATCGCCGTGCAGCCGCCTGCGCAACTCGCCTGGAAGCAGACCGCGTGCTTTGCTCACCTGCTCGGGAGTCAGCGCAGTTTCGATTCCGCGTGACACTGGAATTTCCGTCCTCGTAACGGCGGTACTGGGTTTTTCCACCTCGTCGTCGCAAATGGCACGCTCCACTTCCAGCGGCGATTCGCCGCAGCGATAAGGCCGATGACCGCTCATCAGTTCGTAGAGGAGCACGCCGAGCGAATAAATATCGCTTGCTCTGGTGATGGAGTGACCCCGCACCTGCTCCGGGCTGGCGTACTCCAGGGTCATCGGCCGAATGTTGGTTCGGGTGACCAGCGCGGTCTGGTGAAGATCGGGATTAAGCAGCTTGGCGATGCCAAAATCCAGCAGGCGGGGAACCCCTTCTTTGGTGACGAGAATGTTTGCCGGCTTGAGATCGCGATGAATCACCTCCTTTTCGTGGGCATAATGCACCGCAGAGCAGATGGCCCGAAACAGGTCGAGGCGGGCCTCAATCGGGAGCTCGTGCTGGTCGCAGTACCGGTCGACAGGCAGGCCCTCAACATAGTCCATTACCAGGTAAGGCAGGCCGTCCGCGGTGCTGCCGCCGTCGAGAAGCCGGACAATATAAGGATGGTCCAGCGCCGCTAACGTCTGCCTCTCATTGCGAAAACGTCGATAGATCTCCTCTGCGTTGGGGCCTGGCCGGACCATCTTGATGGCGACAGTTTTTCGAAAATCCTGGTCGTCTCGTTCTGCAAGATAGACGACCGCCATCCCTCCCTGTCCGATCATGCGCACGATGCGCCAGGCTCCGACGCGCTTCCCGGCCATGACATCCATTCCGAACGTGAGCAGGTTGGCGGCCGGAGAGTTTTCGAGCAGGCTGTCGGCGTCCTCGTAGTGCGAGGCCAGGGATTCAATCTCGGCCCGAAGCGCGCTGTCTTCCCCGCAGGCCTCGCGAATGAAATCCCTGCGCATCCCGGGGTCCTGTTCCAGAGCGAGAGCCAATATCTCCCTGACTCTTTCCCACTCGGGCATTCTTACTGCCCTCCAGCAAGTTCCCTGGCCAGCCACGCCTTCGCCACGTTCCAATGGCGCTTCACCGTTGCCGGAGAGATTTCAAGAACTCCGGCCGCCTCTTCAATGCTGAGGCCCCCGAAGAAGCGCAGCTCAACCAGACGAGCCTGCTGCTCGTCCAGCGCAGCTAGTTTGACTAACGCCTCGTCCAGGGCAACTACGTCGGCGGGGCGCGCTTTGCTCGGGACGATCACTTCTTCCAGAAATACCCGGGGACTATTTCCGCCGCGCTTGGCGGACTGGTGACGTCGGCTGTAGTCGAGCAGGATTCTCCGCATCAGCTGCGACGCAGCCCCCATGAACTCATTGCGATTCTTCCAGAGGAGCCCCTGCTGATCGGCCAGACGAAGATACACTTCGTGCACCAGCGCCGTAGCTTGCAGCGTATGGTTGCCGCGCTCCTGCTGCATATAATGTCCGGCGAGCCGGCGCAGCTCGGAGTACAGCAGCGATGTCCATTCCGCGGACGCTAATTCATCACCCTGTCCGGGTGCGGCGCCGTTTCCCGAATCTCCGGCCGTCTTATGCAATGGAGCCATGCAGCCCCCCACGACCCGCGGGGTATTCTCCCCGCAGTTCCGACAACATCCATACGAAGTGCGCCAGCCGAATCGGCCGAAGGGGATTGCGGCCAGACCCAAAATGTCGCTCGCCACCAGGGTTCTCTTCCGGGGGAAGGGCGCAGCCGGATGAGAATCCGACACCGTTCCCGCATTCGGCTCCTCGGCACGAAAAATTTCTCAACTACGTGAGCCTTTTTGCGCGGGTTTTGCGCATTATAGCCGACCACTGCAAGCCGCGGAAGGCATACGTCACAGGAAGTTCATCTGTGTGCCGGTGAATCTGCGCCGAGACCGGAGCATTCGCAATCCGGGATATTCGGTGCGGCTGGTGGCGTTTGGAATACCGCTTGGCGCAAATTTGATCCGTCGAATTGAGTGCCAGATGGCTCCGTGCTCCCTGACTGAAAAAATAATTCTGCAGCGTGAGCCTTTTTGCCCCGGTTTTGCGCATTCTAGCCGACCCCAGGCAAGCGACGGAAAATCCCCCCAAATCACTCTTCTTCCGGAGCGCGCTCTGGTGGCAAATGACCAATCCGGGAGGACCCTTTATGTCACGCTCACACCGCAGGACGAATCTCTGCCTGGCCATCGTGCTGGCCGCGGCGTCGCTTCAGGCCATTGCCCAGCAACCGAAGAGTTCCCCCAGAAGCCGTGCCGCCGCCCCCGCGCAGGCCGCATCAACCTCGTCCCCTTCCCAGGTCAAAGCCATCTGGGAGCCGATGAATTATCCCGACGACGTCACGCTGGAGGACGTTTTCTTCGTCAACCAGCAGGTTGGCTGGGTTGCCGGCAAGGGTACGGGGGGATTCATTATGCATACCAGCGACGGAGGCAAAAACTGGGAGATCCAGGTCGGAGATCCCCACTCCAACGACGCCAACATCACCGATATGCATTTCCTCGATGCCGTTCATGGCTGGGCCGTGCAGGGCGACCAGCTGATACGAACCACCGACGGCAAGACCTGGCAAACCATTGGCCCCTTTGCGCCCAACAATCCTCTGGCGGAATACCGGTTCATCTCCCTCCAGGACGGCTTTGAGGCGGCCGGATATTTCAGCGGCTCGACGATTTTCGCGACCCACGACGGGGGCCGCAGCTGGAAATCCGTCTACCAGTGCCAGACCACGCTGCAGGTGAACGGGCTGGTACGAAATACAGCTTGTTTCTTCCACGACCTCGCCTTCCCATCCGCACAGGTCGGTTACGCGGTGGGAGGAGCCTTCGACGGTTCCTGGGCCGCCATCGCCAAGACCACCGACGGTGGGGCGAGCTGGAAAGTCATCTTCGCAACCACCGATATGGCCGCCGTTTCCACGGCATTCTTCACCGACGAGAACAACGGTGTGATTCGTCTCCAGGATAAGAGAGTTTTCATCACCTCCGACGGCGGTCAATCCTGGCAGGGCGCAACCGGATCCGCCGAGGCGACCATAAAATTCGCCGATCCGACGGTGGGATGGTCCTGCGTCCTCCAGTACGGCCCAGCTTGCAGTTACACCCTGGATGGCGGTAAGAGCTGGACCTCTCGCAGCTTCAACCTTCCCGCCGACATTTACGGCTACAGCGTGCCGCGGCGCGACCAGGTCTATCTGGTTGGCGACCACGGCATGATCTATCGCTACCGCATCGTTCCGGCCAGCTACACGGCCCAGGGAATTGTCGACGCCCCCCTGGTGCCAGCTTACGGCGGGGCACTCAATGACCAGCTGGACCAGATGCGCTCCCACTGCAAAGAAATACAGGACAAACTCGGCGCTATCGCCAGCCAAAGCTATCCCCCGCCTCAGCCCCGTTTCCCCACTGCGCATCTGATGACCGCCGCGTACGAGACATCCGAACCCGAGCCCCAGAGCTTTACTCAGGACACCAGCGCGCAGACCCGGCCCCAGGGCTTTGCCCAGGACACCAGTTCACAGGCCGCCATTGCCGCTCCCGCAAGCCCGGCCATGCAGAGCTGCTGCGCCACCCAGTTGCAGAGCCTGCAAACCTCGGTCAGTTCCTTCTCTCAGCAAGTGCCGGCATTCAGCGGCCAGTTCAGAAATCTCAACCTGCTCTTTGTCGGCATGAACATGCTCAACAATCTGGTCAGCCAGGCCCATAGCATTCAGGCCGCATTCGTCGCACTCAAGCAGGCTCCCAACCTCCAGGCGGCCACCACCGCACTGCAGAATCTCTCCACGCAGGTCGAGGGCACCAGCCAGACCCTCTCCAGTGGCTTCCAGAATCTGACCCTGAGCGGCGCTCCGTCGGCGAGCACCATCACCAACATGGCGGGAACCGCGGCTGCCGCCCCAACACCGGCAACGCCCGGCGCGACCCCGGGCGCGCCGGCCAATGGAACCGCCAACACGCAGTCGACGGCTTCGAAAGCGGCGAACAGCACGGCGCAGAAGGCCAAACAGAAACTGAAGAGCATGATTCCCTTCTAGAGGGGCAGCACACGTCGGCGGCCGCACACCGGCCATGCAGTGAAAAACCGGAATCGTCCGGACTCAGCTCCAAAGGAGAACGCCCATGAAATCGATCCTCGCTCTGCTCATCGCTGTCGCGGCAACAACCGTTCCGGCTTTTGCGGGAGAACCCTGTTGCGCCGTCACGTCCGTGAACGCCAGCACCGGCATGGTCACCGCAGTGGAAACCGCAACCGGCCGCAGCTTCCAGTTCGGGGTAACCAACGCTGCGCTGCTGAAGACGCTCCACGCCGGCTCGCCCATCTATGCCAACTTCACCAGCAAGCAGGTCTCCGTGGATGGCGCGACCCCGTGCTGCGGCATCGTGAGCCTCTCGGCGGCGGGCAAAGCCGCAGCAACTCCGGCGGCTCCTGCGTCGTCGCCCGCCTCGGTTGCCAATGCGGGCGGCACGCCTGCGTCTTCCGCTCGGGTAAAGGGCAGGCAGAACTCCTCATCGGCGGCCGGCGCCAGCACCGCGTCTGGCAAGCCCGCAACCACGCCGGCGGCTCTCACTGCGCCCACAGTCACCGCCGCCAGCCTACCCGGAGTGGCCCTGACCGGATCGGCGGGTACACCTTCGAAACCGACCAGCGGCATCGGGATCATCAAGACAAAAGCGACAACCTTTTCCACCTATGTCTACGCCGGCGTTCACTCCTGTCCCGTGTCGGGCCAGCAGGGCGACGACGGCGTGACCGTTCCCAGCAATTGCACCTATACGGGACAGGTCAGCAACGGTACGAAAATAACCTGCAGTTACGAGTGCAAGTAAGTTTCTGGCGGCTTCGAACGCGGCCATCGGAACTCGAAACGGTTCCCGGCTCGGTTGCAGTCGCAGTTCGTCGTGGTTAGTAGCTGGAGCCTTCGTCCAAATTCCAAAACGAAGGCGAGGAGGAACAATGGGAACCTCAATGGGCGCAGTACCACCGCCGCCAAGTCCCCGCAAAAGCTGGTTCAAACGCAACTGGAAATGGTTTATCCCCGCTTGTTGCCTGTTCATCTTCCTGCTGATTGGGGGAGGCATCGGGGGCATCCTCGCCATTGTGGAGGGCTCGATCAAGCAGAGTGGCGCCTACACCCAGGCGCTGTCCCAGGCGCAAGCCAATCCACAGGTGATCGGCCTGATCGGCCAGCCCGTAACACCGGGCTTCTTCGTCTCCGGCAACGTCAACGTCAACGGAGATTCCGGCGATGCCAGCATTTCCATTCCGGTCTCCGGCCCTAAGGGAAAAGGCAGGGTCTACGCAGAGGCGAAAAAGATCGCCGGGCAGTGGCAATTCCAAACGCTGCTGTTCGGCGTCGACGGCCAGACCGACCGCATCGATTTGCTGCAGTCTCAAACCACCGCACAAACCGCAGCACCGGCCCAGTCCGACCCTTTCACTGCCACACCCGCAACCACGCCGGATACAACCGCGTCTTCCGCCGATCCCGCGCCCGCTGCAGCAACTGCGCCCACCGCGGATCCTCCGCCGGATCCGGCAGCCCCCGCTGCCGCGCCCACAGCTCCCGGCGGCGTGATTGCCAGCGCCCAGTACAGCAACGATCCCAATTTGCGCTGTGACCTGCTGGAGGTGAAGCGGGCCAGCGGCAACGCTCTGCTGGTGCGCTGGAGACTGATCAATACCGGCGCAAAGGGGATTTCCTATGACTTCGACTGGCCCCAGCTTTACTACACCGATCCCGCCGAAAACAAAAAGTATGCTTTCCTGACCGATTCCTCCGGCGCCCGGGTCCTGGATATGTGGTGGGGGACTCTGAATCCCGGTGAGCAGCGGTTGCAATGGGCCAAGTTCCCCGCGCCACCAGCAACCTCCAGGAAAATCACCGTCTACATCCCCAAATTTATGCCATTTGAAGATGTGCCGGTAGGCCAGTGAGGATCTGATCGCGATGCCCAAAAGAGCGGTCCACGCGTTTCTGCTTTGCGCCTCCCTGCTCGTCGCAGCAGCACTGCGGCCAGCCGCGGAGGCGCAGAAATATAAGGTCGACGACCCTGTCCCGCCGGGCGCAAAGGGGCAGGTGACCACCCTGCAGGGAACAGTCACCAACCTCGTCGGCCTCAGCCTCGCCGTGGGCGGCAAAGTCGATTCCCTCAATGCCGCGCTCAAAGACCTGGGCGCGCGCACCACGGACACCGAAATTCAGATTGAGCTCGCCAGCGATGTCATGTTCGATTTCGATAAGGCCGACCTCCGATCCGCTGCGATTCCCGGCCTGCAGAGGGTGGTGATCGTGATGCGGTCTTATCCCAGATACCTCTGCACCATTGGCGGCCACACCGATGGAAAGGGCGACAAGGCCTACAATCAGAAGCTTTCCGAGCGCCGCGCAGACTCGGTGAAGACCTGGCTGGTAGCCCACGGAGCTCCGAATCCCATTGCCGCGCGCGGCTTTGGCGACACCAAATCCATCGCGCCGAACAAAAAACCCGACGGCAGCGACGACCCCGTCGGCCGCCAAAAGAATCGGCGCGTCGAAATTACCCTGCACAAGAGCTGAGGATAGCGCAGACGCCCGCGCACGCATGGAAGAGGTCCTTTGTCAGCCCAGGCGTTGACGCGAACATGTCGAAGTCGTGAGAATCAGAATCTTAAAGTTCGCGGCCGCGCCAACCAACGCACCCACGCATCCAATGGGCTCCCCTGCGGATGGGTTCAGTCAAGGATATTCAGGCGCATCTGCGGCATTCGCGAGCCGATACCACGGCCAACGAGTGCATGCAGGAGCTGCCGGAGAGCGTGAAGCAGATGGTCGGTTCCGTGTATGCGATGCTAAGGAAACGTGTCGGTTTGCAGACAGAATCCGCGAATTTGCTACCAAATGCTACCAACCGGGAGGAATCCTCTCCCGCAAGTTATTGATTTGATGGTGGGCGCAGCAGGATTCGAACCTGCGACTTCCACCGTGTGAAGGTGGCGTAGATGTGGCCGGATGAGGCAAATAAAGGAGTTAATTGTCGGCACAGAGGGCAAAAACCGGCCCTCCGGGCGCAAAATGGCACCAATTTGGCACCAAGCCTGACTGCCACCATAACGAAGAAGAGGTCAACCAAGTGGGTCCAGGGGCTGAGCCGTGGGGGGATCAGCCCTACTGTTTCTTACAATTGCCACACCTCAAAAAAGCCTCCGCCAAATTCTCGGCGGCATCATCGAGCATAAATAATTGCTCTGATGCGTCAGAACATTTATGATGATGGGTGATGGAGGTATCCGTGGAGGCTCTTCCGGAACGTCTGACCACCAGCGAAGCGGCCGTGGCCGCTGGCGTTTCGATCCCGCAGATTCACAGAATCATCGACGAAAAGATCCTGCCCGAGGACCTTTACAGCACCGATCAGATGCGGACTTTTCGCACGGATGCCTGTGTCCTGATCGCCTTCTATTTCGAGACGGCGGACTGGCTGACGGCTCAGGCCCGGCTGCGCACAATTCGAAACGCAATGACCCACTGCTCGAGTTGGGAAGAGTGGCGCAACTGCACCATCGAAGACCGGTGGGTCACGGTTCACTTTTCGGACATCTGGAAAGGCGTGAACAGCCGCCTTCACCAGTTGAAGAAGGCCCGGGAAATGGTTGTCGAAGACCCCGAGATTCTGAGCGGAACTCCCGTCATTCGGGGTACCAGGGTTCCGGTCTATGACGTCGCTTCCGCAGTCGATTCCGGTATACCCATCGGCCGGATATTGAAGTCCTACCCCAGCCTAAGAGAATGGCAGATCGAGCTTGCCTCTGTATACGCGAGGGCGGTCCCTCCCCGGGGCCGTCCGAAGCGGATTTCGCATCCTCGTGCAATCAGACTGTCGGTTTCGAAAAAGCGACTACGCAGCTCCTCGATAGGGGGATGAGTGCGTGCTGGAGTTCCTGATCCTCCCGGAACTACGCCTACGCCTCGCAATCCTTCCGACATGCCGACTGCCGGAGGATACTTACTGTGTATCAGGGAGCTCAGTTTTTCTTTGTCTGTTGGAAGAGCATAGGAATTCAAGCCGGTTGCGGAGATCATTATGTCCCCAGCACCAAATTCTCCTCACCGCCGAGGTGCCACATGTCCTCTGCCTCTCCGGAGCCAATAGCTGTTCGGTCGCCTTCCGAGAACTGCGCACGAATCAGGAAGCTTGGCTACATCGTGGGCAAACATATGAATCTGTATGGCGAACACATGGAGTTGGTTTCGGATCCATTTGTGGAGGGTGACTGCGTAGCCGTCCATGCCATCAGCAGTAGTAATCCAATCGTACGGACAATCGAGCTTCCCGTATCTATTCTCGCGGGTTGGGAGGACCTGTTTCAGAGCAGCGGCATGCGCAGCGTGACGCAGGTTCCGCGTCCGGGCTGACTGGCGATCGCTGCGCTGCCGCCGTGAAGAGTCATAATGCTCTGCACGATGGCCAGACCCAGCCCGGTTCCACCCGAAGCCGATCCACCCGAAGTCGTTCCCGCCGAAGCCCTGGAGCGAGAGGCATCGACGCGGAAGAAGCGATCAAATACCCTGGGCAGCGCTTCAGTCGGTATGCCGGCACCGGTGTCGGAGACGTGGATCCATATCTCGGCATCGGCGGCGGAGGCTGCCAGCGTGATCGACCCTCCTCTGGGTGTGTGGGCGATTGCGTTCGAGACCAGGTTGCTGACCGCCCGCAGCATCATAGGCCGATCCAGTGCCGCGGTGATGGGCTCTCGACTATCAGCCGCAATGAGAGATACCCCGCCGTCGGACGCTGTGGCCTCGTAGTATTCGCGCACCGCGCTCAGCAGTTCACCCACGTTCACAGGCTGCCGGTGCAGGTCCGTCAACGGGCTCTCCGCACGGGCTAGAAAGAGGAGGTCGCCGATCAGGTCGGACAGGCGGACGGATTCTTCAAGAGACGACTCCAGCACATCGCGGTATTCCTCCACCGTCCGCGCGCGAGCCAAAGCGACCTCAGCTTCGCCCCGAATGTTGTTGATCGGCGTTCGCAGGTCGTGTGCGATATCGGCTGTGAACCTGGAGATCTGCTCAAAGGATCCTTCCAGACGAACCACCATCTCGTTGAAAGTTTCGGCCAGAGAGGCCAGTTCCGAGGGATAGCCTTCCGCCCGGATCCTTTCGCGCAGATTGGCCGACGTGATTCTTCGTGCAGTTGCGGCAATTTCTTCGATGGGACGAATCCCGTGGCGTGCGATCCTGTATCCCACGAGGGGGAAGAGAATGGCGGTGGCCAGCAGGATGGTCCAGAACCAGAATCGATAGCGCCGCAGCAATCCTTCTTCCTGAGCGACGTCAATGGCGATTTCAATCGTATCGATCTGAGCCGGCGCCGCGCTCACCGCCGCGGTGGCGCTGGTGACACGAAACGCCTGCCCATTCCTGCCCGTCATGGAAACCAAATGCTCCGGGTGGCCCCGTGTGCGGCTCACCAATTCCGCCAGGTCGAGCTGCTCCGTCATGCCGGGTGTCGTCAGAACTGGCACACCATGTTCATCGAGAAGACGAATGTAGAACTGCTGGTATCGACGCGCGGCCGACTCCAGTTCAATCTCTTCCCGCAGCCCATCGAGGTCGTCCGGTCGCTCCCGCAGCAGAGTACGCAGCACGTGTAATTTGTCGGCGAGAAACAGGTCGGTGCTTCTGTCCAGCTCGATGCGCAGCACCGTGTAGAGACCGGCTGTGGCCAACAGCAGCAGCAGCAGACCGACGAGAGAGTAGGCGGCCGTCAGCCGAAATGCCAGTGTTGAGCGCACGCGCGCCGCGGCCGATGAGCTATTGTTCGGCGTCGAGGACATAACCGGCGCCGCGAACGGTATGAATCAGCTTCACGGGAAATGGATCATCGACTTTGCTGCGCAGCCGGCGCACGTTCACGTCGACCACATTGGTATCGCTGTCGAAGTTCATATCCCAGACCATTTCCGCAATCAGGGTCCGCGACAACACTTCGCCCGCGCGCCGCGCCAGCAGCGTTAGCAGCAAAAATTCCTTTGCGGTCAGATCCAGCTTCTGTCCGGCGCGAATAGTGCGATGGCGCAACAGGTCGATCTCCAGATCGGCCAGGCAAAGGGTCTCCGAAGCGCGTGGTGCTGCGCGGCGCAGCAGCGAACGCACTCGGGCCAGCAGTTCGGAAAATGCGAACGGCTTGATCATGTAATCATCCGCACCCATCTCAAATCCCTGCACCCGGTAATGCACGGCGTCCCGCGCCGTGAGCATGAGGACCTGGGCTTTCCGGCCGGCCTCGCGCATACGCGCCAGCACCTGCCAACCGTCGAGCCCCGGCAGCATCA
>PMUI01000055.1 GCA_003166955.1 Acidobacterium sp.
CGGCTTCGTTCAAGTCGGCTTCCCGCACCCTTTCAGGTGCCCGTCTGGCGAAGGAGTGGGACCTGATGGCGAATGTTCCGAAGATCAAGCTCCGTGAGGAAGCGGAACGTTCGGCAATCTTCACGCCGGAGCAGGAGCAGACATTCCTGACCAAAGCTCCGCAACCCCTGCGCCATGTCATGTTCTGCGTCATGCTCTCGTGACCGGATGCGGCGAGTATTCCGCCTGCCAGCCACCCGCTAAACAGCATGGGCTTTCGATTATCAACAACGAGTCCATCTTCAGTTCCCTGCCTTACGGGGCCGACCATCAAAGACGCCATCCGCGCGACCGGCCAGAGCCGTGGTCCCCAACCGCGTTCCATGCGATATTGATTCTATTGCTTAACTTGGGCTGCACCATCCGACGAGCGTAGATCAGCGTGAACGTGCCCAGGAATGCTATCAATCGAGATTTCAGGGTGTTTTGCGCAGGTGGTCGAAAGAATAAATGGGAGCGGGGGGATCGGGTTTTCCGTCTCATGAAGAGCCTGCGCTTCCGCGGCCTTTTGATTCATGCCCATCCTCTTGTACAGAATCGCCAAATTGAAATGCCGCCAGGTCGTCAGGATCGATCTGCTGGAGCACCAGAATCTGAAGCGACTCCCGGTGGCGGTGCTCGGCCAAATGAGCAGTTCCAAGTCGGCGCCGCCCGTCTCGCGATCACAAGCCGAAAGTTCGACTCTTACGCCCGCGGCAAAGGTGCAAAACTCGGATCACCAGATGGTTGATTCGCGTTTTCGCCGAGGCTGAGACACGAGTGTTGGTCAAAAATTTCAAGGACTTGTGTTCAGGATTATCCGACCGGTGCGGGCCACTTAAGCTCAAGAAGATACGTTCCGGCCGCATTTCATGAAGAATCCATCTTGCTGATATGCATCAGGGAGATTGTGTCGTCTTGCTCTCTGTCAGGCTGAAATGTTTACGCGCGGTTTCCTGATCGAGAGATTGTTGTTGGAGGGCCGACAGGCGCTTCACCAAGGCCGGAATTTCGGATGCGGCGGTTTCCTGATGGTTGTGACGCAGCGCGATGATCAGGTGGTAGACGGCCGTCTGATCGGACGGATCGTTCTGGAGCGCAGTTCTGCTCTGTTGCTCCGCGTCACTATAACGGCTGGAGGCTATGTCGATATCTGCAAGCAGGTCACGCGCCTCGTTCAGATCGGGTTTGAGCGTGATCGCCGCCGAGGCCTCTTTTTGCGCTTCGGCCATGGCGGGGCTGCCGGCCTGGTTGCCCTGGGCCCAGAGTAGCTTGGCGAGCAGGTAGTGGAGCAGTGCGCTGCGCGGATGCGTCCGCAGCTGAGCGCGCACATGATCGATGGCTTCCTTGGGCTTGTTTTTCTGGAGATCGGTAAGGTCCATGGCATAGGCGCTGACGCCCTGAGTTGCGTCGAGCTTCTCAGCCGTGCGGAAATCGGCTTCGGCGTTGTCGTATTGCGCCATCTGGGCGTAGAGCAATCCGCGCGCGATATACAGCGAGGAGCTGCGAGGGATATGACGGATGCCAATGTCGAGCATATCGACGCCTACTTGGAACGATTCGTGGTTCAGGCAGAGAGCCGTGAAGGCAACGTAATAGCCTGGCTCATCGGGATTGAGGACGATAGCCTGGCGCAGCAGCGCGACGGCCTTCGGGGTGTCTCCTGTGGCTTCATAGGCGTCGGAAGCGAGGCGGAACGCGTCTGGATCGGGGTGGTCGCCGGCAATCAACGGCGCCAGAACTTCGATGGCCGATTGGTTCTGGCCACCGTCCGCAAGAGCGACGGCGAGGTCATAACGCGGCCAGGTTTGCTGAGGCAGGGCAGCAGCCAGTTGTTGAAAGATGGGAGCGGCGTCTGCGGGACGCTGGAGCTGCATCAGACATTTGCCGTAACTCTCCAGTGAGAGAGGATGCGATGTGGTCGCGGCGCCGGCAAGCGCGAACTGCTCGACGGCACCCTTGCAGTCGCCCTGCTTCTCCTCTATGGCGGCGAGCATTTCATGTGCCGTGCTGTCGTTCCCATCCTGCGCCAGGATTCGCATGAGGAGGGGAATGGCGCGATTGTCCTGCGACTTATAGAGAATCTGCACCTCTCCCCGGAGTGCTGCCGGATCATCGGGAGCAAGCTTCAGGGCAGTCTCGAAGTCCTTCGAGGCGTCGGCGGTTTTGCCAGTGATGGAATCGATGATGCCTTCGAGCGTCCAGAGGTGGGGATTGCGCGGAGAGTTGCGCAGAGCTGTCTGAACCATCCCTCGGGCTCGATCGTAATCGCGGGCCCGAATCAGGGCTTCGATGTCGTTTACCGAGGATGAAGTGTCCTGACCGAAGACGGAAGCGATCAGAGGCAATGCCAGGAGAAAGGCCAGCCCCGCACGGATGGGATGTCGGAACATTCAGGTGCGGCTCCAGCCCCGGTTGGGAATTATCCCGCGGCTTTCCTGAATGGTGATCAGCTTGTTGGACCCAACGTCACGATATTCCTCTTTAAGACCGCTCGGCCAGAGGACAGTGAGATCGGCGGTTCTTGCGGCACCGAGCCCGAAGTGAAGACGAAAGTCGTTGCAGGAGTAATAACTCGACTGGCTGAGGACTTCCTGGGCCTGGGTGCGTCCGGAGTGGTGAGCGAGCGCACGAGCGCCGATGGCACTGCGATTCGATTTTGTACCCACTAGAAGAACTTTGAGCCAGCGGTTGTTGCCGCGCAGGTCATTTCTGAGCAGAGATGGCGGCTCATTCATATTCAGGATCAGGATGTCGAGGTCGCCGTCATTGTCGAAGTCGCCGAAGGCGCAGCCGCGACCGGAATGAGGTGTTGTCACTCCGGGGCCGGCATCGGCAATCTCTTCGAAAGTGCCATTGCCGAGATTGCGGAAGAGAATGCGTGGCGACTTATTCGGGCTGTCGGGAAGAAGCTTCTCCACTTCGGGATACACGCTGCCTGTGACAAAGAAGATGTCGGGCCAACCATCGTTGTCTAAGTCGACGATGCCTGCGCCCCAGCTGGCGAAACGCACTTCGACACCGAGTTTTGCAGCGAGGGTGCGATCGTCGAAGTTGCCCGTCCCGTCGTTGTAATAAAGCACGTCGGTATCTTCGGCGAAATGCGTTTTGAAGATATCGAGGTGGCCATCGAGGGCGTAGTCGCCGATGCCGACGCCCATACCCGCCTCCTCACCACCATCGTTGCTGAGCGCGACGCCGCGCTGAATTCCTTCTTCTTTGAATGTGCCGTCGTGCTGATTCATGAAGAGGAGACTTGACGTCGAGTCGCAGGCGATATAGATGTCCGGCCAGCCATCCTCGTCGAAGTCCGCAGAGACTACGGTCATACCGTAACTGGGCCAGGGCTGCGCGAGTCCAGCTGCTTTCGTCACGTCGGTGAAGGTGCCGTCGCCATTGTTGCGATAAAGAGAATGCCGGCCGAAGGGCAGGCCGCGCGGGCCGCAGTTGACGGGCATTCCTTTCCAGTTGCAGTTGGCGCCGGCACCGGGCCGAGGCACGTGCGCAAAGTCGAATACCAGATAGTTTGAGACGAAGAGATCTAGATGGCCGTCGCGATTGTAATCGACAAAGGTGCAGCCGGCACCCCATCGGGTTTCGGCGTCGATGAGTCCCGCTTCTCGAGTTACATCCTTAAAAGTGCCATCACCCATGTTGCGGTACAGTTTGTTCTGGCCGAAGTAGGTGCAGAAAAGGTCGTCGTACCCGTCGTTGTTATAGTCGCCGACGCAGACGGCGTTGGCCCAGCCCACAGATTCGAGTCCGGCCTGCTTTGTAACATCGGTGAAGGTGCCATCGCGATTGTTCTTATACAGTCGATTCGTTGCACCCGGAGGAGCACCTTCGAGACGAGTTCCGCTCAGCAGAAAAATGTCGAGCCAGCCATCGTTGTCGTAGTCGAGGAAAGCACAGCCGCAGCCGTTGGCCTCGATGATGAACTCCTTGTGATCGACGCCGCCGTAGATGACGGGAGCGGTAAGGCCGGCAGCGGCGGCTACGTCGACGAAGTGTGCATCGAAGGGACGCCCCGACTGCTTCGGCTTCGTCTGAGCGGTCGCTACGCGGCCTCCCATACCGCTGGACTGCTGCCGCTGAGCGGCGGACCGGTTTGCGATGGCGCCCGCGAGAGCTGCCAGAGAAAGATGGAGGAAATTGCGCCGGCCGGTACGCATGATGGGAACTAAGGCCCCATCATAGCTGCTCCTGCTGACGCCGCAAACGTTTTCTGATGGCGCGCAACTCACCAGAAGTAGCTTGCGACCACATGAGGCGGACCGGGAATGGAATCGATGACGTTGGTCTGCACAACGGCCTGCATGTTTTTGCGGCTCCATGCGGGTGGCGCTGTCCGCAGCAGTTCCTCAAGATAAGCAGGATTGGAAATCAACTCCCCGGCCGCCTGGGTTCCCGGCGAACCGATACCGGCGGCGGTGACCAGAAACTGGCCGCTCTTCGCGTCCAGCAGGCGAGTCACAACGCCATAGTCGGCCGTGTAGCCTTTTTTCGGATCGTATTGGGACGACCACAAATGACCGCCATGGATTTGCTCCTGGATACCCACATTGTAGAGAAGCTCGAAGTGCAGATTAGAGGTCATCTGCATGGTCCAGCGATTGTTGAAGGCGCCAAGAACGACCGCGGGCGAGGCGCGGAGATCTTCGAAGGAATAGCTGCTGCCGATTCTGACCTGGCTGGGCTTGCCCATACGGACCAGAAGATTGGAAATTTGCACGGCGGCAAACGTATCCCCGCTGGCGACTCCGTAGCCTGGATAAATCTGCATATCTCCCCACGTGAGCCGCTCGGACGGATCAAGGGGAAGGGCTTCGTTGTCGCGCTCGGCTTCGGTCTGGAATGTGCCAGGGTGAGTGCGGGCATAGCGCTGGTAGATTTCGTCCGATGGCCGGTAAACCACGGGTTTTGCAAGGCAGATGATGACGGGCTGCGAAGACTGAAAGACCGGCGACCAGAAAGCGTCGAGCGGCGAAACAGGATGTTTGCGGGCGCGGAGGCCAAGCACCACGCCCACAACAGCCAGGACAAGGACCAATGCGGCGATACCGGCGGTCCACGCCCATTTGTGGCGGCGCGCCGGCTTTGCAACTTCCTGCAGCTGGGGCAACGGGAGAGCAACAGAGCCCGACGGCGAAAGGGGAGTCGTTGCCTGATGAGCCTGGTGGCTGTCAACCGGAGGCGGCGCCGGATTCCAGTGAAACGCAGGGCAGTAGGAGCCGAGGGGGATTTCGATCCGCACCGGCAAATCCGGCGACGCGGTGTAGTAATACTGCTCGAGCCGCCGGCGGACCTCTCCTGCCTGGACGCGCACCACCGGATTATCCCCGGTGGCATAGTCGGCATCGCGATGAAAAACCTCGGCGCCGATGATGCGCTCTTTCAGAAACTCGTGATGGCCGTCGAGACTGTGATGGACGACGTAAGAGAGGAACTCCTTGCGCCGGGAGCTTCCGCGAAAGGGGGGACTGTCGAGGATTTTTTCCAGCTCGCTGAGAATTACCGCCTTCGCCGCGTCGGATTCCGGGGCCGAATGGGGGTGCGGAGCCAGAGTTTCGGGGACTTTAACAGGACTGGCCATAAAGCTGCCCGCCTCCGGTGGGAACTATAGCAAAATCTGCGGGCATTAGCACCGCACCGGGCAGGCGTGACCCGTGTTACGGCGATGTCCTTACGTATCAATGATGTGCAGGCATGCGCACAAACTCATAAATGAGGGAACCCCACCGTATTTAACCGTCCATTACTTGCATATTGCTGGAGCCGGTCATTAGGGTTTGCCGCGGCCTCGGACTCCATCGAAAGGTGGATTCCAAAGCCCGGTAAACGATTCCCCGCATCGCGCGCCTTCACGGAAAAGGCGCGGACCGCAACGCCGGGGAAAACCGATTCTGGGAGGTTAGCGATGAGAGACAGCGTGAAGAGATTCCTGCTCCTGCTGATGTTCTTCGGACTGAGCTGCACGGCGGCCCTGGCCCAATACTCCAGCGGTATTGAAGGTACCGCCCACGACTCGTCGGGTGCCGTTGTATCGGGCGCCACCGTCACCGTCACCGACACGCGCCTAGGGATCAGCAAAACCACCACCACGAATCAGGTCGGCTACTTCCGCATCGACAGTATCGGCGCCTCCAACTACACCGTCCAGATTCAGGCCAATGGATTTGAGACCTGGCGCCAAACCGGTCTCGACCTCCAGGCCGGAGAGGTTCGCGAAATTACGCCGGTCCTTAAGATTGGAGCCGTCTCCACCAACGTCACCGTCTCCGCCACTGCCGAATCGGTCGACCTCACCACTCCCGACACCGGGGCCGTCATCGGCGAAGCCACGGTTGAGCAGGTGCCCTTGCCGGGTCAGAACGTCTATGCGCTGGCCTCCATTACGCCTGGGGTAACTGGCAGTGCCGTCACCTCTGGTGACAACTACACCAACGAATATTCGATCAACATCAACGCTGCCGGCCTTCGTCAGGAAGAAAACGGCTACATGATTGACGGTGCCTTCACCAACACGCCGTCCCGCGGCGGGGCAAGCTCCATCTCTCCCAATCCGGAAATCGTGCAGTCCATCAACATTGAAACCAACTCGTTTGACGCTCAGAAGGGAAGAAACGGCGGCGCCATCGTCGATGTCTTCACCCGCTCGGGGACCAATGACATCCATGGGACCTTCGACTACTACTTCCTCAACAATTCGCTGAGCGCCCGCACCGAATTTCAGACCACGGTTTCGCCTTTCACGCGGAATCAGGTTGGCGCCACGATTGGTGGTCCGGCTTTCAAGAACAAGCTCTTCTGGTTCGGAGCCATCGACGTGCTTCGTTCCGGCCAAACAACGTCTTACCAGGGCACCTTCGAGACGCAGGACTTCGATAACTGGGCCAAAGCCAACCTGCCCAACAGCCTGGGAGCCCAGATTCTTCTCGAAGCACCACCCCTCAACTTCCCCTCGTCCGGCTTCCTGACTGTTAGTCAGCTGGAATCGTCAGTGCCTGGCTATTACGCTCCCCCCGCCGGAATCCCGGGCAGTCTGAATGCCGTGGGCACTTCGAATATCAGCTTCACCGCCCCCAAGGACGGCTATCAGTGGAGCTTCCGCGTCGACGACTACCTGACGAAGTCCGACCGCATTTACGTCGACGCGATGCGTACCTACGATACCGGCCTGAGCAATATCGGACGGCCGGCGCTGAACATTCCGCAGGCGAACTCCTCCGACTTCGTCAATCTCAACTGGACCCACACCTTTAAGCCAACCCTTCTCAACGAAGCGGGCGCGGATCTGATTCGGCCACAGGGCGCCGACCAGCCTTCAGCTCTGGAGGAGATTCCCTACATCAATGTCAGTTCGCTGAATGGATTCTCGAACTGGGGTGCAGGTAACTTCATTCAGTCCACCTATGGGTGGCACGATGTGATGACCGCGACCCTCAGGACGCACACTCTTAAGTTTGGCACCGAGATGTTCGACATTCGCGAAATCGACAACCAGAGCAGTGCCTTCGATCGCCCGACCTACAATTTCCAGAATCTCCTCGACTTCGTACAGAGTGAAGCCACCAGTGAAAATGCAACACCCGTCAGTCTCACCACTCACCAGGAAGGCCCTTACGACCGCCGCTATCGCGCCTTCTACCAGGCGTACTATCTGCAGGATGCCTGGAAGGTGAAGCCTCGATTCACCCTCAACGCCGGCATTCGCTATGACGAGATGAACAACTATTTCGACATCGAGACCCCGACGGAAACCAACTTCATCCTGGGCTCAGGATCGACGCTCGACAGCCAGGTCGCTAACGGTAAGGCGGTTTTGACCGGGTCGACCCATGTGCTCGATCACAACCTCTGGGCTTTCAACCCCCGGCTCGGCTTTGCCTGGGATGTACGTGGGAACGGGAGAACGGCCGTTCGCGCCGGCGCCGGGTTGTTCTCCGACCAGCCGCCCTACCTGCACGTCACCGACCTCATCTCCGCGAATTTGCCGAACTATTACACTCCATCGATCAACGTGAAATCCGGGCAGCCCATGCCTGCGTTCCAGCTGTGTTCCGCTCCGAACGGCTATAACGAGAACTGCCCGATCGTAAACACCAGCAACATCACGCTCAACTCCTTCGGTGCTGTCCCGGGCAGTCGCGCCAATGTGAATGGCTACAGCACGGATTTCAAACTGACTCAGATCGAAGCATGGACGCTGAGCGTACAGCAACAGGTGCAAAGCGATCTCGTGGTCGAACTGAACTACTCCGGTACTGAAGCCCATCACCTGCCGGTGGAAGACGACAATGGCATCAACCGGTTTGCCGGCGATCTGATCGTTAACAAAGGCACGCTGCAGCGGCTAAGTCCATACTTTGGTGGCATCAGTTACGCCAGCTCCACCAGCAATTCCGTCGGAAACTATGGCTCCGCTGTCGCCACCCGCCGCCTTGCGCACGGATTTGCGTTGCGCGGAATCTACACTCTGGGCAAGACACTCGACGAAGTGAGCCAGTCCGATTCACTCGACAGTGGGTCCATCACTACCGTTACAGGAGTCGTTGACTGGCAGAACCTGAAGTATCAACGCGGGCGCGCCGACTTCAACATCCATCAGCAGTTCACCGCCGACGGCAACTGGATCGTGCCCAGTCATTATGGCAATGCCTTCGAACGCAACACCCTCGGCGGCTGGCAGTTCAGCGGCGTCTGGGTCATGGCCTCGGGCCTGCCCTTCACCGTCACCACCAGTGCACCCTTTGCCCCGGTCTTCGACTCGAGCGGCAACGTCATCGGGAACACAGGAGGAGACTACAACGCCGATGGGACTAACTACGACATTCCCAACGCTCCGAACTTTGGACGGCGTCTGAGCGGGGTCAGTAACAAGAAGTTCCTCCAGGGTATCTTTGGTGCGGCGGGCGCGTCCGCGTTCCCCGCGCCTGCGCTGGGACAGGAGGGAAACCTGGGGCGTGGCACTTACGACGGGCCGGGTTACAACAATCTCGATTTCACCTTTGAGAAATTCTTCGACGTGCCCTGGTTCTTCAGTGAGAAGATGAGGATCGAGGCTCGCGGTGAGGTCACCGACCTGTTCAATCGAGTTAACCTCACCGGCGTCAATGCCGATCTTAATAGCTCTGCCAGTGCTTTCGGGCACTCCCAGAATCAGTTGCCCGCACGCTATCTGCAGTTCCATGTGCGTGCGAGCTTCTGAGCGAGATTCCCTCCGTGAGAGGGAGAGATGACAAACGGTTCCCGTCATCTCTCCCTGACTTTTCAGAAAGCCGCGGACAAAGCATGTCTCATGCGAATAAGGTGCCCGGCATTGTGTCGAGTCAGAGGACGGGCCAGAAGATGAGGGTTGAAACGAGCGGGTCTTCCTGCGGAGTGGCGGTGGCGAGGCCTGCACTTTTGGTCATTGCACTTTTCGCGTTTGCCTTGGCCGCCCCACGCGACGCCGACGGACAGATGCCTGGGCAATCTATACCGACTCAGCCAACCATAGGCGTAACGCAGTCGGAACGCGGAATGCGAGCCACGGTGGGCGGTGAGGTCGTCGAAATTACCGTTTGTACGGATTCGGCGATCCATGTTGTGGCTAGTCCAAATGGGCCACCACCGAGCAAAATGGCACGCCCCTGGATGCTCGATGCGCAGCAATCCTGCCCAGGAGCTCCTTTCCAGTTCGCAAAGAGTGATAAGGCGGCTTCGCTGACGACTGGACAGCTGCGAGTCGATTTTTCCTTTACTCGAGGCAATATCAGCTTCTTTCAGGTTGGAGGCATGACGCTCCTCCATGAAGGAGACAGCGTACCACGCACCTACGAGCCCGTTGAGTTGAACGGAGAGCACACCTGGCAAATGACCGACCGCTTCGCGCCCGACGCAACCGAGGCGTTCTACGGACTGGGGCAACACCAAAGCGGGTTGTTCAATTATCGAGGGGCAACGCTTGAGCTCGGACAGGACAACACCGACGTCGCGATTCCCTTTCTCGTCTCCAGCAAGGGCTATGCAATCCTGTGGAACACGGCGGCGCTGACGTATGTCGATAACCGCTTCCCACTGGAACTGAAGCTCAGCTCGATCGCCGGCGAGGCCGTGGATTACTACGTAATCTACGGACCGGAGATGGACAATATCATCCATCAGTACCGAAGCATGACCGGCCATGCTCCCATGCTTCCAAAGTGGGCCTTCGGATTCTTCCAGTCGAAGGATCGATATGTCTCCCTGGACGAAATCCAGGAGATCGCAAAACGCTATCGTGATGAGCACATCCCTCTGGATGCGATGGTTCAGGACTGGTTCTGGTGGAAGACCGAAGGCGATCCCGCCTTCAACGCCAATTATCACGACGTATCGAAGGACTTGGACGCACTGCACCAGGAGCATGTGCATGCGATGATCTCGGTCTGGGGTCTTCTGGACCCCGCCTCCGAGACTTACAAAGTACTGGACGACCAGCACGATCTTGTTCCTGGTGCACACGTCTACGATGCTACGAATCCCGGGGCTCGCGATACTTACTGGAATCATCTGGTCGGCAAATTGCTGTCCCAGGGCTGGGACGCGTTTTGGCTGGACAGCGCCGAGCCTGAGGAGTACTGGCCGCATTTTGGAGACGCGATCCTTCGCAGCAAACAACTAGCCATCGGCAACGGGGCGGAGTACACCAACATTTTCCCGCTCATGCACACGCTCGGCGTTCAGGAGCACTGGAAGGCGGCCACGGATCAAAAGCGAGTCTTCTTGCTGACACGCTCGGCCTTTCTGGGTCAACAGCGCGTCGGCGCAACGGTTTGGTCGGGCGACGTGTACAGCACTTACTGGGGACTCAGCCACCAGGTGCCTGCCGGACTGAACTTCGCACTCTCCGGCTATCCCTACTGGACAACAGACATCGGCGGTTACTGGCCCGCGTACGAAGGCAAAACCCAGATCGCCGACTATCAGGAGCTCTATGCACGTTGGTTTGAGTTCGGCGTGTTCTGTCCAGTGTTCCGTAGTCACGGTCACCGCCCTGAAAACGAAATCTGGACCTACAACAAAGTCGAACCGACCCTGATCACCTACGACAAACTCCGCTACCGTCTGATGCCTTACATCTATTCGCTCGCGTGGAAAGTCAGCAGTGAGGACTACACCATCCAGCGTCCGCTGGTGATGGATTGGCGCACTGACCCAAACGTCAGGAACATCGGTACCCAGTTCATGTTTGGGCCTGCTCTGCTGGTCAATCCTGTCCTGAGCGCTAATGCAACCAACCGTCAGCTATACCTCCCCGAAGATCCCGCCTGGTACGACTTCTGGACAGGAGGCACCACCAGGGGCAGCCAGCAGATCACAGCTGACGCTCCGCTCGAGCGAATTCCTCTGTATGTTCGCGCCGGTTCGATCCTCCCCATGGGTCCCGAAATTGAATATGCGAACCAAGCCCCCGAGGGGCCAATTGAGCTCCGCGTTTATCGCGGCGCCGATGGCCGGTTCGATTTGTATCAGGACTCCGGCGATGGGTATGAGTACGAGAAAGGGCAGCACGCGGTCATTCCCATGCATTGGGATGACACGACCGCAACGCTGACGATCGGGGCACGACAGGGTTCGTATCCCGGCATGCCTGCAAAGATGGACTTCCATGTTGTGCTGGTCGCAAAGGGCCACGGCGTTGGTGAGACCGTGACAATCGAGGCCGATCGCGACGTCAGCTATGACGGCAAAGAGATTGCCGTAAAGGTTGGGCCATGAAGAGATGGATTTCGACAGCTCTGGTTACAGTGCTTGCTGCGGGCGTACTTCTGTCCGCGTCTTCGATCATTGCCCAGGAAAATACCGGGCCGCTGGTGCTGCAGCGAGAAGGACGGGTGATTGCGCTCGTGCCTTATGCACCCAACATTTTGCGCGTGACTATGAGTATCGACACGACCACCGCGACCAGCGCTCCGGGATACGGGATTGTGGCAGAGCCCTCGACGGAGGGATGGACGCACGAACGCGATGCGGATGGCGACGAAGTGTATCGGTCGGCGCAGATGGTGGTGCGCTTAGCACCGTCCGATTTGCCGGCGGACAAACTGCCTCAGCCGATGCCGCTGGATGATCTGAATCGACAGCTGCGCGGACAGTACTTCGGAGGAGGGGGTCGCGGAAACGCTCCCCACAATGACGCATTGCTGGTGACAACGGCCGGCGGCAGAATCCTGCTTCACATGCGTACCTGGACCATGGCGCCGGAAAGCCCGGAAGTAGCCCACGCGGAGCCCGCGGATAAGGGGTACCGGGTGGCGGCCATGTTCGACTCGCCCGCCGACGAGCACTACTACGGGCTGGGCCAACAGCAGAAGGGTTGGATGGACCTGCGGGATCACGAGATTCGTTGCTGGCACGACTACGGAGCGATTGGCGGCCAGGATGTCTGCGTGCCGTTTATGGTCTCCAGCCGCGGCTACGGCTTGCTATGGGACAACCCATCGAAAACAACGGTAGACCTTGGCTTCAATGGTCGAAACATGTGGTCGTCAGAGGTTGGAGACCGCGTGTCGTATTTCGTCATTGCCGGGCGGACCAGCGATGAGATCTACGAGGGGTACCGTCTGCTCACCGGCGTGACGCATCTGCTGCCGAGGGCGGTCTACGGATACATCCAGAGCAAGGCGATCTACCCGACGCAGGAACAGATTCTCGATGTCGCAAAAGGGTATCGCGAGAGAAACCTGCCGCTGGACGTTGTCGTCGTCGACTTCCTCAATATGACGAGACAGGGTGAACTGGACTTGGACCCAAAGCGCTGGCCGGATCCTGCGGCGATGAACCGTGAACTGCATGCGATGGATGTGAGGACGCTGCTCAGCGTGTGGCCGCACTTTGCTCCCGGAACGCAGTTCTACGACATGCTGCAGAGCAAAGGCTGGCTCATCCACACGCCCGACGGAAAGCCGGACTCGGGACACTTCCGGGACACGATCGGGCCAAATATCGACACGACCAATCCCGAGGCGGCTAAGTGGTTCTGGGAAAAGATTCGCGACCGGTATGTGAAACCGTACGGATTCGATTACATCTGGCTGGATGAGACGGAGCCGGATATCGACCCGGCAAAGGATGTTTTCTCGATTGGCTCGGGGACTCGCTTCTATAACGTCTATCCACTCTTTCACACAGCGTCGCTGTACGAAGGCTTCCGGCGGGATTTCGGAGATAGCCGGAGAGTCATGATCCTGGCACGGGCTGCGTATCTGGGCGCGCAGCGCAACGGCACCGTGTTCTGGTCGAGCGACATCGTTTCGACGTGGGACATGCTGAAGCGGTCGATCCCGGCGGGCCTGAATTTCACTGCGAGCGGGCTACCCTACTGGGACACGGACATCGCAGGGTTTTTCTCGCCGCCGATTCCGGCTGACTATCATGCAGCGCATAAGCCACTGATCGATGGATCAGATGTACGGGGAATGATTGGAAATTTCGAAGACTATCCCGAATTGTTTGTACGTTGGTTCGAATGGGGGTCGTTTCAGCCGATCATGCGGGCGCACGGCGAGAGGATGCACAACGAAGTATGGTCGTATGGCAAGCAGGCGGAGCCGATTCTTGCGAAGTATCTGAAGCTGCGTCATCAACTTCTCCCTTACACCTACTCGCTCGCCTATCAGAGCTACCAGACCGGCGCTCCTTATATGAGGGCTCTCTTCATGGATTTCCCCGGAGACTCGAGGGCTGCAAATATACCGGATGAATATATGTATGGCCCAGCCCTGCTGGTCGCTCCGGTTTCCGAACAGGGCGCAACCAGCCGCAGCGTCTATCTGCCGGCCGGCACGGACTGGTACAACTACTGGACAACGGAGCGGCACCACGGTGGCCAGAACATCAGCGTGAACGCGCCCATCGATACGCTGCCGCTTTTTGTGCGCGCGGGATCAATCCTGCCGCTGGGACCTCCGGCCCAGAACGCGGAGCAGAAGCAAGTCATCGCGAAGATACAAGTGTGGCCGGGGGCGGACGCGGATTTTGCGCTGTATCAGGACGATGGTGAGACCTATGGGTATGAAAAAACTGCCGGTGACGTCACGAAGCTGCATTGGGAGGAGAAGGCGCAGCGTCTGACTCACAGCGGGGTCGCGGCGTGGACCCAGCCGGATAGTGAACTGCTGGAGGTGATGCACGGCACGGAAGCTCCGGTAGCGGCGCTTAGGACTGGAGCGGGTGGGGAGCGGCCGATGCGCTAACGCGCCGCGCGGCGTACATGGTGCCGGCTGCGAATCGCGCTGCGACTGCCATGCGACTGGAGGAGAGCTTGAATCGAGTGAGGCGGCTGCGCGGTGTAGCATGCGGTGCGGTGGCAGTCCTGCTGGCCGGCATGGAGCTGCACTGCAGCGCGCAGACGCGGACGCCGGCCGTCGATTCGCGGAACGCACCGGGCCAGGCATCGCCACCGGCGGAATCAGCTGAGTACCGGCAGGTGCAGCAACGCCTGGCCCAAGGCTGGAACACCTGGGATGTGCACAGCGTGATCACACAAGTGCTATTGCCCGAGGGCCTCGCGATCCACGCAGGCCTGAAGCACAACACGACCGAAGGCAGCGACGCATTTCTGCAGGATGCGCTGATCGGAAGACTGTCCCCCGGGGCCGAGCAGGTGACGCCGGGGCCGCACTCGTGGGATGGCAGCTACACCGACCTCCGCGTGACATGGCACGGACACGAATGGCGGATGCAGAGCGCGCACGCCGGGAGCGATGTGGTGATTCTGGCCACTCCGCTGCCCGGCAACAGAGACTCGGTCCTTCCGCCCACCATCATTTTCACCGTGGATTTCCTCTGGAACCGGTCCGGCACGACCATGCGTCGCGGCGATTTCATCGAGACGCAAAGCTCTGCGGCGAAGATTCCTGTCTTTTGCACCTGCGCGCCGGCGGGATCTCAGCCGACCCCCGAGCGGATCGACATTCCCCTCGGCGGTCCCTGGTTCTCCGCCGATCTCACTCGGCCAGTCGGCGTGAGCACCGGCAAACGCCGGACCCTGGCAGAGATCCAGACAGCGATCGACGGACAGCGTCAGGCCTATGAGAATTCCATTCAGACGACCGGCAGGAACGGGCCCATTGTCGACGCGATTGAGACCACGCTGGGATGGGACACAATCTACGAGCCCGGCCGCGAGCGCGTGGTCTCACCGGTGAGCCGGGTGTGGAGCGTGGAGTGGGGCGGCTATGTCATCTTTGACTGGGATAACTTTTTCGCCGCGACCATGGCGGGGATCGGCGACCGTGATCTCGCCTATGCCAATGCCATGGAGACGCTACGCGAGGAAACGGCTGAGGGCTTTGTACCCAACTACGCGCGCGGCGGAGATTGGAAGAGCTTCGATCGCTCGGAGCCGCCGGTCGGTGCAATCACCGTGCTGGGACTCTACCGGAAATTCAACGACCGCTGGTTTCTTGAGGATGCGTTCGAGCCGCTGCTGCGCTGGAATCGCTGGTGGGCGGTGCATCGCGATATAGACAGTTTCCTGGCCTGGGGCAGCGACGGTGAGAACCAGCCCGGCAACCTCGACGACGGCTCGCGAGGGACGCGCGCCGGGGCCATTCTTGAATCGGGCCTCGACAACAGCCCTATGTACGATACAGCCACCTACGATGCGCAGAAGCACGAACTCGAGTACGCCGACGTCGGTTTGATGAGCCTGTACATCGCCGACTGCGATGCACTCGCGGAAATGGCGCAGGCATTGGGCAAAGCGGAGATCGAAAAAGAGCTGAAGGACCGCGCAGTCCGCTATCGGGCAAAGCTCGCCACGCTCTGGAGCGATCAGGAAGGCATCTTCCTGAACAAGGATCTGCAGACCGGTCAATCCAGCACACGGCTGTCGCCGACGAATTTTTATCCCATGCTGGCCCACGCTGCCACGCCCGAGCAGGCGCACATGATGATCGAAAGACACCTCATGAACCCGACAGAGTTTTGGAGCCAATGGGTAATCCCTTCCATTGAACGCATCGATCCCGCCTTTCATGACCAGGATTACTGGCGCGGCCGGATCTGGGGCCCAATGAACTACCTGATTTATCTCGGCCTCTGTAATTACGACGAGCCTGCCGTGCGCCAGGAGTTCGCTCAGAAGTCATACGCGCTGTTTCTCAGGGAGTGGTCGGAGCACCGCCATGTCCACGAGAACTACAACGCCGTCACCGGCACCGGCGACGACGTGCGCAACAGTGATCGCTTCTACCACTGGGGCGCGTTGCTGGGGTATATCGAATATCTGGAAACGAACCGGATAGAGAAGTGACCTCGCCCCGAGGTAGCGCAAAATGCACTGGACGGATTCGGCGAGAGACATAATGTGAACTCAGATCCCGCCACATCCGGAACAGTCGGTTGCGAATGTCATGTTCCGCGTCATACTGCGGATAGCACTCCACAAGTCGTTTGCAAAGAATAACTTGCGTAAACCAATGCGCTGGCCAGCTGACTAAAGGTCAGCATATTGTTTATATTATTTATATTCAACAACTTAGGCTGGACATAATCAGATCAGCCCGGACGGTACCATTGCTAAGCGATCTGCTAACTGCTTTATTTTCAGTTGGCTGCCCCCCCAGGGATTCGAACCCCGATATGCTGATCCAGAGTTACATGGACAGTAAACAGTAACATATTTATTTTCAATAACTTGAACAAACATGGCCCGCACTGAGCATTGTTGCATGTGTTGCAGTATTTGCAATGGTTTAGAGCATTATTCAAAGTTGTGCGGCACAGGTATGGCACAGTCCGCTGCGCGACATCCCTGCTCCCGATCTGCTGATCAAGAGTACATCGCATCCTGCCGGGGCGACAGGCCAGGCGAAATTCAGGCGGCGGCCACGACCGACTCCGGCTTGCGGTTCCAATGGGAAGACGACCCCGCCGTTTACGAAAGCGTACACAGAGTTCGATTCTCCGTCTCTCCGCCATATAATTACGTAACCCCTTGTGAATGTTATATATATATATGATTCAGTTGAGGTTGTGCTAATGTGTGCTTGTCCGCATAATCCCCCAAAATGCCCTGTTTTCGGCTTCTGACGGACTTTTCGCATGACCAAATCGAGAGCGCATGAACAAGGAATTCTCTCGTTCATTTATCCGAATGATCTGAGATGTCACGGCGAGTGTCTGGAGCCGTAGTTTTGTGATCGCTGTACCAATCCCCAAGACTGAGGAGAGCAATACTCCTCACAAGCGAAACGGAAAGTGAAACTTCCGGATAGCCCGGCCACAGGGACATTACGACACCCAAGCCCGTTTTCGGGTACTGACGTGCCCCCGAAAAACT
>PMUI01000137.1 GCA_003166955.1 Acidobacterium sp.
CAATTTACGAGAGAACTCCAGTTTTCCCTGGCCGAGTTTTTCGGGGGCACGTCACCAACGCTTCTGGGTCTTCAGGTAGTGCTGGCGCTCCGCCGCCGATCCGCACTTCGGGCAGGCCGGGCCATCGGGCCAGCGCATCTGCGCCACGGTATCAATGCAAACCTGCTCATCGGCGAAGTATCTGATTGCATCTGAAAGGGTTTTGAGATCGTTCTTCATGGCAAAGACAGAATCGCGGAAGAGTCGTCATTAGTCAAGTATATTATTGCCCATAGATGCCAGCAATTTTTGTCTGCAACGTATCAACAACAAAACACAGTTGGTCGCCCGCCAACAATTGTCGAATCAAATAAATAACGGCGAGAGAAAAAAAGGTCGGCCCAATGGAATCATATTCTTACGACCCAAGGACCCAAATTTTCCGTTCTGTAGAGGAGGGTGGTTTTACCCCTGGACCGAAACGCCCGCGAACGACAGCAGCGCCACGCCAGGAACCGGCTCCCCGAAATACTGCGCCGGCTCGAACTTGCTCGAGAGCAGCAGCGTCTCCAGCTCGGCCCGCGTTCCCGAATCATTCGGCCCCGCCACGATGTCGTAGTCGTAGACCCGCCCCTGCGTGTCCACGAAAACCTCCACCGTGATCGGAATGCCCTTGCCCGAGATCGTTCCCGAATTCGCTTCCACCGTCGAGTAGAGAAAACGAGGGCTCGTCGCCATCTCGTCGCGCTCCGCCGCCGGCGCCGGTGGAGCAAAGGCGCCAATCAGGAACGCCATGGTGCCGACCAGAACGATCGAACTCGCCAGTCCAGCAGAAGCCTGCAGCAGAAAAGGAGCCACCGTGTTTTGCCAGCGCACCTTCCAGCTCGCCAGCGCGTTCTGCGGAGTCTTCGACAATTCCTGCGACAACGCCACGCGGATCCGCAGCGCAAGGTCAGCCGGCGGCCGCGCTGGACCCAGATTCGCCAGCGACTGCTGCATGGCTCGCCACTCACCGAACTCCGCCGAGCACTTGCCGCAAACGCCCAGATGACCTGCGACCGACTGCATCGCCACTCCGGTCAGATTGCCGTCCAGGTAATCCGAAAACTGCGAACGAACTGTACTGCACGAACTCATATGGCCTCCTCAACGGAGCAGGCGCGCGTCACAGGCGCAGGACGCGAAGGCCTTTGCCTGGCCGCCTCCATGTACGGGGCCAGCAGGTTCTTCAGGTGGGCGCGGCCACGCATCAGCCGCGACTTCACCGTTCCCAAATTCGCATTCAGAATCTCAGCAATCTCTTCGTATCCGAATCCTTCAATGTCGCGCAGCACCACAACCGTCCGGAACGGCTCCGGCACCTCGCGGATCGCCGCTTCCACCCGCGCCGCAATCTCCGCATGCGCCGCCGCGTCAAACGGCGATTCATGCGGATCGATCAGGCTCTCGCCCGTCGGCGGATAGTGATCCTCGTTGTCCGGCTCGATCGTCACCTGCCGCCGCTCATGCCGCGACCACCAGCGCCGCTGGTTCAGCGCCTCATGCAGTGCGATGCGGTAGATCCACGTCCGCAAACTGGCTTCGCCATGAAAATGGCCGATGCCGCGAAAAACCTTAACAAAAACTTCCTGGGTGATGTCCGCGGCGTCGCCGGGATTGGGAAGGATGCGATAGATGAGGCTGTACAAGGGCTGCTGGTACCGGGAAATCAACCACGCAAACGCTTCCTCGGAACCCGCTTTCAGCTGCTCCACCACCGCAGCTTCTTCGGGACGAACACCGATCACGCTTGCCAGATTCCCCACGGCTGTGCCCGCCTGCATCCTTCGCTCCCTTCAGCCTAGCAGGAACTATGCGCCGCCCGTTAGGCTTTTGTGAGCTCCACTGTCCCGGAAAACGGCACGCCCGTTTGGCGCGCCGATCCCGGCCACACCTCGCTCACTCTGCTCCGTTAGACACGGAACCAAGGGCCAGAGTTCCCGGAATTCACCCCCGATTTCTAAAAGGGTTACTGCGGTGCGGGGCTGCTGTTGCTCGAACCGGCAGGCTTGGTGGCCGTCGATCCAGGCTTCTTGGTCGTCGAAGGGTGTGGCTTCTTCGCCGACGATTTGTCCGCCGGACCGTCGTCGACCACCGTCGTCGTCGTCGGAGTCCGCTGCGTCGCCGCTGCCTTCGCCAGCGCCATCCGGATTCTGCTCAGCTCCGTTTCCTGCGCCTGCGACGAATTCAGAATCGTCTGGCCCAGCGTCCCTCGCGCGCTCTCCAGCGTCGCCAGCGCCGCCTGCAGCGAACCCGCCTCGTCCTCCGGAGCCGCCAGGTTCGCCGTCAGCACCACCCGCAGCAGCGTGTCGTACAGCGCGTCCACGTTGCGGTAAACCGCGAACGCCGCCGGTACCGATCCCGGCGCCGCGTCCGCCTGTTGCAGCAGCCCGGCCAGCGTCCCGTTCAGGTCGCGCTGGATCGACGACACGTCCTGATCCGCTGCCGACCGCACCTCGCTCGGTGCCTTCCACCGCTTGATCGTCACGCCGCCAAGCGACTGACCCACCTGCGCCAGCGCCGGCCGCAGCGTTCCGGAAACCGAGTTAGCCGTATCCCCCGGAGCAACTGCGCTCTGCGCGGAAACGGACCAGGAAAGCGTCGCTGTCAGCAACGCCATCGAGAAACGAGTGAAGAACATATGAGCATGACGATGCATCTTTATACCCGGGCGGTTGCCAGATTGGGGCTGGAACCCTCAACCGCCGACAAGCGAACGCCCCCAACCTGGCACTTCCGTTCGTTGACGAATCGATTCCGCTCCCTGAAAATAGAATAATCCTTCCTGTGGGCCTGTGGCGCAGCTGGGAGCGCGCTTCCATGGCATGGAAGAGGTCGTCGGTTCGATCCCGACCAGGTCCACCAAGTCCCCAACAGCTGAGCGATCCCTCAACGGCCCCAGATAGCGTGACTTCGCAAACGGCGCCGCAAATCAGAATTGAATCTACTCCCACTTGCGGAGTGGGAGGGGACCAGTTTTTCGAATCGCGAAGGCAGGAACCCCACCATAGTGGGGGTTGGAAGCAGGAGAGAGCCTTGCTATCATCAGCTTCACGAATGCTCCCCCGATGCGGGCGTTCCCCCGGAATCGAAGCAAGAGGGTCGCTCCACCCGTCGGCCGATCGAGATCGAGGAATCCACCATGGACTCAATTACCCCGATTCGGGTCCTCTGTGTCGACGATCACCCGCTCATGCGTGCGGGCATTATCGCGACGATGGACGGCCAACCCGATATCAAACTTGTTGCAGAGGCTGCTGACGGAGCCAGCGCGATTGCCGCGTACCGCCAGCATCGGCCCGACGTTACATTGATGGATCTCCAGATGGCGGGTAACGCCTCCTCCCCATCCTCGACCGCCGTCACGTTGTATCTCCGCCCCAGCAGTCGCTGCACGTATTCGCGCATATCGTGGTTGTCGTCGGCCAGCAGCACCAGGCCGTGTTTGCCGGACGCTTTCTGGTCGAGCAGCGCGCCCGGGTCTTCGTTCGCCAGGTCCTTCAACAGCGCCTCGTCGGCCGAAGCCCCGTCCGGGCAGCCAGCGCAGCGCCTCCTGCACGTACGGAGCCGCGCCCAGCTTGTTCTCCGAAAATTGTCCTTCGCCGGCCAGCCGTTCCGCAGGCAAATGTCCCGACCCGAATGGAATGCGGATGACAAAAGTGGTGCCGGTGCCCGGTCGGCTGCCAACCTCCACCGTGCCGCCATGCAGCCGCACCAGCTCATCCACCAGCGCAAGCCCAATCCCCGTGCCCTCGTGCGTCCGCCCGGCAGCGCCCTCGATCCGGTGGAAGCGTTCGAAGATGCGAGGCAGCTCCGCCTCCGGAATCCCCGTGCCCGTATCGCGGACAGCCACCTCCGCCTGCCCATCCACCGCTCGCAGCGTCAGCTCAACCGCGCCCTCCAGCGTGAACTTGAAGGCATTCGAGAGAAGGTTGAGCACGATCTTCTCCCACATGTCCAGATCCACGAACACCGGCTCCGGCAGCGGCTCGCAGTCGATCCGATACGTCAGCCCCGCTCGCTCCATCGCCGACCGAAAAACGCTGGCCAGCTCCGCCGTGCGCGCGCTCAAATCCACCGGCCGGTACAGCGCCTGGATCCGCCCCGCCTCGATGCGCGAAAAATCCAGCAGCGTATTCACCAGCTTTAGCAACCGCAGCCCATTGCGGTGCACGGTTTCAATCTGGATCAGTTCCTCAGGCGGGATCGTCTGCTCCCGCTTGCTCAAAACGTCTTCCAGCGGACCCAGCATCAGTGTCAGCGGCGTGCGAAATTCATGGCTCACGTTGGAGAAAAATATCGTCTTCTCGCGGTCGAGTTCCGCCAGAGCCTCGGCCCGCCGCCGCTCCTGCTCGTAGGCCCGCGCGTTGGCCAGCCCGGCCGCGATCTGCCCGGCGATCAGTTCGATGAAGCCCGCATATTCCGTGTCCAGCTGCCGGTACGGATTGAGACCCGCAATGAAAAATCCCGCCGAGCGATCCTGCCCCTGCCGCTGCAGCGAGATCATGACCGCCCGCGACGGAGCGATTTCCCAGGCTCCGATGGGAAGGTCGGGGAACGACCCGGAAGGTCATCGACCACGACGAGATTCCTGCTCTTCTGCAGTTCTGCGACCGGCCACGCGGAAACGCCCGTCTCCAGATCAATCTCCTCCGGAGCCGCCGGGTGCCCAGCCGCGATCCCGCTGTTGCAGGCCAGCCGCGCCTTCCCGTCCTCCCCAAACAAATAAGTCAGCGTAAACGGCAGGTCTTTCTGGTTTTCGCCAAAGCAGCTCTCAATCGCCGCCAGAACGTCTTTCTCGACAATCGCCCTGCCCGGCGTCGATGCAAGAGACCGCAGGAAGCGAAGCCGCCGCTCCCCGATAACACGATCCGTCTCCTCGGTGACCACACAAAACATCCCCTGGATGCGCCCGTCGTCCCCGCTGAGCGGGCTATACGAGAGAGTGTGGTACGTCTCCTCGCGATAGCCGCTGCGTTCGAGGAACAACAACAGCGCTTCGTCCCATGTCGCGGTGCCGCCCTCCAGCACGCTCTCGATCCGTGGTCCGATGTAGCCCCAGATCTCCCGGCCAAACCTCCTGTGCCGGCTTGCCCAGCGCATCGGCAGAACTCAAGAGCGACCTCAGTGGTGAATGGTGAGCGTCTTCTTTTGCCCGGCTGCGGCGTCAGGGGAGGAGCGCCGCGCTTCAGCATTGTATTTGGCTCCGGAGCAAAGATGCCGATTTCCCCCGGCCGGGTTGTCCCACCCTGCACCTTGCAACCTGCGGCCTACAACCTGCGACCCGTCACCTGTCACCTGTCACCTGTCACCTGACCTTAGAATCCCGGCGGCCGCTCCTCAGCCACGTTGAGCGCCCGCTCCAGCGCGATCCCCGCCGACCCCAGCACGCCCTCGTCGAACGGCTTCGCGATCAGCGTCACCCCGTGCGGCACGCGCCGTGGCGGGTTGAACTTCGGCAGCGGATGCTCCGGATCGGGCGCCCAGTCGCTCCTCGCCTCCGACACTTCGATGAATCCCGCGCGCAGCGTCAGCGACGGATGCCCCGTGAAATTCGTTAGCGTCAGCATCTCGTCCCGCAGCGACGGAACCAGCAGCAGATCCACCTCCGAGAAAATCCGCGCCATCTCGTTCGCGATCTTTCGCCGCAACCGGTCTGCCTGCACGTAATCCACCGCCGACAAAAATCGCGACTGCCGAAACGTATTCGGCCATGCATCCGGAACCTGCGCCCGAAGCTCATCCACCTGGTGGTTGAGCGTGATCTCCTCGAACGCCGCCGCCGACTCCGCAAACAAAATCACATCCAGCGAATCGTAAGGCCAGTCCGGCAGCATCACCTCAACCGGAACCATGCCCAATTGCGGCAGCGTGCGCAGAGCCGCGCGATCCACCTCCGTTGCCGGCGCCTCCTGCATCCACTTCGCGATGTACCCAACGCGCAGCCCGCGCACCGAAGCGCCCGCGTCAAAATCCAGCTGGCTCGGCACGCAGTCGAAGTCCCCGCCATCCGGCCCCGTGATCGCGCTCAGCACCAGCAGCGTGTCCTCCACCGTCCGCGCCATCGGCCCCAGCTTGTCCAGCGACCAGCACAGCGTCATCGCCCCCGACCGCGGCACGCGCCCAAACGTCGGCCGCAGTCCTGTAATGCCGCACCGCATACTCGGACCCACGATGCTCCCGCCCGTCTCGCTACCGATCGCAAACGCCACCATCCCCGCCGCCGTAGCTGCGCCCGGCCCCGCGCTCGATCCCGACGACCCTTCCTCCAGCAGCCACGGATTCATGGTCTGCCCCCCAAACCAAATGTCGTTCAGCGCCAGCGCGCCCATGCTCAGCTTCGCCACCAGCACTGCGCCCGCCTTGTTCAGCCGCTCCACCACCGCCGCATTCTTCTCCGGAACGCGATCCCGAAACGGCTCCGCGCCATACGTGGTGCGAATGTGCGCCGTGTCCAGCAAATCCTTCCCGCCCCACGGAATCCCGTGCAGCGGCCCGCGATAGTGTCCGCCCGCAATCTCCGCATCGGCCCGCGACGCCTGATCGAGCGCGTGCTCCGCCGTCAGCGTGATCACGCAACGCAGCTTTGGATCGAACCGCCGCAGCCGCTCCAGATAAATCTTCGCCAGCCGCTCCGAACCCAACTGCCGCTTCTCAATCCATCGCGACAACCGGCTCACCGGCGACCAGGCGATCGCGTCGTCGCTCGCAGGCAGCGGTCCCGGATCGGCCTCGCTGCGAACAAAACGGTCCCGATCCGGCCCCGAGCGCATGCCCGGCTGCACCGCCTGCACCCGCGACCACGGTTGCAGCGCCGGCTCAAACTTCACCTTCCGCGGCCCGGTCCGCATTTCATACAGCGGTGCCATCGACTCGCGCCAGTTACTCGCCGCCTGCACGCGGTCCTTCTCCGTCATCTCCACACGTACCAGCTTCTCCGCCTCCGCAAGCGTCGCAGCGGAAACCTCAGGACCCACGGCTGGCGCGGTCCCAAACGCGGGCGGCGTTCCCGGCGTGGGAGCCGGCGCCTGTTGCGCCCCGACCTCCGCTGCAAAAGGGCCGGCAACAGCAGCCGAAACAAGACCAGCGGAAGAATGAATCAGAAAACGGCGGCGGGATCGATCCATGCGCCCTCGCGACGTGCAAAGATGTGCGGTTCATCTGGAATATAGCGCACACCCAACCACCCGCCCCACACCACCACCAACATTCCCACCATCACAGATTCCGGAAAAACCAAAACCCAACGTCGAGGCGGCCAGGTTCACCCCATAGCAAGAAGCGGAATCCTCCGCAATCCGAACGTCAACCCGAATCGACTTTGGTTTCACCCGAAAGTACTGTCCTGCGCCATTTTGGGAAAAGCACGGTTTCTGGCCCCCTACCCCGTTCAAGGGGCCGTCTCCCAGCTTGTGGAAAAACCCCAGCTTCGCAGCGAAGGCAGTAGACAATCTACTGCCACGGCTGTAGATTGTCTCCATCATGAAGTCCGAACACGAAAAATACCGCAATCGCATCGACCTCCTGCAGGGCACCCTCGACATGCTCATTCTGCAATCGCTGCAATGGGGCCCGCAGCACGGATACGGTGTTAGCCAGGCCTTGCGCGCCCGCTCCGGCGAAGTCCTGCAGGTCGAAACCGGATCGCTCTACCCCGCGCTCCACCGCATGGAGCGCCAAAAATGGATCGCCGCCGAGTGGCGTCAAACCGAGCAGAACCAGCGAGCCCGCTTCTACAAAATCACCGCCGAAGGCCGCCGCCAGCTCGCCACCGATCGCTCCAAATGGAACACCATGGTCGCCGCCATTGCTTCCATCCTGGAAGCGTAGCCGCGGCCCAGCAAGGAGGAACGGGATGACCAGATTCAGCCGCCGTAAAAGAGACCTCGACGAAGAAATCGAAGCGCATCGGCGCATGGCCGTCGCTGAGCGCATCGCGCGTGGCGAATCGGAACCAGAAGCCCGCGCCGCCGCCGAGCGCGCAATGGGCAACCTGCCCCTCGTCAAAGATGTCACGCGAGAACAATGGGGCTGGATCTGGCTCGAGCGCCTCGGCCAGGACTTCCGCTACGCCGTGCGCCAGATGCGCCGCAGCCCCGGCTTCGCCATCACCGCCATCGGCACCCTCGCGCTCGGCATCGGCGCGGCGGCCGCCATGTTCACCGTCGTCGATCACGCCCTCCTCCGCCCCCTCCCTTATAAGGATGCGGCGCGCCTCGTCACCCTGGAGGAGGAGGGCCCCGGAGCGAAGAATGTGTGGAACGCGGTCTGGGTCGACATCGCGCAGTGGAGGTCAGCGAGCCGCTCCTTCGAGGACATAGCCTTCAGCTCAGGAATGCGCGGGCGGACGTTTCTCCAGGGGAACAGCGCCGCATTGCAGGTCGACGGCCAGGAGGTGAGCCCGAACCTCTTCGCCATGCTCGGCGCCAAAACTGCGCTCGGCCGCGGATTCATCGCCGAGCAACCGAGTTTCGGAGCAGTGAAGAACGCAGGCGGAATCGTCCTCAGCAATGCCGCGTGGCACGATGCCTTCGGCGGTGACAGGAACATCATCGGCCGTGTGGCGCGCGTCAACGACGAACCCTGGACTGTCATCGGCGTCATGCCCCCGGGATTTCGCTTCCCGCAATCGTTCCGCGGCGCGCCTGTCGGCCCGCTTGTGTGGGTGCCCGTTCATCTGGGCGACAAAGATACTGGCCGCGATTACAAATCGGACCACTACAATGTCATCGCCCGCCTGCGCCGCGGCGTCAAAATCGAAGCCGCGCGCGCCGAGATGGCCACCATCCAGAAACAGGTCGCCGCGCAATATGAAGACCCGGAGGAGCGCGTCGATCACAGCCTTCTCGACGTCGAGCGCTACGGCGACTCGCTGATCGACGCCGACGTGAAGAAAGCTCTTCTGGCCCTTCTGGCCGCGTCCGGTGTGCTCTGGCTCATCGCCAGTGTCAACGTCACCAACCTGCTCCTGGCGCGCAGCATGGCGCGCCAGCGCGAAATTGCCATGCGCGGAGCACTCGGCGCCAGCCGCGGCCGCGTCATGCAGCAGATGATCGTCGAAGGCCTGGTCATCAGCGGATGCGCCGCGGTGCTCGGCGTCGGGCTCGCCCTCGGCGCCATCAGCCTCACAAAAAGCGTCGCTCCCATCAACCTGAACGTCGACTTCTCCACCCACCTCGACCTCACCATCCTCGCCGCGTTGTGCGGTCTCACGCTGCTCTCCGCGGTGCTGTCGTCGGCATGGCCGGCGCTCATGGCCGTTCGCGCGCCCATCGAGCCCGCGCTCAAACAGGGCGGCCAGCAAGCCGGATCAGGCCGCCGCCACAATCGGCTCCGCAGCGGCCTCGTCGCCGTCGAAGTCGCCATGTCTCTCACGCTGCTGGTGGCGTGCGGGCTGCTGCTACGCACTATCTACACCCTCCGCCACGTGCCCCTCGGCTACCGCACCGACCACATTGTCGTCGCCAATCTTTCCATCCCCTCCTGGCGCTACGTCAACAAGAGCGTCAACGCGACCCTCTATCAGCCATTGCTGGAGCGCGCCCAGCACCTGCACGGAGTCCAGGCCGCCGGCCTCATCAGCGAAGTGCCCCTGGGCAAAACCTTCAACATCATGCTCACCCTTCGTATGAACGGCAACAACATCTCCGCCGCTCTCAAAACCGCCACCCCCGACGTCCAGAGAATCTTCGGTATGAAGATGCTCGCCGGTCGCTTCTTCTCCAACGACGACACGCCAATCTCGCAGGGTGTCGCCGTCGTCAACCCCGCCTTCGCCGCCGAGTATGCGCCCAACAAGCACGATCCCAGTTCGCTCCTCGGCATGACCGTCTGGAATCTGCGCGAGGGCATGCCTGCGCGCATCATCGGTGTCCTCGACAACGAGCGCCAGAAAACCGTGGCCGAACCATCGCAGCCGGAAGTCGAGGTCTGCCTATGTCAGATCACGCCCGCATCCGGCATCTATCAGCCTTCGACCATCGCCATGGATCTCGCCGTGCGCACGGACCGGTCTCCCTCGCAGATGATTCCCGAGCTGCGCGACCTCCTGCGACAGGCGAGCCCCGAGCTCGCGAACTCCAGGTTCTCCACCATGGATCAGATCGTCGAGGACTCCTTCGGCAGCCAGCGCCTGGCCGCGCATTTGCTCGAAGTCTTCGGCAGTGCAGCCCTCCTGCTCTGCGTGGCCGGACTCTACGGTCTGCTCGCTTACGTCGTCTCGCAGCGCACCCGCGAACTCGGCGTCCGCATCGCGCTCGGCGCCCAGCGCGGCAACCTCTTGTGGCTCGTAATGCGGCAGGCAGGCGTGATGTTGCTCGTCGGCGTATTCATCGGCCTCGGCCTGGCGCTCGCTTCCGGTCGCCTCGTCCGCGGATTCCTCTACGGCGTCAAAGCGCATGACGGCTGGACCCTCGCCGGTGCCGCGCTGCTCCTCTTCGCAAGCGGAATGCTGGCCGCCTGGCTGCCCGCGCGTCGCGCAGCCCGCGTCAATCCGATGGAGGCTCTCCGCGCGGAGTAACTGCTCGCCTCGCTCTACGCTGACTAACCTCTGATCAAGTCTCGGTTTTGAAGGGTCACGGCTTCACAGCTTGCGGAAAAACTAACGGCGTTAACTAACGGCTTTGAACGAGCACAGCCTCATACCTTGACGAAAAAACCCCACACCCCCAAAACAGAAACGGCCAGGTTCACCCCATAGCAAGAAGCAGATACGCCTGCCACCCGAACATCAACGCGAATCGATTCTGACTTGACCCGCAAGTACTGTCTTGTTCCATTTTGAAAAAGTACAGCCTCTGGCCGCGAACCCCGTACCAGGTCCCGACCTCACAGCTCGCAAAAAAACCCACAAACCCCCAAACCAGCCCCCCCGGGTTCACTCCCCAGCAAGAAGCAGACTCCTCTGCACCCGAAACTTCAACAAAACTCGATTCCGGCTTCACCCCAGAGTATGGTCCTGTTCCATTTCGGGAAAAAATCAGCCTCAACCCTGCCCATGGCCGTTTTCCGCAAATTGCCTGCCAAGAATCTCCCCCAGCGGCTCGAGCCGGATTCATTCGACAGACCTTACCGGGTTTTGACGGGATGGTTTCGCTGCTAAATCAGAGGTTCCCTAACACGTGCGCTGCTTTCGGTCGATAGCCGCGCAGCCCGAAGTACAGCACGAAGCAGTAGCACACCAGCGGAACCAGAAACGCGATCTGAATATTCGTCGCGTCCGAAATCCGTCCCATGATCGGCGGACAAACAGCTCCGCCAATAATCGACATCACCAGCAGCGACGATCCCTTGCGCGTCGCCGGTCCCAGATGCCGGATGCTCAGCGCAAAAATCGTCGGAAACATAATGGAGTGGAAAAAGCCGAGCAGAACAATGCCCGCCAGCGCAGCCGGCCCGCGGCTCCCGAGAACCAGACTCACAGAAACCAGCGATCCGACTGCGAACGTGGCCAGCATCGATGCAGGCGCGAACAGCTTCATCAGCGCTGATCCGCCGAACCGCCCAATCATGAACGCCAGCAAATGCAGCTTCAGATAATTCGCCGCCTGCACGTCGCTCGTCCCCGGCCGCGTGAACTCCACAAAGCGGATCACGAAGCTAGCCACACCCACCTGCGCCCCCACATAAAAGAACTGCGCCGCCACACCCTTGAGCAGATGCGGAAAATGTAAAACGTGCCGCGCCTCCGCAGGATCCGTGTCCGCCGGCTCCTCCGAGATTTTCGGCAGGTGCGATGTTCCGATCAGAACCGCCATCCCCAGAAAGATCGCCACGATGATCAGGTAAGGCAGCCGCACGACGGCAGCTTCCGCAACCGCCGCGTTGCCTCCCGCAGCGAGCTTGTGTGTACGCGCCAGAATCAGCGCCGACCCAAAAATCGGCGTAGCCACCGCACCCAGGGCGTTGAACGACTGCGCCAGATTCAGCCGTCGCTCCGAAGTTTGCGGCGGTCCCAAAAACGTCACGTAGGGATTTGCGCAAACCTCAAGAAACGACTGCCCGCACGCCATGATAAAAAGGCTCACCAGGAAGGCCGCATAAACGTGAATGTACGCAGCGGGAATGAAAAGAAACGCGCCCGTCGCGCAGATCAAAAGTCCGAAAACAATGCCCCGCTGATAGCCAAGCCGCTCGACAATCCATCCCGCCGGCCACGCCGCCAGAAAATATCCTCCGAAAAAGGCGAACTGAACAAACGAGGACTCAAAGTCGGTCAGATGAAACGCCGCGCGCAGATGCGGAATCAGAATGTCGTTGATGTTGACGCCCACCGCCCACAGAAAAAACAGGCTGGTGACGAGAATCAACGGCCAGATGTTACGGCGCTCCGTGAGATTGGTAGGCCCCGAAGTCGCGCCCGCCGCCCCGGTGGACAGCGGCCCGATGGACCGTTGCCGATCCATCATTAGCCCGCCACCACGGGATTCACCAACTGCCCGAGTCCTTCCACCTCAGCAACCATCGTCTCTCCCGGCTGGAGCCATCGCTGCGGATTCCGCCCCAGCCCAACCCCCGCCGGCGTCCCCGTACTAAGAATGTCCCCCGGCTCGAGCGCCGTAATCGACGAGATATAGCTGATCAGCTCCGGCGCTTTGAAGATCAGCTCCCGCGTATTCGACTGCTGCAGCACCTCGCCGCCAATCGAAAGCCGAATCGCCAGGTTGTGCGGATCGCCAATCTCATCCGCTGTCACCACCGCCGGCCCAATGGGACAAAACGTATCGAAGCTCTTCCCCATCACCCACTGCGACGTCGCCAACTGCACGTCGCGCGCGCTCACGTCGTTCAGGATCGTATATCCGAAAACGTGCTCCCGCCAGTCTTCTTTTGCGATGTTGCGTCCCGCCTTCCCGATCACAATCGCGAACTCCACCTCATAATCCGGCTGCTTCGTCATCGCCGGAATCCGCACCGCCTCCTCCGGCCCAATCACCGCCGACCCCAGCTTCAAAAAAATCGTCGGCACCTTCGGAATCTCCATCTTCGACTCCACCGCATGATCCCGATAATTCAGCCCAACGCAAAAAATCCGCGGCGGTCGCGGAATCGGCGCCAGCAGCCGAACTCCCGCCGCAAAAATCAGCGATGTAGCGGGCATCTCGATCGCCTGCTGCAAAACCTCCGCACCCGCCGCAACCGCCGTCACCGCATCCGTCACGCCCAGCGGAGTCAGATCCAGAATCGAATCGTCCAGCCTCAATCCCACGCGCGGAGCGCCCTCGGAAACAACCGCAAACGAAACCAGCTTCACGCACTCCTCCACACACGGCCGTCAGGATAGCCGTAGTCGCGCAAAGTCTCAGCGTAAATCTCGATGCTGTACCCAGGCTGCTCAGGCAGCAGATAGTGCCCGCGCCGAATCCGCACCGGATCCACAAAGTGTTCGTGCAGGTGATCCACAAACTCCACCACGCGATTCTCCAGCGAAGCCGACACGCAAAGAAAGTCGAACGCCGCCAGATGCTGCACATACTCGCACAGCCCCACGCCACCCGCGTGCGGACAAACTGGAATGCCAAACTTCGCCGCCATCAGCATCACCGCGATGTTCTCGTTCACTCCCGCCAGCCGGCAGCTGTCGATCTGGCACACATCAATCGCCCCAGCCTGCATCAGCTGCTTGAATATAATCCGATTCTGGCAGTGCTCGCCCGTCGCGATACGCACGTCCGGCACTTCGCGCCGAATCCGCGCGTGCCCCAGAATGTCATCGGGGCTCGTCGGCTCCTCCATCCACCACGGATCGAATTGCCGCAGCTCGCGCGTCCGCAGAATCGCCTCCTCAACGTCCCACTTCTGATTCGCGTCCATCATCAGCCGATTCCCCGCCCCAATCTTCGCCCGCACCATGCGCGCTCGCCGATGATCGTCCGCCGGATCGCTGCCCACCTTCAGCTTGAAATGCGTCCAACCCGCCGCCAGCGCTTCGTCGCACAGCCGCGAAATCTTCTCATCGCTGAATCCAATCCACCCCACCGACGTCGTGTACGCGGGCAGTCCCTCGTTTCGAAGTTGCTCAAGCCGCTGCTCCTGTCCCGCCCTCCGCTCCCGCAGCAGAGCAATCGCCTCCTCGCGGCTCAACGCATCACTAATGTAGTGAAAGTCGACGAGGCTTGCGATGCGCTCCGGCTCCATCTCCGCCAGCACCTGCCACAGCGGCTTGCCCTCCGCGCGCGCGTACAGATCCCACACCGCATTGATCAGCGCCGCAGTCGCCAGATGGATCACGCCCTTCTCCGGCCCCAGCCACCGGAATTGCGTATCGCCCGTCAGCTCTTGGCTGAACGCCGCCAGGTCGTCCGTGATCGAGTCGAGCGTCCGCCCCACCGCGTATCGCGCGAGGTAATCGATCGCCGCGCAGACCAGATCGTTGCCGTGCCCGCAGGTGAACGTCAGCCCGAACCCGCGCAATCCATGGTTCGTCTCAAGAATGCAGTACGCCGCCGAGTAGTCCGGATCTTTATTCACCGCGTCCGACCCGATGCTCTCCCGCGACGTCGGAAAGCGCAGATCGATGACGCGAACCTCCGTGATGCGCAGATCAGTCACGCGATTCGTCCCTTTGCACCGGGTTGCGCCGCGATGCGTGTCCCGCATTGTGGCCAGCCCCGCTCGCGCCCAGCACTACAATTCTCAAGGCTAAGATTTCCTGTTTGTACCGAGCGACATCATGAGTGAACAGCAATCCTCGGCGCCGCAAACCCTCAGCGGCAAGACAGCCATTATTACAGGTGGTGCCAGCGGCATAGGCCTCGCCATCGCCAAAGCCTTTGCGCAGCAGGGCGCGCCCGTCATCATTCTTGACCTCAATGAAGACGCCGCGCACGCCGCTACCCGTCAAATTGCCGCCCTGGGCGGCCACGCCGCCGCCCTCCCCTGCGATGTCTCCGACGCAACCAGCGTCCGCGATGCCTTTGATGCGATCCTCCGCCGCGGCCGCATCCACATCCTCGTCAACTGCGCCGGAGTCGCGCACGTCGGCACCGCCAGCACCACCTCCGAGGAAGACTTCGACCGCATCATGCGCATCAATGTGCGCGGTGTCTATCTCTGCACGCGTGCCGCGGTCGAGCCCATGAAGCAGCACGGCGGCGGCGTCATCCTCAACATGGCCTCTATCGCCGCGTCCGCCGGACTCCCCGACCGCTTCGCCTACTCCACCAGCAAGGGTGCCGTCCTTGCTATGACCTTCTCCGTTGCCCGCGATTATCTCAACGACAATATCCGCTGCAACGCCATCTCGCCGGCCCGCGTCCACACTCCCTTCGTCGACGGCTTCGTCGTCAAAAATTATCCCGGCCGCGAAGCCGAGATGATGGAGAAGCTCGGCCGCGCCCAGCCCATCGGCCGCATGGCCCAGCCCGATGAAGTCGCCAGCCTCGTCGTCTGGCTCTGCTCCGACGCCTCCAGCTTCGTCACCGGCGCCAACTATCCCTTCGACGGCGGCTTCGTCAACCTCCGCGGCTGATCCCTCAAACCTGTAACCTGCTACCTGTAACCTGTAACCCGCATGCGCAATCGCTCAGCCCCCGCGGATACGGTGCTGCCTCACGTGGTCTATCAGGACCTCGCGGCGGCCATCGCGTGGCTCGAGCGCGTCTTCGGCTTTCGCGAGCTGTATCGCTACGGTGATGGCCCAGCCGGCGGGCAGATGTTCGCCGGCCGCGCCGCCATCCAGGTCCGCCAGGCGAAACCAGGCCAGCGCTCCCCCGCGCAGCTTGGCTTCGGAACCCAGTCGTTGACCATCTTCATCGACGATGTTGATGCGCACTTCGGGCGCGCCCGGGCCGCCGGCGCCCGCATCCTCGAGGAGCCGCACCAGACCGAATACGGAGAGTATCAGTACGCCGCCGAGGATCTCGACGGCCATCACTGGCTGTTCTCGCGCCATGCCAAAGACGTTGCCCCCGAGGATTGGGGTGCGACCCCCGTTCCTGACCCAGCCCAAAGATAAGTCCACCCGCCGCGGCGATGTTATCCCAGCCCCTTTATTTTTCTGCAATCTGCAAATCCACAGACCCTTAACTTGACACCGCTTTTGTTAGGTGCCTATACTTTGTCCCGTTTCGGTCAACGTACCGTCAATCCTGCCTGGAAACGCAAGCCAGTCTCTCGGCATGTCGATTTTGTTAGGGAACAGGACGAAATTAAGGAGCCCCACATGCACCGCTTCTCAGGAGACACATTTGCAGGGTCCGTCCGTCTTGCAGCCATCGCAGCCGCAGCATTTCTGCTGCTCATCACCAGCCCGCTGCGCGCTCAGGTAGTCGCCACTTATAACTTCGAAGACGGAACCACCCAGGGATGGTCGTCGTTCAACGGCGCTTCCACGCCCGCGAATTCAACCGCTGCAGCCCACACCGGGACCCACAGCCTCCTCACCACCACCGGTTCCACCGGTCAGGGCGGTCCTTCCATCAATGTCTCCGGCGTCCTCGAGGCAGGCGCGCAGTACACCATCACCGGCTACGTGATGTTGACCTCCGGCGAGAGCAATACCAACGCCAACTTCACCATCAAGCGAACCGACCCCAGTTGCAGCGGTGGAACCTGCTTTGACACCATTGGCGCCTTTCAGGTTCCGGTCACTGCCAGCGGATGGGCGCAGATTGGCGGCGCCTACACAGCCAGTGGCACGGAAACCGCGCTCACCCTCTATGCGCAGCTGGTTGGCGCGACCACAGCGCAGTCCTTCTATCTCGACGACGTCGTCATCACCGAAACCGCGCCGCCCCCGGGTGGCACGCCGGTGGCAACCTACAACTTTGCAGACGGCGGAGTCGATGGATGGACGCCCTTTGGGAACGTGACCCTCGCCAACGCGATGCCGTCCCCGGTGGATCCGATCGGCGATGCGCACGCCCTGCTCACGACGGGTCGAACCGCCACCTATGAGGGTCCGAGCCTCAACCTGCTCGGAGTCAGCGGCGTGGTCGCAGGCGCCACTTATGAAATCACCGCTTACGTCATGCTCCAAACAGCCGACCCCAGCGGTCCCACCGTCACCATGTCCACCAAGACGGCCAACTGCGCCACCTCCGGCGCCTACGCCAACCTCGCCACCTCCGGCGCTCTCACCAACACTGCGTGGACCAAGGTCTCCGGGACCTTCAGCTTCAGCGACCTTCCCGGCGCGCCCTCCAGCCTCACGCTCTACTTCCAGTCCAGCAGCGCCACTGACTCGTTCTACATCAGTGACGTTGTCATCGGTCAGCTCACTCCTGCTCCGCTGCCACCCAGCGAACAGGACAACACCGGCATCACCACTACCTTTGCCGACGGCACACCGGATGGATGGTCCTCGCGCGCCGGCAGCACAGTCTCCGTGGTGCCCTCGCCGGTGTCCGATCCGAACCACGATGCCAACGCACTGCTGACGACAGGACGGACCCACAACTACGATGGCCCGCAGATCAGCGTGAATAACAAGATGTACACGGGCTCGGTCTACAACATCAGCGTCTATGTCATGATGCAGCCGGTTGACACCAGCAGCCATGTCATCAACGTCAGCCTGCAGACCACCTTCCACGGAACGACCAGCTTCCCCAGCGTCACGAGTTATCCGGGTGTTACTGTGCCGGATGACGGGCAATGGCACCAGATCGTAATTACCAACTACACCATGGGCAATAACTACGATCCCGGGATGGCATCTCTCTATCTGCAAACCGTGCCACCTTCAGGGAGCGATCTCACCAGCTTCTACATTGCGGACTTCCAGTTGACTTATGTGCCGCCGCCGCAGATCCAGACCAACATCCCCTCTATCTATCAGGCGCTGTCGCAGTACTTCCCGGTGGGCGGCGAGGTAGATACAACCGACCTTTCCGGTCCTCACGCACAGTTGCTTACCATGCACTTCAACAGCCTCGTCTCCGGCAACGACTTTAAGTGGAGCAACACGGAGCCGAGTCTCGGCAACTACGACTACGTCAACGCCGATGCCGAAGTCGGGCTTGCGGTCTGCCACGACATGAAGGTGCGCGGCCAGAATCTGGTTTGGGCTACCGGAGCGCAGACCCCCTCGTATGCCTTTGGCGACGGCACTAACTCAGCCGCCAACCAGGCCACCGTCACCGCAAATATCCAGGAGCACATCCAGGCTGAGGTGCAGCATTTCGGAACCGCTGTCTATGCCTGGGATGTCGTGAACGAGCCCCTCGATCCATCGCAGCCCGACTGCCTCACGCACGGTCCGTTCTACAACGTGCTTGGCCAAAGCTACATTGACGTCGCGTTCAAGGCCGCGCGTCAGTACGCTCCGGCGGGAACCAAGCTGTTCCTCAACGACTACAGCACCGCCGACCCAAACAGGCTCGCGTGCCTGGTCCAGGTCGTGAAGGGCATGCAGTCGCGTGGCGTGCCCATTGACGCCATCGGCCACGAAAACCACAACAACATCAACTATCCGTCCATCCAGGGAATCAAAACCGCCATTGACACCGTGGCGGCGCAGTTGCCCGGGCTCGACCAGCAAGTCACCGAGCTGGACGAGAGCGTCTATAACGCCGGCGACACGAAGTCGAACTACGGGAGCAATATTCCCCCCGCGGTCCTCGACGAGCAGGGCTGGCTCTACAACCAGTATTTCAATCTCTTCCGACAGGAGCGCCACCACCTCACCGGTGTCACCTTCTGGGGCCTGGCCGACGACGACACCTGGCTCGACGGCTTCCCCGTCACGCGCACCGACTATCCGCTGCCCTTCGACATGGGCCTGCAGGCCAAGCCGGCCTACTGGGGCATCGTCAATCCGGACGGAAACGGTATTCCGGGTTACGGGCTCAGGTTCGCACTCACCAGTGTCAAAGGTCCGGCAACGGCGGAAACCTGGACCATCACGGCGACCAACGGCGCTGTCGGTCCGGCCTACACCACGCAGCTCTCCGCGTTCACCCTCACCCAGCTCACGGGCGCGAAGTGTACTGCGACGGTGACAGCGCCAGGCGGCGCCTTCCCGGTTTCGCTGGGAGATATTCCCACCAGCGGCACGGCGACGGCGCAGTTCACCGTGAACTTCAAGGGGTGCGGGCCGCTCGCGATCTTCGCTCTCCAGGTCCCGTGGACCCAGGCCACGTATCACACCGGCACGCTGCTGGGAGTAGCGGATCCCTTCTTCGGGATCTTCTTCTAACAGCGAACATCATCGGCGGGGAGCCAACCCTCCCCGGCCGACTCACGGTAACTCCGCATCGAGAACAACCTCTGCATCGGGATCAACTCGATGTGGAGTTGTTCGCTCGGCTGGCGAAATAGCGGGTTAAGGCTTGGTCGAAGGAGAGGACGGGGAGTGGCTTGGGGCTGCTCTTTTTACTTTTTGCGGGGCATTTTTGGGGTGAAGTTGTGTTTTTCCGCGGGGGAACAGATTTTTCTCCGTTTGGAATGTGGGTTTTGGCGGTGTTGACAGACTCGACAACGGGGGAGCGGGCAGCGGATAGCGGAAAGCGGAGGGAACAGCGGCGAACCCCAGGCTTCACCCTGATCCCACGCTTCGCTTGGGGAGCGGCTGCGGCGTGGAGGTCGAGGCCTGGG
>PMUI01000111.1:0-19969 GCA_003166955.1 Acidobacterium sp.
AGTTTTTCGGGGGCACGTCAGTTCAACAGGACTACACGCAGGCATTCAAGTACTTGAAGAGAGCCTGTGATGCTGGTGAGGGTGTAGGGTGCGCCAACATCAACCTCATGTTTGACTCGAGCAACGGAGTCACGAAAGATTTCAAACAGGCATTCGATTTCTATAAACAGATGTGTGACACTTCGCAATTTAGAGGATGCGACTTGCTAGGACAGCTCTACGAAAACGGCCGAGGTGTCGCTCAAGATTATGGAAAATCGTTGGAACTGTTCAAGCAGGCCTGTGATGGAAAAGATATGGGCGGCTGCGATGATTTAGGCAAGTTGTACAGGGACGGCAATGGGGTCGCACAGGATTACCTGCATGCCTATTCTTTATTCAAGCAAGCCTGCGATGCAAAGGAACCGCACGGCTGCAACAATCTATCTCTCTTGTACGTATCGGGTCGCGGTGTTGCACAAGACTATCAGCAGGCTTACAAATATGGACAACAAGCTTGCGAAAGTGGATTAGCCAAAGGATACTTTGATCTCGGTGCAGCGTGCATTCACGACCAGAGCTGCACGCAAGCTCTCGAATACTTTGCGAAGGCCTGCAACGGAGGTATTCCAGAGGGCTGTAATCAGGCGGCTAATTATTCGCAGCTCCAAGCAAATCAAATGCAAGCATTGACGTTTTATAAAATGTCCTGTGATGATGGCGATTCTGCTGGATGCAAGAGCTACGCGCATCTGCTCGACGACCTCTTAAAAGGCACAATGCGTATAGGCAACCTTCACGATTATGAGCAGGCCACCCTATATAACAAGAAAGCTTGTGAGCTTGGAGAAGTGAGCGCCTGCTCTGAAGCTGGATTTCTCTTGTCATACGCCTCAACCATTATCCAGGGTGCCTCACCAAACAATCGGGAGGCACTCAGGTATTACAACATGGCGTGTGAGGGTGGAGATTTGAAGGTGTGTTTTAATCTTGGCTCTCTATTTGAATATGGGCACAGTAATCTTTTAGCTGACTCTCAAAATATAACTAGGGACTCTAAACAGGCATATAGCTTTTGGACGAAAGCTTGTAATGAACAATATATGGATGCGTGCACAATGCTACAGACCGTGCAGAAAGCAAAGGCGCTTGGTATAGAAAAATAGTGAATGCGGAATGGCAGGTGAATTGTGCTCATTGGAAAATGCAAAAAAATCCCCCCCTAGAAACACGGAGCTTCGGGGGGGGGGCGGGGTTCATTTCCAAAAATCAGTAAGTTTTAGGAATTTCTCAAACTGTTTGGGCAGTTCTCCAAAATAACGATCAGCAATAAGAAGCTTGGCCCTGCCAAGGTGGTCCGCTCTTTCGTTAAAGTCTCGCAGTATTTGTGGATCGTTCATCGTACTTTGAGACTTCATAGCCTCAAAATACATTATGTTGCTGATAACATCGTCGGCTACTTGTTTGCACAAAGCATCTAAGTATGCTCCGATTTTCGTATCAGCGAGCACAAACGGGGTTTCAAAACGCGCGATGCTCGCTTTTTGAAACGCTACCATAATCTCGTCATTGTTCTTTTCAATGAGAGCTGATAAGAGTTCCCGAAAGGCGACGTAAATAGCGAACCTCCGGTCATACAGGTCGTGACGGAGCTTTTGCTTGGCGAGGCGGATTTGCCACTGATAGAACCAGTACGTCGCAATGAAGACAGCAAGAGCGACAGCAACCGGACCTATCGCTTTCAGGTATTCTAAAATACAAACAGTGTCCATGTCAGATATTGCACGCTTACCTTCTAAGGTGCAATAAAGTATGGCTTGTAAAGCAGCGTGAACATTCGGATAGATACGCATAAGGACTCTCCTTGTCGGATTGGTCCCCCTTTAGCGGGAACCGTGACTTGGAAGCCCACGGAGGCTAACCCCTGCGGGGTTACTCTGCTTCTCCGTTCAGCAGGATACGCGGCAACTTCCTGGAGAGATTCTCTATCGCTTGCCGGGGCCTAATCCGACTAGGAAATCTATCGCACGCCGCACGTCCCTTCCAGTAACTCCTGACCTCGGGCCTTGCAAACTCCTACGCTGCAACTGTAGATTCCTTCAGGCTTACAATCAGGCTCACTTAGACAAATTTATTATACGCCCCAGACTACTCGAAGAGCGTGTTCGGTGCGGAGGATGTAGCCCTTCTGCGACGGGCAGTATTGTCGTATAGCCCAATGCACTCTGACGCATGGAGGACCGTTGCCATATCGGAATGCAGAGTATCTCGCCGTGAATCCATCGCGGATGTTTGTACTGGAATCCATTACGGTGTAATATTTTGATATGGCTACCGCAACCGCAAGGAAATCGAAGGTCTACACGATCAGCCTCCCGCCTGAACTCGCACAGAGGGCCGAGGCGCTGGCGCAACGGGACAGTCGCACCATGAGCGAGCTATTCCGCGAAGCCTTCCGCACGTACTCCGCACAGCAGGCGCGGCGGACGCTGGATGAGTTGGGCGAGTACGCGGCAGGCCGCAATCCCAAGGGCTATACCGAAGCCGATGTGCCTCGGCTCATTAAAGAAGTGCGCGCCGAGAAGCCGCGCCGCCGCAAGGTGCGGTCTAACGGGTGATCGTCGTCGTAGACACAAACGTCTGGATTTCCGCGCTTCAATTTGCGAAAGGTCGAGGCACGCCGACGCGGGCGCTTGAAAAAGCGATGAGTGAAGACGTGATTGCCACCTGCGATGAGATCGACGCGGAGATTGTGCGCGTCCTGACGGAAAAGTTTTCCTGGGAACAGCACCGCACAACATCCGCTCTGCAAGCGATTCTGGCGCGCGGCATCCGTGTAAAGATTCGGGGCGCGGTAAAGGTCTGCCGTGATCCGAATGACGATATGTTTCTGGAGTGCGCCGCCCTTGCGAAAGCGGATTTGCTGGTTGCAGGCGACAAGGATTTGTTGACTCTCGGCACGTACAAGGGAACGCGCATTATCACGCCATCGGAGTATCTGAGAGCCGGATAAGGCATCCGGCTATTACTCAGAACTGAGCACAGCAAGCAATCGCCGGAATGGGATTCGCCACAAAGGTTGAGGGGATGCCGCTGACAGCGGCATCCCCGGCATTTTCGGTCGTTTCCCTTTCTTCTTCAAACGTGCTGCCGAGAATCAAGTCCACAGCTCTCTGCGCGTTGGCGGCGGCATGAACGATAAGGCGGTTATCCTCTTCCAGCTTTTCAATCCAGTTCTGGATGTATGCGGTGGTGTTGCGGTCGGTGCGCTCGTTGGCGATACCAGCGATAGCGCAAAGGAAAGCTGCGCCCATCTCTGCTACCAATTCCTCTTTGCTGTAAAGCTCATCTCCGAAGCGGTCGCCAAAGGTGCGATTGAGGCGTCTTTCGTGCCCGGTGCTGTGAATCAGCTCATGGAATAAGGTGCTGTAATAGTGCGGCGCATCCACAAAGCGGCTACGGGCGGGCATGTGGACGGAATCGGTAGAGGGCCGGTAGTAAGCGCGGTACTCGGTGGGGCTGTTGAGATGGAGCGCGGGCCGATTCTCCCATCCCGTGACGATGCTTTCGCAGAGTTCGTCTTCGTCGATCTCCGGCGCAATGGCAGGCTGCGAGATTTCAGGCAGCGTGAGGCCGTCGCATTGCTCCACGTTGAAAACCGTATAGTGGCAGAGAACAAAGGGCACGCGCTCATCTTCGCCGGTTGCGTCCTCGTCTTTCTTCGCATGTTCGGGAAGCTGCTTATAAAAGATAATCTGCGTTCCGTGCTCGCCTTTGCGGACGTTGCCTCTCAATGCCTGCGCCTGTTTGAAGGTAAGCCAAAATGGGGAACTGTACTCGCTCGACCAAAGCAACAGAACATTGATGCCACGATAGGGTTTGCCGGTGTAGAAGTTGCGCGGGAACGGGCCGCCTGCGTAGCGTGGCGTCTTCCACGGCTTTTCCCACGGAATCACGCCCGCCTTGAGGTTGGAAATGATGCGGTCGGTAACGGTCTGGTAGATGCTCGGCCTGCTGGCTGCATTGCGATGGTTGCAGTATGCCATGACGTTTCGCTCTCCTGTGCTGCCCCCGTGGGGCGAAATTGTGAAGGAGGGCTTTTCGCCTTTGGCTCTCAACCAAATTTCTTTTGTTGAGTGCCCCCCGCTTCATGTCTTGTGCGGCGGGCAGAGGCGAGGCGGGTTCGGTCAATGCCGCGCGTTCTTCTGCGCGTTCATCGAAGCGTCAGCGGAGAGCATTGACGGGTTCCGACCGGCTCTGCCATAAAGCCGCATGAAGCGGGGGCACTGGATAAAAGAAGAAATTCGGTCTACTTCCGCATGGCTTTCAGGGAGGGGCGTTGCGGGGAAGGAACGGCCCCGCATGGATGGGAAGCGGAAAACGCCCGGTACTATGGGCGGTTGCAGCGCGGGAAGGGCGCAGCATCCTTCCCGAAACAGTATGGAAACGGTATCTCAATCTTTGACAAGTGTTAGGCTACAGGCTACAGTTGTTCTGGTGAGGATACGCAACTTCATCCATAAGGGTTTGAAGAAGCTCTACACGGACGACGCTACCAAAGGCGTTTCGCCCGATATAGTAGACAAGCTCCGTAAGATGCTCGCCTTTCTGGACGACATGGAAGACCCGGAAGAGTTGCGGATGCTGCCCTCGTGGAAGGTGCATATTTTGACGGGCGACCGCAAGGGCACATGGAGCCTGAGCGTAACGGCCAATCGGCGGCTGACGTTTCGTATCGACACAGCCGACCGCGAGATTTACGACGTGAACTTAGAGGACTACCACTAGGCCAAAGGAGAAAACGCCATGCCTATGAAGAATCCACCCCATCCTGGGGATTTCATTCGGACAGAGATTATCGAGGCCGCAGGCTTGACGGTCACGGCAGCGGCACAAGCGTTGCGCGTCTCGCGGCCCACCTTATCCAGTTTGCTCAATGGCAAGGCCGACCTCTCCGGGGATATGGCGCTCCGCATCGAGAAAGCCTTTGGAATAAAGATGGACACGCTGATGCGAATGCAGTCCTCTTACGACATTGCCCAAACGCGCAAGCGTGAGAATCAAATCCGTGTACCGCGCATCTCCGTGTTAGTTGCCACGCATTAGCGTGATGCAATCTGCCTCAGAACCTCAACGACGCGGTTGAGGAAGGACCACACAAAGCGCACGAAGAACAGCCGCCAGCGGCGGCTCGTGCGCGAGAATTTGCCGCCAAGAACGCCCCGGCGGGGCTGCGGCAAATCAGAGCAATCGCAATGGATATTGGGATGATTGCCCTCTCTGCGCCAGCCTCCGCCACGGCTCCGGCCAAAGGCGGCTGCGGGAGATTCGCGGTCAGCCTGCCCTGCGGTGCTGACCTCGCTTGGATTTATCGTGCGTCTCCGCCGCTTTTGACGCTTTAGCCCTGGTAACGTCCACTTCTGGGTGCGGCAGCTCCCATCCCGCCATCCCCTGCAATACGCGGTCGGCGTGCTTGATCGTGTTTACGTGTCCATAGTGGCTCTCAATCATGTGGACGGAGGTTCCCATCTGCTCGGCAAGGAAATACACGTCTACACCTTCCTGCAAGCGGAGCGTAGCGTAAGTATGCCGGAAGCAATACGTGGAGCGCGGAACGCCCTGCGTTCCTTCGCGCAAATTTGCTTCTTTCAGAAGGTCGGCAATCAAGCTGCTGTAAAGAGTCTTTGCAGGCTTGCCGGTGATGTTGGTAAATACTCTGTCGTCCTGTTCCGTGGCTTTGGAAATCGCGCGGATGCGCTCTAAATAATCTCCGACGCTCTTAGGCGCAACCAGCTTGCGCGACTTGCCCTTGCCCTGCACGAACAGCACAACGATCTCGCGGCCCTCGCGGTCTTTTGCGGGCATAATGTCGCGCCAGCGTAGATTCTTCATCTCCGCTGGCCTCATGCCTGTATTACAGGCAATCAGAATCATGTTGTAGGTGACAGTCCGATACCAGATGCTGGATGGCTTATCAGCCTCACCAATCCACTTGCGGCCTACGGTGTGGAGCTTGCGGTACTCCTCCAGCGTGAACTCATCCCGCCTCATGGTCTTGAGCTTGGGGCGCTCGTCGAAACGCTGGCTGGCAGGGACATAGCGTTTCTTCACGGCGTAATTCATCACCGCACCAAAGATGGACATTTCAAACCGGATGGTGGAATCACTGATGAAAGGAACCACCCTTTCTTCGGAAGGCTTGACCTCTATCGGTTTCAAAACCCGAATGCCAAGCGTCTGTTGAACCTTAGTGCGGCGCTCGGCTTCATGGTCTGCGAAGGTCTGCGCTGTGTCGGCGCTGACTTCCCGAACGCCGTTACGCCGGTGGCGTCCCGCGCCGTTCTCCCGCCGCCATGCCGGATAGCCTCCCCAACGCTCGTCTCCGATAAGGTGAACCTGCGTGGAGCCTGCATACCTGTCTAACGTGCCTTCGATGACAGCACGGAGCTTCTTAGGCCGTGCGGCGCTGATCTCTCCGCGCTTCGCCCGCGCCTCCTGCGTCAACAGATACTCGTGCGCTACGTCGCGGAAGGGACGATTGAATACAGGAACGTCGTGCTTGATACGAAACCGCACGTCCGCATCTTGATCGAAGGCGCGTTCCCGCGCCGCTTCTCTATCAGTTGTCTTGAGCGAAACCGTCTTATAGCGGTCGGCCTTCGGCATCTTCATGCGGCAATACCACATGCGATGCTCCACGTCGCCGCGCCGGAAGAGAATCAGGCCGGGTTTCAATTCCTCTTTTTCGGTGACGAATGCCATATTCGCCTCCTGCTGTTTGACTCGTTCTGTGCAGATTCCGTGTAGGATTTTTTCGTAAGTCTTTGAATCCTCGTATCTGTGCAGGACTTGTATGGATAATATCGGAAAATTATCTTGTTTGTTTATATTTATTTACAATATAATTGTCATCCTGAGCGGAGCGCAGCGGAGTCGAAGGACCCCCCGAGCATCGCGAGGGGAATTGGTGCGAAGCACCAACCGCTCTTGCTTTTCAATCTCCGCAAGCCCACCAAAGTACCGGAGACATTACCACCGCCATCACGACACCGCGCCCCCACCAACCTATCGTCAACCCATGCGCGACCGCCGCTACTTCGCTTATATGATGGCCAGCCGCTCCCGCGTCCTCTACATCGGCATGACCAACAACATGGTCCGCCGCGACGCCGAGCACAAAGAGCGAAAATCCGACAGCTTCACCGCAAAGCACCGCTGCACGCACCTCGTCTGGTACGAGATCTACCACTCGCCCACCGCCGCCATTGCAAGAGAAAAACAACTCAAAGGCTGGACCCGAGCCAAAAAGATCGCCCTCATCGAACAAACCAACCCAGACTGGCGCGACCTAAGCGAAGACTGGGGTAAACCAATCGAGCTCTACAAAGAGCCCGCTCCAGCGAAGGATGAAAAGAGCAGCCAGCCCACATTCAATACGCTGTCATCCTGAGCGGAGCGCAGCGGAGTCGAAGAGCCTGCCCTGAGCAAGTCGCCGCAAGGCGGCGCGTCGAACGGGACCCCCCGAGCATCGCGAGGGGAATTGGTGCGAAGCACCAACCGCTTTTCGTTTCCCCGGTCAACGAAGTAGCGAACTCCGTCGTACCGACCAAAGTCCCCTTCACCGAGAGCGAACACCCCAACCCCTGTCATCCTGAGCGGAGCGCCGGGAAAGATCTTCCCAGCGGCGCATGAAGCTTGGCGGCGCGAAGTCGAAGGACCCCCCGAAGCAGAATGCACCATTTCGGCCCGAGCTCTTAGCGCGAAGGGGAATCGGTCGCGCAGCGGCCGAACAAGATCGGAAGCGGTGCAAGAGCCCCTCGCAAAGCGAGGGCTTGGCGCAAAGCGCCAACCGCTTTGGCTCTTCTCCGCACCAATCAAAGAAAGTCATCCTGGCCGAAGCGCGGCCGAAGGTACCGAGCTCATATGGACCTCTGCCAAGGGTTGAACGGTCGAATTTAGCTATGACCTTAGTCCAATACAAAGCCGTAGAGAGCGCTTTGTACCGCTGACCGAAAGGGGCGGTTTGTTTGCGCACGCCAGCACCACGTAAGCCACCCCAGCCATTCGGTAATTTTATTTGAGCTTCTTCCGACCCTTATCGCCGGTTGCCAAGATCTCAAAAGTGCCGTTCGCATATTTCGCGGCGACGTTCTGCTTATGCCTCAAAGCGTAAAGAATGAGGCCGCCATACATGAATTTTTCGAGGCAGGACTTGATCCAGAGAGCCAACGCAATGTGAGGGAGCATCACTTTGACTCCTCAATTTTATTCCTCGCGCGAGGAGGTGCTGGCGTCCATGCCGCTTGGTTCAAAGCGACTGCAACCGTCCGGGCGTCAGTGAGTTTCTTCTTGATTTTCTCTGTTGTCGTTCTTCCCTCTTCACCTAGCTTTTGAAGAAGCTCGACGAGGCGATCGACTGCACTGAGCCGGAGAGCGCGCGGCGCGTCATTGAAATGCCACTGTTCAACTTCCTCTTCATCCAGGCTCTCATCGCCTTCAACCTGCCGAAGGCAGACTCCCCACCGGCCTTTGTATTTCGTGTATCCGATATCCTCCGACCAGTAGGACAGATCATTTCGATCCGGATCGCCATGGTGAATCCGTATCGTCACCCAGACCGTGATTCCGAGGTTTAGATTCTTCAGAACTGAGTCAATCTCGGAAATGGACTTGCCCAGTTCGTCAGAAACGGCGTTGAGATCAGTTGCGACAGTTTTCAGGTCGGCGTAGAAAGAAGTGACAAGCTGGGGAATATTGGTAGGTTCAGGCATATTGACTCCCATGCACACGTGTAGGGATTCACCGCTGTTCAGGCGGGTAATCGTTCAAGTTGCCGCCGTCAGGCGGGATGGTGATTTCGGGGTCCGCTGTCAGGCGGTACAACTCCCAAAATCAGAGCGCTAAGGTGAATATACGCCCAAGCAAATTGCCAATCAATCGCCCGCGCGCGGTCTTCTCGCGGAACTTATCCTCAGCCCTCGCTCTCGCGCGGTCCTGCAGGTATGTTCATCTCAGGCGCGGTAAGATGTGCATCCATGAGCCACATTCTTGAGGTTGTAATTGCCGCCTTCATCGTTGGCGTGGCGGGTGCATTGGCGGGGCTTGCACTCGAAAAGTGGGCTCGTCGATGGATCGCTCAGGGACAATTCGGGCGGCTTTGGGGCTCCATCGGTTTTCTTCTAGTGGCGGCGGCCCTCGTAGTGGTTGCCGGCTTTTATGCCGACTCGCTCAGTATTCACTTCATCCATAGAACCATCAGCCTCCCCGTCCCAGATCCTCAATTGGCGGGAAACAAGCGCATTTCCGTGCCGCGTGTATTATCAATGCCCCTCGCATTTTTGCTGCTACTCTTTATCCCTCAACTGGGACGTGTCACCCAAACAGAACACATCCTTAGCCGGTGGCTGGAGAATTTTTCTGACGTTGTGATTGCGATCAGTAATGCTGTCATTGCCGTCCTTTCCTTTCGGTTCGGCTATATTTCATTGCATTCCGGTGGCCGAACGAAGGAACAAATGATTGTTGCGGGGCTAGCGGCGCTTACTTTCATCTTGAGTCGTGCAATATCTGCTTATGGTGAGCGAATCTCTAGCGCACGGGTTTCCGTAATCATAAGCGTCCTGTGGCTCGGCCTTACATATTCAATCCTCACTACTGCTTTCATTATTTAGACCCACGATCCGCGGCGAATTGCCGCGATCTGCGACACCCGCGTCCCCTTCGAAAGCAAATCGGCCAAGCAGGCCGTGGGCGGAGGCGCGCAGCGACCAGAGCCCACTCGCGTTACTTTCGTTTCTCCCGCGCGACCGCTCCCGCAAGGCACACCAGCGCAGGCGCAGACGAATCAGCCCGCCTCCCAGCTCCAAGCTCCCGGCTCCCAGCTCCCGGCTCCCGGCTCCCGGCTCACTTCCGGCTTCCAGCTTCCTGCTTCCTGCTCTTGTCAAGCTTTCGGGCGCACGGTACCGAAGTGTTGTCCCTGACTTACAACTACTTACAAGCCAAAATCCCCAAAGATATTTGGCAGGTTTACCCCCTCTAACCTGATATACTGAACTTATAGTGGAAAAAGCAGAAAAGCCCCGCCATCGGCGGGGCTTTTCTGCTTTGGAGAGGAGAAACCCGTGCTGTCCCAGCCAACGCCCGCAGCCCCGGAATCGCCCGCGCCCGGCGCGAGTGCAGACATAGTCTGCCTGCCAACGGACGGCCGCCAGCTTCGAGCCAACGATCCCCCTCCTTCATCGTCTTTTTCTGTTCCCTGTTCCCTGGTTTTGAGGGGCCTGTCGCAACTGATGTCTTACCCATCACATAGGTCAAATGGGCTCGTAGGAGGAAATTGCAAGTTGCGCGATATCAATCAACGAGTCAAAAGGTTGACCGCTACGGGGGACTCGGGGCAGCACGAAAACGGGGACCGCCTTTTCTGTTCCCTGTTCCCTATTCCCTGTTCCCTGTTCCCTGGTTCCTGGTTCTAAGAGGCTCGTTGCAACTGATGTCTTTCCCATCACATCGGTCAAATGGGCCTGAGCCGCAAAACCGCAACCCCTTGAAAACCAATCACCTGGTCAAAAGGTTGATCCCCAGGGGGAACCGGCCCTCAACGTCGAACATAGATTCGATAACTCCGCGGCGAGTCCCGGCGAGCCCACCAATAAACCTCATCCGGAGGCGTCACCTCGCTCACCAGCCGGTAGTCGCGGCCCAGAGCAGACTCGAACTCCGGCCAAAGCGCCAGCTTCCCAAAACCCGGAGGCCCCGAAGGAAACAGTCCGTCAACCACCACCACCACCCGTGGCGGACGAGCCTCGAACGCCGCCCAAAATCGCCGCCGGCTCTCCGCGACCACGCCATCGCGCTCAGCCCCAAACAAAAACTCGTCGTAAAGAAACCCCGAGCTCGACACGATCCGAGCCCGATACAGCGCGCCATAACAACCGCCCAGCGTATCGATGCACTGCACCTCGCCCGACAGCCGCTCCCCGCCCAGCCGATCGAGATCCGCGACCAGCGCATCCTGAAATTCGAGATTCCGCCAGTCGTACCGGCTCGCCGCCCAGGCCGAACTCGGCGCCAGAAACAAAACGGCATAAGCAATCCCGGCCCAACCCAGCACTCGAGCCAAACCCGCCCGCCGAGCCGCCGCCGCAAAATCCATCCCCATCGCCACCAGCAAAAGCGCCAGCAGCGGATACCGTTGGTAAGGATATCCTTTCCCCTGAATCACATACGAGACAAGCCCCACCGCCATCCCAACCGCCAGCGCCGCCCGCTCCCAGCTCCACCATCGCTTCCGCTCGAAAGCCGCCACCACTAAAACCCATAGAATCAACAGAGGCAGCACCGGCGCCACCGAGTGCAGCAGCAAAAACCCCACCGGCCGACGCGCCAAACCAGCGTGATAAGTCATCAAAGTCCGGCCAACCCGAACAAAATCAATCAAAGCCCCCATCCGCCAAAGCCAAATCGCCACCGCCGCCAACGGAGCCAACCACCCAATTCCCCCATAAATCAGCAACTTAACCCACGAAACCCCGCCCGAAACCCCATCCAAAACCGCCCCCAAACCCGCCCGCATACAACCCCAAAACGCCAAAACCCCCNNCCCCAAAACGCCAAAACCCCCAAAACCGCCGGTCCCAACGACAAATAAGTAGGCTTAATCGTAGCCGCCGCACCAGCACACAACCCAAACACCACCAACCACTTAGCCGATCCGCCCCGACCAGCCCGGAACAACCCCGCAAACCCAACCAACACCAGAACCGCAACCACAAAATCCCGCTGCCCCATGTCGAAAATCCCATCCCGCCCATGCACCAACCCAAAAACAACTCCAGCCCAAACCCCAACAAACCAATCCCGAGCCATCACCCCCATCGCCCCAACCCCAGCCACCACCAGCCCCAAATCAAATACCCGCCAAGCCAAAGACCCGCCGCCGAGCGTGTGCATCACCGCCCAATCCACCAAAAACGCCCCAGGCAGATTGATCTCCGCAACATCCCGATAAGGCCGCATCCCGTGATCCATCAGACACGCGACGTAGTGCATCAGCGAAGCATCGCCCACCAGCGGCCACTGCCAGGTCGTCACCACAAAAAACGCGAAGCACGCCAGCAGAATCGCCGCCGCCCCCACCCTCGCCACGCCGCTCGCTGCCTCGCTCATCGAAGGACCCAGTGTAGATCGCGCCACTCCAAAGTTTCGTTTGACGAATCAAACCATCTCCGTCACCCTGCTCCCTATGCTGGACTCCAGTGTGCGACGCCTCCTCGATGCCTACCCCGCCATCTTTCTCGCCTGCCACCGCCGTCACCTCCGCTCCGACAGCGCAGGCAAATCCATCACCGAGCATCAGGCCAGCGTCCTCGACCACCTCGACACCGCCCGTCCCGCCACCCTCTCCCAACTCGCCGAGCACATGGGCGTCGGCCGATCCACGATGAGCATCCTCGTCGCTCGCCTGGTCCGCGCCGGCTACATCGCCCAGCGCCGCGACTCCTCCGACGCCCGCCGCACCGCCCTCACCCTGACGCCCGCCGGAGCCCGCGTCAAAGCCAACAACTCAGTCCTCGACCCGCAACTCCTCCGCAAAATGCTGCACAAAATTCCCCCCGCCGAACTCGAATCCTCGCTCCGCGGTCTCGAATCCCTCGCCAAATACGCCCGCATCCTTCTCCGGCAAAGAACGAGGGCGTCGCGGCCAGAAGAAGGAAGGTACGACTCGTGAAGATTCTTCTCATCATCCTCGGCGCGATCGTCCTTATCGTCGTCGCCGTCATCGTCACCGGCTCGCTGCTCCCCAAACATCACATCGCCTCGCGCGCCGCCGCCTTCCGCGCCACGCCCGATCAGCTCTACACCCTTATCTCCGGCCCGCAGAACTGGCGCCCCGACGTGCTCCATTCGGAACTCGACACCGACTCCGCTGGCCGCCAGATCCTCCGCGAATCCACGCGCGACGGCAACAAGATGACCTACGCCGTCATGGCCAACCCACCCCACTCCCTCACTCGCACCATCATTGGCGCCCACCTGCCCTTCGACGGCTCCTGGACCTACGCCCTCTCGCCTGCCCCTGGCGGCACCACCGTCCGCATCACCGAAGACGCCAACATCTACAATCCCGTCTTCCGCTTCATTTCGCGCTTCATCGTCGGCTACACCGGCTCCATGGACAAATACCTTCAGTCCCTCGGCGCCACCACAGGACAACCGCAAATTCAGATCACCGACTGACCCGCGCCTCGCGCCCTCCCGGTGTGCAATAATCCCGCCAGCATTCCCGGCCCCCATCTGCCTCCCCGGAAAGGATCGCCAATGAACCTCTGGCGTATCGTTTTGGCCGCTCTCGGCACTTTCGTTACCTACTTCATCATCGGAGGACTCTGGGCCTCCCTGCCCGCCTTCCGTCACGAATTTCTCCGCTACCCAGGCGTCTACCGCCCGACGGATTCGATGAAATCCGTCATGCCCTTCGGCATGCTCGCCATGTTCCTCTCCATCCTTGCTCTCACCGTGCTTTACGCCATGCCGCCCGCGCCCGCCTCGGGCCTCATCCAGGGCGCACGCTTCGGCGCCCTCATCGGCGTCTTCACCGCTGGCGCTTTCGTGGTCCACAACTACGTCAACCTTCAGATCGGAATCAGGCTCACCACTGAACAAGCCTTCGTCTATTTGTTCCAGTGGACCATCATCGGCATGGTCATCGGCGTCATCTACAAACCCATCGTCGCCCACTAGATCAACCGCTCCCGGTACTCCTCCAGGAGTCCTTCGCCTCTGGACTCAACTCCCCCCATCCCCTATACTGATCAATGTTGTCTATACGCAGTTCTTAACCAGGATCACCATGCCCAAACTCAAAACGCACAGGGGCGCGGCCAAGCGCTTCAAAAAGACCGGCACGGGCAAATTCATGCGCGGCCAGTCCAAAATGCGGCACATCCTTACGTCGAAGCAGACCAAAACCAAGCGCAAGCTGGCTCACAGCACGCTGGTTTCGGACGCCGACCACAAGAAGGTTGCCCGCATGATTCCCTACGCCTGATCCTTCCGGGCCCCGGCATTGAGAAGTCAGGGGCTCCCTCGACCGCAGGTCGAGAGTGGATCAGATCAACCGAGCGAGTGAAGAGGTTATTCCCACCTCCAGCCGCCTGACCGAAACCAAAGGAGAACGACGATGCCACGCGTAAAACGTGGGACAAAACGCACCGACCGCCGCAAGAAAATCCTCAAACGCGCCAGCGGCTACTTCCTCACCAAATCCAAACTCTACCAGGCAGCCCAGGAAGCCGTCGAGCGCGGCCTCAAGTTTGCCTACAGCGGCCGCAAGCAGAAGAAGCGCCAGTACCGCTCGATCTGGATCGTGCGCATCAACGCCGCCGCCAAGATCAACAACATCTCGTACTCGCAGCTCGTTCACGGCCTCAAGAAGGCCGGAGTCGAGCTGGACCGCAAGATCCTGGCCGACCTCGCCGTCAACGACGCCGCCGCTTTCACCGCGCTCGTCGGACAAGCGAAAGCCGCCCTCACCAGCGCCGCCGCTTAACTCGTCGCAGATTTGGATCTCCCGCCCATCCCGAATCCACCCGGGATGGGCATTTCGCTGATCGTCGAGCGCTGACCGGTTTTCCGCTCACCGCTGTGTCCGCTATCCGCTTTTTGTCCTCTCCCGCCCAAAATCCCGCGTAAACTGGGTCTTCTCTAAAAATCGAAACCAGGCAATGCCCGCCTCCGATTCCAATCCCACTCAGCGGAAACCCGCTCCCTCGGCCACCTACGCCGACGCAGGAGTCGACATCTCCGCCGGCGATCGCACCAGGCAGCGCATCAAATACCTCGCCCAGCGCACTTTCACCCGCAACGTGCTCAGCGAGATCGGCGGCTTCGGCGGCCTCTTCAAGCTCGACGGTAAATACGAGGAGCCCGTTCTGGTCTCCTCGGCCGACGGCGTCGGCACCAAACTCAAGCTTGCTTTCCAACTCGGGGTCCACCACACAGTCGGCGCCGACCTCGTCAACCACTGCGTCAACGACATCGCCGTCCAGGGCGCAACGCCGCTCTTCTTTCTCGACTACCTCGCCACTGGCCGCCTCGACGGCGAGATAGCCGAAAAGGTCGTCTCCGGCATCTCCGACGCCTGCCGCGCCAACGGTTGTGCCCTCATCGGCGGCGAAACTGCGCAGATGCCCGGCTTCTACGCCGACGGTGAATACGACCTCGCCGGTTTCATCGTCGGCGTTGTCGAGCGCGCCAAACTCATCACCGGCGCAAAAATCCATCCCGGCGACGTTCTCCTCGGCTTTCCCTCCACCGGCCTGCACACCAACGGCTACTCGCTCGCGCGCAAGCTGTTCTTCGAAGTGGCGAAGTACAAACCCGAGCAATACGTGAACGCGCTCAAGGAAAAAGCCGGCGCGGCGCTCATGAAGACCCACCGCAGCTACCTCAGCCTCATCAAAAAACTCACCACCGCCGACTACGCCAGCGGCATAGCCCACATTACCGGCGGCGGCATCACGGAGAACCTCCCGCGCATCCTGCCCAAATCCGTCTCCGCCCACGTCGAGCTCGGCAGCTGGCCCGTGCTGCCCATCTTCGAGCACCTCCAGCAGCTAGGCAACGTCGAGCAGGACGAGATGCTCCGCACCTTCAATATGGGCATCGGACTCATCGCAGCTATCCCGGCCGAACGCTTCAAGCGTTGCAAATCCATGCTCGACCGCGCCGGCGAAAAGTCGTACGTCGTCGGCCGCATCATCAAAGGCGACCGCAAAGTCGTCTACGTGTAATGCACAACCTTGGCGTCCTCCTCTCAGGACGCGGCTCCAACTTTCTCGCCATCGCCGACGCCCTCTCCTCCGGGACGATCCCGGACACCCAAATCGCCGTCGTCATCTCGAACCTCGCCGACGCGCCGGGCCTCACCGCTGCCCGCAACCGCGGTCTCAACGCCACCGCCATCGAAGCCCGCGGCCGCAAGCGCGCCGAACACGACGCCGAAATCATCACGACCCTCCAGGCCCACAAGGTCGACTTAGTCTGCCTCGCCGGCTACATGCGCCTGCTCTCTCCGGGATTCATCCAGGCCTTCCCGCAGCGCATCCTCAACATTCACCCCTCGCTGCTCCCCGCCTTCCTGGGGCTCGACGCGCAAACCCAGGCCTTCGAATACGGCGTCCAGATCGCCGGCTGCACCGTCCACTTCGTCGACGAACAACTCGACCACGGCCCCATCATCCTCCAGCGCGCGATCCCCGTCCTCCCCACCGACGACGCCCACACCCTCGCCGCCCGCATCCTCGAACAGGAGCACATCGCCTACTCCGAAGCCATCGCCCGCGTCCTCTCAGGCAACTACGAAGTCCTGGGCCGCCGCTATGTGCCGAAGACCGGCGATGACTAAGCAAATCCAATTTGCGTAAGTTATCATCCGGTGATAACATGAAGAGAGATCGCAGTCTGGACACGCTGCTGGAGCTGGACGGCGAAACGTTTGTGGTGGAGGGCCTGCTTTGGTCAGGTTCGAGGTGAAACAGGTTCCCGTCAGTTCTGAAAGACCACACGGGCTCGACTATTCTCTGACCCTGCATGATGCCAATGGCAAACGGTTGCTCGGATTCGACAATGCTCACGCAATAAAAGAAGGCTCAGGTCCTGGCGCTCGAACCCGCATCGAATACGATCACCGCCACAAAGGTCAGCAGGTTCGTTTCTACGATTACAAGGACGCAGCTACGCTGCTCGCTGATTTCTGGACTGAAGCCGATTCGATCCTGAAGGAAAGGAGGCCACCGCGATGAACACCCTCAAAATCGGCATCGCCTCTCGCGAAGCCTACAAAAAAAGAACTTTGGCCATCGCAAAGGGCAACTACGTTCCCGCAAAAGGCGAGCCAAAGGTCTGGTTCGACTCCCTCGGGACCCTCTCTCAGGTCCTCTCCGATCAGAATCGATCCCTGCTCCGCCTCATTCTGCAAAAACAGCCGAAATCCCTCCATGAACTGGCGAAGGTTTCTGGTCGCGCCCCCTCGAACCTCTCGCGAACCCTTCGCTCCATGGAGCGCTACGGCCTCGTCCAACTCGAGCCCGGCCCCAACCGCCAGCTCATCCCCCGTGTAAACCACTCCGGTGTCGAATTCACCGTATCGTTCTAAGCGTGAGATCCCGCCCCGGGAGGGGAATTCATGGGAATGCATAAGGTCGTCACAACCGACGCCGACACAGAGCCTTCCCTGGCCTATTAATTAACTGGTTAACATACGCGGCTTCACCGAACCGCCGCCCCAGTTGATTCAGCCACTTGCTGAGGGCTTGCCCCCTTTTTTCATCCCCCGTCCAGCTTCAGGATGAGCACGGGCAGGAGCTTGGATCAGCGCGCGACCGGTTTGTATCAGGGCACGACTTCAGTCGTGCCGCAAACCGTCCAAAATAAGTCGGGGCTTTAGCCCCTGGGTACCTTGTCTGCTTCACAGCCTGCAAAAAAACTCGCCTCTGGCACGGAAAAGTGAAGGGGCATGCCTTCAGCCATGCCGTTAAGGCCGCAAAATCGGGCGGCCTTTAGCTCCTGAGTACCGAAAGGCCTCGGAGGCTTAACCACAGCCGCTTCCCGATGGAAAACCATGCGAAAGAACCGCATGTGGCAAAGGCAGGAGCTGTTTTCCAGCTGAAAAAAGCTTCCAGCTTCCTGCTTCGGCCTTCCGGCTGATATTTGTCAAGCTTTTGTGGAAAAGTCCAAAGTAATGACCACTGACTTACCATGACTTACACGCCAAAACGACAAAAGATATTTGGCAGGTTAATTCTCTGGATCTGATATTCTGAACTTATAGTAGAGAAAGAGGAAAAGCCCGCCCTGCGCGGGCTTTTCCTTTTCTCGGGTTGTTGGTTAGTGGGCGGACCGGGCTGGTTACCCGATCCTTGCGAAGGGTCTGCGCGGGCGTGCAGACCCTTCGCTGTTTTTGGACAATCGGATTTCAGGTTTCGGAGGGTGGAGATGCAGCAGGGCGAAAGCCAGCAGGCGAATTTCGAGGGCGAGCAGAGCAACCGCGGCGGCGCGGCGCCGGAGCACAGGCGGTGCCAGTACATCAAAGCCGACGGGAAGGGGTGCCGGGACTGGGCCGTTCGCGGCCAGGACTTTTGTTACCGGCACGGCGTCTTCCTGCGCGCCGGGCGGGGAATCGATGTACCGCTGCTCGAGGACGAGGCGTCCATCGTGCTGGTGTTGTCGGAAACGCTGCGCGCCGTGGCCCAGGGGACAATTGCGCTGAAGAGCGGAAGCCTGCTGCTGGAGGGCTGCCGCCTGGCCCACACCATGCAGATGGAGAGGGTTAGGGCGGCCAACGCCGAACGCAGCCGCAAGCGAGCGGAGGTGCGCGAAGAGGAGATTGGTGAGGAGAGCCGGGAGCCAGAAGCTCGGAGCCTGGAGCCCGGAGCTGGGAGCCAGGAGACGAATCAGGAGTGCGGTGCCCGGTACCCGGAAACTGGTGCCCTGCCTTTCCGCGATCTCGAAAAGAACTGGGACAAGGACCTAAGCAACGTGGAGAGCGACACGACGGATAGGTTTGACCCGCGCTACGAAGAGACCGGGGAGGGGGTCCTAGCCGCACAGGCTGAGACGTTGGATGAACGAATGGAGGAGGAGCTCGCGGTTGGGGTGCGGTGAGGCGTCATTCTCGCAGAATGGCCCGAAACGTCCGTATTGCCGGTAATACAGCACCATGGCTGCAGCGAGCGAGGGGTGTGTCACCAAAGCGCGAGATGTGCGACGCCGGTTACGCCGGTACGAGCCTCGCGGCTGAAGCGATCCGGCGCTTTGTCATTGCGCGAATCTCAGACGATAGTTCAGGCCGCAGCTAGCGCGGGTGGCGCGCCAGGACGATGTTTCAAGCTAACGGAACCGTCCGGCTCAAACACGAACTCATATTCACTACTGCAAGGACCGCATAGCCAAAAATGCTCCACTCGCGCTTCATTGCCGTTGCCGTGAATGATCCTCACAACTCGCCCGTCGCGCAGGTAGCGCAGCTCTTTCTTGCACTCGGAGTTGTAGCAGACGTTGATCATAGACCCGTGGTCTGTGATTTCAGTCGGGGTGAGGTAGAGCCCCCGAAAACGGAGACGACGTTAGTCGCCATATATCAGGCGTATCAATCACACTTTCGAGATACGACGTTCGCCCGATAATAACGACTGCGTTAACATCATACCTCGCCGTTAACCATGTTGTAGTTTCAGGTTTGCCGGTGATATGGCAATCCATCGGCTGGCCACATATGCCCGACCTTCCTATTGGCACTGGGGAAAGGACGTTTCGGTAACGAGGATCGGCCTTCCATCCGGGCCGCATATGCACTGGCTCCAACGGCTTCGTCCGTTGGCCCATATCCTGAGCCACTGCGCACACGACCTCTCTTATAACGAATTTCGGACCGAAAGCAGGTGTGCCGCATTCCACAAAGTAGTCCTGGCCAGGCTCAACATCGATATCTTCCATCACGGGGCGGAAGGGATGGCGGGGGTTACTATTGTGCTACACCATATCGTTCACGCTCTAGGGTGATGTTATAAGCTTTATAATGACAATGGTAGGAAGTTCCCCCACGTTCACCTTGAACCGGTCGCGCGCCTGTTCCCCGCTGTATAGTCCACAGGGACCGCCGCATCCGGAAAGGGGTCGTCGCATGATTGCCTTTCAGAAAATTCCATTTAACGTCGAGTCTTTTCTGGCGAATGCTGGCCTGGGAAGAAAACTCGTACGACTGGAGGCGAAGCAGGTCTTCTTTTCCCAGGGAGATCCCGCCGACTCGATTTTCTATCTTCAGGATGGCCGCGCCAGGCTCATTGTCTTTTCAGCCGGCGGCAAAGAAGCTACCATCACGCTTCTCTCCGTCGGCGATTTCGTCGGAGAGGAGTGCCTCGCGGCAGTGCCGGGGCTGCGAATGGCAACGGCTACTGCCATCACTCCGTGTACATCGCTAAGGATCGAGAGG
>PMUI01000111.1:19974-133151 GCA_003166955.1 Acidobacterium sp.
CTGGCGGAGATGGTCGGCACCACCCGCTCTCGCGTCAACGTCTTCATGAACCGCTTTCGCAAGCTGGGATTCATTGAGTACAACGGCGGCATCCACGTCCACAAGTCCCTGCTGAACGTGGTGCTGCTCGATCGATTGCCCGAGCACTACGCCGAAAAGGCTCCCATCGAGGACTCCGCCGAGTCCATCGAAGCCGAGCAGACATAGTTCACGCGAACAACGGCCCGATCAGGCTATGGGGCTGCCTTTGTTCGTTGTTGGTGTGTTGTCGGCCATACGGAACAATCAATGGAAGCCCTTCACTCCAGCGGCGGTGCCCATTCCCCCGCCCCGAGGGCCGCTTCGCCTGCCGTCCGAAGAAGATCCCCGCCGCCAGAAACACCGCCGCAATCAGCGCGTTCGTCATCCCGACGCGCAAATTGCTGTGGCGCATCGCCAGCGCCGCGTTCAGGAACCAAACCGCGGCGCCCAGGTACCAGATCCAGTTGAAATTGCGGCTCACTCTCTTTTGGGAGGGGACATTTGCAAACATCACGACAAACCGCATGAATCGCGGAGTGCGGTTGGGCGGCGGCGCCCCACATCCACGCGAACGCTCTCCAAAACGAGGACATTGCGCTCGCCAGTCCCGCAACCGTCAGCAGCACAATGTTCCGCACCCGGCAGTTATACAACTAGAGGAGGAATGTCCCGACTCTCCCACCTCGAGGCCATCACCCTCGCCACCACCGGCTTCACCCCGTGGGTCCTCACCGACACCGCCATCAAGCTCATCAACCAATCTCACCTGCCATGGTATGAAGTTCTCGCCTTCCTCGGCCTCTTCATGGCGCTCTTCCTGGTCGCCCGCGGCTTCCTGCGTCGCGACCTCCGCGCTCTCCTGCCTCATAAACTCCGCCCCCAGCTTCTCCGCTCCGACCTCGACCTCGGCAACAACATCTGTGTCATCGTCGCCCTACGCCACCTCGCCCTCACCACCTTCTACATCCTCATCTTCCTCGCGCCTATCGTCGTCGCCCTGCTCTCGCCGTTCTTCCTTGGCGAGCGCATGACCTCAAAAAAAGCCCTCGCCATCCTCAGCGGCTTTGCTGGAGTGGTGATCGCGGTCCATCCCTGGGATTCCGCCCGCGAGGGGGACTGGATCGGCTACGCGGCCTGTATGGTCTGCGTCGGGTGCTTCTCGGTGAACATCGTCTGGTCGCGCGTCCTGACGCAAACCGAGAACCCCGAAAGCCTCACGCTTTTCTCCGCTGTGGTTATGGCCCTGGCCGGCTTCGGGCTGATGCTCGACTTTGGATTCATGCCCGGCTATGCGGCGCCCCTCACCGCCCGTGTGGCCGCGCTGCTGGTTGCCATGGGTCTGCTCTGCTCCATCGGAAGCCTCTGCTTCTTCGTCGCCCTAAAACACACCACGGCCGCCAACGTCTCGCAGTTCCACTACACGCAGCTGATCACCGGGGCGCTCATGACCTGGCTTGTGTGGCGGCAAAAACCAAGCCTCTTTACCATCGCCGGCGCGGTCCTGATCATCGTCTCCGGCGTCTACATCGCCGTGCACGCCTCCCACGACGCGCGCATGTGGGCGCATCCCACCACCGTCCCGGACTGACTCATCCAGTCACGGGCTCTTCGGCTCGCATCAGCCCAACCCCCATCCCCACAAACCAGATCACCTCGCTCAGCATCACCGCTGCCATGCCGTGCACATCGAGCCGGAGATGTCCCACGAAAATCAGCAGAGCGATCAGCGGCGCCGTGATGCATCCATAAATCGCCATCCCGCGCGACAGCCGGCCCATCCGCAAACTACATGCCGACCACAGCAGGATCGACACTGCCGCTCCCACGGAATAAATCCGGGCCATCGCCTGGTTGATCTGGAAAATCGACGCCACCGCGATCTGCCACGTCCCCGCATTCGCCGGAACATCGCGCGCCATCTGCTGCCAAATCCCGGGCACGATCCACCCGCTCACCGCGGCCGCAATCATGATCGCAACGGCTGCGAATCCATAGGTCACCAGAGCGGCAAACGCCATCCGATCCGGCCCCTCCAGAAACTTCGCCAGCCCGCACGTTCCCAGAAACAGCAGCAGCACGCTCACCAGCGCGAGCGAGTGCGCGATCCCCGACATCGACATCAAATGCCCCACCTGATCGGGGCTCAGCTTTCCCGACGCTACCGGATGGATCGCCATCGTCACCATCCCGCCCACTGAGCCCACAATCAGCGCCCAACCTGCCTTGCGATTGTCTGTCATGCGCGTACTGTAAGGAGTATTCGCGCCGCAGTCACGCGCCGATTCGCGAAACCAGACAAAGCAGGCCCGCATGTCCGGAAACACCGACACCAAACCCTCGCCCGCAGGCCCGACCGTGGCCACGCCGCGCGCCGCAGCCCCGACCAAGCCCGACCGCCGCATCCTGCGCACCCGCGACGTCCTCGGTGACGCCCTCATCGCGCTCATGCACGAGCAGCCCTTCGACTCCATCACGGTGCAGCAGGTCCTCGACCGGGCGGGCGTCTCACGCGCCACCTTCTACACCCACTACCGCGATAAGGACGACCTCTTGTTCAGCGACGTCGAAGACTTCTTCGAAACGATGGGGGCTTTTCTCACCCACCGCGGCGCGCCCCTCGCACGCATCTTCCCCGTCGAGGAATTCTTTTCTCATCTGGCCGACATGCGCGACCTCAACGCGGCCATCAACGCCTCCGGCAAAGGACCCGACGTGCGCGAGCTGGGCATCGGATGTTTTGCCCGCGCTATGGAGCAGCGCCTCGTGCTGGCCGGGGTCAACCTCGCCGCGCCAGAACTGCGGGCCACGGGGCACGCCCTCGCCGGCGCTCTCTTCTCGCTGCTGGACTGGTGGCTCGGCCAGGACAAGCGCATGCCGCCCAAAGAAGTCGACGCGCTCTTCCATCGCATGGCCTGGCGGGGCATTGCAGGCAAGCCCTGAAGGCCCGGCCGCCGATTCCCTCAACCCACCATCCCCGCCACCCGGCTACATACTTCAGGCCATATGCCGTCCCAAACCGCGGGCGATACACTGCGCTCTGGTTACCGGCTCATATCTCGCACGATTCGAGGCACGACACACCGAAATGAGATATTTTCAGCGCAAGCTTATCGTCTTCGCCGCTTCGCTCGCCTTCGCTTTCATTTACAGGCCGCTGCGGCAGTTCCCCTTCGCGCTGGACCTGGCGTTTTGCGTGAGCTTCACCATTCTGGTGTTCGGCAACGCGATTCGCCGGCGCGGCTTCGCGCTCTTCTCCGGCGACTCCGCCCGCCCGCTGAGCGAAACTCTGCTGGCCCACTCCATCTGCCTGGTCGCACTCGTCATCATCCTCCGCCTGGGGATGTACGCCACGCCCTTCCTGCCGGAGTGGCTCATCCTGCCCATCGGCGCCGACAACTATGGCCGCGTGGGCCCCAGCGTCTTTCAAATCCTGCAGAGCCTTGCCATCTTTTTCCTGGGATTCTTTGAATTGCGCGTCCTGGTGGCGCAGAACACCAAAGATGCCGCCGATGCGCAGAGCAAAGCTACCCGCTGGACCGAGGCCGAGCTCGAAACGGAACGCATGAGCAGCCTCCGCCTCCACTAATCCGCCTGCACTAATAAGAGCCGTGCGGGACCGCTAAGGAAGCTCCGATTAAGCGTTCGGAACCATCCCTCAGCGGCTAAAGCCGAATTCATTCCGCAGACTTTGCGGTCCGGCTGAAGCCGGACCCTTTCAAAGAGTCGAGTTTTTCCGCAAGCTGTGAAGCCGTGCCCCTTCAAAGCAGCGGCTTAATCAGAGTTTCCCTAAATCGCCCGCAGGGCCTCCACCGGATCGCCGCTCGCCGCGCGATTCGCGGGCAAGGCCGACGCCAGAATCGTAATCGCCATCATCGTCACAATCGTGGCCGCATACACCAGCGGATCCGTCGCGCTGACGCCGAACAGAAACGCGCTCACCAGCCGCGAGACCGCCAGCGAACCCAGCGCCCCAAGCCCGCATCCGATCAGCGCCAGCTTTACCCCCGACATCAAAACCATCTTCGCGATGCTGGCCCGCTGGGCTCCCAGCGCCATCCGGATGGCAATCTCCCGCGTCCGCAGCGACACTGAAAATGCCACCACCGCGTAGATTCCCGTCAGCGCCAGGAGCAGTGCTGCCGCCGCAAAGCTCGCCATCAAGTCCGTATTGAAACGGCGCGGCGCTTCCACGCTGGCCATAGCTTCCTTCATCGTCCGCACTTGTTCGAGCGCCAGCAACGGATCCACCTCCGCAACCGCGGACCGCAGGACCTGCACCATCTGCTCCGGCTCCAGGGATGAGCGGAGCGTGATATATCCTGCCGCCGGCTGGATCAGATTCTCCTTCGCGTTCGCCCCGTAAATCACCGCGGGCTGCTCCGCCGGGATATACCACTGATCGGCGGCAGGCGTGTCGCGCGGGCCCAGCACGGTGTCGGCGACCACGCCCACCACGGTCGCCCACGGCAGCCCCTTGTGTGGATTCCCCACATGGATCCGCTTGCCGACCGCGGATTCACCCGGCCAGCAATGCTTCGCCATCGACTGGTTCACGATCACCACCAGCGGCGCGTCCGCGCGATCGTCCTCAGTGAAATACCGTCCTGAGAGCAGCGGAATATCCATCGCGCGAAAATAATCGCCATACGTCAGCGCGAAGGCCGCAAACGTCAGCTTCCACCCAGCTGCCGGTGTTCCTTCCACCGTGTAGGCCGCAAGCCCGCCGTCGTTCGCCGTCGGCAGCGTGTTGCTGATGCCCGCCGCTACAATCCCCGGCTTGCCGGTGAGCCGATGGATCACCGCGCGACTGAAGTTGTCCGCCGCAGTCTGCGTCGAGTACTGATGGAGGGGGAGCTGATAGCTGGCCACCAGCACATGCTCGGGCCGAAATCCGGGATCGACCGCGAGCATCTTCCGATAACTCCGCAGAAAAACACCCGCCGTGGTCAGCAGCACCAGCGCAATCGCAATCTCTGCGATCACCAGGGCCGACCGCAGCCACGCATGGCTCGCCGACCCCGTCCCGCTTCGCGCGCCCTCTTTCAGGTTCTCCATCACGCTGGTGCGCGTCGCCGCAAACGCCGGAACCAGACTGCACAGCGCGCCCGTGACCAGCGCCAGGAGCAGAGCAAAAATCAACACGGCCGGATCCATGGAGATCGAATCCACCCGCGGCAATGAGTCAGGCAGCAGATGCAGGGCCGCGCGAACGGCCAGCGCCGCTAGCCCCACGCCAATCGCGCCGCCCACCATCCCCAGCATCAGCCCCGCCAGCACCGACTGCCGCAGAATCGCGCTCGCCGGTGCGCCCAGCGCCACCTGGACCGCATATTCGCGCCGCCGCCCAATCGCCCGCACCAGCAGCAGACCCGCCACATTCGCGCACGCAATCGTCAGCACCACCAGCACCGCCGCAAACAGGGCCCGCAGCAGCGGCCGCGTCGCTGCCACCGTCTGCTCCCGCAACGACAGCGCGTCACCGCGGATCCGAATCGCCGCCATGCTCGCCGGAAAATCACGCATGATCTGTTGCGCCACGCGGTTCGCATCCTCGGCCGCCTGGCGCTGCGTGACGCCATCTTTCAGCCGGGCCACCATCCGATACGCCCACGCGCCTACGTTCTTGTCCGAAAGCTCCTCCGCGGTCAGGCTCAGCGGAACCCACACCTGCGCCTGATTCAAACGCCCCGGCAGCAGCGGAAACTCAAAATCACGGGGCATCACTCCGATGATCGAATAGGCCTTCCGGTCCAGCACAATCGACTGCCCCAGCACCTGCGGATCGCGATTGTACCGATTCAGCCACAGCGCATAGCCGATCACCAGCCAGCGGCTGGCGCCCATCGTCTTCCTGCTGGGTGAACACGCGTCCCAGCATCGGTGCGACGCCGAGAGCCGAGAAAGCTCCCGCCCCGAGCCGCGCCCCGCTGATCAGCTCCGGAGTCGGGCCGCCCGACAGCTCATAGCTCGTCCCGTTGAACCCGCCCATCGCCGAAAACGCGTTGGTCGCGGTTTCATACGTGGCAATCTCGCGCGCCGTTACTCCGGGATTGGGCCCGTTGCCCACGTGATCGCCCACGATCACCAGCCTGTCCGGATCGGCGAAGGGCAGTGGCCGCAGCAGAATTCCTTCCACCAGCGAGAAGATCGCGATGGTCGCGCCCATTCCTAAGGCCAGGGTCAGGATGGCGGTCAGATTGAACCCGGGCGCCTTGCGCATTTGCCGCACCGCCAGCCGCAAATCCTGCATGATGCCGCCCATTCTGTCCTCCGCGCCTGAAGCGCATGCGCCATTACAACCCGCCCTTGTCGCGGCCCGCAACCCCGCCCGTCACAAACACTCCGCTAAAATAAAGATTGATGGCCACCTCGCCCGATCTTGTCCAGATCGACCTCGCGCCGCGGCGCCCGCTCCCCAAACCGGAATGGCTCCGTGCACGCGCGCCCATGGGCGACAACTACCACGACCTCAAAAAGCTGGCCCGCTCGCTGAACCTCCACACCGTCTGCGAATCCGCGCAGTGCCCCAACATCGGCGAGTGCTGGCACCACCGCACCGCGACCTTCATGATGCTGGGCAACCTCTGCACCCGTCGCTGCGGATTCTGTGCCGTCCCCAAAGGGCGTCCCGATCCCATCGACTTCGACGAGCCTCGCCGCGTTGCCGAAGCTGTTGCCCAGCTCGGACTCAAATTCGCTGTCATCACCAGCGTCAATCGCGATGACGACGTTATCGGAGGAGCCCGCGCCTTCGTCATGGTGATCGACGAAATCCGCCGCCAGGCGCCCGGCTGCCAGGTTGAAGTCCTCATCCCCGACTTTCAGGGCAACGAAGAAGCTATCCGCCTCGTGGTCGAAGCGCGGCCGGAAATCCTCGACCACAACACCGAATCCGTCCCGCGACTCTACCGTGTGGTCCGCTCCGGAGCCCGTTACGAGCGGACGCTGCGCCTTCTGCAGTTTGCGAAGGAAATCAATCCAGCCACTGTTACAAAATCGGGGGTCATGGTCGGACTCGGAGAAGAAATGGACGAGCTTCTCGCTGTGTACCGCGACCTGGCCTCGGTCGGCGTCAACGTCCTCACTATCGGCCAGTACCTGCGCCCCTCCAAAGATCACCTGCCCATCGCGCGCTACTACACCCCCGACGAGTTCGCCTTCATGAAGCGCGAAGCCCTCGCCATGGGCTTCCGCCACGTCGAATCAGGCCCGCTCGTCCGCTCCTCTTACCACGCCCACGAGCAAGCGGATTCCCAGGCGTCCTCCTCCGGCGGCTCTCGTCTCCCCATCATGTGAGAGCCATGAACGCTGCGTACCGGTTTGCCGTGATCGCGTTGCTCGCGATCCTCGGGTTCGCCGCTGCCTCGATTCCGTCCACGGCGATCTACCTGCTCTGGTGCGCGTGGCGGTATCCGCACGACGGCCAGGTCGGGCTCGGTGTCATCATGATTGTGCCCATCGCCGGCTTCGTCGGTGCCGCAGTCAGCGGCCTTTTCACGGCCGATCTCCTGCGCAAAAGAGAAGCGGCCCTCCTCCACCAGGGCCACGCGTCCATGAAACGATAAGAACGCAGTAGAATACGTCTTTTGAGCAGCATTCAAGAAGGACCACCACCATGGCGCCTCTAGTAATGGCGGGCATTCCCGCTCTCAAAGCCGATTACACGCAGCTGCGCACCCGCATGGACAAAGCCGTTGCCGATTTCCAGACCAACCTCGGCTCCATCCGCACCGGCCGCGCCTCCATCCACATGCTCGATCAGGTCAAAGTCGACTACTACGGAACGCCCACTCCACTGAACCAGGTCGGCCAGATCACCACGCCCGACGCCAACCTCATCGAGATCGCGCCCTACGACCCGAGCCTCATCACGGACATCGAAAAATCTCTCCGCACTTCCGACCTCGGCTTCAATCCCAACAACGACGGCAAGAAAGTCCGCGTCCCTGTCCCGCCGATGACCGAGGAGCGGCGCCGCGAAGTGGTGAAGCATCTCCATCGCGTTCTTGAGGATCACCGCACCGCCGTGCGCAACATCCGCCGCGATGGCAACGACCTCATCAAGAAAGCCGCAAAGGACAAAAATATCTCCGAAGACGAAGAGAAGCGCTCTCTCGATGAGATCCAGAAGCTTACCGACGAAGAAATCAAGAAGATGGAAGAGATGGCAAAGAAGAAGGAAGCCGAAGTCATGCAGGTTTGACCCGCGCGGTCCGGCGCTCAGCCCTTTTCACCCGCGCCGGCAGGCCCCTGCAGCAGCTCGGCAGCAAAACAAGAAGGCCGTCCTCGCGGACGGCCTTTCTCATTCGGAGGGTGGAGCGAAATCCAGCTTACTCCGCCGCGTTGGTACCGCTCGCAGGGCTGGCCGGGGCAATTCCCAACTGCAGGTTTGTCCCCGCCAGCAGCTTGAAGTTTCCGTTCGTGCTTGAAAACGTTCCCGAGTCGGAATCTTTCACCGCGCTGGTGAGTGCGACGTGCGACAGCGCGCCCGGCTCCTGGTCAAAAGTGCGGTCCGCGGACACCAGCGCCGGCGCCGGCCCCGCTCCCACATCACCCAGCGACTCGCCCACAGGGTCCAGTTCCGGATAGGCCGCCAGCAGCGTAGCCTTCACCGGAATCTCCTTGCCGTCCTTCAGCTTCGCCGACGTGAACACGACGCTCACGCTCACGGCGCCGTTCGCGTTCTTCACATCGGCGATTTTGCCGATCAGTTCCGTACTCTTCGGCAGCTTCGTGCCTTCCGCCGTAATTGTTCCGTCCAGTTTCGCAGTCACCACCTGCCCCACCGCGGCGCCCTTCGAATCGAGGGTGCGGTCAAGCTTCGCATTCACGCCCACCAACGATTGCGCGGATGCGACACCCATGGAAATAACCGAGACAACTGCCAGACCAAAGGACAGGTTCCTGAAAGATTGAAAGCGCATGAATCAACTCCTCTGCAGAAAATTCTGCCGTTACGCTACACCGCTTTTGCAATCCCGCATCCGGACAAGCCTCTGCGAACACGCCGAAAACCGGCAGCCGCAGGGATTATGGGTTTCGCGAGTCAGCGCAGGCGCGCCAGCGGAATACAACCTGGTTCCGCCTCATGGATCGCCTCAAACAACCAACATCTGAAACAGACGCGGGAATTAGACGACCCCCAACCATCACCACGAACGGCGCATTCCCAAGCCATTCAACTTCGAATGCTCGAAACACATCGTTTGCAGAAAAGGTAGAAAACCACCCTCTGCATGTTTCGACGTGCGAGGGCGCGCTTTAGATTCAGGAAAAGTCGATTGATGCGGGCGACAAAAGTTTCTTACTAAAACGATTTTTTACACCTAATTCACATCACGTATGCTACGCCTTCGAGCTCCCGTTGCATGCACTCGAAGTTGCACGCGTTCGCCTCCAGCCGCACCACCGCCTCGCGCACCATCGCCGGATCCGCTCCGTAGCCGCGCCCGGACAGGAACGTCGTCACCAGTTCCGCCGCCTGCCACGAATCCATGCCCGACCGCAGAAGCTCGGTGCGCAGACCTGCGAGTTCGGCCATCTGGAATTTCTCGATTCTGCTGTCGCTCGCCATGGTCGTCTCCTTGCGGTCTGTCCGGACTTTCATCGTCCGGGGCGCCTCTCGATTTGCCCTGCCAGGTCAACCTCTGTTTCCCTTAGACACCATTCGCTTGAATTTGTGTTGCTACAGAACCTGCAATCCCCCCGATTTCATTGCCTCCGCGCGCCTCTTTCGTGGCCTTCGCCCTCTGCGGTAACCCGTCGCCGTACACTGAGCAGTGACCGATCCGCAGAAAGATCCTTCCCCCCGGGCAACCCCTCCGCCCCACGAAGGCCCTTCCTGGGGTCTGATGCTCGCTCTCATTTTCCTCGCTATGCTCGTCGCCACCGGCTTCGCGTGGCTCTTCATCCATCCCCTCATGCAGCGGCACTGAGTAGTGCCTCGCACTCTCTATACGTTTCTCTCTCTCCTTCGGTTCGCCGTGCCCACGCGCCTTACAATCACATCGGAGATTTCGGGCCCCATCATCCCCGGTGTATCGATAGGAGACGCATGTTGCGTGCAGGCCTCACGGGTAGTCTCGGCAGCGGCAAAACCACGGTGGCCGGCATCTTGCGCGAGCATGGCGTCCACGTCCTCGAGGCCGACGCTATCGCGCGCGAGATGATGCGGCCTGGCCAGGAAGTCTTCCGCCGCATCGGCGAACACTTCGGCCCCACCGTCATTCGGCCCGACGGCTCGCTCGACCGGCCCAGACTGGCGACGCTTGCCTTCTCAGAAGGCCGGCTCAACGAGCTCAACCAGATCGTCCATCCACCGGTGATCGCGGAACAGGAACGCCGGATGGGCGCAATCTTCGGGCGCGATCCCAGCGCTATCGTCGTCATCGAATCCGCGCTGATCTTCGAAGCCGAAGCGTGGGGTACAGTCCCGGACTGGCGGCGTCGCTTCGACCGCCTCATTCTGGTGACCGCCCCCGACGATCTGAAGATCCAGCGCTTCCTCGGCCGCATCATCCCGGCAAACGCGGCGACCGGAGCCGCAGACTCTGAAGCGCGCGCCGCGGCCGAGCGCGATGCGCGTCTACGCCTGGCCGCGCAGTTGCCCGACGCGGTCAAGATCCCGCGCTCCGACTTCATCATCGATAACTCCGGCTCCCTCGACTCGACCCGCCGTCAGACGGAACGGATCGCTGCGGAACTCCGAACCGCAGCCAGTGTTTAAGCGTATGCCGATACAATGAGAGGAGGCTGTTTCCCGCGCCTGATCCGCGCGCTGGCCCCATGAATACGCAGCCGCTGCGCATCCGGGGCTCAACAACGAAACGCCACCAACAACACTATGACCTTACGTCGACTTCTTCTGGTTCTTATCCTCGTTGCAGGTTTCGGGTACTTCATCACCCATTTTGAGGTCCGCCGGACCGGCTCATCCGGAGATCGGAGCTCACCGCTTACCATCACCGAGGCCCACGCCGCGCCCGAGTACACCAACACCGAGCTGAATAACATTTCCGTCTACAAACGCGTGGTCCCCTCGGTCGTGAACATCACGGCCGGCACCGTTACGCTCGACTTCTTCATGGGCCTCGTGCCGCAGCAGGATCAGGGCTCCGGCTTCATCCTCGACAAGCAGGGCCACATCCTGACCAACTACCATGTGGTGGCGGACGCGCGAAATGTGGAGGTCCAGACCCACGACAAGCGCCGCTACCAGGCCCAGGTGATCGGCAAGGATCGCCTCCACGACCTGGCACTGCTCCAGATCAATGCGCCGAATCTGGTGCCCGCCGTCCTCGCATCCTCGCGCGATCTGCAAGTCGGCCAGCAGGTCTTCGCCATCGGCAATCCTTTCGGCCTGAGCGGGACCATGACCGTTGGCATCATCAGCGCGATCCGTTCGGTCCGCAGCCCTGAAGGCGGCGCACCCATTGAAAACGCCATTCAGACCGATGCCGCGATCAACCCTGGCAACTCTGGCGGACCGCTGCTCAACTCCCAGGGCGAGGTCATCGGCATCAATTCGATGATTGCCCAGAACGGCGCCGAGCAGAACGCCGGCATTGGCTTCGCGATCCCCATTGACACTGCCAAGGCCGTCCTCAGCGACTTCCAGAAGTACGGCCACGCCCGCCGACCCTCGCTGGGCGTTCGCACGCTGCCCATCGGCCCCGACCTGGCCGAGCAGATGGGCCTTCCCGCGCAATACGGCGTTCTTATTGAGAGCACTATCCCCGGCGGCGCCGCCGAGCGCGCAGGCCTGCACGGCGGCAATCAGGTCGCCTACCTCGGCAACATGCAAATCTCCGTCGGCGGCGACCTGATCGTCGCCATCGACGGCCAGGAGATCACCAACTCCCAGGACATCTCCGAAATCATGAACGGGCACCAGCCCGGCGACGCCGTCACCGTCACCTTCTACCGCGGACGCCGCAAAATGGCGGCGCACGTGACCCTCGGGGAAGCCCACGACCAATCCGCGTGAGTCCTCAAGCGAGTGGCCCACATCCAATACCCCCCCTGGAGAGGCTGAACGATGACCCACTGGACCGCCGCCCAAATCCCGCCGCAACACGGTAAGCTCGCGTACATCACCGGAGCCAACAGCGGCATCGGATATCACGCCGCGCTCGAACTGGCCCGCGGCGGAGCTGGCGTCATCCTCGCCTGCCGCGACGTCGCCAAAGCTGAAGCGGCCCGGAACCGCATCCTCGCCGAAATTCCCGCGGCCCAGGTGGAAATCGCCCAGCTAGACCTCGCCAGCTTCGCCTCGGTTCGCAGCGCTGCTCAATCCTTCCTCAGCACTGGCCGCCACATCGACCTGCTCATCAACAACGCCGGCGTCATGGCGCTCCCCGACCGCCGGGTCACGTCCGACGGATTCGAGCTTCAGCTCGGCACTAACCACTTCGGCCACTTCGCCCTCACCGGACTGCTGCTGCCCTCGGTGCTCACCGCGCCGGCCGGCCGTATCGTCACCGTCAGCTCCATCGCGCACCGCGGGGCCACCATAGACTTCGACAACCTGAACTGGGAACACGATTACAAACCCTGGCCCGCCTACCGGCGCACCAAGCTCGCGAACTTGCTTTTTGGCCTCGGACTCCACCGCCGCCTTTCGCGCGCCCGTGCATCAGCGATGAGCATCGTCGTCCATCCGGGCGTCTCCAACACGAACCTCTTCGCCGCAGGCCCCGGCTCCGGCAAAGGCATCGAGGCCGTCATGGCCCCCCTCGTCATCCGCCTCATCGCACAGTCCGATGCGCAGGGCGCGCTGCCCACCCTTTACGCCGCAACCTCTGCCGATGTTCAGAGCGGCCATTTCTATGGACCGAACGGTTTTCGCCAAATGCGCGGCTATCCCGTGGAAGTCCGCGCCGAAGCCCAGGCTTACGACGAATCCCTTGCTGAGAAACTCTGGCAAGTCTCTGAAGAACTGACCCGGGTCCGCTATCCGCTGCCGGGTTAGATCATCGCAACCGGTCCCTGACTTCAGGCCGCACCAGATACAGGAAGAAAACCAGGTTCAGCGCCACCATCACCAGTTCCGCGGGTTGATGAAGCTTGACCAGCATCCACATCCCGTACATCGCCGACAGAAACACCGCCGCCAGGGTCATCGCCCATCCCCACCGGCGCAGGCGCAGCAGTCCCTGGCCGGCGGCGGCGAACGCCGCGCACAACACAACATACACAAGCGGGAGTTTATGCATCGTTACGCTAACCAGCCCCAGGACCGCCAGCAAAAGCATCCAGATCGCAATCGCCACCACTCCCGGCAGCAGTCCGCGCTTTTTCTCTTCGCTCATAGCGTGTGCAAGTACGCCAGCAGATCTGTGAGCTGTTGATCGCTCAGATCGTTCCCGTACCCCGGCATGGTGTTATGCCCGCGCAGGATCACCGGGGTCACGCGCTCGTCGTTGGCCGGCGCGCCCGACGGCAGATACTTCTTCCGGTACATCGCAAACAGGCTCGGCCCGTGCAGATCACCCGTCTGATTCGCGTAGTGACAGCTGGCGCAGTATTGCTGATACAGCGCGCGCCCGCGCGACTCCTGGGGCGTCAGCTGACTCACGGCCTTCGAAGGCCCCAGCGACGGCCCACACCCCGCAATCAACGCGACTGCAGCACCAGCAACAACAGTCAGAGTCTTCAATCGCAACCTGGCTTCCGGCATCACGTCCAATCCCTCAGCGGTGGCAGTCTGCAGCTAGTAGCTGGCGGCCACCGCCTCTACAATCCGATCGAGCGCCACCCTCGCAGCATCCCCCGCAGGCTGTCGATCGTTGCAGAGAATCGAAAACACCAGCGTCTTCCCGGTCGCCGTTGTCAGATATCCGCTCAGCGCGTTCACTTCCGACAGCGTTCCCGTCTTCGCGAATACCTTCGCCTTCATCGGACCCGCGAACCGCCCCGCGAGCGATCCATCCACGCCGCCAACGGGTAACGATGACCGATACAATTCCCCCCACGGCTGGCGCGCCGCATACGTCAACAGCGTGGTGGCCGCGCGCGGCGTTATGAGGTCATCGGACGACAACCCCGACCCGTCATAAAACAGAAAATCTCCCGGATCGACGCCGGCATTCACCAGAAACTGCCGGACCACGCGGGCTCCCTGCGCGATTGACCCGTCCTGACCCTCGAGCCTTCCCAGCAGCCGCTGTAACAATTCCGCGTGCAGATTCTGGCTCACTTTATTGGTTATGGTCACATCTTCGGCCAAGGTCGGCGAGACATGCGTTGCCAGCACGGTCAACCCCGTCACCGGCGGCGCAATCGTGGCCAGCGTGAGCTGCCGCAGCGCCACCGCCTGATTCACCTCCGCCCGATAGTCCTCCGTATCCACAGGCAGCCGATGCCACGCCTTCGCCGTCCCCGTCACCGTGATGCCGCGCGCCAGCAGCATCTGCCGCAGTGCGGTCGCGGCAAACTCCGCCGGATCCTCGACCGCCAGCGCCTCGTGCATCCCGTTCGCGCTGACCGACCCATACAGCCGGATCGCCAAACTTCCCGGGGAGCGATCGATCCCGGAATGGGCGGCGGCCGTGCCCGACGCCAAGGTCAGCGAATTCTCCAGCTTGTAATACGGCACATCGGGATTCCACGCCACCACCATCGGCGAGGTCGACGCGGTATCGCCCTCACTCCCGGCTGGAGTCGCGGCGTTCGCCGCGCCCACCGGACGTGCCGTCACCTCTGGCGTTACGTTCAGATACACGACGTTGTCGTTCACCGTCAGGGCCGACACCGGCGCGCCGTACTCCCACTGCAAATCGCCCCACGCCCAGCTTCCGCCGTACCGCTCCCACACAAACCACGCATCGTCGCCGATCACGTCACCCGTAATCGTCTTCACACCGGTCGCGACAATCTGGTCCGCCATGTCTTCGAGCGCCTGCAGCGGCGGATTCGGCCGCGCCGTCTTCCCATCCCACGGATAGGTGCGCCCCGACATCGTGGGGTCGCCCGCGCCCAGCAATCGCACATCGCCGGTCAGGGTCCCATTTGCATCGATTGATCCTGAAGTGACGGCGGTCGTGGTCCACGTCGCATTTGCAGGAATCAACCCGAGAGCCGCCGCGGTCGTGAACAATTTCGCATTCGATGCCGGCTCAAAGAACTGACCGTCATTCAGCGCATACACCGGCTTGCCATCGAGCGTCACCACCGAAATTCCCCAGTGCGCGCGCGACACTGCGGGATCCGCCAGGACCTGCCTGATCGTCACATCGAGCGGCACAGATTTGTGAACGGGCTTCGCTGCTTTGTGCCGCGTGGCGCCGCCCGCCGAACTCAGCGACAGCGCGGCAATCGCTATCAACGGCCAACAAAGCCGCATTGGCCAGAGCACGCGAGGATTTTTGTCGAGGGATCGCAATTTCTCTGGAGTGTAGCATCGTTTTCTGATGGCTTTCGCGCGCAGACCGGCCTGCACCTGGCAGCTCCGCACCGGTTCCCTGCCACTGGGCGAGCGAACTCTCGTCATGGGAGTCCTCAACGTCACGCCCGACTCGTTTTCCGACGGCGGCGCATTCCTCAATCCTGAACGCGCCGTCCAGCACGCGCTCTCCATGCTCGACCAGGGCGCTGATCTCATCGATGTCGGCGGCGAATCCACCCGCCCCGGCTCCCAGCCGCTCAGCACGCAGGAAGAACAAGCCCGCGTTCTCCCCGTCCTCGAAGCGCTGCTCCGCGAGCGCCCCACATCTGTGCTGTCCATTGATTCATATAGAGCCGCAACCGCTCGCGCCGCCATCGCTGCCGGTGCGGAGATCGTCAACGACGTTTCCGGCTTTCAGTGGGATCCCGACCTGCCCCAGGTTTGCGCCGATCTCCGTTGCGGAGTCATCCTGATGCACACCCGCGGTCGCCCCAGTGAATGGCGCACTCAACCCCGCCTGGCCCAGGAAGAAGTTGTCCCGTTGGTTAAAACCGGCCTCACGCAATCTTTGAAAGCGGCGCTCGCCACCGGCATCGACCGCAGCCGCATCGTGCTTGACCCCGGCTTTGGCTTCGGCAAAACGTACGACAACAACTACCCGCTCCTCGCCCACCTTGACGAGCTACTCGCCATTGGGGCGCCTCTGCTCGCCGGCGTCTCGCGCAAGTCTTTCCTCGCTCGAACTCTCTCCGAAATCGGCTCGGGGGGAAGAACCGCCGACATTGCACCCGAAGCGCGCGCCAACGCCACACTCGCTGCCACCACGGCCGCCATCCTCGGCGGAGCGAGCATCGTGCGCGTCCACGACGTTCGCCCGGCCGTCGAAGCCGCCCGCATCGCCGACGCCATCCTGGCGGAACTCTAGTTGGGAGCCAGAGGCGTCCGAGGATCACGCTGCCGTCACTCGGACTACACGCTGTCCGCTGTCCGCTGTCCGCTGTCCGCTGTCCGCTGTCCGCTGTCCGCTGTCCGCTGATTACGCGATCACATCCAGCAAACCGTCGTGATCCGAATCCACCTCAGCCACTGCTGCCGCCTGCTCCTCGGCTTCACTCTCCGACGGCTCTACTTCCGCGGTGAACTTCCGCCTCCGCATCTTCTCGCGCGTCCACGACGGATTCTGCTCCTGGCCCACTCCGCCCATCGGTGAAATCCGATCCACATCCATGGCCCGCCGCCCGGCGCCTCGCCTGTGCGAGGCCACACACTTTGGACTTCGGCGTACCTCCGCGCGCACTTGAGCCGACCCCGCGCAATCGTCCTGCCACTGCGCAGCGGCGTGCAAAAGTGAACTACTTCTCCACACACTTCCCCCGCGCGCGGCCCCCACCACGCCCGCTTTTGGCGTGTTGGGGTGCAGCGTATCCTTGAACCCAGACATGGGCCGCATCCGCGTTCTCTCCGATCAGGTCGCTAACCAGATCGCCGCCGGCGAGGTCGTCGATCGCCCCGCCTCGGTGGTCAAGGAACTGCTGGAGAACGCACTCGACGCAGGCGCCACCCGCATTCGGATCGAGATAGAAGCCGGCGGCCGCCGCCTCATCCGCATCACCGACGACGGCTGCGGCATGGTCCGCGACGACGCGCTCCTCGCCTTCGAGCGCCACGCCACCTCCAAAATCCGCTCCTCCGACGACCTGCTCTCCATCGCCACGCTCGGCTTCCGTGGCGAAGCGCTCCCCTCCATCGCCTCCATCTCGCGTCTCGAGCTAGTCACCCACCCCAGCGCCAGCGGCGACTCCAAAGAGACCGCCTCCACGGGAACGCGCGTCGAAATTGCCGGAGGCAAAATCCTCGCTGTCGAGGATTCCGGCGGCGCGCCCGGAACCACGATCGCGGTCCGGGACCTCTTCTTCAACACGCCAGCCCGACGCAAGTTTCTCCGCGCCGAAACCACCGAGCTCTCTCATGTAACAGCGCTTGTTACGCATTACGCGCTCGCCCATCCTGAAATCCACTTCGAGCTCCACTCCGCCACCCACTCCCTGCTGACCGCGCCGCCCGTCCGCGAGCCCTCGGAGCGCATCTACCAGATCTTCGGCCGCGACACCCTCGACGAGCTCCTGCCCATGGCCGCCGAGCGCCGGTTCGACCACGCCGGTATCCCCGAGCCCCCGCCCTGGCGCCGCGATCAGGACTACACGCCTCCCGACCCCGGCTTCCTTCGCGTCCGGGGCTTCGTCTCGCGGCCGGCGCTGCAAAAGCTCAACCGCAACTCCATCTACGTCTTCGTCAATCAGCGCCTCATCCGCGACCGCCTCATCATCCACGCCATCGTGGAGGCCTATCGCAACATCATTCCGCCCACCTCGTTCCCGGTCGTCCTCCTCTTTCTCGAAATACCGCCGCACGAAGTCGACGTCAACGTCCACCCCGCAAAAACCGAGGTTCGCTTCCGCCAGCAATCGCTCGTGCATGATTTCGTTCGCGAAAGCATCCGCATCACGCTGATGAAGACCCGCCCCGCCGCGAGCTTCCTGGCCGCGCTGACCAACAGCCCCAACGCTTCGTCCTCGCTCGTCCCCGACAGCGCCTCCGCGCTCGCCGAGCCTATCTCAGAATTCCCCGACTCCGACGCCCCGCCCCAACCCGCGGACGCCGCCCCCTTTACCCTCGCCCCACCCGAGCCGCGTCCCGAAGAGGTCCGTCTCGCCTTCGCCGCCGTGCCTGCCATGCAGAGCGACACCGAGCAAACGCAGCGCGGCGAGGCAGATTCGAAGGACCTGCGTTTTCCTTCCGCTGTCCAGGCCGCCTCCAACGGCCACGCCTGTTCCACTCCCGCGTTGCCCGAAGGCGGAGACCCACCCCCTTCCCTCCACTCTCTCGGCTCCCTCAAAGCATTGGGCCAACTGCGCGAATCCTTCATCCTCGCTACCAACGACGAGGGCCTCTGGATCATCGATCAGCACGTCGCCCACGAGCGCGTCCTGTTCGAGAAGATCCTCCGCGAGCGCCAAACCGAGCGCGTCGAGCGCCAGCGCCTCCTCATGCCGATGCTCATCGACCTGCTCCCACAGCAGATGGTCGTCTTCTCCACGCTCGCCGCCGAACTGGAACGCAACGGCTGCGAGGCTGAACCGTTCGGCCCCCACACGATCGCCATCAAAGCCGCGCCCGCAGGACTCAACGGCGGCGCCCTCGAGCGCATGATCCTCGAAGTCCTGGAGCAGCCGGGCGCCTCCGTTCAGTCCGACAACCTCGAAACGGCCCGCACCCGGATCGCGGCCTCCATCGCCTGCCACGCCGCCATTAAGGTCAACATGCCCCTTGACCCGGTCCGCATGGAATGGCTCCTCGCGGCGCTGGCCCGGACCGACCACCCCACCAGTTGCCCCCACGGCCGTCCCATTGCATTACGATATTCATGGAAAGACATTCAGCGCGCGTTCCAGCGCATTTAACCCTGGTTTGCCAGCCAACCTCTGACGCAGGACAATTTGAACCAGCAACAGTTACAAATCGCGCGCGCCGCGCTGTGGCACCAGACCGCCGCAACTGACTCTGCTTCCCCGTTGCTGACCTTCGACGACGCGGCCCGCTGGCTCGACGACACCGGTCTCTGCCTCTTTCTCCCGCGTCACACACAGCTGCCGGCGCCCGCGCCCTCCTTTGTTGAAGCCTGCCTCGGCGCGACCGCCGTCACGCCGCCTCCGACCGCCATCGCCCAGGCCACAGAAATCGTCAACCGGCTCATCGATGAGCACCGCGTCATCCCTCTCAATCTGCTCGGCGCCGTCTCCGAGCAGCCCGACTTCCTCGTCACCCCTGAAGTCCTTCCCTGGGCCGCCGCCGTCCGCGGAGACCGCCAATGGAAAGCCGCTCCCGGTGGACGCACAGCCCCCATCGTCCTCCGAACCTGGGAAGCGCTCGACCGCACGGGTGAAATGACCTCTGTCGCAATCCGCGAAGCCCTCGGCCGCGAGCTCACCGAAGCCGCCGTCCTCCGCGCCCTGATCGAGCTCTGGACGAACCTGCGCGCAATGCCCATCTACGCGGCGGGAGGGCCCACGCGCTGGACCCTCCTCAAGAATCGCTATCCCGCGCAGCTGGCCACCGCCGCTAACACTGCGCAGACCACCGCCCTCTCCGCGCTCCTTTGCATCTATTTGCGCTCCGCCGTCGCCGCCAGCGCCGAAGAGGCGGAAATTTTCCTCTCGCCTCTCACGGCCCGCTCGCGTATCCGCGAAGTCATCCATGGCATGACGGCCGCCCGCCAGATCGGCACCATGTCGGTCGGCTCGCAGACGCTGCTCTTCGTCGAAGGGTCGCTTCCCGAAACCGTCCCCGCGCCTGAACCGGAAAAGCCTATCGCCACACCCGCGGCATTCGCTCCCGCCCCGCGCATCCCGTTCCGCAAAGCACCGCGCCCGACCCGTTGGGAGATGCCTGCTCGAAGCGCGCGCCCCGAGCAGGACGGCCCACGCGCCCCATGGCAGAAGAAGCCCGCAGGCCCGCACCGCCCCAGACCTTCCGCCGAGCAGCCGGGAGGTGAAGGAAAGACGAACCTAGGCCCGCGCCCCGATTCGCGGCCCTCGCGACCTGACTCCAAACCCTCCTTCGCTCCACGCTCGAATCGTCCCGGCGCCAAACCCCGCTTCGGGCCACGCCCCGATTCAAGGCCTGCGCGACCCGGCTCCAGGCCGTCGTTCGGCTCGCGCCCGAATCGCACCGGTGCCAAACCCTGGCAACGCCGCCCCAACACTGCATTCCGCAAGCCAAGCAGCACCTTCCGCAAACCAGACACTGAAGTTCCTGGCCGTCGTCCAACACAGGAAGACCGCCCGCAGCGCGAACAGCATTGGCGCGGCAAAGACTCGGCCTCGCCGCAACCGCGCGCGAGCCGCCCGTGGCAAAAGGATCGCCCCCGTCGCGATCAACCCGCACAGCGTGAAGGCCGCCCCACCCGGGAGGCAGGTCCCCGCGAAGACCACCCTTTCCGCCCCAAATCCTCGCGCCCCGCGGGAAGCTTCGGTCCAAAATCCGGCGGCAAATTCGCCCCAAAGGCCGGTGGCAAATTCATCGCTAAGCCCGGCGCAAAATTCCGGGCAAAGCCTGGCGGCAAATTCATCGGTACGCCCGGCGCTAAGTCAGGACCAGAAACACGCTTCTCCGGCCCCCGCACTTCGGCCGCCGGCAAATCCCGCTCGGGAGCGGGCTCGTCGCGTTCGTTTCGCCCAGGGAAATTTTCCCCGGGCAAACCCAATCGCCCCGCCGGCAGCGGCCCGCGCCCGGCGAGCCCCGGCAAGCCCAAAAACAAATTCCGCAATCTCCCCCCGCGCGAACGAAATCCGCGCAAGAATCGTAATCAGGAAGAGAAACCCGAATGACTCGCGGCCCCATCATCGCCATCGACGGCCCCGCCGGCGCCGGCAAGAGCACTGTGGCGCGCCATCTCGCACAGCACTTCGGGCTGCTCAATCTCGAAACCGGTGCGATGTATCGCGCCTTCGCCCTGAAAGCCATCCAGAGCGATCAGGACTTCGACGACGCCTGCGCTCTGGAGCGTCTCGCCCGCGACACCGAAATCGCGCTGGAGGCCGACCGTGCCGGCAATCGAGTGTATCTCGACGGCGCCGACGTCACCGAGCGCATCCGCGACTCCGACGTCACTCAGGGAGCCTCGCGGGTCAGCGTCCACCCCCACATTCGCGCCTGGATGGTCGACCTACAGCGCGACCTCGGCCGCTCCGGCGGCGTGGTCATGGAGGGCCGCGACATCGGCACGGTCGTCTTCCCCGACGCCGACGCCAAAGTCTTTCTCGATGCATCCCCCGAAGCACGCAGCCAGCGCCGCTACGAGCAGAGCTCCAGCGCGAAGGACCGCCTGCCGAACTCAGGCTACGAACAGAATGCCGGCGCCCGCGAGCAAAATACCCTCACGCCCGAGTCCGGTCCCAGCCACTCTGCCGTTTTTCAGGAACTTCGTGAGCGCGACGAGCGCGATCGTACCCGCGCCAGCTCTCCGTTGCAGCCCGCTCCAGACGCTATCGTCATCGACTCCACCAACCTCACCCTCGACGAGGTTCTGGCCCGCATCGAAGACCTCGTCCGCCCCCTGATCGTCCGCCGCGGTGCGGCCGAAAAAGTCAGCTAGCCAGGCACTGTGCCCTTTCGCCCGTGCCCTGTTCAGGCGTTACCCTATCTTCGTCTGGAGGTCTTAATCCATGTCCCGTACTGAATCCGCTATGCTCGCGCTCGGTACCCGAGCCCCCGCATTCTCGCTCAACGACGTCCGCGACAACAGCGTCTACAGCACCGAATCTCTCACCGGCCCCAAAGGCCTGCTCATCATGTTCATCTGTTGCCACTGTCCCTTCGTTAAGCACGTCGAGCAGCAGCTTGCCCAGCTTGCCATCGATTTCCGCAACTGCGGCGTCGGCTTTGCCGCTGTCAGCAGCAACGACGCGGAAAATTACCCGGACGACGCGCCCGCTTCGCTCGCCGAACAAGCGTTCAAACTGGGTTTCATCTTTCCTTATCTCTACGACGAAACCCAGGAAGTTGCCCACGCCTACGACGCTGCCTGCACGCCGGACTTCTTCCTCTTCGACGCCTCAGGCGCCCTCGTCTATCGGGGCCAACTCGACTCCAGCCGCCCGGGCAACGACATTCCTGTGACCGGCCGCGACCTGCGCGCCGCCCTCAAAGCGGTTATTGCCGGCGAACCCGTCGACCCCGATCAGCACCCCAGCGTCGGCTGCAACATTAAGTGGAAGGATGAGTGGCTTAATCGGCTTTGACCTTCATCGCACCATCGGCGCGAAGAATTTCCGGGCCTTCTGTGCAGCCCGTCGGTTAGTATGGTTGGCCTCCCCTGAACTTCGATCGGAGGCCTTCCATGCGCAGGGTTCTCGCCTGTGTCTGCCTGCTTTGTGCCGTCCCGTTTGCTCTCGCGCAGCAGGCGCTCAACAACGATGCCATCATCAAGATGGTCAAAGCGGGCCTCTCGGACGACGTCGTCATCGCGACCGTCAATGCCAGCGCCGCGGCCTACGACACCAGCACCGACGGCCTTATCGCTCTCAAGAAACAGGGCGTCAGCGACAAGGTCGTCGCCGCCCTCATCTCCCGCAATGCCGGCGGCGCGCCCACCCCACCCTCCGGCTCATCATCTCCGGCTCCCGTTGGCGCCGCGTCCGCAACTGCCGGCGTTCCTGCCGGCATCGATGACGTCGGCGTCTACTACCGCACCAAAGACGGTGTCTGGAACGAAGTCGACGCGGAAGTGGTGAACTTCAAGACCGGAGGCGTGCTCAAGCACGTTGGCAGCCTCGGCATCGTCAAGGGAGACCTTAACGGCAACATTGGCGGCGTCGGCAGCCGCCTTCAGCTCACGTTGCCCGCCGAGTTCATCTTCTACGTGCCGGAAGGTACCTCACCCGGCGAATACCAGCTCCTCAAACTCCGCATCAATAAGGATAACCGCGAATTCCGGTCCGTCACCGGCGGGGTCGCGCACGAGTCCGGGGGCGCCCAGCGCGACGATGTCGAATACACGAGCCGGAAAATCGCACCGCGCATCTATGAGATCACCCTGAACGACGGGATCGTCCGCGGCGAGTATGGATTCCTTCCACCCATCGAGGCCGGTTCCGGCAAGAACATGGCCAGCTCGGGAAAGATCTACACTTTTTCGATTGTGGAATAAGTGCAGCGCGCACAAATTGTCGCGCAACAACCTAAGGAAGCTCTGATTAAAACCTCGAGAACCATCCCTCAGGGGCTAAAGCCCATTTTTCCCTGATCTTTATGGCACAGCTGAAGCCGTGCCCCTTCAAAACAGCGGCTTAATCAGAGTTTCCCTAAGGCCCGCGAGAATCTCCCCGCGGGCCTTAGGTTTTTCAGAACGCTGTTCTCTACGCCTGTCCAATAGCCACGCCATGCTCCAGCGGAATCCCGGCGCGGCTCACCACCTCAAACTGCAGCGTGCTGCTGCCTTTGTGTGCGTCGACCCGCACGTGATCCCCATGAAGCACCTCGCCGTCGAGGATCTTCATCGCCAGCGGATCCTGAATCAGCCGCTGGATCGCCCGCTTCAGCGGACGCGCTCCATATGCCCGATCGTACCCCGAAGTGAAGATCTGGCGCCGCGCCGCAGGTGTCAGCTCGATCGTGATGTGCCGATCCGCCAGCAATTTCTCCAGATCTTTCAGCCGCAAATCCACGATGTGCGTCAGCTGCTCCTCGCCAAGCGGACGGAAGATCACAACATCATCCACGCGGTTGAGAAACTCCGGCCGAAAGTGCTCGCGCAGCATCTTCATCACGCTCTCTGTGGCGTGCGCAAACGTTGTCTCATCCTTCAGGGAATCCCCCTGCAGGAATCCCGCGCCGAGATTCGACGTCATGATCAGCACCGTGTTCTTGAAGTCCACGACGCGACCCTTGGAATCCGTCAACCGCCCATCATCCAGAACTTGTAACAGTACGTTGAACACATCCGGATGTGCTTTCTCGATCTCGTCGAGCAGAATCACCGAATAGGGCCGCCGGCGCACCGCCTCCGTCAGCTGCCCACCTTCGTCGTAGCCTATGTAGCCGGGAGGCGCGCCAATCATGCGTGCCACGGCATGCTTTTCCATGTACTCCGACATGTCGAGACGAATCATCGCCTGCTCATCGTCGAACAAAAACTCCGACAACGCCCGCGCCGTTTCCGTTTTCCCAACGCCCGTCGGCCCTAGGAAAATGAACGAGCCAATCGGCTTCTTCGGATCGCTCAAGCCCGCGCGCGATCGCCGAATCGCATTCGCTACCGTGCTCAACGCCGCGTCCTGCCCGACCACGCGCTCCTTCAGCCGGTCCTCCATCTGGACCAGCTTGCGCACTTCGCCTTCCAGCATCCGCGACACCGGAATTCCGGTCCACTTGCTGACGATCTTCGCGATGTCTTCCTCGTCGACTTCTTCCTTCAACAACCGGGGCGCGCCGCCTTTGCCGTCCTGCAGAGCATCCAGCCGCTTCATCTCCGCTTCCAGTTTCGGAAGCTCGCCGTACTGGATCTGCGCAGCCCGCTCCAGGTTTCCGCGCCGCGTCTGCTCTTCGGCCTCAAACCGCAGCGTCTCGATCTGCTTTTTCAGATCGCTCAGCCGCGTAATCGCCTCGCGCTCCTTCTGCCAGCGAGCCCGCAACGCCGTCGCCTTCTCCCGCAGCCCGGCCACTTCGCGCTCCACAACCTGCAGACGCTCTTTCGAGTTCGGATCGCTCTCTCGCTTGAGCGCCTCGCGCTCAATTTCGAGCGACGTGGCCTGCCGCTCCAGCTCATCAATCTCCGTGGGCACGGATCCGATCTGAATCGCCAGTGAAGCTGCCGCCTCATCCACCAGATCGATCGCCTTGTCGGGCAAGAAACGGTCCGAAATGTACCGATGCGACAAGGTCGCCGCTGCCACAATCGCCGAGTCGCGAATTCTCACCTTATGGTGCGACTCGTAGCGCTCCTTGAGACCGCGCAGGATCGCGATGGTGTCCTCGACATTCGGCTCGCCCACGTACACGATCTGGAAACGCCGCTCCAGCGCCGCGTCTTTCTCGATATATTTCCGATACTCGTTCAACGTCGTGGCGCCAATGGCACGCAGCGCGCCACGCGCCAGCGCCGGCTTCAGCATGTTCGAGGCGTCAATGGCGCCTTCCGCCGCGCCAGCTCCAACGAGCGTGTGCAGTTCGTCGATGAACAGAACGATCTGGCCGTTGCTCTCTTCAATTTCTTTGAGCACGGCTTTGATCCGATCCTCAAATTCGCCGCGATACTTCGCGCCGGCGAGCATCGACCCGAGGTCGAGCGAGATCACTCGCTTGTCGCGCAGGATGTCCGGCACATCGCCGTGCACGATTCTCCGTGCCAGGCCTTCGACGATGGCTGTTTTGCCCACGCCGGGCTCGCCGATCAGCACGGGATTGTTTTTTGTTCGACGAGAGAGGACCTGGATCACGCGCCGAATTTCTTCGTCCCGCCCAATCACCGGATCGAGCTTGCCGCGGCGCGCGAGCTCCGTCAGATCCTTCGCGTACTTCTCGAGCGCCTGGAACTTCGCCTCAGGATTCTGATCCGTTACCCGCTGGCTTCCGCGCACCGTCGCCAGGCCCTTCAGCACCGCATCGTGGGTCGCTCCGAGCGACGCGAGCAGCAGCTGCGCTCCATCGTTCTTCTGCCGCGTCAGCCCGAGCAGCAAATGTTCCGTCGAAACGTACTCGTCCTTAAAATTTTCCGCCTCTTTGAACGCCTGATCGAACACCTGGTTCAGCGCGTTCGAAGCCCCCGGCTGGGCCGCCGCTCCACTCACTTTGGGCAGCTGCGCCACCGCTTCCTGCGCCTTCGTCTCCAGCTGCCCCACCGGCACACCAATCTTGTCGAGGACGGCCGGAATCACGCCCTCCTTATCGCCCAGCAGCACCGCCAGCAAATGCAGCGGCAGTATCTCGGGGTTGCCATTCTCCGCCGCAAGCTGGCTGGCGTTCTGCACCGCCTCCTGCGACTTCACCGTGAATTTATCCCACCGTATCGCCATAAACACTCCAAAAACTGATAAGAAGCGGTCAGTGAAAAAGCGGTCAGCAAAGAACGGGTTAGCGATAACCCGGTCAGCGGCCGCGAACCCAAATCCCGCTTTTGCTATCTTCCACTTTTTATCGAAACTCTGAATTGCCACCGGAAGAAAAAGCGGCCAGCGACCGAGAGCAGCCCATCGCCAACCGCTTTTTCGCTGCCGGATCATCGCTAGCCGGTTTTTAGCTGACCGCTTTACCAGCTATCTGCTGTTCTTACGCAGCCTGCGACTGCTTTCCCGCCTCGATCGGCTTCGGCGCAGAACCAGATCCCACTTCCACCTTGATCTGCTTCGGCTTCGCCTCAGCCCGCTTCTCCAAGTCGATCTTCAGCACGCCCGATTCATACTTCGCCTTGATGCTGTCGGGGTTCACTGTGTTCGGAATCGTGAAGGAACGGTAGAAACTGCCATAGCGCCGCTCGATCCGATGGAAGTTCTCTTCCTTCTCTTCGTTCTCGAACTTGCGCTCGCCTTTCACCGTCAGCAGGTTGTTTTCGAGTTCGATGTCGAGGTCGCTCTCCTGCATGCCTGGCACCTCGAGCTTGAGCAGGATCTTGTGCTCGTCCTCATAGATATCAACCGGCGGCACAAACGCCGCGGTCACCAGAGAGTCGCCCTCGCCCTGGTTCCTGTTGTACTCCTGGAAAATCGAGTTCATGCGGTTCTGCAGCGCGAGTACGTCCCGAAACGGATCCCATCTTGTAATAGCCATTGCGCATCCTCCATCCGACTGCTTTTGAGAGTTGGAGCCAAGCTCCACCATCCGAGGCGGAGCGGTCGTCACAACATCTGATGTGCATATAGCACAATGGATGCATAAAATATGAGTGTATTATTGTCAATGCAAGATGAACCCAATACTAGCGACAAAAGAAAAGACTTAGTCAAAAATAACGTGACCCCCGCGCCCGCCGTTACCGAAGACCCGTGACTAGGCCCGCCGCCAGCTGCCAGCCACGAGGTCAATAAATCAGCTTCAGTGAAAACTGAATCTGCCGGGAAGTCCCCGCCGTTTTGCTGATCTCCCCAAACCCGGACCCCTGGATCGTGTTTGCCGGCAGTCCCATATTCACCACGTTGAACAGATTGAAAAACTCCGACCGGAACTGCACATCCACCCGTTCCACTCCGCTCTTCCGGCGCCCCACCGGCGTGTCCTTGATCACCGCATAGTCGAAGTCGTAGTACGCCGGCCCCCGAAACGTATTCCGTCCCAGCGTCCCGAACCGCCCCGCATTCGGCCCCGTCCCCCCAGCCACGCCCACAGGAATAAAAAAGTACGAAGCATTCCCTGCGCCCTCGCCAAAATAGTCCTCGCGCGCCCGCGTCGAGCTGTGCGCCGTCGACAAATGCGGTTTCCCAATCTGATCTGGCCGATCCCCGCCCATCGTCCCCGCGCCCGTCTGCTGGATCCCCGAATACACAGTGAACGGCGCCCCGCTCGTGATGCTCGAAATGCTCAGCAGCTCCCACCCACCGGTAAACTTCCGCGCCCGCGCCCCCTGCGTTCCCAGCTCCTGCAAGTGCAGATCCTGCGCCGCGCTCACGCTGAACCCATGCGCCACATCGAAATTCGATGGCCCCCTCTCCGGATGCGTATTGGACGGATCCTGCGGCAGCGGCAGCGCCACCGCCCCCGTCGATCCCGTCCCGCCCACCACCCCGCTCACGTCGTCCAGCGACTTCGACCATGTGTATCCCGCCTGCAATCCGGGACCGCCATGCTTCACGGTTCCCGACAGCGAAGTCTGCAGCGCGTGATACGACGAATGCGACGTGTCCGTGATCACCGACTCGAACCCGAACCCGCCCGTCACCACTCCCGCACCGTTGAACTGCGTATACGGAGCAAACCCCGGCTCCGCTCCCGGGTAGCCATTCGGATAGGAACTCCGTGGCAACCGGAACGAAGCCGTGCCAACGTATCCAGCATCGGCCGTCAGCCCAAACAGCGTCCGCTCGAACCCCAGCGTCCACGTCTGCAGGAATCCATCCCCAAACCGACGGTCAATCCCGCTCAGATTCAGCAACGAGAGCTGATGCCCCGGCGCCAGCGCCGCCAAATCATTCTGGTACCGGTTCACATCCATCACCGTATTCGCCGCAACCTTCTTCGGGTCGCCGCTCCCAAACACGTTCGCGCCCGCAGGCGTGTACGTCGGCGGCAGCTCATCCGGCGTGATCGTGAACCCGTACGCAATCTCTCCACTCTTTGCGGCGTTCACCCGCGGATACACCGCGAACGGCGTCGACCCCGTTAAGAAATTGTCCTGCCAGATGTTCGGCGGAATCACCGTGATCGCTCCGCCTGCATGCACCCGCACGCCGCGTGGAGCATTCCAGTCGACCTGCACTCGCGGTCCCCATCCATTCCATCCAGACTGGTAGCCCGGCTGCGGATTGATCACATATTCCTGGCTCTGGCCAGGCGGCGGCGTAACCGCCAGAAAACCCGCCGTCCGATGCGCCCTCTCCGTAATCGGCGAATACACCTCGTACCGCAACCCATAATCGAGCGCCCACCGATCGTTGATCTTCCACGTGTCTTCAACATAAAAGTTCACGTCATTGCGACTAATCGCCGCCGGCCCAATGTGCGCCCCATTTGAAAAATACGGCGGAGCCACCGCCACCGTGTACCCATATGGATACCCCACCAGCAAACTCGCCAGCGTATTCGGCAGAGGATCGCCGGGATTTACGTTGTGCGTCCCACTCTGCGACGGAATAAACACCGGCGAATACACCGTCCCGCCGCCAAAGTCGTACTCCCCATTCGGACTGATCCCGAAATACGTCGTGTCCCGATTCAGCCGCGCCTCCACGCCCGCCTTCACCGTGTGCCGCGCCCGCGTCCACGTCGCGTTCAGCTGCCCCTGAAATAAATTCCCATACGCCTGCATCACCGACCCAGCCGCCAGGTCGAACCCCTCATACAACCCATCGGTGAACTTCACCGCCGGGTCGGTGTGGTTCGGCGTCGGAAATCCCGGTGTCGTCCGCGTAATGCTGAATACCGACTCCCAGGAAAAATGCGGCGACTCGGTCCGCGTGTACCGGAAGTCCACGTTCCGCTGCCGGTCCACATATTGCACGCCGAAGCTCTTATCAATCGTTGTCTGATCCGGATTCGTCGTCGGCCCCGTCAGGTTGTCGTAGTTGAACCGCCCAAGAAACTGCCCCTTCTCCCCCAGCTTCTCGTCGATGCGGATCGAAAACTGATCCGCATTCGTCACTACATTGGATGGCGCCGCGTAAGTCCGTGCCCCATACGCGCCTGTGGGATTATTCGGCAACGGATAGCGCTTCAGCACCGCGGCGATCCCCGCGTTCACCGGAACCATCAGCGTATCCGTGCTCCCGTCCGCATACTTCACCAGGTCCTGTCCTGCGCGCTCGGCCGCGGTTGGCATCGGCAGTACCTGGGTCGTTCCCAGCACCTGCCGGAACCCCTGATACTGACCGAAGTAAAACGTCTTCCCTCGGTCAGAGATATGTGGGATCACCACCGGCCCGCCATTCGTGAACCCAAACTCGTTCCGCTTAAACGGTGGAATCCGCCCCCGCTCCACCACCGAGGGATAGTCGAAGTAATTCCGCGCATCGAGCGCCGAATTCCGCAGAAACTCAAATACCGACCCGTGAAATCCCGCCTGCCCCGAGCGGGTCACGATGTTTGTGAACCCCGCCGCGCCCCGCCCAATCTCCGCCGGCATCCACCCGGAACTGGACTGGAGCTCCTGGATCGCATCGACGTTGAAATTCGTGAACGTGCTGCCGCCCATCTCCGGATCGCTGATGTCCGCGCCGTCCATGGCGAATACCGCCTCCACGCCACGCTGCCCATTGATCGCGAACTGCTGTGTGAAGTTGGTCGCCCCGTTTGCGTCGGTCATCGTGCCGGCCGCCAGGAGCAGCAGCGTGCTGAAGTCGCGCCCGTTCAGAGGCAGGGAACTCACCGACTCGCTCGACAGCTTCTCGCCTCCGCTCGTCCCCGCTCCGCTGCCCGCGGCGCCATCCGCCTGCGTGGCGGCCGGCCCCGGGACCGCCGCGCCCGGCGTCGGCCCGGGAAGAGGTATCAAGAGCGCCGTCACCGACAGTGTATTCTCATTTGTAACCGTCAGTGTGACAGAACCGCCCGGAGTCACCGACGCAGCCTTCGTCGCCGCGCCTCCCGGGAGCCGCACCACCACCTCACAAGGCACCGGCGCAACCAGTGCAAAGTAGAATCTCCCGTCCGCCCCCGTAGTCGCCCTCTGCACGACGCCCAGTCTGGACAGCTCGAGCGTAGCGCCTGCAATTCCTACCCCAGCGCTGCTGCGGACGACCCCACTCCACGCAACGCCACCCGTGTCCTGCCCCCACGCCGTCCCCGCCCTCAGCGAGCACAGAGCCAGGCAAACAATCCCAATCCACAACGCCCGCCCACTCCCGTATCCCACCTGCACGACCGCACTCCCGCCGCGAGTATAACGTTTTAGCAGCATGCGCGGGCACCCCTAAGGAAACTCTGATTTAGCGGCGAAACCATCGCTCAGGGGCTAAAGCCCGGACGACTTGGCTGGCTTTACGGCACGGCTGAACGGCTTGCGGAAAAAAGGCAAAACAATCACCCCTCAGCGGCTAAAGCCGGACTGATTTTACAGCTCTTACGGCACAGCTGAAGCTGTGCCCCTTCAAAGCTGGCGAGTTTTTCCGCAAGGTGGAAGTCGGGCCCCGATACGGGGTCTGGGCCAGAGACTGGGCCTTTTCAAAACGGAACAAGACAGTACTTCGGGGTGAACCCAGAGTCGATTTGCGTTGATGTTGGGGTGGCGGGGGTATTTGCTTCTTGCTATGGGGTGAACCTGGCTGTCTGTGCTTTGGGGTGTGGTTTTTTCCGCAAGCTGTGAAGCCGTGCCCCTTCAAGACCGGGACTTGATCAGAGGTTCCCTAAGCCGGCCGCCCCGTTACCGTTGGCGCCCGATCCCAAAGACCGCTCGCAAGCCGAAATCAGCCTCGCGGTTGCAGTTCCTCGAAGCTCCCGCGCCTTTTCGCAACCGTCCCGCCAGACTCAGCCGCCCGCTCACGCGAGCGCGTCAACGCCAGCGAGCCTCCGCCCACCATCAGCAGAAACAGCAGCCCGAGCACCATGCTGAAATCCGTCCGCGCATCGTGCAGCATGAACCAGAATCCCTGCCCCGCAGCATGCAGCTCCGGAATCTTGGTTGTAACAATGGCTGTTGCAATTACAACCAGCAGCGGAATCGCCGCCAGCCGCGTCCACAATCCCAGAATCACCGCGGCTCCGCACACAATCTCTATCGCGCCTACAGCGGGCGCCATGATCCCCGGATGCGGGATCCCGATCTTCGCGAACCGCCCCACGCCGAGCGCAGCGGGAAACAAGAATTTCTGAATTCCCTCCGACACGAACACCCAACCCACCAGGATCCGAATCAGAACGACCGCGCGCATTCAGCTGTCCTCCATCTCGCAGGGATCAACCGGTGTTCCAAAGTATGTCCTTCAGGATCGAGCCGCACCTACTTCGCTTCTTCCTCGACCGTGTCCCCTTCGCCGGGGGCCAGAAACAAATTCTCTTCGAGCCCATGCTGCCGCGTGTACAGGTCGTAGTAGCGCCCGCCCAGCGCGTACAAACTGGCGTGCGTTCCGCGCTCGACGATCAGTCCGCCTTCGACCACCAGGATCTGCTCCGCGCGGCGGATCGTCGACAGCCGGTGCGCGATCACAAACGTCGTCCGCCCCTGCATTAAGTAACTGAGACCGTTCTGAATCATCGCCTCCGACTCGGAATCGAGCGACGACGTGGCCTCATCCAGAATCAGGATCCGCGGGCTCGCCAGAATGGCACGCGCAATCGACAGCCGCTGGCGCTGCCCGCCCGACAGCTTCACGCCGCGCTCGCCTACGATCGTGTCGTATCCATCTGGAAACCGCTCCGCGAATTCATCGACGCGCGCGATCCGGCACGCGTTCAGGAACTCGTCGTCAGTCGCCTCCGGATGCGAGAACATCACGTTTTCCCGAATCGTTCCATCGAAGAGGAACGACTCCTGCAGCACCACGCCGAGTTGACTGCGATAACTGTCCAGCCGGACAGTAGACAAATCAATACCATCCACCAGCACCTGGCCTGAGTCCGGTTTGTGAAACGCGCAAACCAGGCTGATGATCGTGGACTTGCCCGATCCCGACGAGCCCACCAGCGCCGTCACCGTGCCCGGCAGCGATTCAAACGAAATCCCGTGCAGCACCGGCTTGTCTTTCTCGTATGCGAAACGCACATCATCAAATCGCACCTCGCCAACGATGTTGTCGAGCATTCGCACGCGCGCCGGATCGGCAAATTCGTCCTTCTCGCCCAGGATTTCCATGGTGCGATCCAGCCCGGCCACCGCTTCGGTGAGCTGGGTGCCTATGTTCACGATCTGGAAAATGGGCGCGATCATGTAGGCCAGCAACATCGTGTACTGGAAATATCCGCCCGTCGTCATGCGATGGCTGATGACCTGATGCCCGCCAATCAGCATCACCAGTCCGCCCACGACGCCCAGCACCGTGGTCGCGGCCAGACTGAGCAGGCTGGTCGCCGTCAGCGACTTCATCACGTTCTCGAGCAGCCGCATGACGCCGCCGGTGAAGACCTGCGCCTCGCGCTTCTCGGCGTGATAGCCCTTCACTACGCGCACGCCGCCGAGCGACTCGGTAAGCCGCCCCGTCACTTCGCCGGTGATCTTCGCCCGCTCCCGGAAAATCGGCCGGATCGTCTTGAAGGCCCTCTGCAGAACAACGACAAACGCCCCCACCACGCCAAACACGATCAGCGTCATCCTGGCGTTCGTGGTTACCAGATACGCGAACACCATGCCCGCGGTGAGCATGCCGCCGACAAATTCCACCAGGCCGGTGCCGATCAGGTTCCGCACGCCTTCCACGTCGTTCATGATGCGCGACACCAGCAGGCCGGTCCGGTTCGCGTCGTAAAAGGCCACCGACAACCGCCCCACATGCTGCTGCACCTGCTGCCGGAGCTCGGTGATCATGCGCTGCGCCGCCTTCGACAGCAGCTGGGTCAGTGAAAACGAAGTCACCGCCTGAATCGCTGTCGTGGTGAAGACGATGCCGCACAGCGGCAGCAGGAGCTTCGCGTTCCCATGCGTCCCGAGAACCCGGTCGATCAGATACTTGGTCGAAAACGGCAGCACCAAACCGGCGACGCGGTTAATCACCATGAGCCCGAACCCAAACAGGAGGAGCCAGCGCCGCGGCCGGACCAGCTTCCAGATCTCCGGCATCACCTTTTTCAGATCGGGCTTCTTCTTCGGCAAGTCCGTGCCGGCCCGCGCCCGCGCACTCCCGCCGCGGCTCCGATCTCCATGCATCACCGGCATCGATCCCATTCGCACGCTACCCCGCTACGTTCTACCAGCGACAGGCCACCGACTACGGGCCACTCGCTTCCCGCTACTCCGCACTGGCTACCGGCTGTCTCCTAGCCTTGATGAACGACCGCACGCAAAGGAGCACATAAATCAGCAGCATCATCGAGAACACGGCCTTATCCTCGACGGCAATCGGCCGCGCCATCGCGTGCCCCCGCTCCATCTGGATGAAATCCCAAATGCTCTTTGCCGTCCCCAGAAAACCCAGCAACCCCAGGGTCACCGCGATGTGCATCACCACCATCCGGCGTTTCGGGCTGGCTCTCCGCGCGAGAATACCCAGGCACGCGAACACCACCCCAACGTACAGCGGGATCAGCGCGGTCGGCGCGTGTCGTCCTGTTCCGACATATCCGGCCACGCCGAGCACGATCAGCAACAACCCGAACAGAATCGTCACCTTGGCCACGCTTCCTCCAGTGTCAGTCCTTTCAGTCTACTGGAGGCAGCGTGTTGCCTGGTGGCGGTTGCCTATCTCTGAATCCTCGCGGAGCCGCCCTTCGCGAAGGCCTTCACCTGTTCGAGTGTCGCCATCGTGGTGTCGCCGGGGAACGTGGTGAGCAACGCACCATGGGCCCATCCCAGTTTCACTGCCTCCTCCGGATCGGCGCCGCTCAGCAATCCATAGAAGAAGCCGGCCGCGAAGCCATCGCCGCCGCCCACGCGGTCGTAGACGTCCAGCTCCGCGGTCGGCGCCGTGTAGGTCTTCCCATCCAGCCACGCCACCGCGCTCCAGCTGTGCCGATTTGTCGAGTGCACCTCGCGAAGCGTCGTCGCCACTGCCTTGACCTGGGGTTGCTTCTTCACCACCTTGCCGATCATCTCGAAGAACGCGCTCGGATCGAGCTTCGATTTCGTTTTGTCCTCAAGCTTCGGCCCTTCGATCCCGAGCCCCTTTTGTAAATCCTCTTCGTTGCCCACCAGTACGTCCACATGATCCACGATCCGCGCGATCACTTCGACCGCGCGATCCGCGCCGCCGCCGATCTTCCACAGCTTCTCGCGGAAATTCAAATCGAACGACGTCACTGCGCCCGCGTTCTTTGCCGCCGTCATCATTTCCACGGCCAATTGCCCGGTAGTCGGCGACAGCGCCGCGAAGATCCCGCCGCAATGCACCCAACGCACGCCGCCCGCGAAAATCGCCTTCCAGTCGAAATCCCCGGGCTTGAGTTGCGCCGCCGCTTCGTTGCAGCGGTTGTAGAACACCACGGGCGCGCGCACACCGAACCCGCGGTCGCTGTAGACCGTCGCCATGTTCGGCCCGGTCACGCCGTCGTGTTTGAAGTGCCTGTAAAACGGCCGGACGCCCATCGCCCGCACGCGTTCGGCAATCAGGTCGCCGATCGGGTAATCGACCATCGCCGACGCGATCCCCGTCTTCATTCCGAAGCAGTCGGACAAATTCGCCGCGACGTTGAACTCGCCGCCGCTCACGTGAATCGCGCACTCCGCCGCCTTGCGAAACGGAATGATCCCCGGATCCAGCCGGTGCACCAGCGCTCCAAGCGACAAAAAATCCAGCTCACCGTCTTTGCGAATCGTCAGCGGACTCATCGTTTCCTCACCTCGTGGTCAGACCACTCACCTGGACCCATCCTATCGAATTCATTCGGCCGCCAGCTTCTTCACGTCCGCCAGCACCTGCTCCGGCGTCCACTCATTGCCTGGATACCACTTGAATACCGTGCCATCCGGCCTGATCATCACCGTTGACAGGGAATGCGTAATCGTCCTGTCCTTCTCCGGGGTCGCGCCCACGTCGAAAAACTCCAGCACCCTGGGCAGATCCTTTTCCGTGGGCGCCGCGAAATCCCAATGCGCGAATGTCTCCTTCGTGTACTTCCCCGTATAGGCTCCGCCATAACTGCGCAGCACCGCCGGCGTGTCGTACTTCGGATCGAAGCTCACGCTCAGCAAGTGCGTCTTCGCATACAGCCCAGGATCCTTCTGGAGTGACTGGTCGATTTCCGCAAAATTCCGGCTCATCCGCACGCAGAAATTCGGCAGTGGGCAGCGCGTATAGATGAAGGTCAGCAGGACCACTTTCCCGCGCCACTGCTGGAGCCGCACCATGTGCCCGCTCTGATTCCGAAACGCGAAGTCCGGCACCGCCTCGCCCGGCTCCAGATCGTTGTACGTCACCGCCGGTTTGTAGTCCGGCCTAGCCTGCGCCACCACCACGATCTCGTCCAGCACATCCGCGTCCGCCGTCGCCGTGAGGGTCGCCGTAATCGTGTCGCCTGGATGCAGCTCGCTCGCGATATTCGGCTGCGCCAGCGTGTAGGGCATGGTCATCGCGTCCATGTATCCCGGAATCGCATCCGTATCTAAGGTCACCGCACCTGTGTTCGCATCGGCCGACACCACAATCCCGCGGACGTGATACTTCCTGGCCCCGGCCTGCTGCGCCGCGCGGCTCGAACTCTCCGCCGGCCGGCTCTCACGCGTGGCCCCGCCGCGACAGCCCCCCAAAAACACAACCACCGCCAATAACAGCGCGGTGGAAATGTGCGCAGGAAGTCGCTTCACCCGCCAGTTTACACTTGAGAGTCGATCCCCCATGCCCCTGGCCCGCCCCATCGCCGACGCGCTCCGGCGCGGCGCCACCATCGTCGCCGCCAGTCCCCGCGCGGCCCGCGCCCTGCAGTTCCGCTTCGCCGAAGAGCAGCGCGCCGCCGGCCACACCATCTGGCCGACGCCCCCTATCCACGACTGGGATTCCTGGCTGCGCATGCTATGGCGCGATCACGCCTTCGCCGCGCCTGCCGCGCCCATCCTCCTCACCGCGCTTCAGGAACGCGTCCTGTGGAAACGCGCTCTGCGCGACGATGCGGATCTCGTGCTTTCACCGGACTCCATGGCCGCGCTCGCCATGGAAGCCTGGTCTCTGCTCTCCGCATACAACGCCCACGGCGCGCGCCGTTCCGCGTGGGACCAGAGTGACGCGGAGCGCTTCCGCCACTGGGCCGCCGCGTTCGAGCAGACTTGCTCGCGCCAGGGTTGGCTCAGCGCCAGCCAGCTCGAATCGGCGCTCGCGCCGCACCTTTCCTCCAGCGCCGGCCTCACCCTCCCCGGCGAAATCCTCGTTGTCGGCTTCGACCGCATCACGCCCGCGCAACGCGATTTCCTCGGAGGTCTCGCATCGTGCGGCCTCAGGGTCTCCGAATTCCGGCCCGAGGCCGCCTTCACCCCGGACCAGGCGCACCGTTCCTGGATTCGCGCCAACCATCTGCGCGACGAAATCTCTGCCTGCGCGGCGTGGGCGCGCGATCTGCTCACCGGGAATCCAAGTGCCCGCGTCGGCATCATTGTTCCTGCCATCTCCGGCGCGCGCGGCGAGATCGACCGCGCCTTCCGCCGCACTCTGTTGCCGGAGAGCGAAGACATCCGCCAACCCTCGTCTTCGCCGCCCTGGGAATTCTCTCTCGGACAGCCCCTGGCCGGCGTGCCCGTGATCCGCGCCGCGCTGCTGCTTCTGCGCTGGATTGCCGAGCCTCTTCCCGAAGAACACATCTCCTGGCTCATGCTCTCAGGATTTGTCGCTGACACCGTTACAAATCCTCTTGATGTCGCGCAGCACGACGCTCGCCAGCGCCGCCTCAGCGTGCTTTCCACCGAGCGCTCCCTCCCGAGCTACCGCGATGCTCTGGCCGCATCCTCTCGCCTCCGCGACCTTCATTACCATCTCAGCGAGCTGCAGCGTGCCGCAGACTCCAACCGCATCCTCTCCAGTTCCCGCCAACCCTCCGCCTTCGCCAGCGTCGTCCCACGCCTGCTCGATCGTGGCGGCTGGCCCGGCGGGCGCCACGCCGATTCCGTGCAGTTCCAGGCCCTCCAGCGCTGGCAACGTCTGCTCGACGAGGTCTCGCTCCTCGACTTCGACGGCAGCCGCTATGCCTGGGGGGAATTCCTCGACCTCCTCGAGCGTCAGGCACTGGAAACGATCTTCGCGCCCGAATCCCACGACGCGCCCATCCAGATCACGGGTCCCTTCGAATCTTCCGGCCAGCAGTTTGACGCCATCTGGTTCCTGGGTACCGACGACACCGCCTGGCCGCAGCGCGGGCGCTTGCACCCCCTGCTGCCAGCTGCCGTCCAGGTCCAGTTCGCGATGCCGAGCGCCACGCCGGAAGACGACTGGAACCTCGCCCACACCGCCACCGCGCGCCTGCTCACCTCCGCGGCGCGCATCGTCTTCAGCTTTGCCGAGCGCGATAAGGACGCCGAGCTGCGCCCCTCGCCGCTGATCGCGAGCCTCTTCCCCGCAGGCTCGGAACCACAGCCGGCTGCTACCATCGCTCCCGCGCAACAGCCGCTTCCCGTGCCGCGTCTGGACGAGATCGCCGACGATTCCGGCGTGCTGGCCTGGCCGCAGGAGCAAAACGCCGGCGGCGCGGATGTCCTGAAACGCCAGGCCGCCTGTCCCTTCCAGGCCTTCGCCGCAAAACGACTCCGCGCCGAGCCACTTGACGAATCCGAGTGGGGCATCAGCCCTTCGGAGAAGGGCAAGCTGCTGCACGATGTCATGCATAGGCTGTTTTCTTCCACCGAATCCGCTGCCATCCGCAGGCGCGACGATATCGTAACCGCCATTGATACAGAACAGCTCCCCGCGATGCTCGAGGCCCACATCGATGCCGCCATGGGTGAGCAGTTCGGCCCACCCTCGGCCGATCCGTGGCAACAGGCCTGTCTTGCCGCGGAAAGGCGCCGGCTTATCGCCCGCATCGGAGCGTGGCTTGAACAGGAGGCCCGGCGCCAGCCGTTCAGCGTCGAGGACACTGAGAAGCGCCTCAACGACGTCCATATCGGGGATCTCCGCCTCAACCTGCGCGCCGACCGCGTCGACCTTCTGCCCGATGGCAGCCGCCTTCTTCTCGACTACAAAACCGGCAACGTTTCGACTTCGAGTTGGGACGGCGATCGTCCCAATGACCCGCAGCTCCCTCTCTACGCCGCTTACGGCAACGTTGAGAATGTAAGCGGGATCCTCTTTGCGCGGATTCGCGCCGGCACCATCCACTTCGAGGGGCGTGTGCGCGACGCCCACGCGCAGCTCTCCGCCGATATTCCCGCCAAAAAAGCTCTGGTCACTGATCCTTATTCCGAATCCATGCGCGACCAATGGGTCCGCGCCCTCGAAGCGCTCTCCCGGGAGTTCCTCCGGGGCGAGGCAGCGGTGAAACCCCAGCCCCAGGCCTGCGACTACTGCCGTCTCCACTCGCTCTGCCGTGTCGCCGAAATCGATCGTGTCGCCGTGGCAGAAGACGGGAGCGAGGAGGACGCCGATGACTGAAATCCTGATCGACGCCCCTGCCGATGCCGCCCAGCGCGAAGCCGCTCTCGACATCCGCCGCTCCATCATCGTGCAGGCCCCGGCGGGCTCGGGCAAAACCGACCTGCTCACGCGCCGCTATCTCCGTCTTCTGGCGGCGGTCGATGAGCCCGAGGAAATTCTCGCCATCACCTTCACTCGCGCGGCCACTGCCGAAATGCGCTCTCGCATTCTGCGCGACCTGGAGGCCGCTGCCGGCCGCCGCCGCTACGATCCCGGCGAAGATGATGCCCGCATGGAGCTGGCTCGCGCGGCCCTTGCCCACGCCGAGCGCCGCGGCTGGAACCTCTTCGAGCATCCGCAGCGCCTCGCCATCGAGACCATCGATTCGCTCTGCCTTCGCATCGCGCACGATCGCCCGCTGCTGGCGCGCCTCGGCGGCCATTTCCAGCCCATCGAAGAAGCCGAGCCCCTTTATGCACTCGCTGCTCGCCGCACCCTCGAACTCCTTGGCGGACCCGACGCCGTCCTTGACCAGGCGCTCGCCCAGCTGCTCGATCTGCGCGACAACCAGCTTTCCGGCTGCCAGTCTCTGATCGCGGAGATGCTGAAGGTGCGCGACCAGTGGCAGGACGCTTTCCCGCTCTCGAGGGAAATGGGCGAAGAAGACTGGGAGCTTCTCCGGCAGAGACTTGAGGCGCCTTTCCGTCGCGAGATTCGCCGCGTCCTGACAGGAACCTGTCATCTGCTCTCTGCCGAACCGATTCACAGGGAGCTTCTGGAGTTGGCGCATTATGCCTGCGATCAGGGCAACGAGAAGGTTGCGCTCCTTGCGGGCGTTCCCTCTCTCTCAGGCTCGATGCCCGTCGAACATTGGCGGTGCATCACCGACTTCCTCCTCACCACGGATGGCGATTGGCGCAGAAGTTTCCGTGCTCCCGACGGCTTCCCGACCGAAAAGAGAGGCGGTCCAGCGGCCAAGCGCGCGAAAGAGAAAATGGAATTTCTGCAGGCACGCCTGCGGCAGATTCCGCAACTCCACGACGCGCTCCGCTCCATCCGCCGGCTCCCGCCCGCCACCTACACGGAATCGCAATGGACCACGCTCCGCAGCGTGTTCACGGTACTACGACAGGCCGTCGCCGAGCTCAGAGTCGTCTTTGCCGAACACAATCAGGTCGACTTCACCGAGCTTTCCCTCGCCGCGGTCGACGTTCTCAGGCACTCTCCCGACCGCGTGCTCGATATCGCCGGCAACGTCCGGCACCTGCTCATCGACGAATTTCAGGACACCTCGCGCCGCCAGCACCAACTGGCCTGTGCGCTGCTGGCCGCATGGGATCCCGGCCCCGAAAATTTCCAGGAGCGAACCACCTTCCTCGTCGGCGACCCGATGCAGTCCATTTATATGTTTCGCCAGGCCGAGGTCGAGCTTTTCGCGCTGGTCCGCGACCACGGCATCGGCCCGGAGGGCGGTCGCATCCGCTGCGATCCTGTGCAACTCTCGGTCAACTTCCGTTCGCACGCTGGGCTCACCGAGCCGATCAACGAAATGTTCGACCTCATCTGCACGGCCGACGCGCCTCCAGGGGCTGCCTCCGTGCCCTTCGCTCGCGCAACCTCCGCACCCGCGCCCGATGCGCCTCTGGCCTCCGCCCTGCACATCCATCCGCAGATCATCGGCAGTGGCGATCGCACTGTCACGCTGGCCGACATCGCCGCAGCGCTGCGTCAGGAAGCCGAAGAGGTTCTTCAAATTCTCGAACGGCACCTCCCGCACATCGAGCGGGCCCGGGCCAGCGGTGGCGAATACCGCGTTGCCATCCTCGTGCGGGCCCGCACGCATCTTGCCCAGATCGTGCCGCTCCTCCGCGAGCGCCGCATTCCATTCCGCGCTGTTGAAATCGAGCGGCTTTCCGAACGCCAGGAGCTCCTCGACCTTCGCGCCCTCACCCGCACGCTGCTGCATCCCATGGATCGCATCGCATGGCTCTCCGCGCTGCGGGCGCCATGGTGCGGCCTCACACTCTCGGACCTGCACACCCTCATTGGCTCCGACGACCCCGCCTTCAGGAATCTCTCCGTCATCGAGCTGATCGACCTCCGCCGGAGCCTTCTCTCGCCCGACGGCCAGCAGCGCCTCGCGCGCACAGCGGAAATTCTCCGCCGCGCCCTTGACCTCCGCTGGCGCCAGTCTGAATCCCCGTCGTTCGCATCCTGGATCGAGCGCACCTGGCGCACCCTCGGTGGTCCCGCCTGCATCGACGCGGCCGCCCACGAAAACGTCCAGGTCTTCTTCTCAATGCTCGACTCCGTCGCGCCCGACGGGCTCGATGCGTCGGCGGCGTCCTTTGACGCGGAGTTCGACCGCCTGTTCGCCCAGCCCGATCCCGCGGTCAGCGAGCGCTGCGGCATCCAGCTCATGACGATTCACAAAGCCAAGGGGCTCGGGTTCGACGTCGTTATTGTCCCGGGGCTCGATCGCAAATCTTCGGGCGATCCCAACCCTCTCGTCACCTCCCTGGAGCGGATGAACCCATGGTCTTCGGAAAACGCGCCGGGCGAGAACGAATTCCTCGTCGCGCCCATTGGCCTGCAGGGAGAAAGCACCGAGCCGCTCTATAAATGGGTGGTCAAGCAGCGCCAGATTCGTTTCGACGAAGAGCGCAAGCGTCTGCTCTACGTGGCCTGCACCCGCGCGCGCCGTGAGCTGCACCTCCTCGGCACTGCCGTCGCGAAACGGGCCGGCGTCTCATGCTCCAGCAAAGACAGCCTGCTCGCGACTGCCTGGCCGGCCCTTCGCTCCAGATTCGAAACCGCCCAGCGCGAGCCGCAGAGAACGCCTGTGGCGGAACCCGCCCGCATTCTCACCTTCCCCGCGCTATCTCCGGCAGCTGTGGGGACTCCCGGCATTCTGGACAGAATCGCTGCCGCTGCCGGACCGTCACCGCTCATCCTGCGCCGCCTTGCGCTGGACGCCGAACCCGCAATCCCCTCCGCGCAAAATGTAACCGTCACCGGCTCATTCTCCATCGCGGATGCCGACGAGCCCGAATTTCAGCGCCGCGAGGGCGCTCGCGAGTCGCGCATCATCGGTTCCACCGTCCATGAGCTTCTGGAGCGTCCTGGTCCGGAGCTCGCCCGCCTCGATGCTGCCCAGCTTCGTTCGCGCGTTTCGTCGCTGCTGCGGGCCGCGGCGCTTACCGGCGAATCCCTCAAATCTGTCACCGAGGCTGTGACAAAAATGCTGCTGGCCTGCGCCGCCGATCCCGTCTGCCAGTGGATCCTCGCGGCTCATCCCGGGGCGCAGTCTGAAGCCTCGTGGACCGGCGTCGGCGATTCCGGCTCCCGCCTGCGGACGCTCCGCGCCGACCGCGTCTTCCGCGCCGGGCCTGCGCCGCTGGACTCTTCCAGTTCCGATTATCTATGGGTGATTGACTATAAGACCGGTTCCGTCGCGCCCGGCGCTCTGCTGCTCGCGTCGGAGCGAGCCCTCTACGCGCCTCAGCTCCTGGCCTACGCGCGCGCGCTCCGTGCCCTGCACGGGCCGGAAACCAAGCTCCGCCTGGGCCTTTATTACGCGGCCATCCCGGCGCTCGATTGGTGGGATCCGGACCGCGAGTAGCCCGGCTCTGAGCACTCAGCCCTTGCTGCGCTGGCTGTTGTCCGCCGATGCGCCTACGTTGTGACGCACATCCGCGCCGCGTACCCAGAAGATTACGTCCTCGGCGATGTTGGTGGCGTGATCCGCGACCCGCTCCAGCGCCCGCGAAATCATCAGCGCGTTCAGCGCCTGTGGAGCCAGCGCCGGCTCCCTCTTCATGAGGCCCAGCAGCGTGTAGTGCGCTCCGCCATTCAGCTTGTCAACGCTGTCGTCCATCAAGAGCACGGCCTGCGCCATCTCCGCGTCGCCCTCGATAAACGCCTGCAGCGACTTCCTCACCATCCCGCCGGCCAGATTCGCAATGCGCGGAATATCGATCGGCAACTCCGCCTCCGGAAACGCCTGCAGTTCCCGGACGCGATCGCTGATCGCGCGCGCCGAATCCCCCACGCGCTCCACGTCGGCATTGATTTTGATCACCGACAGAATGAAACGCAGATCGATGGCCATGGGCTGTTCCATGGCCAGCAGGTCCAGCGCCATTTGATCGATCTCCCGCTCCATCCGGTTGATCGCCATCTCCCCGCGATCCACCAGATCGCAGATCGACGTGTCCCGCACGCGGTAGGCTTCGACGGCGCGCTGGATCGCCTGCTCGGCCATCCCGGCCATCATCAGCAGCTTCTCCTTCAGATCGTCCAGGTTTTGCTGAAAGCGGATGCGCGCCATTATCCAAACCTGCCCGTGATGTAATCTTCGGTCCGTTTGTCGCTCGGATTCGTAAAAATCTTGTGTGTCGAATCGAATTCGATAAGTTTTCCGTTCAGAAAGAAACCCGTGCGCTCGGCGACGCGCGCCGCCTGCTGCATGTTGTGGGTCACGATCACGATGGTGTACTGCACCTTCAGCTGGAAGATCAGATCTTCGATCTTCGCGGTCGACACCGGATCCAGCGCCGATGCCGGCTCGTCCATCAGCAGCACCTCCGGATCCACCGCCAGGGCCCGCGCGATGCACAACCGCTGCTGCTGGCCGCCGGAAAGGCTCGCGCCCGACTTCCTCTTCAGATCGTCCTTCACTTCTTCCCACAGGGCGGCGTGCTGCAGGGACCGCTCCACAACCTCATCCAGCACCCGGCGGTTGCGGAACCCGTTCAGCCGCAGCCCGGAAGCCACATTGTCGTAAATGGACATGGTTGGAAACGGGTTGGGCCGCTGAAATACCATCCCGATGCGGCGCCGCACCTCCACCGCCGAGGTTTGGCTGTAAATGTCCTGGCCGCCGACCTTGACTTCGCCCGTCACTCTGGCGATGGGGTTGGTCTCGTGCATGCGGTTGAGGCAGCGCACGAAGGTCGACTTGCCGCATCCAGAAGGCCCGATGAGCGCGGTCGCTTCATTCGCGGCAATGTGCAGCGTGATGTCCAGCAGCGTGTGGTTGGTTCCATACCACGCATTCAGGCTGGTGACTTCGATGCTGACGCCCATGCCTAACTTGCCCCTTTCAGCACGCCACGCGAGGTGACATACCGGACCAGCGAAACCGCAATCACAATCAGCGCGATCAGGACCAGCGATCCGGCCCACGCCAGGCGGTGCCACTCGTCATAGGGCGACAACGCATAGACGTAAATCTGCAGCGGCAGCGCCGAGATCGGCTGGTTCAGGTTCGTGCTCCAGAACTGATTGCCGAACGCCGTAAACAGCAGCGGCGCCGTCTCGCCGGCCACACGCGCAAAGGCCAGCATGCATCCGGTGATCACGCCCGGCATGGCCGTCTTCAGCGTGATCGACAGCATCGCCCGCCAGGTTGGCACTCCCAATCCCAGCGCCGCCTCGCGGATAGAGTGCGGCACCATCAGCAGCATCTCTTCGGTGGTACGCGCCACGGTCGGCACCATCATGATGCCCAGCGCCACGCCGCCCGCAAACGCGGAAAAGCCCTTCATGGGCGCTACGATCAGCGCGTACACCGCGATGCCCATCACGATCGACGGCACGCCGTTCAGCACGTCCGCCGTGAACCGCACCACCGTCGACAGCTTGGTGCCGCGACCGTATTCGGCCAGATAAATCCCCGCCGCGATCCCCACCGGAATCCCGAGCAGGCTCGCTAGTCCGAGCAGCACCCCGGAGCCTACGATGGAGTTCGCCATCCCGCCGCCCGTTTCGCCCACCGGAGCGGGAATCTTCGTAAAGAAATTCAGATCCAGCGAGCTCGCGCCCTTGTACACCAGATCGATGAAGATGGCGACCAGAGGCGCGATCACCAGAACCGTCGCCAGCACCGCAAGCGCCGACGCCATGTGGTTCGTGAACCACCGCCATTGCCGATTCACCGCGCTTGATCTCAGTTGAGCCATGGTTAGGTAACCCTTGCCGGCGCGCCGCGCGTCACCGCCCACATCAGCAGCCGCGCCAGCATGTTCACCACAATCGTCACCAGAAACAGCGCCAGCCCAATCTCAATCAGCGCGCTGCGATAGGTGTCGTCGGCCGCTTCCGCAAATTCGTTCGCGATCACGCTGGCCATGGTCGCCGCCGGCGCCAGGAGCGACTTCGAAATCGTGGGGCTGCTCCCGATCACCATGGCCACCGCCATCGTCTCGCCCAGCGCGCGGCCCAGTCCCAGAATGATCGACCCCACGATGCCGATGCGCGCGTTGCGCAGCACCCCCATCCGGATCATCTCCCACCGCGTCGCCCCCAGCGCCAGCACCGCCTCGCGCTGCGTGTGCGGCACCGCCGTCATCACTTCGCGCGTCAGCGACGAGATGATGGGCAGGATCATGATGGCCAGAATCACCCCGGCCGCGAACATTCCGATCCCGAAATCCGGAGCGACGAAGAGACCCGTCCAGCCCAGCGTCTTAATCAGCAGCGGATTCACATACAACCGCAGCAGCGGCACCAACACGAAGATCGCCCACAGTCCATACACCACGCTGGGAATCGCCGCCAGCAACTCGGTCAGGAACGACAGGATTCCGCGCAGCGCCTTGGGGCACATCTCGGTGAGGAATACCGCAACTCCCACCGCCAGCGGCACCGCGATCACCAGCGCCACCAGCGACGAAACCACCGTGCCATAGATGAACGGCAGTGCGCCGAAGTCCGCGTTGACGGGATCCCACGCGCTGCCGAAGAAGAACTTCATCCCGAACTTCGTCAGGGTGAGTTTTGAGCTCGACACCAGCTCGGTGGCAATCAGCGCGACGATGCCGAAGATGCTCAGCGCGCACAACACCATCAGCCAGCGGAAGGTCGAGTCGGCCAGCGACGAACTTCCCCGGCTCTGCAGGAATTTTCTGATCTGGGAGGCCGGTGCCGGCACAGCCACCGGCGTGAGCCCGCCGGCGGGTTCGGCGGCGGCAGCCCTGGGCGTGCGGGGTTCCTGGATCCGCAAAGTCACAACTCGTTTACCCTAACCGGCCTTTTTGAATGCCACGTTAATCTCTATGAAAAACAAGGAAATAAAGTAACTCAGCGGGGTCCGCTGTGCCGATTCGATGCGTACCCTCACTCCGATGCAAAAGGGCGCATCCGCCGATGCGCCCTTCAATTCGCCGTCCGCTCGTCTTTAGCTCGCAGTTCGCTCGTCGTTCGCTCGCCTTCAGCGGTTACGGCAGGGTCGAAACCGTCGACTTCACCTTCGCAGCCACGGACGCGGGCAGCGGCGCATAATCCAGCGCCGAAACTTCGCCCTCGCCATGGTCCAGCATCCAGGTCAGAAAGTCCTTGATCACCTTCCCCTTGGTCGCATCCGTCGGATGCGTCGGAATCAGCAGGTAGGTGAAGCTCGATATCGGATAGGAATCCTTTCCAGGAGCGTTCGTGATCGACACGCGGTAGTCCGCGGGCATCGACTTCAGCGAGCCCGCAGCATCCGTCACACCCTCGATGCTCGCCTTCAGCCAGGTACCGGCGGCATTCCGCATGTAACCGTACGAAATCTTGTTCTGCAGCGCGTAGATCAGCTCCACGTACCCGATCGCCCCTGGCATCTGCCGCACCAAGCCGGCCACGCCTTCGTTGCCTTTGCCGCCGATTCCCTTCGGCCATGCCACCGCCGAATTCGCGCCCACGCTTGTTTTCCAGTCCGGGCTCACCTTGGACAGATAATCCGTGAAAATGAAGGTCGTTCCGCTGCCGTCCGAACGATGCACCACGTAGATCTCCTGGTTCGGCAGCTTCACCCCGGGGTTATCCTTCGCGATGCGCGCATCGCTCCAGTTGCTGATCTTGCCCAGATAAATATCTGCCAGGACGTCGGGCGCGAACTTCAGATCCGTCCCTGCGCCCGGGACGTTGTACACCGGGACCACCGCGCCCAGCACGGTCGGGATGTGGATCAGCTTCACCTTCGACTGCGACAGCATCGTATCGGTCATCGGCATATCGCTGGCGCCGAAATCCACCGTCCCCTCTGTCACCTGGCGGATGCCTCCGCCCGACCCGATGGACTGGTAGTTGATCTGAACCCCCGGATGCTGCGTGGCGTACTCGGAAAACCACTTTGAATAGATCGGATACGGAAACGTCGCACCTGCCGCGTTCAGCTTTTGTGCCCCGGCGGAACCGGCCGCGCACACCATCAGCGCAGCCGCAAGAATCATGCTTTTCTTCACGGATTTGCCCCCCTAAGAGACTGAAACGATTTTTCGTCCCGATTGTTAACGTCCGTTTACATAGCCGTGAAAAACCCAACAAAGGCAGCGGGTTCGCGGACTGTGCACACGGAGAGCCGGTACTGGCTCAGGACGCCGTTTTCAGCTTCCCTGCAACACCAGGTACTGCTCCAGTTTCCCGTCCGGCATCGTGCAGGTGGTGATCGTCAGCGGCTTGCCGCCGTTCGGAACATCCCTCCTCAAAAGAAAACCTCAAGAGTAGCACCCGCGCCCGGGCTGCCGGTGCTATGCTGTTCCCCCTCAGGACCCTGGCCCCATGCGCGCACACCTAATTCTGCTCTCTGCCTTCCTCCTTGCCGCCACCGCTCAGCCCCAGCAAGCGCCGTCTGCCGATCCAGCCGCCGCCTCTGGAGCGCCTGCACGATCCCTCGAGCAGCCGACGCCCCGGCCTAAATCGAAAACCGTCCCCATCGACGCGCCCGCGCTCAGCTACTACGCCGTGCCCACCGGCGTCCTCGATCATGAGGTCCACACCATCCCCGCCTCCGACGCCGATCGCCTCGCCCGCCTCAAAACCGCTTTCACCCAGGTCGATTGCACCGGCGACCGCATGCGCATCCAGGACATGAAGGACGGCCAAAATCTCATCTGCACCTGGCCCGGCAAGGACCCCTCCACTATCGTGGTCGTCGCCCATTACCCCCACAAAGGCAAAGGCGAAGGTGCGGTCGACGACTGGAGCGGAGCCGCGCTTCTTCCGTATCTCTACCTCGCCGTCCAGGCCGCGCCCCGCACCAACACTTACGTTTTCCTCGAATGCACCGGGGAAAAAGGTAATGAAGAATATCTGAAGTCCCTCAGTAAACAACAAAAGAAGGACATCCGCGCCGTCGTCGACCTCATGGGCCTCGGTGTCTCCCCCGTGCCGCGTTTCTACACGCCATCGGATACCGCCGACCCGAAGGCCGACGCCTTCCACCTGCAGCTGGAATTCCTCTACTCCACCTTCTCCGACAGCCGCCTGCAGCTGCCCCAGCCGCTCAACCCGCAGCGCTGGATCACCACCGACGACACTGAGGCATTCCGCTTCTCCCAAACCCCAGCCATCATCATCCACTCCATTCCGCAGACCTCCGTCGGCCTCCCCGGTTCCGCCCAGGACACGGCCGCAGCCGTCGACACCGCCAACTACTACTGGAACTACCGCACCATCGCCATCTACCTCGCCGCCCTCGATGGCGTCGCCGAGAAGCTCGCCACTAACGACCCCCTCTGGGGCGCCGGCGGATCAGGCTACCGCCTCAACCTCAACGACCTTCCCTGGGTTCATTGACCCGCACGCTGCTCCGAGCGAACGCCGGCCGGGCCTTTCCTGCCCCGGCGTGCCCCGATTCGCCCTCTCGGCGGCAAGGCAACGGTTTGTTACCATTCCCCGCATGACAACAAGGCGCGATTTTCTCGCGATCGGTGCGCTTACTACCGCCGGACTCACGATTCCCGATTTGTTTTCGCAGACCGCCGACTCTGTTAAGCAGCTACAGCCTCCGTCGAAACCGGTCATCGTGACGCGCGTCACCGGCGACAAGACCATCCAGGAGGCGTATCAGATGCTCCTCGAGGGCGCGGACACGCTCGACGCGGTGCACCGCGTTTGCATCGGGCGCGAGAACGATCCGAAGGATCACTCTGTCGGCCTAGGGGGCCTGCCCAATGAGGAAGGCGTGGTCGAGCTGGACTCCTGCTGCATGCACGGGCCCACGCGCTCCGCCGGTTCGGTGGGCGGGGTGCGCGACATCAAGAACGTTTGCCTGGTCGCGCGCAAAGTGTACGAGCACACCGGCCACGTGATGCTGGTGGCGGAAGGGGCGCAGCGCTTCGCCGTCGACCTGGGCTTCCCCAAGGAAGACCTGCTGACCGAGGATGCCCGGAAAATCTGGATGCTCTGGAAGGAAAACAACTCGCAGCAGGATTGGTGGGGTCCGTCGATGACCCAGCCAGGCTGGAAAGATCCATACGCCGACAAGCCGGCGCCGAAGCCGACGATGGATCTCCACGGGCTCTCGTCGCTGCGTGACGACCTGCACGACGATTCATCTCCCATGTCCCAACCCGAGGGACCCGTTCGACGCGCCGCCTCCGGCGACTTGCTCAGGGCAGGCTATGGGGCACCCGCGCTGCGGCCTGGCACTGTGCCGCGGCATCCGACTCCGGAATGGGCGGAGACGATTCGGGTTCGGGCGCAGAAGCTCGTTTCCATGGCGGCCGATCTTGGGATCGCGCCGGAAGATCGGCTCTACGCCGCCGAGCAGGTGCTGTGGCCGACCACGGGAACGATTCACGTCTCAGTGGTCAACCCCAAGGGCGAGATCTCCGGCGCCACCACCACTTCCGGGCTGGCGTGGAAGCTGCCGGGCCGGCTCGGCGATTCGCCGATTCTCGGCGCGGGCAGCTACACCGATCAGGACGTCGGCTCGGCGGGCGCGACGGGGTCGGGCGAAGAGAACATCAAGGTCGCCGGCGCGCACACCATCGTCGAACTGATGCGCCAGGGCCGCACGCCGCAGGAAGCGGGCATCGAAACGCTGCGGCGGATTGTGCGCAACTACAACGGCGACATGACGAAGATTCGCCTCCTCGACATGGAGTACTACATCGTGCGCAAAGACGGCACGTACGCGGGCTGCTCGCTGTGGAGCACCGGTCCGACGGGGCGTCCGCGGGTGTTTGCCGTGCACGATGACAAAGGCTATCGCGTGGAAAACTGCGCGGCGCTGCTGGAAGGCGGATCGCTGGTGTGGCCTCCGTTCTGAAAGCCAGCGTTCGGCGCTCGGCGTTCAGCGCTCGGACATATCAAATCTTGTGGATCAAACGCTCTCGTGGTGAATCCATTCTTCGGACTTGACTGCGCGGAGAACAGCATGGCTCGCAACATCACTCCCGTCCTGGACGATTCCGTTGCACTGCTGGCGCGGACGCCCGCGACGCTGGACGCGTTGCTGCGCGGCCTGCCTGACGTGTGGACGCTGCGCAACGAAGGGAGCGGCACCTGGACGGCGCGCGATGTGGTCGCGCACCTGACCGAACTGGAGCGGACCGACTGGATGCCGCGGGTGCGCCGCCTGCTCACGTTCGGCGAGACGCGGCCCTTCGATCGGGTGGATCGGGGGGCCTTCAGGAGGAACGCAAGGGGCAAGTCGCTTTCGCAGCTGCTGGGCGAATTCGCGCGGCGGCGCAAGAAAAATCTCGACGATCTGCGGCGGCTCGAGCTGAAGCGCGCCGATCTGGGGCGGCGCGGGCGTCATCCTGCGCTCGGCATGGTCACGCTCTCGGAGCTGGTCGCAGCCTGGGCCGCGCACGACCTGACGCATCTGCACCAGATCGCACGGATCCTGGCGCACCAGCATCGCGAGGCGGTCGGCCCGTGGGACAAGTTCCTGGGCGTGATGCAATGCACAGGGCACAGCGCGTCGGGGTGAGGGCAGCGCCCGGCTCGCGGCGATTCGTCGTATCCCGTTCGTCGTGTCCAGCTCGTCCGGGCCCGATTCGACCTGGCCCGATCAGTCCCAGCTCGAATCATCCCAGCGGGGATCGCGGAAGCGGCGAACCAACATACGCAGACCAAAGACGGCAAGGATTCCTGCAACTATTTTCCAGATCATTTGTTTTCCAGGGCAAAGGCAATGGAACTGCCAGCGAACCACCAATGGGGCTGAGAGTAGCGCCAAGCGCGTGGATGACCAATCGCAGGAACGTGGAGGTGTGGTGTCTAACGGTACTAACCTTTTGGTAATCAGTTACTGCGGGTTCGATAGCGATCTGGTTAGCCCATGACAGCGGATAGAGTGACCAGGGTTCAGCGTTCAGCGTTCAGAAAGGCGTGTGCGCCGGGAGCTCGAAAGACGTAGCTGGGAGCCGGGAGCTGGCAGCCAGTAGGTGCTAGCTCTTAGCTGACTCCTTGTCCTGTCTCCTGATCACTCTTCACAGATCACTGGCGTCTATTCCCTATTCCCTGGTGTTCGATCACCGCACTCATCGTGCTGCAGAGCACAGCGGCGGCGGCGGAATCCGAGTAAAGTGCAGAGGTGGAGAGTGCTGAGGTATGGACAGCAACGGTCCAGCGAGCAAGCCGCGTGTGCCCGGAAGAGGAGCGCCTGGCGCGCGGGGGCGGAAAGCGGATCCCGCGATCTATTCGCAGATGCGGCGGCATGCGCTGGAGCTGCAGTTGCCGCAGGTGGCGCGCGACGGCGTGCACGTGGTGCTGATGGACTGGCACGTGGACAAGGGCACGGTGACGGTGGCGGCTGCGGCGGATGGGGCTGCGAGCGTGTATCTGAGCAGCGGAGGCGGGTTCATCGGGGGGAGCGAGAAGGTGCCGGCCATTCGGGAGGCGGCGCTGCACGCGGTGGCTCTGGCGACGGGGCTGCGGTTCCACTTTGTGCCCACTGAGATGACGCCGCTGCCGTCGCTGGGGGATGTGACGTTCTATCTGACGACGGGGACGGACGTGCGACGGGCGGTGGCGGCGGAGTCGAAGCTGCGGGCGGGGGCCGATCCGCTGGCCGGCCTGGGCGGAGCGATGCAGCGGATCGTTACGGAGTATAGAGTGCACTTTAAGGCAGCGGTCAGCAGTTAGCTGGGAGCAGTTAGCTGGGAGCCGGGAGCTGGGGGCCAGTAGCCAGTAGCAGACCGATGCCAGACCGCCGACGAGAGCGGCTCGTTTCGCGCCAGTCCGCAATTTCAAAGCCGAGAAGCGGATCAGCCGGATTCGTAACGGTCGTGGTGCCTTATTTTGGCGACCTAGTGCGGCGCGGCGTCGAAGCGGTACTTCGTGAAGAAATTCCAGGAGCCTTCGTTGACCTGGTCGAGGACGTTCCAGCAGGCGCCGGAAGAGCTGGAAATGCTTTTGAGTTTGATCGTGGAAGCCGGCTTTGGCGAAGGATATTAGAGCTGGGGCGGGGGTAGGTCCACATGACGAGGGTACAGGGGTGCAGGGTGCAGAACAGCGGATAGCGTTCAGGGGAGAGGCGGGAGACAAGAGACACGATCCCATCCTGCTGCGCGGAAAAGCGCCGCGCACCAGGATGGGGCACCCGGGTTCGTGCAGAGCCTTTACAATCCAGGAGCGAGGGTTGAGAGCTGGGGATGGTGAATCTTTTCCGGAGGAAGAAGGAAGATGAGGAGCGGGGGCGGCCGACGCTGCTGACGGGGCCGAGGATTCCGCGTCACTCGAGCGGGTGGGAGGCGCTGCTGAAGCATCTGCGGGCGGAGAACGGGCTGCGGGTGCTGGACGTTGGGCCGACGTCGCCGCAGAACATCAATTTTCTGACGGAAATGGGACACAGCGTGTACATGGCGGATGTGGTGAACGAGTCGCTGCGAGAGGAGTGGAAGCTGCCGCCGGAGGAGGAGGGGGAGCCGGCGCGGTTCGACGTGGAGGGGTTCTTCGAGCAGAATTTGAATTTTCACGGGCGGCAGTTCGATGTGCTGCTGCTGTGGGCGACGCTGGATTACATTCCCCGGGGGCTGATTGAGCCGCTGGTGGCGCGGCTGAAGGACGCGACTCTGCGAGACGGGAAGGTGCTGGCGATTTTTCATTCGAAGCCGACGGGGCCGTATACGGAGTATTGCCGGTATCACCTGACGGGGACGTCGGAGATCGAGATGCAGGAGACGGAGCCGTATCCGGTGCTGCGGGTGCACACGAACCGGCAGATCGAGAAGCTTTTCACGGGGTGGTCGGGGAGCAAGTTTTTTCTGGCTAAGGATAATTTGTATGAGGTGATTGTGACGCGATAGGGGATAGCGGACAGGGTACAGGGTGCAGGGTACAGAAAGGCGGCAGCGGTTAGCGGGCAGCGGATAGCGTTCAGGAAAGAACGCGGGAGACAGGAGAGACCAGGGCGGAGACAGGGTAGATCGGAGTGATGGCAGAAGCGGCGCTGGGGCGCGCGCTTTTTTTGTTTTTCAAAATTGAGAGATGGGTCGGCCGGAATTTGTTCAGGTTGGCTCGATGGGCGCGGGTTTGCGGCGGCGGGTGGCGAAGAGGGCTACGGCGATCGTGGCAAGGATGGGGGTGGCCAGGGCGGCGTAGGCAATGTAGTGCTGCTTTTTGGTGAGGAAGATGGTGTGGCGCGTGTCGGTGATGCGGTAGACGTGGCCGGAGGGCGGGTCGGGCTGGTGTGGGGCGGTTCGCTGGTAATGCAGCAGGAGCGCGATGCTGCCGCCGAAGAGGCAGAGGACGAGAACGACGAGGGCGGCGATGAGGCCGTCNNCGATGCCCACCCTGCTCGCGCCAAAAGCAGGCGCGCCCAGGATGGGGCACCCGGGAATTGTCACCTTTCACCCGAAATTCGTCACTCTTACTGATCTTTATTGGTCGAGGGGGGTGGAGGCCTGGGCGTAGTAGCCGGGGCGGTAGCGGAGGGTGTACGGGGAGGTCGATTTGGGGGCGGATGAGGTGAGGGTGACCTGGATGCGGCGGAAGTCGGTGTCGGTGCGGCGCTGGACGGGGTAGTAGCCGATCAGGTATTGCGTGCGGAGGTCTTCGGAGATTTTGCGGAAGGCGGCGGCGACGTCACCATACTCGGCGTAGAAGTATTTGCCGCCGGTTTCCTGGGAGAGGGTGATGAGGGCGTGCTCGCCGCCGGTGTCGCGGCCGGCGTCGGAGGGGATGGGGATGTCGATGAGGGAGTAGACCATGACCTCACCGCGGATGGCCTGGTCGAGGGCCTGCTGGAAGTCGACGCCTTTGACGGTGTTGCCACCGTCGGAGATGACGATCAGCGCCTTGCGGCCGGAGCGGGGGCCGAGCATTTGCGCGGCGAGGTAGATGGTGTCGTAGAGGGCGGTGGCGGGTCCGTAGTCGAGGTTGTTGAGGCCCTGGTCGAGGCGGCGGGTGTCGGCGGTGAAGGGGACGACTTCGCGGGCGGAGGAGTTGAAGTCGAGGAGGTCGAGGCGGTCGGTGGGACGGAGGAGGGCGCGCATAAAGTCGTGGGCGGCGCGGAGTTCGATGTCGGTGTCCTTGCGGACGGAGCCGCTGGTATCGATGGCGAGGACGAGGGAGAGGGGCATGTTGGTCTCGCGCTCGAAGTAGGCAATTTTTTGGGGGACGCCGTCTTCGGTGAGGGCGAAGTCGGATTGGGTAAGGCCGCCGATGGGGGCTCCGTTGGCGTTGGTGACGTTGACGAAGACGTTGACGAGGTGGACTTTGACGTGGAAGGTGGGGGGCGGTTCCTGGGGTGTGGCGGGGAGGATGAACGCGAGGAGCGCGGCGAATGCGAGGACTCGGGTGCTTTGGAGAGAGAAGCTTCTTGTACCGCTTGAGATTTTGGTCGGCCGCTGCGCGACCGAATCCCCTTCCCACCCCATCGCGCCAACAGCGGGCGCGCCGGGGACCCCGGCTTCGGGAGGTCCGTTCGACTCCGCGCCGGGAGGCTGCATCGCACCGCTGGAAAGTTCTGTGGTGGCGCTCCGCTCAGGATGCCAAATTTTTTTAATGTTGAGGAATTCGGCACGACTGAAGCCGTGCCCCTTCAAAGATACGGGGGCAAAAGCCGCATGTTCAAAAATGGACGAGAGAAATGCAGGTCCTTCGGCTTGCTTCTGAATTGTCTGTTGCGCCAAAAGCGGCGCAACGTATTTGGCGGCTTCGCTCAGGATGACAGAGTTTTCTTTTTTATTGAGATTTGTGGGGACGGGTTTGGTCAACGGGCACGCTCCCGGTTGCGGGGGTTTTTCTTTTGCGCGGGCGCGGTGGTCTTCTTCGCGACGGATTTTGTTGGGCGCGAAGAGGCGGCCGGTTTCGGAGTGCGCGTGACGTCTGGCTTTGTGGCGTTGGGGGTTAGTTCTGGGGGGAAGGGGTCGCCGTGGGCCCAGACGGCACCTTCCTGGAAGAATTCTTTTTTCCAGATGGGGACGGTTTTTTTGAGGGTGTCGATGAGGAAGCGGCAGGCGTCGAAAGCGGCGGCGCGGTGCGCAGAGGCGACGGCGATGGCGACGGAGGTTTCGCCGATGTCGAGGCGGCCGAGGCGGTGGACGATGGCGAGGTCGCGGATGGGGAAATCGGCGAGGGCCTGGGCGGCGAGGAGTTTCATCTGGGCGAGGGCCATATCGGGATAGGCCTCGTAGAAGAGGTAGAGGGTCGGGCGGCCGCGGGTGTTGTCGCGGACGATGCCGTCGAAGAGGACCAGGGCTCCGTCTTCGCCGCGCTTGAGGGAGGCGGCGATGGCGGTGGGGTCGATCGGATCTTCGGTGAGCCGGACGCGCTTGCGCTGGACGGTGATGAGGGGAATGGCGGCGAGGTCGAGGGGGTCCGGAGCGGGCGCATTGGGGGGCGCGGATTTTTTGGGTGAGGATTTTTTTGCGGAACCTCCGCTGACCGGCGGGAGGAGGGCGACTTCGTCTCCGTCGGTGAGGGGGTGGGTGGCGGACACGTATTCCTGGTTGACGGCGACGGCGATGGAGGACCAGGGGACGGTGTTTTTGGCGAACGCGACGGACAGCAGATCGATCAGGTCGGCGACCGTGGAACCGGAGTGGAGCTCGAAAGAACCACCGGCGGTCCCGAGGTGGTCGCGGAGGATGCCGAAGGCGAGGAGGGTGATGCGCATTGGTTTTTATTATCGGCGATGGGGCTATGGGGTTGGACGCTGTTAGCGGACAGCGGATAGCGGACAGCGTTCAGCAACAGGTGCAGGGTACAGAATAGCGTTCGGTGGATCGCGGATCGCGGATCGGCAAGCCGATCGCGCTTTTGCGCGATGCCCACCCTGCTCGCGCCGCGGAGGCTTAATTTCGTCGGGTTCGGCGTTTGGATCGCGCTGCGCGCGATGCCGACTCTGCTCGCGCCAAAAGCGGGCGCGACCAGAATGGGGCACCCGGGTTCGTTCTCATGCGATGCCCTTTGCGCTATGAGAAATTACTCCGCGTTCGTCACAAATGTGGGACACTGCCTGGGAATGGGGAAGGCGCTTCGGCATTGCTCTGAGGCGCGTATCCCGCGTCTCAAAATCGAGAGGCGGGGCACCCGTTGGCGAGGAGGGTCATGAGCTACATCAGCAAGACGCTGGTTCCTGGGGAGAAGGTGGTTTATACGACGCGGCTGCACTGGATCGTGATGCTGGGGCATATGTTTGGGGCGGTGGTGCTGTGGCTGATCGGTGGGTACCTGCTCTATTACGCGTACACCAATCCGAAAATGGAGGCGACGAGCCGGCACGTGGCGGGATACGGCGGGGCGGCGCTGCTGGTGTGCGGGCTGATTGTGATCCTGGCGGGGAGTATCCGGCGGAATGCGACGGAGATGGCGGTGACGACGCGGCGCGTGGTGGTGAAGAGCGGCCTTGCGAGCCGGCGAACGATTGAGATGTTGCTGAATAAAGTGGAGACGATTGAGGTGAGCGAGCCGGGGATGGGCCGCGTGCTGGGGTATGGGTCGATCACGATGATTGGGACGGGGGGTACATCGGAGGGGTTTCACAAGATTGCGCACCCGCTGGAGTTTCGGAATGAGGTGCAGCAGCAGATTGAGCGACTCACTCCAGGGGATGTGGGGAACGCGGCGCGGAGTTCGTAGTCGCCGTATACGTTCGGAAAGGGACTCAGGACGCGGACGAGAAATGCCGATCGCGCTTTGCGCGATGCCTACCCTGCTTGCGCCGCGGAGGCTTAATTTCGTCGGGTTCGGCGTTTGGATCGCGCTACGCGCGATGCCCACCCTGGCGCGCGAAAAGCACGCGCACCAGAATGGGGCACCCGGATCATACCCGGATCGGGCACGGATGATGCGAGACAATAGTGAGTGATGGAATTTGTCGATTTGAAGGCGCAGTACCGGCATGTTGGGGCGCGGGTGGATGCTCGCATTCGGAAGGTGCTCGAGCATCAGCGATTTATTTTGGGACCTGAGGTTGCGGAGCTGGAGGAACGGCTCGCGACTCGGGTGGGGGCTCGGCATTGCGTCTCGTGTGCGAGCGGGACCGATGCTTTGTTGCTGGGTTTGATGGCGCTCGGTGTGGGACCGGGCGATGAGGTGATCACGACTCCATTCACTTTTTTTGCTACGGGGGAAATGATCACGCTGGCTGGGGCTCGGCCGGTGTTTGTGGATGTTGAGTCGGAGGGGTACAACCTCGATCCGGAAAAAATTGAGGCGGCGATTACTCCGCGGACGAAGGCGATTCTGCCGGTGAGTTTGTATGGGCAGCCGGCGGAGATGGATGTGATCAACGAGATCGCCGGTCGGCATGGGCTGGCGGTGATTGAAGACGCGGCGCAGAGTTTTGGCGCGGTGTATGGTGGACGGCATTCGGGGAATTTGAGCACGATTGGGTGCACGAGCTTTTTCCCGTCGAAGCCGCTGGGGTGTTACGGCGACGGTGGAGCGTGCTTCACCAACGACGATGCGCTCGCAGAGGCGATGCGGGAGCTGCGGAATCACGGGCAGGCAGGGCGGTATCGTCACACGCGGATCGGGATCAACGGGCGGCTGGACACGCTCCAGGCCGCGGTGCTGCTGGCGAAGCTGGAAGTTTTCGATGAGGAGCTGACGGCGCGGGCGGAGATTGCGGATCTCTACACGGCGCTGCTGAAGGATGCGGTGCGGACGCCGCGCGTGCTGCCGGAGCGGACCTGCGTGTGGGCGCAATACACGATTGAGGTGGAGGATCGGGCGGGGGTGGAGGCGGCGCTGCGCGGTGCCGGGATTCCTACGGCGGTGCATTATCCTGTGCCGCTGCATTTGCAGCCTGTGTATGCGGAAATGGCGCGCGAGATGGGTTGGGGGCGCGGGAGTTTTCCGGTGGCGGAGCGGGCTGCGGAGAGAGTGCTGAGTCTGCCGATGCATCCTTACTTAAAGTCCGCGGACGTGGAGCGCGTGGCGTTGAGCGTTCAGCGTTCGGCGGTCAGCGTTCAGAAAAGCGGATAGAAACAGAGTGCAGAGTGCAGGGTGCAGAACAGCGTTCGGCATTCGGATGGCGGACAGCGCACAGAGCACAGAAAGAACAACTACCCCACCCTGGCGCGCGAAAAGCCGCGCACCAGAATGGGGCACCCGGATTCGTTTCGAAATTTTTCTGATGAATGGGAGATGACACGTTGGTGATCGCGGGGGCGTGACCGCAGTGGGGGATCGAGGCGGCGAATCTGGTGAGATAACCTGGCCCTAAAGTTGGCATTGACACTTGGGGGCAGGGCACAGAGAATGGCGTCAATTGACGGGCTGCCAGGATTCGGAGGGTTTGCATCGCACCGGATCGAGGCGACCGTAGAGACGCCGCCTGTGATGCCCGAGTCAGAATCGAGCACGAGCAAGGCCGCAAGAGGTTGCGGCAGATGCGGCGCGAGCCGGAAGAGCGCTTGTTGGCGCGACGATATATTCCGAAGACGATATTTCCGAAGAATATGGGTCTAATGAAACAGGGATTCTCTGTTGAGGGCGGAGCTTCGCTGGAGTAAGGAGGAGAGCCAAAGACAGCACACGATAAGGACCGCAATGGGGTCCGGCGGTTTCCCAGAGCCGGATCGAGTGAGCACACAGCACAAGGCACAACATTAGGAGGTTGATATGCAGGAAGATCTTCAGATGCTGGACGAGTGGATACCGGAACAGATGGAACCAGGAACGCTCTTTGTGCTGGAGAATGCGGCGCCGATGGGCGACGCGCGGAATCCTTTTGTGGCGGTGCTGGCGTGCCCGAAGTGCGGGGTGCTGGGGCTGATCACGAGGGCGCAGTTTGTGGGGCTGGAGTCGATGATCTGCGGCGGCGATGCTTGTTCGGCGGAATATTATTTGCGGGAGGATGAGATCGAGTATCGGAAGCCGCACTGAAAGACAGGGAGTAGGGAACAGGGAGTAGTGAGTAGTGAAAAGCGTGCCTTTCGCGGCACGCTTTTCTATTTACGCTTCCCCTCTATTTGCGTTTGTCGGAGGGGACGATTACTGGGCGGCGGAGGGGGACCATGGCGGCGCCTGGCTCGGCGGCGTGCTGCATGCGGGAGATCATCTCGGTACGGACGTATTGGACGAAGTCCTGCATCTGCTGGTTCATGGCTTCCATGCGCTCGCGCATCTGGAGGATGATGGCGATGCCCGCGATGTTGACACCGAGGTCGCGGGCGAGGTTGAGGATGAACTCGAGGCGCTCGAGGTCTTCGTCGGTGTAGAGGCGGGTGTTGCCTTCAGTGCGCGAGGGTTTGAGGAGGCCTTCGCGCTCGTAGAGGCGGAGGGTTTGGGGGTGGATCTCATACATCTCGGCGACGGCCGAGATCATGTAGGCACCTTTGGATTTGCGTTTGGTGGGCATCTCCGACTCACATTATGCACTGCGGGGGACGCTTAGGACAGCGGATAGCGTTCAGCGGATAGCGGATAGAAAGGCGATCGCGCTTTGCGCGATCGCCCACCCTTCTCGCGCCAACAGCGGGCGCGACCAGGATGGGGCACCCCGGATTGTTCAGGAGTGTGGCTCGAAGAAGAAGTGTGGAGCGGTTTCGACTCCGACGTGTTGGCCGAGGGCTATGCGGCGGGGGATGACGTTGTGGAACTGGCCGCCGTGGATTTTGTAGGGGACGGTGATTTGGAGGGCGTGGCCGGAGTCCTGCTCGATGGTGAGGACGATGGCATCGGAGTAGTCTTCCTGGGAGGGCGAGGCGAGAGTGACGTTGGCGGCGAGGGCAAAGGCCTGGATGGCGCCGCGGCGGATGCGATCGGCGACGTGCTCGGTGAGGAGTTTCCAGAGGCGTTCGGGATCGCGCGGGAGGCGGGGGATGTCGAGGGTCTCGCGGGCGATCTGGCCTTCGTGGTCCATTGAGAAGGCGAAAGGGGCGAGCTCGCCGTAGCGGCGGAGGATGAGGCGGGCGTAGGTCATCGACGCGTTGAGGAGCTGTGTGGCGCGGCGCTGGTCGGGGGTCTGCTCGACGACGGGGAACGGATCGTGGCTGCGGAAGAGGCTCATTGGGCGGGCCTGTCGATGCGGTAGAAGCAATGTTCGTAGCCGCGCCAGTAGATGGTGCGGTTGAGGGTGAGTCCGTTTTTCTCGGCGACGCGGCGGGAGGGGATGTTCTCGGGTCGGATCATTGATATTAAGTGGTCATTTTCATGATCGCAGGCCAGGGCGGTGAAGGCGTAGTCGCGGACCGCGCGGGCGCCTTCGGTGGCGTAGCCGTGGCGCTGGTGATTGCGATGGATGTGGTAGCCGATTTCGAGTTCGCGGACGCCTTCGACGTCCTGCCAGACGGCGCCGCAGTCGCCGATGAGGGTGCCGCTTCCTTTGAGGGTGATGCCGAGGAGGCCGGTTCCGGCGGGGTAGCAGGTGATTTGGCGGGCGATCCAGTCTTCGACTTCCTCGCGGGTGAAGCCTCGTGGGTACCAGCGCATGGTCTCGGCGTCGCCGAGGACGGCGTGGAGGGCGGGAGCGTCTTCCGGGGTCATTTCGCGGAGGATGAGGCGCGGGGTGGTGAGGAGCACAGGGTACAGGGTACAGGGGGCAGGGCTCAGAGAGGCGGATAGCGCTCAGCGGTCAGGGGATAGGGGATACAAAAGCGGATCGCGCTTTGCGCGATGACCACCCTTCCCGCGCGGAACAACGCCGCGCGACCAGGATGGGGCACCCGGTTTATTTGTAGCTGACACGGTTACTAGACCTTGGCCCAGATGGATTCGCGGGGGTCTTCGGGGTTGAGTTTGGCGAATTCTTTGAGGATTTCGCGGGAGCGCTCGTCGCGAACCTGGGGAACTGCAACTTCGACGGTTACAATTTCGTCGCCACGGGTGCCTTCTTTGGTTGCGGAGGGGACGCCACGCTCGCGCATGCGGAGTTTCTGGCCGCTTTGCGTGCCGGGCGGAATGCGGAGTTGGGCTCGTCCGTCGATGGTAGGGACGTCGATGCGGCCGCCGAGTGCGGCTTCGGAGACGGTGACGGGGAGCGTGAGGTGAATGTCGTCGCCGGTGCGCGTGAAGACCGGATGCGTGCCGGTGCGGATGATGAGGTAGAGGTCGCCAGGCGCACCGCCGTGGAGGCCGGCGTTGCCTTTGCCGGCGAGGCGGATGCGCTGGCCGTCGCGGGTGCCGGGCTTGATGCGGAACTCGAGGGGCTCGGTGCGGTAGAGGACGCCTTCGCCGTGGCAGGTGGGGCAGGGGTTCTGGACTTTGCCGGTGCCCCCGCAGCGCGGGCACTGGATGTTGAACTTCATGCGGCCGCCCATCTGCGTGACCTGGCCGGTGCCGTGGCATTCGGGGCAGGTTTGCGTGCCGCCCATGGTGCTGCGGCCGTGGCAGGTGACGCAGACTTCCTGGCGCTGGATTTCAGGGCGCGCAACGCCGCCGCGGATGGCGGTCCAGAAATCGACATTGACCTGGTATTCGAGGTCGGTGCCGGGCTGCGGGCCTTCGGCCTGGGCGGCGCGGTCGCGGGAGAACATGCCGGAGAAGATGTCGCGGAAGTTGCCCCAGCCCTGGCCTCCGCTGGCAGCGCCGGGGGCTTCTTCGGAGAAGTCGAAGCCGCCGAAGTCGAAGGGGGCGCCCTCCTGCTGGGCGCTGTGCGAGCCGCGGCCGGAGCGGGCCGCGGCTTCAGCGGCGGCGGGATCGATCTGATCGGAGTAGAAGCCGAACTGGTCGTAAATTTTGCGTTTCTTTTCGTCGGAGAGGATGTCGTTGGCTTCGGAGATTTCCTTGAACTTCTCTTCGGATTTTTTGTCGCCGGGATTGACGTCGGGGTGGTACTTGCGGGCGAGCTTGCGGAAGGCCTTGCGGATCTCCTCGGGGGTGGCGGTTTTCTTGACGCCGAGCAGGCCGTAATAGTCTTTGTGCTGGGTGGGTGGCATGGTTTTGTTTTTCACTCGATGCGGGTTGCTACTGCGTTATTCCACCCGCGGAAACATTCATTTCTGGTCCGGCCCGCTGCCCGCTGCTGAATTCGCGACCTATCCGGGACGAGGGTGCGTCAGGACCAGGCAGCTCTCCTCGCTGTTCTCGAAGGCCTCGACGCGAGCGACTGCATTGCGGAGGACGAAGTCCGCACGGGCGGTAGTGCAATTTCCGATCCGCAACCAGACTACCTTCGGCAGTCCCCCGAGCAGCAGGCTTCGTTGCGCGAAATCCGAGTCTTTCGAAACGATCATGAAACCATTCTGAAGAGCATAGCGCCACACCTCATTGTCGGAAGCTCCGCGCAGGCCGCAATCCCGAAGGTGGAGCGATCCGGGGTAGAGATCACGAAGCGCCGCAGTAAGGCGTGGCGAGAGATTCTCATCGAGCAGCAGTTTCACAAGGGTACGATGGCGAGCCTGCGCTCGGCATCGGCGGCGTAAGCGAGGCAGGCGCGAATATCGGTCTCGGTAAGGTCGGGGAAGTCCGCGAGAATCTCGTCCTGCGTCATCCCAGCGGCCAGGTAATCCAGCACGTCATAGACGGTAATGCGCAGGTCACGAATGCAGGCCTTGCCGCTGCGTTTGCCGGGGTCGATCGTGATGATCTGCGAATAATCCATCGGAACCTCCCGCGAGGTTGAAGTTATTCTACTCGGGATCACTTTCTATCCGCAGGCTCCAGGGTTGATTCACTACGAGACTCAGTTCCACACCATCTGAGCGTCGACGGGTTCGATGCGCCAGAAGATGTCGGGTTCTACGGAGCGCATTTCGCGGACGAAGTGGTGGGCTTGCTGTTCATCGTCGAACACAACCTGGTTGGTGATCTGTCCTGCGCGGAGCTGTTCGCATTTCCACAGTGTGTTCGTCATGGGGGAAGTCTCATTCAACTGCTACTCCTTATGTTTTTAAAGTTCGGGGCCCGTTCGACTCCCCTTCGCTTGCTCAGGGTCGCTCAGGGCAGGCTGTTCCTTTGGAACGCCCCGATTACATCGGCGCAATGCTGTTGCCTGTTCAAGATCCTGGCCTGCTCACTCAAGCCAACTGCGGGCTTGAATGGGCCACCCTGGTTCTCGCGAGATCCTTCGTCAGCAATTTCGCGAGCGCCGTTATTTCTTATCGTCAACGTCGACGTATTCGGCGTCGATGACTCCTTCGTCTTTCTTTTCGTCGGCGGTTCCGGCCGAGGCTGTTGCTCCGTCGGTGGGCGGAACGCCGTTGCCGGCTGCGCCCGCTGTGCTGGCTCCAGCCTTGTACATGGCCTCGGCTAGTTTGTGCGACGCGGCGGTTAGTTTTTCGCGCGCCGCGTTCATCTCAGCGGGGCTGGACTGGCCTTCGAGGACTTTCTTCGCGTCGGCGAGGGCGGTTTCGACGTCGGCCTTCTCGGAGCCGGAGACTTTGTCGCCGTTCTCCTTGAGCATCTTCTCGATGTTGTAGACCAGGCCGTCGAGCTGGTTGCGCGATTCGATTTCGTCGCGCTTCTGCTTGTCCTCGGCAGAGTGAGCCTCGGCTTCCTTCGCCATGCGGTCGACTTCTTCCTTGCTGAGACCCGAAGAGGAGGTGATGGTGATCTTCTGGTCCTTGCCGGTGGCGTTGTCTTTCGCGTTGACGTTGAGGATGCCGTTGGCGTCGATGTCGAAGGTGACCTCGATCTGGGGGATGCCGCGAGGCGCGGGCGGAATGCCGCCGAGCTTGAACTTGCCCAGCGTGCGGTTCTGCGCGGCCATGGGGCGCTCGCCCTGGAGGACGTGGACTTCGACTTCGGTCTGACTGTCCGCCGCGGTCGAGAAGGTCTCGGTCTTCTTGGTTGGAATCGTGGTGTTGCGCGGGATCATCGGTGTCGCTACTCCACCCAGGGTTTCGATGGAGAGGGTGAGCGGCGTGACGTCGAGCAGCAGCAGGTCCTTCACTTCGCCGGCGAGGACTCCGGCCTGGACTGCGGCGCCGATGGCCACGACTTCATCGGGATTGACGCCCTTGTGGCCTTCTTTGCCGAAAAGCTCCTTGACGAGGGCCTGGATGCGCGGCATGCGCGTCTGGCCACCGACGAGGACGACTTCGTCGATTTTGCTGGCATCGATGCCGGCGTCGGAGAGGGCCTTCTTCGAAGGCTCGATGGAGCGCTGGATGATGTCCTCGACGAGCTGCTCGAGTTTGGCGCGGGTGAGCTTCTTGACCAGGTGCTTGGGACCGGAGGCATCCGCCGTGATGAAGGGCAGATTGATCTCGGTTTCAAGTGCGGTCGAGAGCTCGATTTTGGCGCGCTCGGCGCCATCGCGGAGGCGCTGGAGGGCCATCTCGTTGCCACGCGCACGGAGGTCGAGGCCTTCCTCTTTCTTGAACTCATCGATGAGCCAGTCGACGATGCGCTGGTCGATGTTGTCGCCNNGGCTCGTTGACGATGCGCTTGACGTCGAGACCGGCGATTTTGCCTGCGTCCTTGGTGGCCTGGCGCTGCGCGTCGTTGAAATAGGCGGGGACGGTGATGACAGCTTCAGTCACCGTGGAGCCGAGATGGTCTTCGGCGGCCTTCTTCAACTTCTGAAGGATGAGCGCGGAGATTTCGGGCGGGGTGTAGAGCTTGCCCTGCGCCTCGATGGCGACGTGGTCGCCCTGCTGGACGACTTTGTAGGGAACCATCTTCATTTCGTCGCTGACTTCGTTGAAGCGGCGGCCCATGAAGCGTTTGATGGAGTAAATGGTGTTGGCGGGGTTGGTGATGGCCTGGCGCTTGGCGACCTGGCCGACGAGGCGCTCGCCGGATTTGGTGATGGCGACGACAGAGGGGGTAGTACGGCCGCCCTCCTCATTGGCGATCACTTTGGGCTCACCGCCCTCCATAACGGCAACGACGGAGTTGGTCGTGCCGAGGTCGATACCGATAATCTTTGCCATTGTTTTGGGTGCTCCTGAAGAGGTGCCTTGGTCCTTGGCTAGGATGGCACTTGAGTGAGTTATTGTCAATCTATCTGATGCTGAATGTGGTAGCTGGGATGCAGAATGGGAAGTGGATGTTGGGGAAAGGGTTAGGGGAGCCTGCAGCCGGTAGGCGGTAGTCTGTAGCTGGGTGCCTGGGGGCTTAGGATCTTGGAGCCGGGTGCTTGGAGCCGGGAGCCAGCGGACAGGAGGCGGTGGGTTCCTATTTATATGGAGGGGCGGGGGGATTTGGGCTTTTCGTAGGTCCTGACGCATCAAAAAGGCGAACCGGGTTACTCTTCCCCAGTAGTCATCTTCTTTGGAGTTCCTCGCTTCGTCGGCTCTATTCGCATCCAGGCCACAGGTCTGGTTTCCGCGTTCGTAGTTCAGGTTCGACGTTCGTAGTTTTGGCTTCGTCGTTTTCACCCACGCAGATTTCTACAATTGGCAGAGGGGCATGGCGGACGGAAGCGGTCAGCAGGCGCAGAATTTTGGGATCAATCCGTGGCTCATCGCGGTCTCCGTGATGCTGGCGACCTTTATGGAGGTGCTGGACACGGCGATCGCGAGCGTCGCGCTGCCGTATATCGCGGGGTCGCTGTCGGCTTCAAACGATGAAGCGACGTGGGTGCTGACGAGCTACCTGGTGGCGAACGCGGTGATTCTGCCGGCAAGCAACTGGTTCTCGCTGAAGTTCGGGCGGAAGAGATTCCTGATCACGTGCGTGATCATCTTCACGATTGCTTCGTTTTTCTGCGGGGCGGCGCCGACGCTGGGATTCATTTTGATCGCGCGCGTAATCCAGGGCGCGGGTGGCGGCGCGCTGCAGCCGCTGTCGCAGTCAATATTGCTTGAGAGCTTTCCTCCGGAGAAGCGCGGGGCGGCGATGGCGCTGTTCGCGTTCGGGGTGGTGGTGGCTCCGGTGCTGGGGCCGACGCTGGGCGGGTGGCTGACGGACACGTACAGCTGGCGGTACGCGTTCTATATCAACATTCCGGTGGGCGCGCTGGCGGTGTTCATGATCGGCCGGTACATCAAGGACCCGGAGTACATCACGAAGGGGCACGCGAGCAAGTTTGACGGGCTGGGGTTTGGGCTGCTGGCGGTGTGGACCGGGTGCCTGCAGATCATTCTGGACAAGGGGCAGGAGGACGACTGGTTTGGGGCGACGTGGATCCGGTGGGCATTCTTCTTCCTGGTGGGGTCGTTTACGTGGTTCGTGGTGCATTCGTGGCGGAGCAAGACGCCGCTCGTGAATCTGAAGACGCTGAAGAACTGGAATTTTGGGCTGGGGTGCGCGCTGATTCTGCTGTTCGGGCTGTGTATCTATTCGATGATCACGGTGCTCCCGTTGTTTTACCAGGAGCTGCTGGGGTACACGGCGTTCACGGCGGGTCTGGTGGTGGGGCCGCGCGGGATCGGGTCGATTGTGGCGATGCCCATCATTGGGTATTTCGGGAACAAAGTGGACCCCAGGTATCTGCTGACGTTTGGGTTTGTGGGGTTCGGTGTGATGTCGCTGATGCTGGGGAACCTGACACTGGGGCTGAGTCCGTGGACGCTGCTGGTGCCGATTGTGGCGACGGGGTTCGCGCTGAGTTTTGTGTTTGTGCCGATTACGACGCAGGCATACAGCACGCTGAGGAACGATCAGATCGGGAACGCGAGCGGGATTTTCAATCTGTTGCGGAACGTGGGCGGGTCGATTGGGATATCGATTGCGCAGACGCTGCTGGTGCGGCGGAGCGCTGTGCACCAGACGGAGATTGGCGGGGCTGTGCCGCAGACGCAGTACTGGTTTGAGCAGCAGCTGAGCGGGCTGACGGGATATTTGACGCAGCACACGGCGGCGGCAAACGCGGAGCATGCGGCGGCGGGGACGCTGTATCAGCGGCTGGGGCAGCAGGCGCTGCTGTGGGCGTTTGTGGATGTGTTCCGGTGGATGAGCTTGATTTGTTTTGCTTGTGTGATTTTGGTTTGGTTTTTTAAGAAGGCGCGGCCTGGGGCCAAGCCACCGGTCGGGGCGCACTGAGGTCAGCGCTCGGCGTTCGCGTTCAGCGTTCAGAAACATCGGAGGCCCAGTCTTCGAGGGGGAGGAATTGGCGTCTTTGCTGGTCCCAGGCTTCTACGGCTCCGGTGAGGATGTCGTAGTACCAGCCGTGGACTTCGAGGGTGTTGTGGGCGAGGGCTCGGGCTACTTCGGGGTGGGTCTTTAGATTCTCGAGCTGGGCGACGACGTTGGCGCGGATGAGCGCCGTGTGAAGAGTCGGAATGTCGGCGTCGGAGATGCCCGCGGGCAAGTACTTCCAGGCGGGCTCGACGTAGCCGAGCCATTTGGCGGTGAGCGGGAGGCGGGAGAGATCGCGCGGGGTGCGAGGATCGCGCGGGGCGGATTCGTTGGGATCTGGCGGAAGGACGGCTTTGATGGCGCCGCAGTCGGAGTGGCCGCAGACGATGATGTGTCGGACGTGGAGGACTTCGACGGCGTACTCGATGGTGGCGGAGATGCCGCCGAGCATGGCTCCGTAGGGCGGAACGATGTTGCCGATGACGCGGCAGAGGAACATGTCGCCGGGCTCGGTCTGGAAGATGAGGTTGGGGACGACGCGGGAATCGGCGCAGGTGATGAAGAGGATGTCGGGGTGCTGGCTGTCGGCGAGGAGATGGAAATGGTCTTTGTGGTTGGGGAAGACTTCGCGGCGGAACTTTTTGTAGCCGGCGAGGAGACGCTGCATTTCGTCAGGGTACAGCGGATAGAGGATCGCGGATAGAGAAGCAGAATCCTGGAGATCCGCGAAGGATTACAAGTACGCGCCCCGGCAACCACAGAGTGTAACCGCGATGGTTACAATTGTGTCGCTTTGGAGCGGGCTCCTCGCCAGTACAGGATGAGGCCGAGCGCAATGGCTGCGACAGTGGTGAGGACCACTTTAAATTCGAAGAGCGTCTTGCTGGAGGTGTCGCCGGGGGGGATGACGGAGAAGAAGATGGCGATGAGGACCACGAAGAAGCCGAGGGCGCCGCAGATCCAGACGCCGGACTGGCCGCCGGGGACGAGGATGGCGTGCGGGTTCGAGGCGCGGTCAGGACGGCGGCCGAGGCGGATGACAGCCGCGAACATATAGAGGAAGGGGATGAAGTAAAGGATGATGGCCACGTCGACGAGGGATTGATAGGCGCCGCGGGTGGTGTCGTTGATCTGACTCAGCAGCAGGAAGAGGCCGGAGGCTGCGCCCTGGACGAGGATCGAGACCCACGGAGTGCGCCAGCGGGGGTGAATTTTTCCGAAGGCGGCGGGGAGGTAGCGGTCGATGCCGACGACGAAGGGGACGCGGGCGATGCCGGCGACGGTGGAGCCGACTCCGCCGGCATTGCCGACGGTGACGAGGAGGGCGGCGAGGATGCCGAGGAATCCGATCCTGAGCGCGACGGAGCCGATGGTGATCGCGTGGAAGACGCCGCTTTGCGGATCGAGGTCGGCCGCGGGGACCAGCGCGAGGACGGCGAAGGTTCCGGCGATGTAGATGAAGGCGATCAGGGCGCTCGCTCCATAAACGGCGCGGGGCAAGGTGCGGCGGGGGTCGCGGACTTCTTCGCTCATGGCGGAGACGAGCTCGAGGCCGGTGAAGGCGAAGGCGATCTGCGACCAGAAGTTGACGGTGTCCCAGTTGAGGGTGGGCAGCATGTTGCGCGCAGTGAAATGAGTGACGGATTGGTGGTGAAACGCGACGAGCGCTCCGAGGGCGACGAGGATGGCCAGGGGGAGGAAGGTGCCGACTCCGCCGGCGTTCTGGAGCCATTTGCCAATGTTGAGGCCGACGATGTTGAGTCCGACGGCGACGATGAGGAGGCCGAGGGAGACTTCGAGCTGGAAGGCGCGGTTTTGCGCGAGGGTAGCGCCGTGGGCTCCGAAAACGTAGGCGGACATGGAGGCTGAGGCGAGGAGGAGGCCGGGGAAATAGAAGACGGTGTAGATCCAGTAGGTCCAGCCGGCGATGAAGCCGTGGAAGGGGCCGAAGGCTTCTTTGGCCCAGACGTAGAGACCGCCTTCTTCGGGGAAGCGGGAGGAGAGTTCGTTGATGACGAGTGCGCCAGGGACGAAGAAGAAGACGGCGGCGAGGATCCAGAGGCTGATGGAGGAGGTGCCGTTGTGGCCGGCGGCGGCGATCCAGCGAGGGCCGACGACGGTGGCGATGTTGAAGAGGAGGACGTCCCAGAAGCCCATGGTCTTGCGGAGTTGGGATTTTGGGGTGGGATCGGTGGTGGTGGTCATCGGGAAATCACGATGATAGCGCTTGGGGGCGATGCGTGGTCGGGGCTCGGGGATCGAGAAGTGATCGCGCTCGAGCGCGATGCCCACCCTGCTCGCGCGGAAGAGCGCCGCGCGACCAGGATGGGGCACCGGATGGTTTCTGGTAAGGACGGGGGACCCGGGTCGGGGGTTTAGCGGTGGTGGCTGCCGCCGCCACCGTGACTGCTGGAGTGGCCGCCTCCTCCACTGAAGTGCCCACCACCGCCACCGCCGAAGCTGCGGCCTCCGCTACCACCGAAGCTGTGGCCTCCTCCGCCAAAGCCTCCGCCGCTGAAGTGGGGCGTGCTCGGGGTGCGGCCTTCGCCGTTGAAGGAGTTGGAGTGCTGAGAGCCGGAGTTGAAGCTGCGGTTATCGAATGCGGAGGAACCGCCGTAGGCACGATAGGTGGGCGCGGAGCGGAAGTTCGATTGTGGTTGGCGGAAGGCGTTGCCGTAGCTGAGTCCGCCGGGGGCTGAGGGGCGGGGATAGTTCTGGGCTGGGCTGCCGTAGTTCTGGAAGTTTTGCGGTGGGCGGTTGTTGAAGCCGGAGCCGTAGTTGGCGTTGGGCCGACCGTAGGCACCGTAGCTTCCGGAGCCGGGGCGCGCGTTGAAGGCGGGCATGCGGTTGAAGGACTGCTGCTGCGGGGCTCGACCGTTGTTGTTGGCGTAGCCGGGGCGATTCGCGAATCCGTTGCGGGGATCGTTGAAGCCTCGGTTTTCTCCGTAGGCACGATTCTCGAGGCCGCGATTCTGGCCGAAGCTGCGATTCGCGTAGCCACGCTGTCCATAGCCGCGGTTGGTATAGGCGCCGCGGTCATAGCCGCGATTCAGTCCCCGATCATAGGCGCGGGCGTAGGCGAAGGAGCGGTTCCAGCCATAGCGGGGGCCGCCGTTGCGGAGTCCCCAGTCGCGGAGGCCGGGGCCTTGGGGGAAGTAGCCTTCGTGGTTGAAGAAGAGGCAGTTGCCGAACCAGCTGAGTCCCCAGCCGAAGAATCCCCAGGGCAGGCCGGTGAAGGCGGAGATGACGAGGCCGGGGCCGAAGCGGACGCCGTAGTAGCCGAGCCCGTCGAAGAGGGCGAATCCGGGCCAGGGGGCGATGGGGGATCCGTAGACGACCCACGGATCGTAGGCGGGGACGTAGACGACTTGAGGATTGGCGGGAGCGATGTCGATGTAGCCCTGGTCGTTGGTGACGGCTTCCTGAGGAGTGGACTGGAGGTTGCCGGCGGCCTGGGCGCGCTGGCGCATGGCCTGGATGGCGTTGAAGACATCCTGCGGCTGGTTGTAGTAAGCGTTGCCGAGTTCGGTGGTCCAGGAGAGGTTCTGGTCGAGTTCAGAAAGGACCTGGGGGAAGGCGGTGAGGGCTTTCACGCTGGGGTCCCAGGGCTGGGCGTTGGCTCCGGCGGCGATGTCCTGAGGCGAGGCGTAGCCCATGGACTGGCGCCAGCGATCGGCGGAGGCGATTTGCTCAGGGAAGGTGGAGGCCGCGAGGATCTGGGCGATGAGGGAGTCCGGGTAGAGCGCGATGGGGGCGATCAGCTGGTCGATCTGATCGGGAGCGAGGGCCGGCTGCGTTTGCTGCGGCGGGGCCGGGGGCTGGTTGTAGGACTGGTCGGGGTAGCCGGGCTGCTGCTGGGGGTATTGATCCTGGGGGTAGGGCTGCTGGTACTGGGGCGGCGCCTGCTGCTGGTATTGAGGCGGCTGCTGTTGATACTGGGGCGGCTGCACGTATTGCTGGTCGGGCGGCTGCTGGGGATAGGAACTCGGCGGCGCCTGCTGCTGGTACTGCTGGTTTGGCGCCTGCTGTGGGTAGTCGGGGGGTGGGGGAGGGTAATCCTGTTGTGGCTGCTGGTCGGTCTGCGGCGGCGGGTAGCTTTGCGGGGCCTGGGCGAAGAGGTCGAGTTGGGCGCAGGGGAGCAGGAGGACGACGAGGCCGAGGGCGATAGCGCGGCGCGGGAGGCTGGCGGAGTTGGGGCTGGATTGCCGGGGATTGCGTGGGAAGGAGAAAAACGCCCGAGTGATCATAGCTTCCTCATGGCCGCACAGGTACTTGAAATACCTGTGTTTTCTTGCCTTTGCAGAAGGATGGGGGCTCCTGCGCCTGGTGGTACCGTTACGGGACCACGGTGATAGCACGGCGGTCCCGTTACTGCGGTGCCGCCCTCTTTGATTTAGACCCGGGATGGGGGGAATGGTTCCGGGGAAGTACAAAAGCCGGGGCGGAAGAGCATGCAAACCCTCTGGGGAGGATTCTGTGGTGTGAGTTTATACGAGGGAGATTACGAAAGCGTTCAGCGTTCGGCGTTCGGCGTTCGGCCCTGATCGCCCTTTGCGCGATGGCCACGCTTCTCGCGCCAAAAGCGGGCGCGACCAGGATGGGGCACCCGGGTCATCGATGGGTTTATTGGGGCGGGGCGGTTTCGGGGGTGGACTGGAGGCCGGTGACGGTGTAGGGGCGGTCGAGGGGGTTGCCGGAGCCGCCGTAGGTGAGTTTGGTGAAGTGCATGAGATCGGGATCGCCGGCGGAGAAGCCGCCCCAGACCCATCTGTGACGCATGAAGATGCGGAAAGCGGGCGAGTCGGGCGAGATTTTGCCCTGACCGTTGTCGCGGGGCGCGAAGACGGCGGAGCTTTGCGGCCACCAGCCGGATTTCGGATTCTGGAATGGATTCTCGCGGGGGTTGAGGTCGATGGCGAGGCCGTAGGCGTGGCTGCTCCACTGGGTGGGGTCGTCGTCGGCGCGCTCGCAGTAGAACCCGACGGTGATGTCCTGTTCGGCGTAGACGTCGGGGCCGTAGTTCTCCCAGGTGTCGATTTTGTAGATGGGAAAGCGGGCGGAGTAGAGCTGGCCGAAGATGTCGTAGGCTTCCTGGGCGAATCGTTTGTGGAGGACGATGGTACCCTGGTGGGTCTGGTTATCGAAGCCCCAGTACGTAACGCGGACGGAGGCCAAGTCGTCGAGAGAGACGGGGCAGCCGGGCTTCCAGGATTTGCCGGTCATGGCGGCGCGCTGCTGTGCGGTAAGCGGCGAGATGGGCGCGCTGAAGAGCGGCGCCTGGGCGTGAGCGGAGAGAACGAGAACGAATGCTGTGACGAGGAAGCGGGTCTTCAAAATACCTCCGGAGGGGAGTCGACGATGGCACCATGATACGCACTCGGCGCCGATTCGAGTCGCCTTCGGCTTGCTCAGAGTGACAGAGTTTTCTGTTTGTTGAGATCTGCGAAGGTTCCAGCAGAACCGCAGGTCCTTCGACTCGCGCCTGAATTGTTTGTTGCGCCAAATGCGGCGCAACAAATTTCGCGGCTTCGCTCAGGATGACAGAGTTTTTTCTTTTGTTGAGTTTTGCGGTGGTTCCGCAGAGTGTTTTGCGTGATGTCCGGCTTGGGCACCCGCGGATTCGGGTGCCCGGAGATTTCGGCTAGCGCGGGGTGGTCGTGGTGGGAGCGACGGGGCGCGGGATGGCGGCGGAGTTGCCGTCGAAACTGCTTTGCGCGCCGAGGCCGGCCATGATCTGGGTGAGGAGGTCGTTGACGGCGCCGGGATTGTTGGGCAGCAGGATAGTGTTGGAGCGGCCGGCGGTACCGATGTCGCGCAGCGTATCGAAATACTGTGTGAGCAGGACCATGGACATGACGTCGCGGGCGGTGGAGCCTTCGACCGCGGTCTGGAACTGCTCGACGGAGGCCTGGAGGCCCTGAATGATGGCCTGGCGCTGCTTGGCAACGCCTTCGCCCTGGAGGGCTTTGGACTGGGCTTCGGCTTCGGCCTGCTTGACCTTGAGAATTTTTTCAGCTTCGCCGCGGGCCTGGGCGGCGGTTTGTTCGCGCTGAGCGGCGTTGATGTCGTTCATGGCGGCTTTGACTTTGGCGTCAGGGACCATGTCGGTGACGAGGGCTTTGAGGATGTTGTAGCCAAACTCGCTCATGACGGCGTCGAGCTCGCGTTTAACGGCGGCGGAGATCTGCGCCTGCTGCTCGAAGGCCTCGTCGAGGGTGAGGGTGGGGACGTGGCCGAGGATGGAGTTGAAGACGTAGCTCTCGATTTGCTTTTGCGGGGAGCTGAGCTTGTAGTAGGCCTCGAAGACCTTGTCGGGAAGAACCTGGTACTGGACGGAGACGGGGATGGTGACGAAGACGTTGTCCTTGGATTTGGTTTCGACATTGACGTCGGCCTGGCGGATTTGCAGGTCCATGAAGCGGACGGTTTCGCACCACGGCACGAGGAAGTGAAGGCCGGGCTGGGCGATGCGGTTGAACTTGCCGAAGCGCTCGACGACACCGGCGGTGTAGGTGCGGACGGTGTACATGGTTTTGACGAGGGTGATGAGGACGAAGATGAGGATGATAGCGAGGAGGACGAGGCCAACGGTGGTGAGGGGTTCCATGGGAGTGCCTTTCCTGCGGTGTTACGGGGTGATTTGAGGGAGTCGGGATCAATATACGCGGGGTTGATGACGGGGGAGGAAACTTTGGTTTCTTGATCGCGCCTCGCGCGATGCCCACGCTTCACGCCACCACGCCAACATCGGGCGTGGCGGGGACCCCGGTCCTGCTCGCGCCAAAGACGGGCGCGACCAGAATGGGGCACCCGGTTTATCGGTTATTGGGTTATTGGGCGGTGGCGATTTTGGCGATGTCGGGAGCGGTGGTGAGGTGCGGGAGGAGGATGCGCTGGCCGGTGCGGAGGCCGCTGTAGTCGCGAGTGAGTTTGCAGGAGGCGAGCTTGCCGTCGTCGTAGAACTCGACGAGGTTCTGGCCGCCGCTGGGGTCGGAGAGGGTGTTCCAGGATCCGCCGCGACAGGGGACGCCCTGAACGAGCTGATTGCGGCCGAGATAGAAGGAGCGGAGTCCGCCGTTGCGGTAGAAGGCGGTGGTGGCGCCGCGGGACCGATCGAGGCGTGTGCCGCCGCGGATGCGGAATCCGGCGAGGACGGTTTCACGCGGAAGCATGAGGTAATGGGGGGCGCCGCTGGGCCAGAGCTCGATGACAGAGCCGGGGGGAACGCGGAGGTCGCCGAGGGTGGCGGGGCGGGCGAGGGTGCACTGATTGAGTGCGCCGTCGGGATAGAACCAGGCGTCGCCGTGGGCGCAGGGGAATCCCTGGAGGATGGCGTCGTGGGGGAGCCGGCCGCGGATCGCATTGGGCTCGGAGGCCCCGCCAACGCTGGCAGAGGCGACGAGGACGAGGAAAACCAACGGCAGATGAATCTTTTTCATGGGTAACTCCTGGCCAACGAAAAACAGTGTTCCCATTGCGGACTTCATGGCCGTTCGGCGGAGCGGTCTTAGCCCATGGCACTTTCGGGGACCCTAGGCAGCGGGACCAGCGATGAGTCCAGTCGAAGAGTAGTGTGATCCGCGAACGCGGTGGGACGCAAGATTACCGACGGGCCAGGGCTTTGGTGTGAATCACTGAAGTCACCTGGGGCGCGGTTGGGAGCGGGTAGCCGGGAGCCGGGAGCGGGGCACCTCGCGGGACCTTCGGCTCGCCTGAATTACTTCAGGACGCAAATAACGGCGCGCTGGAATCAGATGCTTTGCTCAGGGTGACAATCGTGCAAAGGGAAAGCCCGCCGCGCTCCTCTGCCAGGAGCGCGGCGGGATGATTGCAAGTACGACAGATCAACATCACATGCGGCAGAAAGAGCTTCGGTCAGGTCACTGGCCTACAGGCCACGAGGCGTGCCCCACGAGCGCCGATTCGTGAATCGCTGCTCGAATTCCGCAACAAGTAATCCGCCGCGTTTCGTTCGTAAGGAAGAGAACGTAAAAAGAAACGCGGCGGAACCGTACAGCTACCTCACCGAGTGTTGCAACGCCCGCCGCGCAAGCGAACTCGCGCGGCGGGCAGAGCAAACTACTTAGAGTTCCCTGTACGGAGATCGGGGTTGAAGATTTTCTGCTCCTCGATGGCCGCCTGGGCTGCCGCGAGACGTGCGGTAAGCAGACGGTAGGGTGAGCAGGAAACGTAGTCGAGTCCGGCGCGGTGGCAGAACTTGACGGATTCGGGTTCGCCGCCATGTTCGCCGCAGATGCCGATCTCAAGGTCGCGGCGCGCGGAGCGGCCTTTGTTAGCGGCCATCTTGATGAGCGTGCCGACACCTTCCTGATCGAGAACGGCGAAGGGGTCCTGTTTGAAGATGCCCTGCTGGAGATACGCCGGCAGGAACTTGTTGCAGTCGTCGCGGGAGATGCCGAAGGTGGTCTGCGTGAGGTCGTTGGTTCCGAAGCTGAAGAATTCGGCGTCGGCAGCGATTTTGTCGGCAACGATGCAGGCGCGGGGCAGCTCGATCATGGTTCCCACTTTGTAGTCGACGGCGAGGCCTTTTTTGATGAAGACATCGTGAGCGACGGCGTGGATGATAGCGGCCTGAGCTTTGAACTCCTCGGGACCGGCGATGAGCGGGATCATGATTTCGAGGTGCGGGTCGGCGCCGGACTTTTTGACCGCAGCGGCGGCTTCAAAGATGGCGTGGGCCTGCATTTCGGTGATCTCGGGATAGGTGATGCCGAGGCGGCAGCCGCGCAGGGCGAGCATGGGGTTGAGTTCATGCAGCTCTTCGACGCGCTCGAGGATTTTGTGGAGTTCCTTGAGCTTCGGCGATTTCGGATGCGTGGCTTCGAGTTTCGCGATCTGCACCAGGAGGTCTTCCCGCTTGGGGAGGAACTCGTGGAGAGGCGGATCGAGGAGGCGAATGACGACCGGCAGGGAGCCCATGCATTTGAGCAGGCCCTGGAAGTCGGCGCGCTGCATCGGCAGAAGTTTTGCCAGGGCGGCGCGGCGGTCTTCTTCGGTTTTCGCGAGGATCATGGCCTGCATGTGGGGCAGGCGATCTTCGGCGAAGAACATGTGCTCGGTGCGGCAGAGGCCGATGCCCTGGGCTCCGAAGGCCTGGGCTTGCTTCGCGTCGCGCGGGATGTCCGCGTTGGCGAGGACGCGCAGGCGGCGGCGCTCGTCGACCCAACCCATGAACTGGATGAGGTCGGGGTTATCGGGATTGACGGGCAGGGTGTTGAGCCTGCCGTTGATGATGCGGCCGGTGGTGCCGTCGAGGGAGAGCCAGTCGCCTTCGTGGAAGACTTTGCCCTTGACGCGCATTTCCTTTTTCTTTTCGTCGATGGTGCAGTCGCCGGCGCCGGCCACGCAGCACTTGCCCATGCCGCGGGTGACCAGAGCAGCGTGCGAGGTCATGCCGCCGCGGGAGGTGAGGATGCCGGAGGCAACGTTCATACCGGCGATATCTTCAGGTGAAGTTTCTGCACGGACGAGAATGATGGACTTATAGGTGCCCTTCTCGTGGACCTTGACGGCTTCGGCAGCGGTGAAGACGATCTGGCCGACAGCAGCGCCGGGCGAGGCGGGAAGACCCCTGGCGAGAACTTCGATACTTCCCTTCTCGTCGAGACGAGGGACGAGGAAGTCGAAGATCTGGTTGGGCTCGACGCGGAGGACCGCTTCGTCGATGGAGATGAGGTTTTCGCGGACCATGTCGATGGCGATGCGGACAGCGGCGAGGCCGGTGCGCTTCGCATTGCGGGTCTGCAGCATGTAGAGGCGGCCGTCCTGAATGGTGAACTCGAAGTCCTGCATGTCGCGGTAGTGCTTTTCCAGACGCGAGGTCAGGTCGCGGAGCTGGTCGTAGACGTGCGGCATCTGCTTATGGAGTTCGCTGATGGGAACCGGGGTTCGGATGCCGGCGACGACGTCTTCGCCCTGCGCGTTCATGAGGAATTCGCCATAGAATTCCTTCTCGCCGTTGGCGGGATTGCGGGTGAAGCCGACGCCGGTGCCGGAGGTCTCATTGAGATTGCCGTAGACCATGGCCTGAACGTTGACGGCGGTGCCGAGCCAGTCGTCGATGTGGTTGAGGCGGCGATAGGTCTTGGCGCGGTCATTGTTCCAGGACCTGAACACGGCGTCGCGCGCCATGGTGAGCTGGCGGTCGGGATCCTGGGGGAACTCGGCGCCGGTGTGTTTGAGGACGAGCTTTTTGTAACTGCCGATGACTTCTTTTAGGGCGGCGGGGGTGAGATCGGTGTCCTGTTTGGCGTTGTACCTCTTTTTGGTCTCGTCGAAGATGTGCTCGAACTCGTTTTTGGGGATATCGAGGACGACATCGCCGAACATTTGTATCAGCCGCCGATACGAATCGTAAGCGAAGCGGGGGTTGTTGGCTTTTTTGGCGAGGGACTCGACGGAGTGGTCATTGAGGCCGAGGTTGAGGATGGTGTCCATCATGCCGGGCATAGAGAATTTTGCGCCGGAGCGGACGCTGACCAGCAGCGGATTGTCGCCTGCGCCGAGGCGCTGACCCTGCAGTTTCTCGAGGCGATCGAGGGCGGCGTCCATCTGCTCGGTTACCTGAGCAGAGAGGGAGCCGCGCATGTATTCGCGGCAGGCTTCGGTCTGGATGGTGAAGCCTGGAGGTACGGGGAGACCGGCATTGGTCATTTCGGCGAGGCCCGCGCCTTTGCCGCCGAGGTCGTCGCGCATTTTGCCGTTACCTTCGGCGGATCCGTTACCGAAGAAGAAGACGTATTGGGAAGGGGCTAGAGTCTTTTGTTCCTGGCCGATTGCCTGGGAACTCGTGGAGGTCGTACTCATTTTGTTCTCCGTTCTGCCGCCGCAGGGGCGAGTGTCTATTGGGTATAAGTGCGTTGCGGTGCTGGCTACCACCCCATCGCGCCAACAGCGGGCACGCTGGGGACCCCGGAGGGTGTTGGGCGATAGCTATTGGGCACGGTAGCCATGCGCAATCTCATGACGGAGAAATTGTTAATTCGGGGGGATATGACTGTATGTGCCAGCGGTCACAAGACGGTGTGATGTGAATTGTGATGTGGGTCACAAGGCAGGAAACAGGGTGCAAAGTGGAGGGTACAGGTGCGGCGAAGCGTTCAGCAGATAGCGGACAGCGGCCAGGAAACCGGAGGAGACGGGAGAGGAAGGACATCGGGCAGGAAGATGGACAGAGTGCGACATGGTGCGGTATTCGACGTCGTGCTCGTCACATTTTGCCTGTGTTTGAGAGGGCCGGCGGTTACGTTGTTCGCCGGGACGGCGTCAGTGGGGTGAATGCGGGGAGGGGCCTGGGGCGGGGTCTTTTCTATATATAGATATAGGTTGCGTGGTTAATGGGGAGCGGGGTGGGGGCGGGGCGCGGCATGCGCGGGAGATCCACGCGCACGGCGAAGCGGCGCAGATGCTGGAGGACGCGCTGCGGGGCGGAGAAGCTGGGGGAGAAGGAGCGGGGGGCGCGGGTGCGGGAGATTCGGGCGTAGATGAGGAACCATCTGCGTGCGCGGAAGGCGAGTGCGGTGCCGGCTGGGTGAGGGCGCGCATATTTGGCGGCAGCGGATTAATTTTCCAGGGAAAAACTAACGTCAAGACAAAAGCGGCAGCGCTGGCGCGCTAACCCACCCTGCTCGCGCCAGAAGCGGGCGCGCCCAGGATGGGGCACCCGGCTGGGGATGAGAATCAGAAAAGCTTGACGAAATCTGGACGGGAATTTGACGCTTTTGATTTTGGGGATGGATAGGGTGGTCGCATAGCAGGAGGACCGCATATGCGATCGATTCTCCCTAAGACCTTTCTGGCGTCGGCAATCGCGGCGACAGCAGCACTGGCAACGAGCAACGCGTTGGCCGAGACGATGGTCAACGTACTCTTCAACTTCACTGTGAACTGCAAGGTTTGCCCAGCCGGGCGATACAGCCTGGACCGGAACGAAATCAGCGGTGTTGTGACGCTGAGAAACGATGACTGGAAGGTCGGCTTCTCCTGGGTTGCGTCGCCGGGCGCGCCGGCCCGACGGACGGCCGCGTGATTCTGCGGTTCGACCAGGACGGGCAGCAGTACACACTACAGTCGGTGCAGTATCGGAGCCTGATCACGCAGCGGCTGGACGGGCGGAAGCAGAACGAGGAACGGCCGACGCGGGTGTTGGTGGGCCAGTAGCAGACCAAAAGCCCTCCCCCTCGAGTTTCGTACCGGGCTCTCTGGAATCGCGCAGCAGCGAGGTCGCATCGCGGAAGCGGTGCGACTTTCTTTCTATTTTGTAGGAAGGCGGCGAGGCGGGGGATTGACAGAAGGGGCGCGGTGGTTTACTTTGCAATGCAAAGTGAAGGGCGGCGATGAACGACCTGAATAAAGCGCTGGGCGAGATCAGCAGTATCCGCAGGCAGGTGGCGCGGACGACGGAGTTCCGCGGGTACGGGCCGGCAACGCTGGCGACCACGGGGGTGTTTGCATTTGTGGCGGCGTGGGTGCAGGCGCGGTGGGCGCCGGATGCGGCGCACCATATTAACGCTTACCTGGGCATCTGGATTTCGACGGCGGTGGTGGCGGTGGGGCTGACCGGAGTGCAGGTCTATCGGCGGACGCGGCGGGTGCACTCGGGCATGTCGGACGAGATGATCCGGATGGCGGTGGAGCAGTTTTTGCCGTCAGTGGCGGCGGGGTTGCTGATCACGTTCGTGGTGGTGCGGTCGGTGCCGGGGACGGCGTGGATCGTGCCAGGAATGTGGCAGGTGATTTTCGGCCTGGGAGTTTTTTCGTCGTGCCGGTTTTTGCCGCGGCCGATGGTGGCGGCGGGGATTTGGTATCTGCTGACGGGTTTGATTTCGATTTCGTTTGGCGATGGGCGGGCGTTTTCTCCGTGGGCGATGGGGATTGCTTTTGGAGTGGGGCAGATGATCGTGGCGGGAATTTTGCTGTGGCCGGCGCGGAAAGGGGAACATGAAAGCTAAAGGGCGCGGCAGTGAGGGACGGTTTGCGTACGAGGGGCTGGACCGGGTGATTCACGAGCGGGCGCGGCTGAGCGTGCTGACGTCGCTGGTGACGAATCCGAAGGGGCTGACGTTTGGGGATCTGAAGCAGCTGTGCGCGCTGACGGATGGAAACCTGAGCCGGCATTTGCGGGTGCTGGAGCGAGGGAAGATGGTGGAGATTGTGAAGGGGCACGACAAGAACCGGCCGCAGACGGTGGCGAGGATCACGGCGTACGGGCGGAAGCGGTACCTGGAATATCTGGGAACGCTGGAGCAGGTGGTGCGGGATGCGGCGACGGGGACGCAGGAGTTGCCGGCGGCGCTGATGCGGGGGCTGCGGCCTTCGCGGGCGTAGTTTTTTTGATGCTGTAACTTTGCATTACAAAGTGGATTGACACGGGCGATGACTTTGCGTTGCAAAGTTGGGTGGGACGGAGGATCGGGATGCAGAGTGGGATGAGTGCGGGCGGGAACTTTGCGTTGCAAAGTGAGGGACGGGACGGGCCGCATGTGGCCATCATCATGGATGGGAATGGGAGGTGGGCGGCGCGGCGGGGATTGCCGCGGGTGGCGGGGCATCACGCGGGCGTAGCGGCGGTGCGGCGGGTGGTGGAGCGGGCGCCGGAGCTGGGGATCGGGACGCTGACGGTCTACGCGTTTTCTTCGGACAACTGGCGGCGGCCGGCATTCGAGGTGCGGAGTGTTCTCGCGCTGATCGCAGCGTATCTGCGGCTGGAGCGGGATGCGCTGCGCGAGGCGGGGGTGCGGCTGGAGGCGATTGGGAGACGGGATCGGCTGCCGCGGATGCTGCTGCGGGAGATTGCCCAGTGCGAGGCGGCTACGGCGGGGGGCACGCGGCTGCATTTGCGGGTTGCTGTGGACTATTCGTCGCGAGATGCGATTGCGCGGGCCGCGGCTCGGGCGGCGCGTGGACTGCATGGGTCAGGCACGCCCGAGTTGGTTGAGCGGGCGATGGCGGAGACGCTGCGCGAGGAGGGCGGCGATGTGGATTTGCTGATCCGCACGGGCGGCGAGAAGCGGCTGTCGGATTTTTTGCTGTGGGAGTCGGCCTATGCGGAACTGGTGTTCACCGATGTGATGTGGCCGGACTTTGGGGCGGCGGATCTGGAGGCGGCGGTCGAGGAGTTTCGTGGGCGGGAGCGGAGGTTTGGAGGCGTGCCGGTGTGCGAGCGGATAGCGGATAGCGGACAGCGTTCAGGAAATGCGCAGGTCGGCACTACCACTTCAGCACAGAGAGCACAGAGTTCACGGAGAGAGACAGGTTGGGTTGATCCGGTCGAGAAGGCTATCGGCGTGATCGAGCCCACTCAAGCCAAAGGAGGGCTTGAATGGGGCACCGTGGACATTGGGGGTGGGCGATGATTGCGCCGGGGACGAAACCGCTGAAGGTGAAGTTCATTTTGCCGGCGCTGACGGAGGCGACCGATCCTTACTGGCGGCCGATTAAGTATTCGCTCTTCCCTCCCCTGGGGCTCGCTACGCTGGCGGCGTATTTGTCTGCCGACGATGAGGCGACGATCGTCGATGAGCATGTGGAGCGGCTGACGCTGGATGATGCGCCGGAGCTGGTGGTGATCCAGGTGTACATCACGAATGCTTATCGGGCGTATCGGATTGCAGATCGTTACCGGAAGCGCGGGGCGTTTGTTTGTTTGGGCGGACTGCACGTTACGTCGTTGCCGGAAGAAGCGGCGGTGCATGCGGACGCGATTTTTCTGGGGCCGGGAGAGCAGACATTTCCTCAGTTCCTCGAGGATTTTCGCGCTGGCCAGCCGGGGCGGGTTTACACGTCGCTGTTGGGGCGGACGCTGGAGCGGGTTCCACCGATACGGCGGGATTTGATTCAGCGGCGACGGTATCTGGTGCCGAATTCGATTGTGGTGACGCGCGGGTGTCCGCAGCACTGCGACTTTTGTTATAAGGATGCGTTTTTCGAGGGCGGACGCGGGTTCTACACGCAGCGTGTGGACGATGCGCTCAAGGAGATTGAGCGGCTGCCGGGGCGGCATTTGTATTTTCTCGACGATCATTTGCTGGGGGATCGGCGGTTTGCGGAGGCGCTGTTTGCGGGGATGAAAGGGATGGGGCGCGTATTCCAGGGCGCGGCGACGGTGGATTCGATTCTGCGCGGCGACTTGATCGAGCGCGCTGCGGGCGCGGGAATGCGGAGTATCTTTGTTGGTTTTGAGACGCTGACGGAGGGGAATCTGCGGCAGAGCAACAAGCGGCAGAATCTGGGGCGCGATTATCGGGCGGTGGCCGATCGGCTGCATGGGTTGGGAATCATGATCAACGGCAGCTTTGTGTTTGGCATGGACGAGGATGGGGAGGATGTTTTTCGGCGGACGGTGGACTGGGCGATGGAGCGCGGGATTACAACGGCGACATTTCATATCCAGACGCCGTATCCTGGGACGCGGCTGTATGTGCGGATGATGCATGAGGGGCGGACGGTGACGCGGAACTGGGATCTGTTTGACACGCGGCATGTGGTGTACGAGCCGGCGCGGCTGACGGCGGAGGCGCTGAAGACGGGCTACGACTGGGCGTACAAGGAGTTTTACCGGTGGGGTTCGATTGCGCGGGCGTCGCTCAATTATGGGACGGTGAAGCATCAGGCGAAGCACTTTTTTTATGCGGCGGGGTGGAAGAAGTTTGAGGGGCTTTGGGATTTGGTGATTCGGGCGCGGCAGCTGAACTGGATGACTCCGGTGCTGGAGGCGGTGCTGGCGCGGGTGACTGAACAGCGGATAGCGGATAGCGTACAGCGGACAGCGGATAGAAAAGCAGGGGCCGAGACGTCCGCGGAGTTGTTGCCGGTGTTGGGGCAGGAGCGGGGATGAAGCAGCGGATGGCGGATAGCGGACAGCGTTCAGAAGCGCAAGAACTGCGGGCGGTGCGGGTTTGGCTGGCGGTGTTCATGGTGGGACTGGTGGTGAGCGGGTTGACGGCGTTTCCGCTGCGGACGGAGGTGCGGTGGCTGGATGCGGTGGTTCACTCGCATGCGGTGCGGCCGGTTGCGGAGCGGGTGCGGCTGGTGGCGTGGGTCGATCGCGTGGATGAGGCTCTCGAGCAGATGGGCGCGCAGTATCCGTTTCTGCAGTACGGGACTGACTGGCTGGCGTTCGCGCATTTGGCGATTGCGGTGGCGTTCATCGGGCCGTGGCGGGATCCGGTGCGGAACCGTTGGGTGATCACGTTTGGGTTGATTGCGTGCGCGGGGGTGGTGCCGCTGGCGCTGATTGCAGGCGCGGTGCGGGGGATTCCCATGGCGTGGCGGCTGGTGGATTGCAGCTTTGGCGTGTTTGGCTGTGTGCCGCTGCTGATGGCGCGGCGGCATGTGCAGTGGATGGAGTCAGCGGGCAGCGGGGAGCAGCTGGTCTCCGCTCGTCAGAGGAAATAATGCTGTCGCCCGCTTGTGATTTTTTTCGGCTGCTTTGCGACTGCCACTGCACGAAAAGCAAATGCAAAAGCAGCCGCAGGTCCTTCGCTACGCTCAGGATGACAACTTGAAAACAAGGACGACAGATTGGCTATTGAGCGCGGAGGGCTTCTGTTGGGTTGACGGCAGCTGCGCGGCGGGCGGGGATGTAGCAGGCGGCGAGCGCGACTAAAACCAGGACTACGGCGACGGCGGCGAAGGTGAGTGGGTCGTGGGGCGTGACTCCGTAGAGCTGGGCGGCGATGAGGCGGGTGAGCGCGGACGCGAGAAAGAGGCCGAGAGCGACGCCGAGGAGAGCCATGGTCGCGCCCTGGCGGAGGATGAGGTGGAGGACATCGCGACGCTGCGCGCCGAGCGCCATGCGGACTCCGATTTCGCGCGTGCGCTCGCCTACCAGATACGAGATGACGCCGTAGATGCCGATGGAGGCGAGGCCGAGGGCGAGGACGGCGAAAAAGGCGAGAAGGATCATGGCGAGGCGGCGGGCGGCGAAGGAGCGGGCGATGACGCCGTTCATGGTCTCGACGGAGTAGATGATTTCACCGGGATCGACCTGGGCGACGGCGGTGCGGACCGGAGCCATGATGGCGGTGGGATCGTCGTGTGTGCGGATAACGACGGCGACGCCATTGGCGACGAGGGCCATGAGCTTGGGCGGCAGCTGCATGAACGGGTAGAAGAACTGGGCTTCGATAGCGGATTTCGGATCGTTGCCGGGACCCCATTGCTTGAGGTGGCCGATGACGCCGACGATTTCGGCCTCGGTGTCGAACTGGGCGATGTGGATGTGTTGGCCGATGGGGTCGCTCTGGGGGAAGTCGGTGCGGGCGAGAACGTCGTCGATATCGACGACGGTGGGGGCGTGTTCGTCGTCGTGGTCGGCGATGAAACGACCGCGGATGAGATTGATGCCCATGGCGGGCCGGAAGCCAGACTCGACGAGGTAGAACATGGCGGGATGCATGTCGTTATCGTTGTCGGGCTTCGGCTCGCCTTCGATCCAGAAGGGTAAGGCGGAGTCGTGGATCATGGGGCGGGAGCCGAGGGTGACGGAGACGGCTTCAACACCGGGGATGGCGCGCATGGCGGCATCGAAGCGGCGGAGGCGTGCGCGGGTTTCCGCAGCGGTGGTTTTGGAGTTGGCGGGCAGGGAGACGGAGAAGGTGATGGCGTGGTCGGGGCGGTAGCCTGGATCGACGCGCCAGAGGGCGGCGAAGGAGCGCAGCATGAGCCCGGCGCCGATGAGGAGGACGAGGGCGAGGGCGAGCTGGACGGCGACAAAGATTCCCTGGAGGCGATGACGCGCGTGACTGGAGCCGCGGCCGGTTGTGCGCAGGATTTCCTGCAGGCTTGCGCGTGAGGTGCGGAGGGCGGGAGCGAGTCCGAAGAGGATACCGGCGAGGAGCGAGACGGCGAGGGTGAAGAGGAGAACGCGGGCGTCGATGGAGACGCTGGTGGCGCGGGGTAGCTCCGCGGGGAGGGCAGCGACGATGGCTTTGGTGGCGAGGAAGGCGAGGGCGAGCCCGAGGAGACTGCCGGTAGCGGCGAGGAGAGTGCTTTCGGTGAGGAGCTGGCGGATGAGACGCGTGCGGCTGGCTCCGAGTGCGGAGCGGATGGCGAATTCGCCGGAGCGTGAGGCGGAGCGAGCGAGGAGAAGGCTGGCGACGTTGGCGCAGGCGATGAGCAGGAGGAATCCGACAGCGGCGAGGAGGACAAGCAGGACGGGCTGCACGTTGCCGACGATGTCTTCCTTCATGGACACGAGCGTGATGCCGACGTCTTTGTCAGCTTCCGGATAAAGGACGGCGAGGTTGCGCGCGATGGAGTCCATGTCGGCGCGAGCCTGGGCGAGCGAGACGCCGGGCTTCAGGCGGCCGACGGCGTGGGCGCTCATGTCGACGCGGCGATCGCGGAAAGAAGGATCGGTCCACTGGCCGATGGGGATGTAGACGTCGCGATCGACTCCGTAGAAGAGGAAGCTGGCGGGGAGGATGCCGGCGACGGTGTAGTCGACGCCATTGAGAGTGATGGGCTGGCCGAGGATGGCGGGCGAGCCGCCGAACTGGCGATGCCAGAAGGCGTCGCTGAGGAGCGCGACGGGCGCGGCGCCGAGGAGGTCGTCGTCAGGATTGAAGTCACGGCCGAGTGCGGGATGGACGCCGAGGGTGGAGAGGAACTGCGCTGAGATCATGGAGCCGTTGAGGCGCTCAGGGCGGGCGGCGCCGGTGAGGTTGTAATCCTCGTGGCGATACATGGCGATGGAGGAGAAGGTGTGGGTCTGGCGCTGCCAGTCGAGGAAGTTGAGATAGCTGATGGGGGCGGTGGGCATGCCGGCGTTGCGCTCGTTGATGGCGACAAGCTGTGCGGAGTGCGGATACGGGAGCGGGTTGAGGAGAACGCCGTTGACCACCGAGAAGAGCGCGGTGTTGACGCCGATGGCGAGGGCGAGGGTGAGGATGGCGATGAGGGCGAAGGCGGGGAAGCGGAGGAGCATGCGGAGAGCGAAGCGGAGGTCCTGCAGCAGAGGGATCATCGGGGCGCCTCGGGAGTGGGGATTTCTGATTGTAGGGAATTTTAGAGGGCGACGGGATTGGATTTGGGACGGAAGGGAGAGTGGGAGGGACGAATGGCCGGGTGAAGAAAGCGCTTCGTGCGGTTTCTGGAGTTGTGCTAATCCCACCCTGCTGTCTGGAACGATGCATCCTTGTTTGCGTACCCCTTGACAATCGACAAGAGAGTGGGAGATGCTTTGGGAATTCTGTTGTCGAACGTCGAGGGGAACAATGCCGCCATCCGCAGATTTGCTGCAGGGAACGCTGGACATGCTGGTTCTGAAATCGATTGCGTTGAAGCCGGAGCATGGGTGGGCGATCGCGCAGAGGATCCAGCAGGTTTCGAATGAGGTACTGCAGGTGGGGCAGGGGTCGCTGTATCCGGCGCTGCATCGGCTGGCGTACAAGGGGTGGATTCGCGCGCAGTGGGGCGCGTCGGAGAACAACCGGCGGGCGCGGTTCTATTCACTGACGGCGGCAGGGCGCAGGCAGCTGGAGGCGGAGCTGGTGAACTGGGCGCGGCTGACGGGGGCCGTGAATCTGGTGCTGGAACGGATTTGAAAGCTGGAAGCCGGAAGCTGGAAGCTGAAAGCCGATGGCGGTTGGTTGGTGGCGAGTCTGGCTACCAGGAGATGAGTGGCAGGCGATGGGCGAGATTTGGGCGCGGGTGAAATTCTTCTTCACGGGCAAGCGGCGGCGTGAGGTGGATGAGGAGATCGCGTTTCATCTTGAGCGTCAGGTGGAAGCCAATATCGCGGCCGGGATGCCGGTGGCGGAGGCGAGGAGACAGGCGATGATTGCATTCGGGAGCCGGGAGAGCGCGCGGGAGGAATGCCGCGAGGAGCGGCCGTCGTGGCGGGTGGAAAACTTGTGGCGCGATGTACGGTATGGGATTCGGGGGCTGGGGCGGAATCCTGGATTTGCGACGGTGGCGGTGCTGACCCTGGCGCTGGCGATTGGGCTGAACACCACGATTTTCAGTTTGCTGGATCAGGCGCTGATGCAGGCGCTGCCCGTGAGCGCGCCGGATGAATTGGTGGTGCTGAGTTTTGCGGGGAGCCATCCGGGGCATACCCATTCCGATGGCGGGAACAGCCCGGGTCAGGCGCACGAGTTTTCGTATCCGATGTACAAGGACCTGCGCGATAAGAACACGGTGTTCAGCGGGTTGATTGCCGCGGCTCCGACCATGGTTGGAGTGACGTGGAATAACCACGCGGAGAGCGTGGGCGCGGAGATGGTGAGCGGGAACTATTTCGAGGTTCTTGGCGTGCAGCCGGCGGTGGGGCGCTTGTTGGTGGCGAGCGATGAGACGGTGGGGGGGGCGAATCCGGTAGCGGTGCTGAGCTTCGACTACTGGAGGACGCATCAGGGAGAGGCTCCGGTAGCGGGGAAGACGCTGCTGGTGAACGGGACTCCGTTCACGATTGCGGGCGTGGCGGCACCGGGATTTCACAGCATGGTGTGGGGACGGACGCCCGATATTTTTGTGCCGATCACGGAGCAGAGGGTGGTGGAGCCGGACTGGGATTACCTGAACGATCACAGCTCGTACTGGATCGATTTGATTGGGCGGGTGCGGCCGGGGGTGACGGCGGAAGCGGCGCGGGCTTCACTGAACGGGCTTTTTCTGTCGCTGCGCGAGTCGGAGTTCACACTGCTGCACGACCAGTCGGCGAAGGCGCGGACGGGATTCATCACCCAGGCGCACATCAATGTGGATGCGGGAGCGAAGGGATTCTCGCCGCTGCGCGGGGATGTGCAGATGCCGCTGACGATCATGATGGGGATGGTGCTGCTGGTAATCGCGATGGCGGTGGTGAATGTGGCGAGCCTGTTATTGGTGCGGGCGGCGGGGAGGTCGCAGGAATTCGCGGTGCGGTATGCACTGGGAGCGACCAGCGGGCAGGTGCTGCGGCAACTGCTGACGGAGGGTCTGTTGCTGGGCTTTTGCGGAGCGGTTCTGGGCCTGCTGCTCGCGCCCGAGGCGCTGCGTCTGCTGATTCACCGGATTACGGAAGGGGCGACGGGCGAGTTGCTGCCGTTCACTCCGACGCTGGACTGGCGGGTGCTGGCGTTCACGCTGGGGGTGACGGTGCTGGCGAGCCTGGTGTTCAGCCTGGCGCCGATGGCGCAGTTCCAGAATCCGAAGCTGGCGGAGGCGATGAAGGAGCGGGGCGGGAGCGGAGGCGGAAGGTCTCTGCAATTCCGGCGGAGCTGTGTAGCGCTGCAGATCGGCATGAGCCTGCTGCTGCTGGTGGGGGCGGGGCTGTTTGTGCGGACGATTGGGAATTTGCGGCACGTGGATCCGGGATTTGCGACGGATCATCTGCTGGCGTTCGAACTGGACCCGGCGTTGGCAGGGTATCCGGCGGCGGGGGTCGCGCCGGTGGAGCAGCGGGCGATCGATGCGATGGCGGCGGAGCCGGGCGTGCGCGGAGTGGGGGCAACGAACGACAGCGATCTGGCGGGAAACGATATTCAGGGCGATGTGCTGGCGAGCGGGTATACGCCGAAGCCGGACGAAGACTTCGACGTGGAACTGCCGTGGGTGAGCAACGATTATCTGCAGACGCTGGGAGTTCCGCTGGTGGCGGGGCGGTATTTCAACGAGGGGGATTCGGCGACTTCAGAGAAGGTTGCGGTGGTGAATGAGAAGTTTGTGCAGCACTTCTATATGGGCGATGTGCGCGCGGCGCTGGGGCATGTGCTAAGCCGGCCGAACCACTCAGGAACAGAGGCGACGATTGTGGGGGTGGTGCGGGACGTGAAGCACGAGAGCGTGCGCGATCCTGCGATTGCGACGGAGTACACGCTGTTCACGCAGGCGCCGAAGCAGGCGGGGCTAACGCTGTACGTGCGGACGTGGCAGGCGCCGGATGCGGCGGCAAACAGCATTCGCGCGGCTCTATCGGATATCGATACAAAGCTGATTGTGGGGAATTTGCGCACGCTGACAGAGGAAATTGACATGAACCTTATTGCTGAGCGGGTGATTGCAATGCTGGCGACGGTGTTTGGGGCATTGGCGGCGGTGATGGCGGGGATCGGGCTGTACGGGATCCTGGCGTATTCGACGGCGCAGCGGACGCGGGAGATCGGAATCCGGATGGCGCTGGGGGCGCAGCGCGGGACGGTGGTGCGGCTGATTGTGCGCGAGGTGATGATGCTGGCCGGGGGCGCGGTGCTGGTGACGATTCCGCTGGCGATGCTTGCGACGCGGGCGGTGCGGAGCCAGCTGTTCGGGGTTTCGATTGCGGACCCGGCGGTGTACGGGGTGGGGATCGTGGTGATTTGCCTGGTGGCGGGTCTGGCGGGGTTTGTTCCTGCGCGGCGCGCGGCTATGGTGGATCCGGCTCGGGCTTTGCGGACGGAGTAAACGCAGGGTACAGGGTGCAGAGAGGCGGTTAGCCTTTCGACAAGCTCAGGGCAGGCTGTTCAGGGGTCGGGGCTGGGTTGGCGGTTGCTGCGGTGCGGCCGATTAGCGCAAACGCCAGCAGGAAGGCTGCGCCGATCCGGGATGACAGATTTTTCTTTCCTATTGAGATTGGTGGTAGTTCCAGCACACGAGCCGCTTGGCTGGTTGGGAGTTGCGGTATCCCACCCTGCTCGCGCCAAAAGCCGCGCGACCAGGATGGGGCACCGGGCTTCGTGCCAGGTTGGGAGAGTTCCGCCCAGTTCGTCTTCCGAGACAGGCTTATTTTGTAACAGAGGTGGTTGCTATTTCGTGATGGAGTCGAGGGTGGTGGCGGCTCGATTGATGGCTTCGGTCAGGACTGTCATTTGGGATTGGGCTCTGGCTGTGTCTTTGGCGTCGAGGGCTTCGTTGACCCCTGGGATCACGACCGCTGCGTAGCCGGTGTATTCGCCGGGGGCGTAGATGGTGTGCTTGAACCAGGGGCGGTTGGGGAGGCCTGGCTCGGAGAGGAAGTCGCCTTCTACGGCGCGGAGTTGGGTGTTGAGAGCGGCCAGCGCCTGGGTTGAGCCGGAGGTGGCCTGCTGCTGTTTGTCGCGGACTTTCTGGGCGAGGTCGGTGAATTTTTGCGCTGCGGCTTTGGCCTGGGAGAAGTCGAGGCCGGTGAGGTTGCCGTCTTTGGCTTTCTTTTCGGCGGCATCGAGGTAGGCGGAGATTTCCTTGCCGTAGGTGACGTAGTCGTAGGGGAGCACGTCCGTGTCGGCCATGCGGACGACGAGGAGGCCGAAGACGCGGGCCATCTGCTGCTCGTAGACGAAGGTCGGGTCGGCGTTCATGGTGAACCAGGCATAGTTATCGAAGACGGAGTGGTAGACGCCGTAGGGTCCGCCGGAGCCGATGTCGGAGGAGGGGACGCCGAGGTGCTGGATGAAGGGGGTGAAGTCGGAGCCGGAGCCGAGGTCGCCGACGTTGACGTCGGTATCGGTGTGGGCGTTGCCGCGGGCGCCGTGTTCTTCGACGCCGTTGGTATTGCGGTGGCGGGCGGCCTCGGCCTGGTTCTTCTTCCACTGGTCGTAGACGGTGCCGCCTTTGGGACTGGGCACGGATTTGGTGACGTCGCGGATGAATTCTTTGAGTGAGGGGACGGCAGAGGCTTCGAAGTTGGGGCCGGAGACGCCGACGTCGGTATTGAAGTAGGCGACAGCGTGGGCTAACTGGTTGGCGTGGTCTTCGGCCCATTCGGTGGAGCCGATGAGGCCTTCTTCTTCGGCATCCCAGGAGCAGAAGACGATTTTGCGTTTTGGTTTCCAGCCGGATTTCAGCAGTGCGCCGACGCCGTGGACGGCTTCGAGCATGGCGGCGGTGCCACTGTTGGGGTCGACTGCGCCGTAGACCCAGGCGTCGCGATGATTGCCGGCGACGACCCACTCATCGGGGAAATCTGTGCCGGGCACGGTGCCGATGACGTCCCAGATGGTGGAGTACTCATAGTCCATTTTGAGGAGCAGGTGGACTTTGGCGCCGGGACCGATGTGGTACGTGAAGGGGAGCGCGCCCTGCCATTCGCGAGGAGCATCGGGGCCACCGAGGTGCTCGAGGATGGGCGAGGCGTCGTGATAGCTGAGGGGCTCGGAGGGAATTTTGGGGAGGCTGACGACGTCTTCTGGTTTGAGCCGCTGGGATTCAGGCAGGTCGGGGCGCGAGGCGATGCCGGGGGTGAGGGCGTCGCCGGGATATTTGAACATGAACTGGACGGATCCGCGCTGGACTGCGGTTGCGGGGCGGTAAGGGCCCTTGGGGTACATGTCGCCGCGGTAGTAGCCGTCGTCGGCGGGGTCGGAGTAGATGAGTACGCCAGCTGCTCCCTGCTGCTGGGCGATGTAGACCTTGACGCCGCGGAAATTGCCGCCGTAGCGCACGAGGACGATTTTTCCTTTGAGGTCGACGCCGAGGTCTTTGAGCTTCTGGAAGTCTTCGGGGCGGCCGTAGTTGGCGTAGACGACTTCGGCGGTGACGTCGCCGGAGGGAGAGGAGCCGTTGAAGGCGGGGGTGACGCGGGGATCATCCTGGAAGGGGTCGTTGCCGTCGACGTGTTCGCGGACGGGACCGGTCATGAGGAGTTTGCCGTCGGCGTCCCAGGCTTCGACTTTGACTTCTTTGGGCATGTTGAGCCAGGCCTTGTAGGGGACGATGGTGGTCTCGAGGCCGGCCTCTTTGAATTTTTGGGCGACGTACTCGGCGGTCTTGCGGTCTTCAGGCGAGGCGGCGATGTGGGGCTCGGCAGTGAGGGCCTTGAGTTCTTCGCCGGCGAGTTTGGCGTCGGGGACGGCGAGGAAGGTTTGTTCGGTGTGCGCTTCTTCCGTGGGGAAGTCTTTGTAGCCGGAGACGGTGGGGGTGGTGGGCGACGTTTGGGCGGCGAGGAAGAAGAGGGTGGGGAGGAGGAACGAGGCGAAGAGGGCGGGGACGCGCATGGAGTACAGGGTACAGGGTGGAGGGTGGAGGGTACAGGGTGCAGAAAAACGGAGCGACAGAAACAGGAGACAGGAGTGAGGAGACTGTGATTCTGGATCGGCGCGTGGAGAGTGGGGTATCCCATCCTGGTCGCGCAAAAAGCCGCGCGACCAGGATGGGGCACCCGGCGTTCCTGCCTAGTTCAGGAGGCGGCGCGCGTTATGTGATGGCGGTGGCGGGGACGGGCGTTACTGGTTGGCCGCAGTGGCCGCAGCGCCTGGCTGCCAGTGGGATGTCGGCGAGGCATTCAGGGCAGGAATGCGTGGTGGGCGGCGTGGCTTTGGTGGGGTGGAATTTCTTCAGCAGCGCGTTGATGGGGAGAACGAAGACGAAATAGACGACGACGGCGATGAGGAGGAAAGAGATGAGGGCGTTGAGGAAGTCGCCGTATTTGATCTTGCCGCCGTGGACGTCGAGGATGAGGGCGGAGAAGTCGGGCTTGTGGACGATGGCGGCGATGAGGGGGTTGACGATATCGGTGACGAGGGCGTTGACGATGGCGGTGAAGGCTGCGCCGATGACGACGGCGACGGCGAGGTCAATGACATTGCCGCGCAGGACGAAGTCGCGAAAACCTTTCAGCATTTTGGGAGAACCTCCTGGGGTGGCGAATGGGCCGGAAGCGGAAATTATAGCGAGTAGCGCCCAACGTTCGGCGTTCAGGCAGCGGCCAGTGGCTCGTGGCTGGTCGGCCGGGGTGGAAAGCGTAACGAAAATTTAACACGTTGTTGATGCGTTGACGGCTAGGATGGCTCCTACTCCCCGAATTTGCACTGAAGGACTCGGTACAGGAGACAGCATGGCCGTCGCGCAAAATGCAGAGTTTCGCTATGAGATAGAGGAGTCGCAGGACCACACTGGCTGGAAGACGACGACGATTCATTGTCATGGCAAGCTGGTGAACCAGACTGCGGGGCAGATCAAGGAGCTGGTGAAGCCGCTGATCGCGAAGGGCGGCCGGATCGTGCTGGACTTCGCAGATCTGGAATATCTGGACAGCTCGGGGCTGGGAGCGCTGGTGGGGCTGAAGGTGTCGGCTTTGCACCAGGGGCTGGTCAAGCTGGAACTGGAGAATTTGTCACAGCGGATTAAGGAACTGCTGAAGATGACGAATCTGCTGACGTTGTTTTCGAGCTGACGAGCGGCGGACGGCGTTCGGTTAGGCCGCACGCTCGCGGAGAACTCTGATCAGGAGTTTTCAGAACTACCTCACCCTGCCCGCGCAAAAGGCGCGCGACCAGAATGGGGCACCCGGATCCGTGCCGATGAGGCGAAAAAAGTCAGGAGTTTTCGGATTCGTTTTCGTCCTGGTCGCGGAGGAGGGTGCCGGTGCGAGGTCCGGCGGCGGTGTGGATGCCCCAGGCCATGCGCGGCGTGTTGTGGGCGAGGCCGTAGCGGCCGTCGGGAGCGAGGAGGATGATGCCGCCGTGTCCGCCGAGGCGGCGGAGGAGATAGGCCATCGCTTCCGGGGCGACCTGCTCGGGAGAGCGGCCGGCGAGGACTTTGTCGGTGGCCCATTTGCCGAGGACTAATTTCATGATGGGTTCGCCCCAGCCAGTGAGGGAGACGGCGGCCGCGGTGTTGTCGGCATAACATCCGCAACCGATGAGGGAGGAGTCGCCGACGCGGCCGGGATCTTTGTTAAGAGTGCCGCCGGTGGAGGTGGCGGCGGCGAGACGGCCTTCGGAGTCGAGAGCGACTGCGCCTACGGTATCGTGGGAGGTTTCGTTGGGGTCGGATTCGGGGTGGCCGGAAAAGGTGCGGTCGGGGGCACCGGCTTGCTCGCGTGCGTGGGCCTCGGCGAGGCGGCGGCGTTCGCGGTCGAGGACGAGCTCGGAGTTATCGATGAGGGTCATGCCCTGGGATTGGGCGAAGGTCTCGGCGCCGAGTCCGACGAAGTAGACGTGGGGACTCCTGTCGAGGACGAGGCGGGCGGCCAGGATGGGGTTGCGGATGCGCTCGACGCAGGCGACGCCGCCGGCGCGGAGGGTGGCGCCGTCCATGATGAGGGCGTCGAGCTGGACGCGGCCGTCGCGGGTGAGGAAGCTGCCGCGGCCGGCGTCGAAGGCAGGATCGTTTTCCAGCGAGGTGACGGCGGACTGGACGGCATCGAGGGCGGAGCCGCCGGATTCGAGGACGCGCCAGCCTTCCTGGAGGGCGTCAAAGACGCCCTGTTCGTGAGCTTCGAGGAGGTCGGCGGGGATATCCCAGGCGCCGCCGTGGATGAGGAGGATGGGAGAACGGGTCATAGGGGGAAAGAGGATTGTACCGTTTTGGGCAGAGAAGGCGAGGGCGAGAATATTTGTTTGAGGAAGGATCAAGTCGGCGTGGGGTGCGCCGATAACGAGGACATGCCAAGCGGATCGAGTTTTATGCGATGGGACGCGCCGGCACCGGTACGGCGCGATGACGCGACAGGGAGCCAGGGTGCGCCGCGGCGTGGGACGGCGAGCGATGCGGAGATCGTGCTGCCGGGACGGGGTCTGCAGTATCCGGGACAGATTGCGGAGCTAAGTGTGGCCGGGTGCGTGATCGAGACGAAGTGCAAGCTGGAAGCGGGGACCGCGGTTGAGGTGTGGATGCGGACCGAAGGGATGCCGTTGCGGCTGGCGGCGCGTTTGGGGGAGCGGGGGGTACAGTTTGAGTTTCAGCCGATGCCGCTGCGGAAGCAGGAGCAGCTGGAGGTTCTGAAGATGGAGCTGGAAAGAGACGGGCAGCCGGGAACGGGGACCAACGTATAGCGTTGAGCGGACAGCGGACAGCGGATTTGGCGCTTTCGTGACAAAAGTGAAAGTGGTTTAATGGCGAGGGTCTTGCGGGCGCGGCGGTTTGGGGCGCTAACGCGGGACGAGGTTCGCCATGTTCGTTCCGACGACGTTTCATGCGGCGTTGTTGATGACGGTGCTGAGCACCATTTGCTGGGGCTCGTTCGCGAATACTTTTAAGGGCACGAAGAACTACCGGTTTGAGCTGTACTACTGGGATTACGGTTTGGGGATTTTCCTGATCGCGGTAGTGCTGGCGCTGACGATGGGGAGTTATGCGGGAGGGCCGACGGCTTTTCTCGCGAATCTGCGCGCGGCGGACGGGATCAATTTGTTCTACGCGGCGCTGGGCGGGTTCATTTTCAACATTGCGAACACGCTGCTGGTGGCGGGGATTGAGATTGTGGGACTGGCGATCGCGTTTCCCGTGTCGATTGGGATTGCGCTGGTGGAAGGGGTGGTGCTGAGTTATGCGTTGCAGCCGCGCGGGAATGCGGTGCTGCTGGCGCTGGGGATTGGGATGGCGGTGGTTGCTCTGGTGCTGATCGGGAAGGCGTACGGAGCGCTGCGGTCGGGAAGCGATTCGGTTTCGCGGCGTGGCGTGGTGGTGTGCGTGATTTCCGGATTCCTGATGGGGATTTTTGCGCCGTTTGTGACGCGGGCGATGACGCGCGGGGCGACGCTGACGCCCTATACAACAGCGGTTTGTTTGACGGCGGGGGCGTTTGTGGGGCTGTTCTGCTTCAACACGATCCTGATGCGGAAGCCGATTACCGGAGCGCCGGTGGCGATGGCGGAGTATTTTCGCGCGCCGGCTGCCTATCACGGGCTGGGATTGCTGGGCGGTGCGATCTGGGGATGCGGGACGGTGTTCAATTTTGTGGCGGCGTCGCTGGTGGGGGTGGCGATTTCGTACGCGATCGGGCAGGCGAGCCCGATGGTGGCATGTTTGTGGGGCGTGTTCGCGTGGAAGGAGTTTCGCGGGGCGAATGCGAAGGCCAAGGGGTATCTGGCGGCGATGTTTGCGGCGTACGTGCTGGCGCTGGTACTGATCGCACGGGCGTATGCGGGGTAATTGTGCCTCTGACTGTGACGAATAGGCGGCGAGAGAATCGATGAGCGGGAAATTTGTAACCGTGATGGGTAGTTTTGTGGCGGACATGGCGTTTCGCACGGAGAAGCTGCCGACGTGGGGCGAGACGTATATGGGGAAGGAGTTCCGGCTGGGGCCGGGCGGGAAGGGATCGAACCAGGCAGTGGCGGCAGCGCGGGCCGGGGCGCGGGTGAGCTTCATCAGCAAGCTGGGACGCGATGCGCTGGGGGACATCGCGCGGCAGACCTATCGCGAGGAAGGGATCGACACGCAGCATTTGCTGGAGACGGAGGTGGCGACGGGGGCGGCGGCGATCATTCTGGATGCGAAGAGTGGGGAGAACGCGATTATCGTGGTGCCGGGGGCTTGTTTCACACTAACGCCGACGGAGGTGGAGGGCGCGCGGGATTTGATTGCGGAGTCGGCGGTGTTTTTGACGCAGCTGGAGCTGGCGTTGCCGACGGTTTCGTTTGGGTTGGAACTGGCGCATGGGCTGGGGGTGACGACGATATTGAATCCGGCGCCGGGGTTTGCGTTGCCGGAGTCTGTTTATCCGAACTGCGATTTCTTGACGCCGAATGAGAGCGAGGCGGAGGTGCTGACGGGGATTCGCGTTGGGTCGCTTGCAGATGCCGAGCGGGCAGCAGATGCGCTGCTGGCGCGCGGCGTGGGGACGGCGGTGGTGACGCTGGGAGCGCAGGGCGCGCTGGTGAAGAATGCGCGGCTTCGGGAGCATGTGGCGGCGGTGGACGCGGGGCCGGTACTGGAGACGACGGGCGCGGGCGATGCCTTCAACGGTGGGTTGGCGGTGGCGCTCGCGGAGGGCCGGGAGATTGTGGAGGCGGTGCGGTTTGGATGCGCGGTGGCGGGGATTTCGGTGACGCGGGCGGGGACGGCTCCTTCGATGCCTCGGCGGGGTGAAGTGGACGCGGTTTTGAGAGGAGACAGGAGACAGTAGGCAGGAGAAGCAGGTCCCTCCGCTACGCGCGCCCTTCGGCCGCGCTCCGGTCGGGATGACAAATCTCCAGAGAGAGGCGGCCGTCGAGTTCGGAGGCCCAGGCTATGCGGGCTCGTTCGCTTCCCTGCCCTTCGATTTGCCAGGCTGATCCTTTGTTGACGAGCTTCATCGCGGCTCTTTCACGCCACCATTGATTGATTTCGCGGGGGAGCGCGGTCCAGACATTTTCTTTGTCGCGCAGTTGGGCGAGGTGATCGAGGAGGGCCTCGAAGGTGGCTCGGGCGCGGGGTTCGATGATGTAGTCGGGGTGGATGATGAAGCTCATGAGGCCGTGGCGGGCGAGGATGAGCGCGGTTTGGCGCTTCCAGATTTCGATGGAGTAGTCGTTGAGGATGTTGAAGAGGGAATAGTCCTGGATGTCGGTGACGGGGATTTCGAGGATGTCGCCGATGAAGTACGGCATGACGGTGCAGCAGCCGCCGCGTTGGGGGTCGAGGTGGGCGACGTTGGGGACGGACATGTCGTAGGCGAAGTCGAGTTGGTCGAACCAGTCCTGATTGCGATAGAGGACGGCGGCGCGGAATCCCTGCGCTGAGAATTTGCGGCCGTAGTCGTTGATCCTGGCGACGCGTTCGAGGAACTGGGGGCGGTTGTCGTAGAGATGGCCGTCGTGGTTGAGGTCGTGGACGGCGACTTCGTGGCCGCGGGCGTGGATGGAATCGATGTACGACGCGGGTACTTCGTAGCGTTCTTCGGGGATGACGGTGAAGGAGCCCTTGATGCCACGAGAGTCGTCGAGGTCCATGAGGGTGGGGCAGAAGTCGCGGCCGGTTTTGGTTTCGACGTCGTGGGACATCATGGCGCAAGCGGATTTGCCGTCGGGCCAGAACCAGATGAAGGGGAGGCGCTCGGCTCCCGTTGCTCGGAGGGAGATGAGGAGGAGCTGGTCATGCAGATTGTCGGCGGAGAAGTCGACGGGCCAGCGGGGGAAGGGGCGCTTGTCCCAGTTGCGGAGGCGGAGTTTTTGGAGGTGCTTGCGGGCGGAGACGGGGAGGAAGGGGCGGATGGCGTAGTAGATTTTCGCGGTGAGGGATTGGGTGCCGGAGCGGGCGTCGGGGCCCATGTAGGTTTCGTGGCGGAGGCTGGTGAGGATTTCGCTGGGGTTGAAGGGGAGTTGGACTTTGTTGTCTTTTATTGCGATGTCTTTGGTGGCGTCGGGTAGGGGTTGGTCGGTTGTTGGGGCTGGGGTTTGGGTGGAGAGGTGGCCGTAGCAGGTGGTATCGGGGCCGAGGTGGAAGTAGCCTGGAGCGCCGGAGTGTGGGGCTGCGGTGAATTCGGGGAGGAATTCTTTGGGGCAGCAGTAGTAAGTGGTGAGGCAGGATTGGATTTCGGATTCGGGCATGGGCTTTATCTATATGTGGGGTCGCTGGTGCCAGCATATTGGGCGGGGCGGGTGGGGGCAACTGAACTTTGGGGTGATTTTGAAACAAGGAACAGGGAACAGTTCGGCTGTTCGGGTTCGGCGCGATCCCACCCTGCTGCGCGGAAAAGCGCCGCGCACCAGAATGGGGCACCCGGGTTCTTGCTCAGGTGAGAGAACAACAACTCTCCACCGCTGAGAGAGCTTTTTCTACTCCTGAGATTGGGGGCGGGTTGGGGAAAACGAACACGAGGTGCCATGCGACTCCCTTCACTCCGTTCAGGGTCGCTCAGGTCAGGCTCTTCGTTCGGCTCGGGATGACAGGGCTCGCGTTGACGAAAATGCGGGACAGTGCTGGCGGTGCGTTATATTCTGGTCCACAAAGTCCTTAGGCCTCTCCAGCTCTTCCCTTCCCCCTTTATTTGGCCTGGACGTTGCGGATCACACCGATATGGAAGAGAGCCCTAAACAACGTGCCAGCGATATGCCCACGCAGATTGGCGCTGCGGCGGCGGTGAGTAGTTCTACGGACAATTTGCGGCCTGATAAGACGATGGTTCCTCCTTCACGGGGTGACGAGACTCTGGTTCCTCCTTCGCGAGGCGATGCGGCTACGGTGGTGCCGGGGAGTGGTGCGGCTGCTGCGCCGCGGGGTGCGGGCGGGGCTTCGGGGGCGAGCGGGGCTTCGGGTGGAGGAGGGAGTCGCGCGGGGTCGGGCGGGTTTGGCGAGGGCGGCGTCGATCTGGAGCCGGGGACGGTGCTGGCAGGGCGGTACGAGATTCTCGCGGTGCTGGGCACGGGCGGGATGGGCGCGGTGTACCGGGCGCAGGATCGCGAGCTGGATCGGCTGGTGGCTTTGAAGGTGATCCGGCCGGAGCTGGCGCGGAACGCGGCGATCGTGGATCGGTTTAAGCAGGAGTTGCGGCTCTCGCACAAGGTGACGCACCGGAATGTAGTGCGGATGTACGACCTGTCGGAAGACCTGGGGATGCGCTTCGTGACCATGGAGCTGGTTGCGGGGCGCGATCTGCGGTCGTTGATCGAAGAGCGCGGGAAGCTGCCGGTGGATGAGGCGGCGGACATCCTGCAGCAGATTTGTTTTGCTTTGCAGACGGCGCACAACGAGGGGATTCTACACCGCGACCTGAAGCCGCAGAACGTGATGCGGGAAGAGTCGGGGCGGGTGGTGGTGATGGATTTCGGGCTGGCGCGGACGATTGAAGGCGATGGGATGACGCAGTCGGGCGCGCTGGTGGGGACGATGGAGTACATGTCGCCGGAGCAGGCGCTGGGGAAGGAGCTGGATCAGCGGTCGGACATTTTCGCGCTGGGGCTGATCGGCTACGAGATGCTGACCGGCACGATGCCGTTCAAGGCCGAGAGCGCGATTGCGAGCCTGCTGAAGCGGACGCGGGACAAGGCGCAGCCGCTGGTGCAGGTGGATGCGACGATTCCGGCGGCGCTGAGCGGGATTATTGGGAAGTGCCTCGAAGTGGACGTGGAGCAGCGCTACAAAAATGTGGGCGAGGTGCTGCACGACCTGGAGGCGTGGCGGGGGAAGACGGCGGCGGCGAGTTTGCACTTCGAGGCCGATGTGCCGTCGCAGGGACTGAGCGGGCGCTGGCTGACGGTGGTGGGCGGCGGAGCGCTGCTGATTGCGCTGGTGGCGGGAATTTCGTTTGCCGTGCGGCATTTCTCCGGGGCGGGGACGGCGTCGACATCGACGGTGGCGAGCGCGCCGACGATTTCGCTGGCGATCATGCCGTTTTACAACACGTCGGGGGATGCGCAACTGGACTGGCTGGGCGCGAGTTTGGCGGAGATGCTGGGGGGCGACATTGGCGCGTCGAGCCAAGTGCGGATGGTTTCGCCGGATCGGATGCAGCAGGTGCTGGGGGATCTGCACATCACGGCGAACTCGCAGGCGGACGTGGCGACGCTGAAGCGGGTGGCGGAGTTCACGAGCGCGCAGACGGTGATCTTTGGGCAGTTCGTGAAGATTGGGAACCAGATCCGGATCAACACGACGGTGATGGACCTGGCGCACGACACGCGGTCGACGCTGACGACGGATGTTCCGGATCAGAATCAACTGCTGGCGGCGGTGGACAAGCTGGCGGGGGAGCTGCGGGGGAAGCTGACGGCGGATCCAAAGGTGCTGAGCGATTTGAAGGCGCATTCACTGCGGCCTTCGACGACGTCGGTGGAGGCGCTGAAGGATTTCGAAGACGGGTCGGCGCTGGAGAAGGCGGGCAACAACATCAAGGCTCTGGAGGATTTCAGGGCGGCGACGAACGCGGATCCGAATTTTGCGCTGGCTTACGCGAAGCTGGCGGCGACGTATTCGAACCTGGGGCAGGACGATCTGGCGCAGTCGGCGTCGCGGAAGGCGATGCAGCTGGGCGAGACGCTGCCGGCGGCGGAGCGGTATCTGATCGAGGCGAACAACGCGGAGATCAACAACAACACGCAGAAGGCGATAGACGCGTATCAGCAACTGGCGGCGGCGAATCCGTCGGACACGGACGTGCAGTTTGCGCTGGCGAAGCTGTACGAGCGGAGCGGGGATTACGCGGCGGCGAAGCAGAGGCTGGCGGCGGTGCTGGGGAGCGATCCGAAGAATGTGACGGCGCTGCTGGCGAGCGGGCGGGTGGCGATCATGAGCGGCGATCCGCGCGGAGGGTTGGATTTTCTGAGCCGGGCACTGCCGGTTGCGATCGAGCTGAACAACCAGGAGGAGAAAGCGGCGATCCTGCAGGCGACCGGCATCGCCTACAACCACCTGAACCAGACGGAGGAGGCGCTGAGCAATCTGAAGCAGTCGCTGGCGATCAAGGAGCAGATCGGGGACAAACGGGGCGCGTCGGCGAGCTACGAGCAGATCGGGTCGATTGAGGATCTGGCGGGCGATCAGAAGGAAGGGCTGGCGGACTACCAGCGCGCGCTGGGGCTGCGCAGGGAGATTGGCGATCAGGCAGGGATTGCGAACACGCTGATCGACATTGGCTCGTCGTATCACGACCACGGCAAGCCTGCTGAGGCGCTGCAGTATTTCACGCAGGCGCTGGAACTGGCGCGGCAACTGAAGGATCAGGCGAACCAGGCGTTTTGCCTGAACGATATCGGGTCAATCAAAGCGGATCAGGGGCAGTATCAGGATGCGCTGACGTATCTGGAGCAGGCGTATGAACTGCGACAGAAGCTGAATGTGCCGGCGGATGTGGGCGAGTCGCTGCACAACCTGGCGGAGGTGAACACGAAGCTGGGGCAGTACGACACGGCGCTGGGGGATTATCTAAAGGCCATCGACGCATACCGGAGCGCGAACGACCAGCACGGCGTGGCGATGGCGTCGGATGCGATGGCGCGGGTATTTGCGGTGCAGGGGCGGTATGGCGCGGCGCTGCACTCGATGCAGGACGCGGTGAACATTCTGCGGCAGACGAGAGAGATGACCTGGCTGACGGTGGAGGCGGTGGGAGGCTGGGGAGATCTGCTGGCGCAGGTGGGACGCGGGCCGGAGGGCAAGGCGAGCCTCGATGAGGCGCTGAACGACGCGCACCAGATCAAGGACGATGCGTACGCGGCGATGGCGACGAACTGGATGGGGGATTTTTATTACTACCAGGGCGATTACGCGAATGCGCGCGCGCAGTACAGCCAGGCGCTGGGGATCGCGTCGAAGACGGCGGACAAGGAGACGCAGCTGCTGGCGAAGGTAAACCTGGCGAAGACGGATCTGGCGCTGGGGCATGTGGCGGCGGTGATTCCGCAGCTGAAGAAGCTGGCGCAGGACGCGGATGCGCTGGGGCTGAAGGCGCTTTCAGTGGAGTGCTCGGTGGTGCTGGCGCAGGCGCTGGTGGCGACGAAGAACGATGGTGCGGCGGAGCAGACGCTGACGCTGCCGCAGGCCCGGGCGGAGAATCTGGGGCTGCGGATTTTGCAGGCGAAGGCGGATGCACTGGAGGCATCGCTGGCAGCGAAGAGCGGGAAGAGCAGCGAGGCGCAGCGGGATTCTGCCGAGGTGGTGCGGATTTTGGAGGGGATCAGCAAGGAAGACGGAGCGGGGAAGGTTGTGGAGCGGGCGGATTTGAAGGGGATTTATGCGTCCGCGGTGGCGGCGGGGAAGTGATCAGAGAACACTGATAAGAGATCACTGGTCGAGCAGATCATAGAAACGAGGCTCTTTGAAGAAGAGAAATCGCTTTTAGATCCGCGGGGTTCCGGAAGAGAAATGCGGGGCCTTCGACTCGCGTCTGAATTGTTTGTTGCGCCAGGAGCGGCGCAACGTATCCGACGGCTTCGCTCAGGATGACGCAGTTTTCATTTTCCCTGAGAGTCGTGGTGATACTGGCGATGAAACTGCAGGTCCTTCGACTCGCTCAGGATGACAGGAGATTCGGAGACAAGAATCCCGGTGGGGTTGGCCACCGGGGTTTTTGTTTTGGAAGAGGAACCAAGTCTTCAATGCGAGACCTGGGGTGCCCGAGCTTTCAGGACAGCCGCAGGTTTTCAGAACTACCCCACCCTGCTGCACGAAGAACGCGCGCACCAGAATGGGGCACCCGGTTTTCGCGGCTTTAGTTGCCGGTGCCCTGGAGCGGGATGGACTGTAGGCTGTTTTGGGCGTTGTCGGTGACTACCAGGGTTGCGGTTCTTGAGCCTTTAGCAGTGGGTTTGAAGGTGACGGTGATGGAGCAAGGCGTCGCCTTTGGCGCCAGGGTCGCGGTGCAGGTGGTGGTTTTGCTGAAGTCGCCTGCGTTGGTACCGGTGATGGCGTAGCTGGTGATCGAGAGGGTGGTGCCGCCTGGGTTCGAGAGGGTGATGGACTTGGTTGCGGTGCCGCTGCTCGCCTTGACCGTTCCGAAGCTCAGGCTGTTGGCACTGAATTGCGCGACGGGGTTGATGACGGTTGCGGAGACGGGCACCTGTTGCGGGCTGCCTGCCGCGTTGTCCGTGATTTTGAGCACCGCGGTTTGCGGGTTGTAGAAGGGCCCGGCGACGAAGGCGACGATCATGGTGCAGCTCTTGCCTGCGGCCAGGGTTTTGGGACAGAGGTTGAGGGTGCCAAACTCGCTGGAATCGCCGCCTCCCAGGATGGCGATGATGGGATCGCCGCTGAAGGTCAGGGTGGCGTCACCGGTGTTGGTGATGGTAACGGTTTTGACGAGGATGGAGCCGAGATAGATGTTGGTGCCGAAGGGAATGCTGGTGGGCGAGAGGGTGGCGATCGGAACGGCGTTCACGGTGACCGAGCCTTTGGCATAGCTGAAGACGTAGTTGGCCGGAGCCGTGCCGCCGGAGCAGGTGCTGCTGTTGGGGTAGGTGACCGCAGCCGATGCGGTGGTGATTCCCGTCGACCGTGCAGGTCGGCGCGGCTGGGAATTGTAACCGTCCCGCTTACAAACCCGGAGTAGCTGGGGGTCGAGGGTTGGCAACGGACCGCCGTAGGTCATGTTGGCGGGATTGGGGCTGGGTGTGACCAAAAGCGTGGCCGGATTGACCTGCACGCTGATGGTGGTGATGGTGACTGAGTTATAGCCGGGGACGGTGGGGGTGAAGGTAACGCTCTCGGACTGCGGTCCGGCTGAAGGCGTGGTGGTTGGATACGTGAAGGCGAAGGTGCCTGGGACGTTGTTGTTGTTGAAGGAGGCCGATCCGCCGGTGAGGTTCGAGGAGTTGAGGGTCTGACCGTAGGTGATGGCGCTGGCGGAGGGCCAGATCACGGTGGGTGTGGCCGCTCCGACGCTGAAGCTGGTGCTCTGCGTGGTGAGCGTAATGGCCGCGATGTTCGGGTTCAGTTGCAGGGAGGCGGTGAGTTTGTCACTGGTAGTTGCGTTGGTGAAGATGAGACTGTTAAAGGGCGCGACGCCGGCGGTGGTGGTTGCTGTGGCGGGCGAAGTGGTGAGGTCGGAGTTGGCGTCGGTTGCGGTGAGGCTGATGGAGCCGGTGGTGAGGGTGGCTCCGCTCTCGGTGATGGTGACGGTAGGCGCGGGTGTCATGGCCGTGCCGGGGAGGGTACCGATTGAGGGCGGTTCAGTCGTGAAGCTGAAGGCGTAGTTGGTCTGGACCGCGCCCAGGTCTGTGCAGGCGGTGCTGTTGTAGGTGGTGGAGTTGGGGAAGCCGCGCTGGTCTTTTGTGATTCCGGTGGGGACGAGCGAAGAGGACGCGGCGCAGATGGCGGGGCTTGCGGGCAGGGGGAGCATGGTGGGGGTGGGTCCGCCGTAGTTGCCGAGGGGGGCGAGGTTGGGATTGGGGTCGTTGGGAACGGAATTGGTGGGGGTGCAGTTGAAGCAGTCGCTCGCGTTATTGGCCAGGTTGTTGTAGAAGAGGTTTTGGTTTGCGTTGAGGCTTCCGGCATTGAACAGAGCACCGCCAGAGAAACCGGCGGAATTGCCGGAGAAGATGCTGTTGACCACGGTGGTTGTGCCACCGAGGGTTGCGATGGCTCCGCCGGAATTCGCCTGGTTGCCGGAGAAGGTGCTGTTGGCGATGTTACCGGAGCCAACGACAATGATGGCGCCCCCGTCGCCAGCGGAAGTATTGCCGGAAAAAGTACTGTAATTCACGGTGAGTGTGCCGTTTTCGCTGAAAATGGCACCCCCCTCGCCGGCTCCACCGGTGTTTGCGGAATTGGTGGAGAAGGTGCTGTTCGAGACGGTCAGGGCGCCCTCGTTGAAGATGCCGCCACCGAAGCCGCTTCCGGCAGAATTGTTGAACAAGACGCAGTTGGAGAGGGTCAGCGTCGCACCTGTTGGGTTGAAGATGCCGCCGCCGAAGCCAGTGGCGGTGGTGCCGTGGGCGATGGTGAGGCCGTAGATGCCGATGGTCCCGCCAGCGATGTAGAAGATGGCACCGACGTTCGAGGAACCGGCGCCGGAGACGGTGATGAGGTTGGCGCCGGGACCCTGGATGCTGATCTGACCGATGAGGTAGGGCAACGAGCTGGCGAGGGTAATGGTGCCGGTCAGGCCTGACTTAAAGGTGATGGTGCCGGCGCCGCCGTTGTTCACATCGGCAGCAGCGATGGCGTCGCGCAGACTGCAGGCAGAGCCCTGAGCCGGAGCCAGGGGACAGTTGGTGGAGAGCGCGGTCGCGTCGTCAGCCGTGGTGGTGACGATGTAGCCGGGGATGGGCTCGAAGTCGGCGATGAGGTATTCGACCCCGTTCATGGTCACGAAGGTGCTGAGGCTGTTGGGGCTGCCGATGTCGGAGGGGCTGGCAGCGCCGGACCAGCCTTTGAAGTAGTAGCCGGGATTGACGGTCGCGGAGATGGGCTGCGGGGTTCCCGGAGTGTAGTAGGCGGATGTGGCTGTGACCGAGCCGCCCGTGGTGCTGGGGACCCCGCCGGTTTCGGCGGTGACGGTGAGCTGATAGAGCGGGTTGAACATCGCCGTGTCGCTGAGGGTGCCGGAGGTTGGCGTCAGCGAGTCGGAGAGGGTGGTGACGCCGTCGCTCCAGTTGGAGAAGACGTACTCGATGCCGGGGTTGGCGGCGAGGGTCTGCGGCGATGTGGTGGAGAGGGTGTATGCGGTGCCGATGTTGAGGGTCTCGGTTTGGGTCGAGGTGAAGGGGTTGACGTTGATTGAGAAGCTCAGGCCTGGCGGCGAGGTGCCGATGGAGACGGCGACGGTTCCGGAGACGTTGATGCCGAGGCTGTTGGAACTGGCCGCGTGGTTGGGGTCGCCGTTGTAGTTGGCGTAGAGGGTGACGGGGCCGGCCGAGCCAGGCGCGGTGTAGCTGCAGGTGGCCGTGGCATGGGTGGTGTCGACGGAAGACAACGTGACTGGGCCGCCGCAGAGGGTATTCGTGCCGTCGCTGAAGGTGACGGTGCCGGTGGGAGCGCCGAACTGGGCGGTGTTGGCGGTGACGGTGGCGGTGAGGAGGTCGGACTGACTCTCAGCGGGGGTGGTGGTGGCGGCGCCGAGCTGCGTGCCGGTAGAGGGAACGACGGTGGTGGAGGTGAAGACGAAGTCAGAGAAGTTGGTGGTTCTGCCGGTGGAGGTGCCGTCGATGTTCTGGGCGATGTAGGAGGTAAAGATGTTCTGGACGTTGGAGGAAGTGAGGTAGCCGGGGGTGGAGGGTGAGCCATCGTCGACCGAGGTCTGGGCCGTGAAAACGTTGGGGGTGGACGGTGAGGCGGTGGTCACGGTGTAGCTGCCGTCGAAGGTCGCGGGGGTGGCCCCGGTGACGGAGACGGTTTGTCCGTCGGTGACGGAGCACTCGCCGGTGCACTGGAAACTGGCGGTACCCGCGTGGATGCTGAGGGATTTGATCTGGGAGTAGAGCGGGTCGCCCTGGAGGAAGCCGGGAGATGGCGGGATGACGTTGCTGTCGCTGTCAAAGGCGGTCTTGACGTTGATGCAGCTGCTGGCGTTGTTGCCGATGCAGTTGGAGACCGCGGCGGCGGGGCACTGCGTGGGAGCCCCGGTTGCGGTGAAGAAACAAGAGACGGAGTAGATGACGCAGTTGCCGCCGGTGTCGTCATAGACCTGGCATGACGAACCGGCGAAGGGAGTGCCGGCGATGAGGAGGTCAAACGCGCCCTGGCTGATGGTGGTAGCGGTGACCGTCATGCTGATGCCGGAGACGTTGCTGTTCTGCGGGTACTGAACACCATAGGTGTGGGAGCCGAAGTTAAACGGCTGGTACTTGGTGGGGCTGGGCGGGGCGAGAGGCTGCTGCTGCGTGACGGGGGTGTGGGGGGTGAAGGTCCAGGCCATGAGCTCATGCTGTTCGAAGGCGGAGCCGGTGGCGGAGGTGAAGCCGATATACGCGTCGCTGGGGGCGCTTGCCCCTGCAGGAGTGATGAGGTTCAGGGCTGTCGTGATATCGAATGTGCCGGAGAAGACGGGGATGGATCGGGCGACGGGGGTGTGGGTTCCGGAAACGTAAGCCGGGTCGAGGAAAACCTGGAGTTGGTTGGCGGGGGTTTCGGTGGGCCCGCTGTAGGTGACGACGACCTGATGGACATTGCCATCGGCGAGGGTGACGGGGAGCTGGTTCTCAGAATTATTGGCGGAGGTGAGGGGCTGGGTGATGAGGGTGGAGACGGGGTTATTGCCGGAGCCGGTGAGGGTAACGGAGCAGTTGCGGGTGGCGGTGTTGTCGGGGGGAAGGGTGAAGGTGTCGTGATCGGCTGAGTTGGGCAGGCCGGGGCCGCAACCCTGGAGGGCGATGTGGTTGTTATTGGGATCCCAGCTATTTTGATAGGTGTCGAATTCGAGGGCGAGGCTGTTGTTGATGCCGGAGTAGCCCATACCGCCGCCGCCGCCGCCGAATGCGGTGGGGCCGCTGCCATTTTGCCCGTCTCCGGTGCCGGGATCGACCGCGGCGCTGGCGGCGGTTGGGGAGTTCTGGATGACGAAGGCGAGGCCGTCAGCGGTGGTGGAGTTTGAGGCGGGGGGGACGGCGCTGTTGTCGGGGGTGAATTTGAAGGCGAACCAGGAGGTAAATCCGTTGGCGACGTTCTGGGGCACGGAGAACCAGAGGCTGACATCCTGGCCGCCGGTGTCGGGGGTCATCTGGGTGGCGTAGAAGTCGGGAGGATTCTGGGAGGGGTCGGGATCGATGGAGGCGGGGTAGGCATCGAGGAAAAACGACGGGCTGCCGCTGGAGCCGTTGAAGCAGAAGAGCGGATTGGTGGCGGAGGTGGGGGAACAGGCATAGGAATACTGAGTGGAGTCGGCCTGGGGGGCGTTGAAGTCGTAGTAGGTGACCTGCTGGGCGGCGGCGCTGGGGGCGGAGACGACGAGGATGGCGGCGGTGAAGAGCGCAGCGAGGAGCAGGTACGGCTTCGATCCGGAGACGGTCATGATCATTCCTTCTGGGCCGATGGGACGGCTCTGTGCGACACAGATTGGGGCGGGCATCCTTCAACACCAGAGAGCATGAAGAGAGGAATCCAGCTGGGGAGCAGGCAGTATTCTCAGCGATCTGTTGGCGTAGTTTCGGACAATGATGATAACCAGTGGGAGATTGAAGTTTGTGTGAAAATTCGTAAGCGCCGCTGGTCACTATTCTGAGGGCAGAAACGGGGGATTGGAGAGTTACGACGGCGGGCCGGGAGGGCGAGGGGGTCCGGCGGGGGTTCTAAACTCCGCCCGCGAATCTCCGATAACGAATACGTGATCAGGCGCTCGCGCCAACGCGGCGGGACGATCTTTTGCGGGGCAGTGCCGGTGATCGTGGGGGCGCTGCCGGTGGCAGGCCTGGGGCAGACGACATCGGATCAGGATCTGATGTCGATGCCGCTGGAAGATCTGACGCGCGTGAAGGTGTACAGCGCGTCGCGGCATCCGGAGGAGGCGAGGAAGGCTCCGTCGTCGGTGAGCATCATTACGGCGGAAGAGATTCACAGCCGGGCGAAGCTGAACGGGAGTGTTCCGACGGGGCGGTGGGGTGCGGGAAGCGTGGAACTGCTGTACGTGAGCGCGCTGACCGATATGCGGGGGACGCGGGTTTCTCCTTATTTGCGGCCGAGCGTCACGTTTTCGACGAAGCCGTTGTGGGGCGGGTGGCAATTTTCATCGAGTTTGTATGACGCGACGAACCGGCGGTGGTTCAGTCCTGGCGGGCCGAACGATCCGGAGGATCAGATCCAGATGGATGGGCGGGGGTGGCGGTTCAAGGCGGGGTATCGTCTGCCGCCGCGAGGCAGCGGGAGGAATCGTTGAAGCGGGGAGCCGCAGGACGGTGGCTGGGGTGGGGGCTTCTGCTGTGGCTGGCAGGCGCGGGGAGTGTCTCGTCCTCGACAGGGGCGGCGCAGATGCGCGATGAGCGCGCAGTGCGGGCGGCCTATGTCTTCAACCTGATCAAGTATGTCGAGTGGCCATCGCAGGACAGGGAACTGACGATTGGGCTGGCCGGCGACGCGGCGACCGGCGAAGTGATGGAAAAGCTGCTGAACGGAAGAGCCAGCGACGGCGAGACGGTCCGGGTGGTGCGTTCTCCGTCGGATGAGGAGTTGGCGAAATGCAGGGTTCTTTATATCGCGGACGGACAGGCGGGCGAGGCGCTGAGGTTCCTCGAGAAGGTGAGGGGCAGGAGCATTCTCACGGTTGGGGAGACAGAGGCCTTCGCGCGCGCGGGAGGAATGATTGGACTGGTGAACAGCGGGGACCACATCCAGATTGAGGTGAATCTGGATGCAGCGCAGAGCGCGGGAATCCGGATCAGCTCGCGGGTATTGAATCTGGCGACGATTGTGCGGACTGGGCAGAAGGGCGGGAACTAGCGATGCGCATCCCGACCGGCAACAGCTTCGCGCACAAGATGACGATGATGGCGCTGGTGGCGAGCAGCGTAGCGTCGGCAACGCTGATGGCGGCGTTTCTGGGCTACGACTCGATGAACGCGCACCGGCAGATGCAGAACCGGCTGACGACGCTGGGGAATATCGTGGGGCAGAACTCGGCGGCGGCGCTCGAGTTCGACGATCGGGCGGCGGCGATGGAGGTGCTGGGAGCGCTGGAGGCGGAGCGGTCGGTGGTGTCGGCGTGCCTGTACCGGCCGTCGGGCGAGCTGTTTGCGGAGTATCAGCGGCGGCGGGGCGTTCATGATTGCCCGGCGCGTATCGAAGGGCTGGTGGGAGCGCCGGGCTACGCCACAGTGAGCCGGGGGGTGGTGCGGGGTGAGGATTTTGCGGGCACGCTCTATTTGAAGTCGGACCTGACGGAGATCGAAGAGCGCTGGCGGCAGATGCTGGAGATCACCGGGGTGCTGCTGGTGGTGGCGCTGGTGGTGGGAGGGATGGCGGGATCGTTGCTGCAGCGGAGGATTTCGAAGCCGGTGGGGGAACTGGCGGCGGCGATGCACGAGGTGACGGAGGAGCACGATTTCAGCGCGCGGGTGAGGATCCAGGGAGCCGATGAGATTGCAGAGCTGGGCAGCGGGTTCAACGCGATGCTGGCGGAGCTGGAGAAGCGCGCGGCGGAGAAGACGGCGTTCGAGGGGCAACTGCGGCATCAGGCGCTGAACGACGAGGTGACGGGGCTGCCGAACCGGAGGCTGCTGGCGGACCGGCTTTCGCATGCGCTGGATGTTGGGAAGCGGCAGGGCCATCCGGTGGCGCTGCTGTATATCGATCTGGACGGATTCAAACTGATCAACGACAGCCTGGGACACTCGATTGGGGATGCACTGCTGCGGCAGGTGGGGGAGCGGCTGCGGTCGCGGGTGCGCGCATCGGACACGCTGGCGCGGCTGGGGGGCGATGAATTCGCGGTGGTGCTGGCGGGGCCGGAGGCGCGCGAACAGGCGGGGGTAGTGGCGCTGACGCTGCTGGACATTCTGGCGCCGCGGTTCACGGTAGAAGAGCATGAGATCACGATCAGCGCCAGCGTCGGCGTGAGCGTTTTTCCGGATAACGGGGCGACGCCGGTGGAGCTGCTGCAGCAGGCGGACAGCGCGATGTATGCAGCGAAGCGGATGGGGAAGAATCGGATGGTGGTGTTCTCCGACGATCTGGGGGCGTCGATCCGGGAGCGGGTGAATCTGGAGACGCAGCTGCGGCACGCGATCGCGCACAGCGAGATTGTCGTGCACTATCAGCCGGAGTTCGATGTGACGACGCGGAAGCTGGTGCGCTTTGAGGCGCTGGCGCGGTGGAATCATCTGACGCTGGGCGCGATCTCGCCGGGGAAGTTTATCCCGATCGCGGAAGAGACAGGGCTGATTGTGCCGCTGGGGATTTACATCATGGAGTTGGCGTGCGCGGAGGCGGTGCGATGGCAGACGGTGGCTGGGTGTCCGGTGCAGGTGGCGGTGAATGTGTCGAGCATCCAGTTGATGCGGGAGACATTTGTGGAGGAGGTAAGGGCGACGCTGCGGGACACGCGCCTGGATCCGCACCTGCTGCAGATTGAGCTGACGGAGTCAGTGGCGCTGAACGGGGCATCGAAGGTGGCAGCGGCGATGAACGAGCTGGCGGCGCTGGGGGTGAGCCTGGCGATTGACGATTTCGGAACGGGGTATTCGTTGCCTGAGCTATCTGCCGAAGCTGCCGTTCGACGCGCTGAAGATCGATCGCTCGTTTGTGAACGAGCTGGGGGTGCGGAGCGAAGTGGTGACGCTGGCGCACAACTTCGGAATGCGCGTAATTGCCGAGGGGGTAGAGACGGAGCGGCAGATGGAGCTGATTACGGAGATTGGGTGCAACGAGGTGCAGGGATATTTGCTGGGGCGGCCTACAGCGGATCCGGGGCCGTTTCTGGAGCCGCGTGAAGGAGCAAAGGCGCTGGTGGGAGCAGCGCTGAGGGGGGCGGCGTTGCCGGAGCTTTCAGCGAGCGGCGGCGCCGGCAGAGGCGCGCAGGCGCGCTGGGAGAAAGGGATGGATGAGGATCTGGTAGGCACCGCCGCCGAGGGCTCCGCCGATGAGGGGGCCGAGGACAGGGACCCACCAGTAGCTCTGTGGTGAGGGAAAGGCGGAGGTGCCCCAGCCGGTGCAGAAGGCGAAGAGGCGGGGGCCGAAGTCGCGGGCAGGATTGATGGCCCAGGCTTCGAGGTAGCCCATGGAAGCGCCGATGAGGGCAACGAGGAAGCCGATCATGAGGGCTCCGAAATTGGCGCCGGGGGCCATTTCGTTGTACTGCTCGGTAATGGCGAAGATGCCGAAGAGGAGAAACGCGGTGAGGACGATTTCGTCGCCGAAAGCGTGGAGCGGGGTGATGATGGCGGCGGGATGGGTGAAGAAGACGCCGGCAGCGCCGCCGGCGGCGCGGGTGAGGTGGTGGTCGAGGTTGAACTGGTCGATGACGGGGGAGTAGAGGAGATAGACGACCGAGGCGCCGAGGAATGCGCCGATGGTTTGGGCGATGCAGTAGGGGGCGACGTTTTTCCAGGGGAATTTGCGATAGAGGGCGAGGGCGAGGGTGACGGCGGGGTTGGCGTGGCAACCGCTGATGGAGCCGGTGGTGTAGATGGCAATGGCGACGGCGAGACCCCAGGCGATGCAGACGCCCCAGTAGGCGTGCTGGTAGGGGCTGGGGTCGTAGAGGGAGTACATGGCGGCGACCGAGTCGCCGAAGGCAATGATGATGAACATGGCAATGGCTTCGGAGAGGAGCGCGCCGGTGAATAGCCTGCTCATGGAGTCCTCGCGGGAGGTGCAGGGACATCTTACGGGAAATCAGGAGGCGGGAGCTTGGAGCTGGGAGCCAGGAGGCAGGAACCTGTAACAGAGCGTGTTGTAAATGTTCTTATTACGTCACAGATGTGGTTACATATTGCCGGTTGCGCGGGGATTTGGAGAGAAAGAAACGCCTCCACCGGGTGCACGATGGAGGCGGAAGTTGCTGCAACGTTCACAATTTGGTCTAGCGGAGGGCGGTTTGCATTTTGCCTCCGCGGGCGGAGTGTGGTGCGGTGAGGGGTTGGGTCCGATGGCCGTTGTAGGACTGGGACGGTGTGAGGGTCTGGGCTTTCAGCGAATGCGTAGCGGCGAAGGGATGGAGAGTAACAGCACGACGAGCGAACGCTGACGCTGCAAAGCCAAGGGCGGTGGGCGGAGGCGGAAGCGCTGGATCGGCAGCAGATTGCGAAGTGCAGACAGATCGAGGGTCCCGACTCGATGCGGGGATTATTGGCGGCGGATAATCTGGCGATCATTCTTTATCGCGAGGGGCGCTTTGCGGAAGCGGAGGCGCTGGACCGCGAGACGCTGGCGACGAAGAAGAGAGTGCTGGGGGCGGATCATCCGGAGACGGTGCGGTCGATGAACACGCTCATGGCGGTGCTGGCGGGTGAAGGCAAGCTGGACGAGGCGCAGGGGCTGGAAGAGCAGGTGGTGGCGATTCGGACGCGGGTATTGGGGGCGGATCACCCGCTAACGCTGTCGGCGATGAGCAACCTTGCGAATAGTCTGATCCGGCGTGGGGATTACGCTCGGGCGGAGAAATTGTTGGAGGAGTCGAAGGCGCGGCAGGTGCGGGTGCTGGGTCCGGAGAACCCGGCGACGGCGATCACGACGTATAACCTTGGCGCGCTGGCGCTGCGGCAGGGACGGAAGGATGAGGCGCTGCGGCTGTTGCGCGAGTCGGTGGATCACGGTCTGGCGGGATGGGTGATTGCGGGGATGGCGAAGGATCCTGACCTGGCCGCACTCGATGGGGAGCCGCAGTTCGACGCGCTGGTGGCGTATGCGAAGGCGAAGGCGAAGGCGGGAAAGTAGCCGGGAGCCGGGAGCCGGGA
>PMUI01000111.1:133175-154125 GCA_003166955.1 Acidobacterium sp.
CGGGAGCTGGGAGCTGGGAGCAATGCTACGCCTGGGCCTGCTGATTTGTAACAGTGGCGGTGTGAATTTTTGATCCCTGGGCAGGGGGTGTCAATCGCTTCGCAAGCATTGACGTGCTTGTCCGGACGCAATTAGGGTGGGGTGTCGCCTGTGGCCGTGTGCCGGGCGCGGTCGTCAATCTGCATTTGTGAAGGACGAGTCATGTTGAAATCCGGGTTACGCCTGGGGGCGGGTGTTGGTGTTCTTGTCTGCGCGGGAGTTTTGGCTGCAACGGCGCGAACGCAGGAGACTGCGAGTCTGCCCTATATGAATCCCAATCTGCCGGCGGAGGCGCGGGCTGCGGATCTGGTGAAGCGGATGACGATGGAAGAAAAGGCGACGCAGCTTGTGAATCAGGCGCGGGCGATACCGCGGCTGAACGTGCCTGCGTATGACTGGTGGAGCGAGGCGCTGCACGGGGTGGCGGTGAACGGGACGACGGAATTTCCGGAGCCGATCGGGCTGGCGGCGACGTTCGACACGGATGGCATTCACGAGATGGCGACGGCGATCGGAACGGAGGGGCGCATCAAGCACGTGCAGGCGGTGCGCGCGGGGCACAGCAATATTATGGAGGGCCTGGATTTCTGGGCTCCGAATTTGAATATCTTTCGCGATCCGCGCTGGGGACGCGGGCAGGAGACGTACGGGGAGGATCCGTTTTTGACGGGGCGGATGGGCGTGGCGTTCGTGACGGGAATGCAGGGCGACGATCCGAAGTATTACCGGGTGATTTCGACGCCGAAGCATTTTGCGGTGCACAGCGGGCCGGAGCCGACACGGCACATGGCGGATGTGGACGTGAGCAAGCACGACGAGGTCGATACGTATCTGCCGGCGTTTCGCGCCGCAGTGACTGAGGGCAAAGCGGGGTCGGTGATGTGCGCGTACAACGCGATTGAAGGACAGCCTGCGTGCGCGAATGAGTTTCTGCTGGAGGATCAGCTTCGGGAGAAGTGGGAATTCCTGGGGTATGTGGTTTCCGATTGCGGCGCGGTGGTGGACATCTACACTGGGCACCATTATCGGGTGACGCAGGCTCAGTCTTCGGGGATTTCGCTGACGCGCGGGATGGACAACGAGTGCGCGGACTTTTTCGCGAAGGTGAAGGACGACCACGATTACAAGCCGTATATCGACGCGGTGCGGCAGGGGTACCTGAGCGAGGGCGCGATGGATACAGCGCTGATCCGGCTGTTTACAGCGCGGATGAAGCTGGGCATGTTCGATCCGCCGGAGATGGTGCCGTACTCGAAGATCGATGAGAGGGAGCTGGACAGCGCGGAGCATCGGGCGCTGGCGCGCAGGCTGGCGAATGAGTCGATGGTGCTGCTAAAGAACGACGGCGTGCTTCCGTTGAAGACGGCGGTGACGAAGATTGCGGTGGTGGGACCGCTGGCGGACCAGACGAGGGTGCTGATGGGAAACTACACTGGGACGCCGACCCACGCGGTGAGCGTGCTGGATGGACTGAAGGCGGAGTTTCCGCAGGCGAAGATTCGGTTTGTTCCGGGGACGCAGTTTCTGCGCAACGACGGGGATCCGGTGCCGAGCAGTTTGTTGACCACGCCGGATGGCAAGCCGGGACTCAAGGCGGAGTACGGGTCGATGGAGGAGATTGAATTCGGACCGGGGGCGAAGCCGAAGCCGCTGACCAGTCGCGTGGAACCGAACGTGAACCTGACGGCGAGCGGCTTACCAGCTGAGGCGCAGGGTAAGACGCCTCTGTCGGTGGCGTGGTCAGGATTTCTGACAGCGCAGGAGACGGGTGACTATCTGCTGGGCATGATGGCGGACGGTTTTGGGCGGGTGATGGTGGAGGGGAAGCAGATGGCGCAGGTATTCAGTTTTGGCGGCGCGCAGGCGAAACTGGGCCGCGTGCATCTCGAAAAGGGGCAGAAAGTATCCATCACTGTGACGTATAGAGAAAGGCGTGACGGCAAGCCCCGGGCCCAACTGCTGTGGGCGCGGGTGAATCCGGGACCTTCTCCGGAGGCGGTGGCTGCGGCGCGCGAGGCCGATGTGGTGGTTGTGGTGGTTGGGATCACGAGCGAGCTGGAGGGCGAGGAGATGCCGGTGGCGGAGGAAGGATTTCTGGGCGGCGACCGCACGAGCCTGGATTTGCCGAAGCCAGAAGAGGCGCTGCTGGAGGCAGTAGCGAGTGCAGGCAAGCCGCTGGTGGTGGTGCTGATGAATGGAAGCGCACTGGGGGTGAACTGGGCGAAGGCACACGCGAACGCCATCGTGGAAGCGTGGTATTCCGGCGAAGAGGGCGGCGCCGCGGTGGCGGAAACGCTAAGCGGGAAGAGCAATCCCGCGGGACGGCTGCCGGTAACGTTCTATAAGGATGTGAGCCAGCTGCCGAATTTCGAAAACTACTCGATGGAGGGGAGGACTTATCGGTATTTCAAGGGCGAGCCGCTGTTTCCGTTCGGGTATGGGTTGAGTTATTCGACGTTCAGCTACAGTGGGCTTACGTTGCCGGTGGACGATGTAGCCGCGGGCGATCCGGTAAAGGTCACGGTGACGGTTACAAATAAAGGGAGCCGGGCGGGTGATGAGGTGCTGGAGTTGTATCTGACGTTTCCCGATGTTCCGGGCGCGCCGATTCGGGCGCTGCGCGCGTTCAGGCGCGTGAATCTGGAAGCTGGGGCGAGCCAGAAGGTTGAGTTTGAGCTGAAGAATCGCGATCTGAGCATGGTGACGGAGGCCGGGGATCCGGTGATCGCGGAAGGGCAGTACGCGATCACGATTGGAGGCGGGCAGCCGGAGACGGGCGCGGCGGTGGTGACGGGGAAATTCCGGATCAAAGGCCAGCTGATGCTGCCGGAGTGAGGCGCGCACTTTTCACATTTCTGTGACCAATGGCCGGACAAAGCTGGGGTTTGCGTGAGATTCCCGGCGACGGCGTAGTGTATTCTGGCGAGCATCCACGCAATCGATTGCAGCTTGTGCCGCATAGAACGGCCAGGGAAGGGTCAATTTCTGCATGAAGAGGAATTCGAGGTTGGACAAGTGGGATGGGGGCAGCAGGACGCGGGCGATGGCCGCAGCAGTGCTGGCTGCAGGGCTGGCCGTATGTAGTATTGGACACACGGTATGGGCTCAGGCTGCGGCACAGCCGCAACCGGCGGCGCCGGGAACGCTAACAGCACAACCCCAGGCATCCGCGGAGAAGGGCGGGATTGCGGGCACGTGGCAGGGCACGCTGCACCTGCCGAATGCGAGCCTGCGCCTTGTTCTGAAGGTTACGAAGACGCCGGCCGGTGCTCTGAGCGCTACGTTCTACAGCATCGATCAGGGCGGCGGGCAGGGCATTCCCACGACCTCGGTGGGCTTCGAGGGCGGGACGCTGAAATTTGGGATTCAGCTTTTCGACGCTTCGTACGAAGGGAAAGCGTCCAGTGACGGCGATTCGATCACGGGTATGTGGAAGCAGGGAGACAATTCCCTGCCGCTGGTTTTCGAGAGGGCGACACCGGCGACGGAATGGACGATTCCGGAGCCGCCGGCAAGGGTTCCACCGATGGCCGCGGATGCGAAGCCGGGGATTGACGTGGCGACGGTGAAGCCGAGCCAGCCGGATGAGCAGCGAAGATTCATCACGTTTCGCGGGCGGGAAATCGTGATCGTTGGGTTCACTCTGAACGACATCATCAAGTTTGGATACAACGTGCAGGAGAAGCAGATACTCGGCGGGCCGGACTGGATGGGGTCGGATCGATTCGACGTGAACGTGCAGCCGGATCAGCCAGGTACACCGAACCCGGAGCAGTTCAGGATGATGCTGCAGAAGGTAGTCACAGAACGGTACACATTCAAGTTCCACAACGATAAGAAAGAGATGTCGGCGTATGTGCTGACGGTGGGCAAGGACGGGCCGAAGATGACGAGGAGCACGGACGCGACGGGACTGCCCTCGTTGTTTTTCGGACCGCTGGGCACGCTGCACGTGGCGAACGCAACGATGGGGGATTTCGCGGGGCTGATGCAGTCTGCGGTGCTGGATCGTCCAGTGGTGGATCACACGGGGCTCGATGGCAAGTGGAACTTCCTCCTGAAGTGGACGCCGGATGAGTCGCAGTTTGCGGGACTGGGGGTGAAGGTGCCGCCGCCGAGCGATGCCGCGGATGCTCCGCCGCCGTTGTTTACGGCGATCCAGGAACAGCTGGACTTGAAACTGGACGCGCAGAAAACACCAGTTGACGTTATGGTGATCGATCATGTCGATCATCCTTCGCCGAACTAGGAACGGCATGGGCGGGGTCGAGAAAATGTCCGGGGATGGACGGCCTGGCCGGAATCCGGACGTCAAAGGAGCATTCCCGGGCTGAGCGGCGGGAATAAGACACGTGTTTCTGGCGCTGGAAAATGGTGGCCTGATTGCATGCTCGGGAAACTGATTTTCCCGAAGCGCGACGGCCCGTGTAGTTGGGATTTTCGCCATCGACGATGCTGAAGAGCCTTCGGCCAACCAGAGCTATGCCGATGCGGAGCGGCCGAGCGCTCCGCCGACTGCGCTGGTTTTGTGGACTGGCGATGCTGCTTGCGGCGATGCAGGCGTGGGCGACGGAATATCACGGACAGGTTTTCTACGAGGGCGTGCCGGTTCCTGGCGCGACCGTCACCCTGAGCCAGGGTGTGAAGCAAGTGGCGACGGTGACGGACGAGCAAGGACTCTATGAGTTTCCCGATCTGGCGGACGGGGCGTGGAAGATTGAGATCCGGATGCGGGGTTTCGAGACGCTCGACGGCGAGGTGACGGTCGCGCCAGACGGGCCGCAAAGCAAGCCGCAGGGATCATGGGAGCTGAAGCTGCTGGGCGTGGAGCAGATGATGGCGGAGACGAAGATGGCGAAACCGGAGACGCAGCCGCAACTGGCGCAGCGCATCGAGGAGAAGAAGCCGAAACAGAATGCGGGCCCGGCGCAGGCGAATGCCGCGACGCCGCCAGCGCCGGATGAGTCGGCGGAGAAGGCCGCGGACGGGCTGCTGATCAACGGGACGTCGAACAACGCGAACACGTCGAAGTTTTCTCTTGCGCCTTCGTTTGGGAATCATCGACCTGGGGCGAAGGGCTTGTACAACGGCGGATTCGGCGCGATCGTCAACAACTCGGCTTTCGACGCGCGGCCGTACTCGCTGACGGGGCTGGATGTACCGAAGGCGGAGTATAGCCGCGTGACGAGCGTGGCGTCGCTGGGCGGACCGATGAATATTCCGCACCTCTTCTATCACGGACCGAACTTTTTTGTTGCGTATCAATGGACGCGGAACAGCAATGCGGTGACGGATCCGGGGCTGGTGCCGACGGCGGCGGAGCGCGGCGGCGATCTTTCGGGCGACGTGAACGCACTGAGACAGCCGGTGACGATTTACGACCCCGCGACGGGGCAGCCGTTCACGGGGCCGATTCCGGTGAGCCCGCAGGCGGCGGCGCTGCTCGCGTATTATCCGCTGCCGAACATCGGAGGCAACGCGCGCTACAACTACGAGGCGCAGGTGCTGAACAACACGCACAATGATGCGCTGGAGTCGCGGCTGGACAAGACCCTGGGACGGCGCGATCAACTCTACGGCGGGTTTGGGTTTGACAGCTCGCGCGGCGATACGGCGAACGTTTTCAATTTTCGCGACGACACGGACACGCTGGGGCTGGACGTGAATGCGAACTGGGCACACCAGTTTCATCACCAGATGTTCACGACGTTCACGTATCACTTCACCCGACTGCGGACGGAGGTGCGGCCGGAGTTTGAGAATCGCGTGAATGTGTCAGGCAACGCGGGGATCACGGGGAACGATCAGAATCCGGCGGAGTGGGGACCGCCGTCGCTGATTTTTTCGAGCGGCACGGTGGGGCTGACGGACGGGATCAGCGAGTTCAATCGCAACCGGACGGATGCGTTTGCGGTGAAGGTGGCCACAACGCACAGGCGGCACACGGTGACGTTCGGCGGAGATTTTCGGCGGCAGGAGTTCAACGAATTTACGGAGCAGAATCCGCGAGGGTCGTTCGCGTTTACCGGCGCGGCAACGGAGGCTCCGGGGAGCACGCCAGGCGCGGCGAATCCCACGGGGTCGGACCTGGCGGATTTTCTGCTGGGGATTCCGGACACGAGCCAGATCGCGTTCGGCAATCCGGAAAAGTATTTTCGGGCGCCGGCGTACGACGCGTACGTCACGGACGATTTCCGCGTGAAGCCGACGTTCACGCTGAATGCGGGCATGCGATGGGAGTACGGCGCGCCGATGTCGGAGTTATACGGGCGCATGGTGAACCTGGATGTTGCGCCGGGATTCACAGCGGCGGCGCCGGTGCTGGCGAGTAGTCCGACGGGGCCAGTGACGGGGACGAGGTATCCGAGCACGCTGGTGCGGCCTGATTATCGCGGATGGGAGCCGCGGGTGGGGATTTCGTGGCGGCCGATTCCGGCGTCGACGCTGGTGGTGCGGGCGGGCTACGGAATTTACGACGACACGTCGGTGTATCTGGCGAGCGCGGAGAGCCTGGCGCAGCAGGCGCCGCTTTCGACGAGCGCGAGTGTTGCGAACAGCAGCGCGTGCCCGCTGACGCTGGCGAATGGCTTTCGCAATTGCGCTGGGACGACTGCGGATACTTACGCAGTCGACCCGAATTTGCGTGTGGGCTATGCGCAGAACTGGCAGCTTTCGATGCAGCGGGATTTTCCGGGAGCGCTGGTGGTGACAGCGACGTATCTCGGGATCAAAGGGACGCGCGGGACGCAGGAATTTTTGCCGAACACGTATCCGCTGGGCGGAGTGAACCCGTATGCGGGATTGCCGGTGGGGTTTGTTTATCGGACTTCGAATGGGAATTCGACGCGGCAGGCGGGCGAGGTGCAGGTGCGGCGCAGGCTGCGCAGTGGTTTGACAGCGACGCTCGATTATACGTGGGCGAAGGCGCTGGACGATGACGCGCAGATCGGGGCGCTGGGGCATGTGGCGACTCCGGAGGCAGCTGCGCCGACGAGCGACACGGCCAATAATCAAACGGCCGCGGCGACGGTGGCACAGAACTGGACGGACCTCGAGGGCGAGCGCGGGCTTTCGAGTTTCGATCAGCGCAATGTGCTGAAGGCGTCGGTGCAGTACACGACGGGCATGGGATTGGGCGGCGAGACGCTGCTGAGCGGATGGCGAGGCACGGTGTTCAAGGAGTGGACGGTGCAGACGCAGATCAACGCGTCGAGCGGAACGCCGGAGACGCCGGTGTTTCTTGAGGACATTCCGGGAACGGGGTTCACGAATATTCTTCGGCCGGACATGACGGGCGCGCCGTTGTATTCGGGGGCGCATGGATATTATCTGAGCGCCGCGGCGTACACGGCTCCGACGGCCGGCGCGTGGGGCAATGCGCGGCGGGATTCGATTATCGGACCGGATCAGTTCAGTCTGGATACGGCGATGGCGCGGACGTTTCGCGTGCGGACGAAATGGAATCTGGATGTGCGTGCGGAGGCGCAGAACCTGCTGAATCACGCGGTTTGGACCGGGTGGAATACGACGGTGAACAGCACGGTGTTTGGATTGCCGGTGGCGGCGAATCCGATGCGGAGTTTGCAGCTGACGGGGAGGCTGAGGTTCTGACGATGCGCGGGCGTGTTGCAGCTTCGGTTCTGTTGGTCGCGCTAGCCGCGGCGGTGGGCTTGTGTGCGCAGCAGACGGGCACAAACGAGATGGCGGGGCAGAATGGCACGTTCACGCTGACGGTGAACTCGCAGCTGGTGATCGAGACGGTGGTGGTGAAGGACAAGCAGGGGAATTTTGTGCCTGGGCTGACGGCGAAAGACTTCACGCTGACGGAGGATGGACAGGCGCAGACGATCCGCATCTTCGAGCATCAGGCGTTGTCGAACACGGTGACGCCGATGCCGGTGACGCCGCCGGACAATGAGCAGATCACGCTGTATAAGAAACTGACACGGACACAAATTGCACCGGAGAGCCCGGGGAAGCCGCAGTACAGCGATCGCCGGCTGCTGGCGCTGTATTTCGACATGACGGCGCTGCCGCCGACCGATCAGTTGCGGGCGCTGACAGCGGCGGAGAAATTTGTACGGACGCAGATGAGCCCGGCGGATTTGGTAGCGATCCTGCGCTACCAGGGCGGGTCGGTGGACGTGCTGCAGGATTTCACGGCGGATCGGAATCGGCTGCTGAGCATTCTGGAAACGATGATCGTCGGCGAGGGACAGGGGTCGGTGGAGTCGGTGGACGACGCGAGCAGCGCCGACACAGGAGCGGCGTTCGGGCAGGACGACAGCGAGTTCAACATTTTTACGAATGATCGCCAACTTTCAGCGCTGCAAACTGCGCCGAAGATGCTGGGGTCGCTCAGCGAGAAAAAGTCACTGATTTATTTTGCGAGCGGGATGCGGCTGCACGGGCTGGACAATCTGGCGCAGTTGCGCGCGACGGTTGATGCGGCGGTACGGTCAGGCGTTTCGTTCTGGCCAATCGATGCGAGGGGCCTGGTCGCGGGAGCGCCGCTGGGCGACGCGACGCAGGGGTCGCCGGGGAATGTGGGGATGTACTCGGGGGCGACGGCGCAGGCAGTGACGGCGGGGTTCCAGCAGTCGCAGGACACAATGTATTCGCTGGGCGCGGACACGGGTGGCAAGGCGCTGTTCGACAACAACGATCTAACGCGCGGGATTGTGCAGGCGCAGCGCGCGATTGAGGACTACTACATCGTTGGCTACTACACGACGAATGCTGCGCAGAACGGGCGGTTCCGGCACGTGAAGATCACGGTGGATTCGCCGCTCGCGGACAAGCTGGACTACCGGCAGGGCTATTACGCGAACAAGACGTTCAACAAATTTACCGAGGCGGACAAGGAGCGACAGCTGGAAGACGCACTGATGCTGGGCGATCCGGTGACGGATCTGACGATCGCGATGGAGATCGACTACTTCCAGCTGAATCGCGCGGAGTATTTTGTGCCGATCATCGTGAAGATTCCGGGGCGCGAGCTGGCGCTGGCGAAGAAGTTTGGAGCGGAGCACACGCTGATCGATTTTGTTTGTGAAGTGAAGGACGAGACGAGCGGCGCGACGATGAGCAATGTTCGCGACTTTGTGAACATCAAGCTGAGCGATTCGACGGCGGCGGAGCTGGCGCATCGGCCGGTTGAATATGATTCCGGATTTACGCTGTTTCCCGGCAGGTACTCGATCAAATTTCTGGCGCGCGACGATGAGACGGGGCGGATCGGGACATTTCAGACGTCGTTCGTGATTCCGGATCTGAATAAGGTGACGAAGCGGCTGGCGATCAGCTCAGTGGTGCTGAGCAGCCAGAAGGTGGCGCTGAACGACGCGTTGTACAATGCGACGCGCGGCAAGGAGCAGGCGAAGGACGACGCGGCGAATCCGCTGGTGCAGGATGGCCAGAAGCTGATTCCCAGCGTGACGCGGGTGTTTAGCCGGGACCGCGAGATGTACGTCTACCTGCAGGCTTACCAGAAGGACATGGCGGCGACGCCGGCGTTGGCTCAGGCTTCGACCCAAGCCTCAACCCAGGCTTCGACGGCGGGCGCGGTGGCAGCGGCGGTCGACACGAGCGGGCCTGTTTTTGCGTGGGTGAGTTTCTATCGCGACCAGAAGCTGGCTTTCGAGACGCCTCCGGTGGCGATGACGGCGCTGCCCGCGACGCGGCTGGGCGTTGTGCCGTTCAGTTTCCGCATTGCGCTGGGGACGCTGGCTGCCGGACAGTATCAATGCCAGATCAGCGTGATCGATCCGGCGGGACATCGGGCGGCGTTTTGGCAGGGTTCGGTGATGCTGGTGCAGTGAGGCGCGGCCGGACCGCTTAGCGCGGCGAGTTTACGCTGCGGCCAAATTCGCGCAGGGCGTGAAGGACGGAGCGGGCAGCGCCGGAGTCGATGGCTTCAGCGGCGCGGGCGAGGCCTTCGCGGAGATCGGCGGCGATGCCGATGGCTTCGAGGGCGGCGGCGGCGTTGAGAAGTACGACGTCGCGCCTAGGTCCCGATTCGGCGCCGGTGAGAATGGCTTCGAGAATGGCGGCGTTGGATTGCGGGGTGTCGCCGCCCTGCAGTTCGGCCAGTTCGGCCCGGGCCAGGCCAACGTCTTCGGGATAGACAAGGGTGGCGATGGGAACGGGCGCGTCGTGATCGGATAAGGTGCGGACGATGATGGTGTCGGTGGGGGAGAGCGCGATTTCGTCGATGCCGTTGCGGGCGTGGACAACGCGGCCGAAGCGGATTCCGAGTTGAGCCATTGCGCCGGCGACGAGGTCGAGCTTCGTGTGCGAGTAGACGCCCATGATTTGCGCGGAGGCTCCGGCGGGATTGGTGAGTGGGCCGGCGAGATTGAAGATGGTGCGGAAACCGAGGCCGCGACGTACGGGCTGCACGCGCTTCATGGCGGGATGCAGAGCTGGAGCGTAGAGGAAAGTGAATCCTGTGGCGCGGAGGCAGTCGGCGGATTGCTGGGGCGTGAGGGCGACGAGAACACCCATGGCTTCGAGGACATCGGCGGATCCGCATTTGGAGGTGATGCCGCGGTTGCCGTGCTTGGCGACTTTGGCTCCGGCGGCTGCGGCAACAAGGGCGGCTCCGGTGGAGATGTTGAAGGTGCCGAGGCCATCGCCTCCGGTTCCGCAGGTGTCGACGAGGGCGGCGCGCTCGTCGGGGTCGAGGGGGATGGGGATAGCAAGGGCGCGCATGGCTTGAGCGAAGCCGGTGAGCTCGTCGATGGTCTCGCCGCGGGTGGCGAGCGCGGTGAGGAGCGCGCCGATTTCGAAGTCGGTGACTGCGTCGGAGTCGCCGGTGAGGATTGCGTGGAGCGCGCTGCGGGCCTCTTCGCGGGTGAGAGGGCGGTGCTCTTCGGCGATTTGTTTGAGAAGGGCCTGGAGTGCGGGCATCGGGGTGATCCAATGCTACTCGACCTGGTGCGAGCGGCGGGAGGAGGCGGCCCCCCTGAGAGATGCGGGCCGCCTCGGCAGGGTGCAGTGGATCAGTCGCCAGCGGAGGTACCGGGGAGGGGCTCGTACTCCGGCTTGGCGGGTACAGCGTGGGAAGTGGGGACGGGTTTTTCGGCGAAGAAGTTGTGGTAGATGAGGCCGGCGAGCAGGGCGCCAGCGATGGGTGCGGCCCAGAAGAGCCAGAGTTGGGAGAGCGCCCATCCGCGGACGAAGAGCGCTGGGCCGGTGCTGCGGGCGGGATTGACGGAGAGGTTGGTGACGGGGATGCCAATGAGGTGGATGAGGGTGAGGCCGAGACCGATGGCGAGGGGCGCGAAGCCTTTGGGAGCGCGGACATCAGTTGAGCCGAGGATGATGAGGAGGAAGAAGAAGGTGAGGACCATCTCCGCAACGAAACAGGCCTGCAGGTTGTAGCCGCCCGGGGAGTGCGCGCCGTAGCCGTTAGCCGCGAAGTTACCGAGCACGAACCCGGGTTTGCCGCGGGCGATGACGAGCAGAGCGGCTGCGCCGACGAATCCGCCGAACAACTGGGCGACGATGTAGGGCAGCAGACGGGCGAGCGGGAAGCGGCGGCCGACGACGAGGCCGATGGAGACGGCGGGGTTGAGATGGCATCCGGAGATGTGGCCGATGGCATAAGCCATGGTGAGCACGGTGAGTCCGAAAGCGAGCGCGACACCGGCAAAGCCGATGCCGAGCCCGGGGAATCCGGCGGCGAGAACGGCTGCGCCGCATCCACCAAAGACGAGCCATGCGGTGCCGAAGAATTCGGCGAAGAGACTCTTGCTGAGATTCATCTTTCCTCCTGAAGAAGCTGAAAGCAATCGCGGCTGCCTGGATCGGCAGCCAATGGACAAAGCGGGGCCCGAGGGAGGAACGGTTGGACTGAGGGAGAGCGCCAGTGTAGCGCATGGAGGAGAGGTTTAGGGGATGGTTTGCGATTTGCGGAGAGAGGGGCGATGGGTTTGCCCGGGGCGAGAGGCGTTCGCTACACTGATCATTCTGCTTTGGCGGGATTGGCTCGCGCCTATGCGCGGGCAGGCGCGATCTCCACACCGAGTTTGCGTTGATTTTTTCTGGACGTAACCTGGGTTGATTTCTTCTGAACTTAATTTGTGTCGATTTCTTCTGAAGACCTTATATGAAAATTCACGAGTATCAGGCGAAAGACATTCTGGCGAAGTATGGCGTGGCGGTTCCGCATGGCGAGGTGGCGAACACGCTGGATGAGGCGCTGGAGGTTGCGCGGCGTCTGTTCAGCGGCGGCGCGAAGGGCGTGGTGGTGAAGGCGCAGATTCACGCGGGCGGGCGCGGCAAGGGTGGCGGCGTGAAGGTGGCGAAGACCATCGATGAGGCGCAGCTGTACGCGGAGCAGATTCTGGGCATGCAGCTGGTGACGCACCAGACAGGTCCACTGGGACAGAAGGTGCAGCGGCTGCTGATCGAGGAGACTGCGGCGATCGATCGGGAGCTGTACCTGGGGATCGTGCTGGATCGGGCGGCGGCGAAGCTGGTGTTTATGGCGTCGCAGGCGGGCGGCATGGAGATCGAGGAGGTCGCCGCGAAGGATCCGAAGGCGATCTATAAGGCCTACATCGATCCGGGGGTGGGATTCCAGGCGTATCAGGCGCGGGAGCTGGCGTTTGCGCTGGGACTGAAGCCTGCGCAGATTGCGGATGCTGTGAAGTTCATGATGGGGATTTACCGGGCTTACATCGAGACGGACGCTTCGCTGCTGGAGATCAATCCATTCATCACGACGAAGGACGACAAGCTGTTCGCGCTGGACTGCAAGATCAACTTTGACGACAACGCGATGTTCCGCCACAAAGATCTGAAGGAGCTGCGCGATGTGGCGGAGGAGGATCCGCTGGAGGTGGAGGCTTCGAAGTTCGCGCTGAACTACATCAAGCTGGACGGCAACATTGCGTGCATGGTGAACGGCGCCGGCCTCGCGATGGCGACGATGGACATCATCCAGTACGCGGGCGGGATGCCGGCGAATTTTCTGGATGTGGGCGGCGGGGCGAACCAGCAGCAGATCGAACATGCGTTCGAGATTCTGCTGTCGGACAAGGGTGTACAGGCGGTATTCATCAATATATTTGGCGGGATTTTGCGGGTGGATACTCTGGCGCAGGGGGTGGTAGCAGCAGCGATCAAAACCAAAGTAAAGGTGCCCATCGTACTGCGCCTCGAAGGAACGAACGTTGAGGAGGGCCGCAAAATTCTGAAGGACTCAGGGCTCAACTTTGTCGTTGGCAATACCATGAAAGACGCGGCGGACAAGGTTGTCGCGGCGGCGAAGGGAGCTGCATAGAGATGGCTGTTTTAGTGGATAAGAATACGCGGCTAATCGTGCAGGGAATTACGGGGCGCGAAGGGACGTTCCACGCGAAGGGCTGCGCGGAGTACGGGACGAAGGTTGTGGGTGGCGTGACGCCGGGCAAGGGCGGGACGACGCATGAGGGCTGGCCGGTTTTCGACACGGTGCATGAGGCCGTCGATAAAACGGGCGCGAATGCCACGGTGATTTTTGTGCCGCCGCCGTTTGCCGCCGATGCGATTCTGGAGGCGAACGATGCGGGCGTGCCGCTGATCATCTGCATCACGGAAGGGATTCCGATCAACGACATGGTGAAGGTGTGGAGTGTGCTGAAGCACTCGACGTCGCGGCTGATTGGGCCGAATTGCCCGGGAGTGATTTCGCCGGGGAAGGCGAAGATCGGGATCATGCCGGGGCGGATTCACAAAGAGGGTTCGATCGGGATCGTGTCGCGGTCTGGGACGCTGACGTATGAGGCGGTGTATCAGCTGACGCAGCGCGGGATTGGGCAGTCGACGGCGATTGGGATTGGCGGCGATCCGATTGTGGGCACGACGCACGTGGATGCGCTGAAGCTGCTGAACGAGGATCCTGGGACCGAGGCGATTATTCTGATCGGCGAAATCGGCGGAACCGCGGAGGAAACTGCGGCCGAGTATGTGAAGCAGCATGTGAAGAAGCCGGTGGTGGGATTCATCGCGGGGCAGACGGCTCCGCCGGGACGAAGGATGGGGCACGCTGGGGCGATCATCTCGGGCGGACAGGGCACGGCCGCGGAGAAGATGAAGGCGCTGAAGGCTGCGGGGATTCATGTGGTGGAGACGCCGGCGGCGATTGGGGAGACGGTGGCTCGGGTGGTGGGGAAGGCCTAAAAGCAGCTGGGAGCCGGTAGCTGGTAGCTTCCTCCGCAGCAATTCGAATGTTGTCGCCTCGCCGAGGCGAAGTTATTAATATGCCTCCACGCGGGGCTATAAGCTAAAGCCAGAGGTTAAGAGCTACACAATGTCACAGCGTACGTTCAGCATTATTAAGCCGGATGCGATTCGGAAGGGCCATGCGGGAGCGATCCTTGCGGATATTGAGAAGGCCGGGTTCAGGATTGTTGCGATCAAGAAACTGTTCATCTCGAAGCCGCAAGCGGAGGGGTTCTACTACGTGCACAGGGAGCGGCCGTTCTTTGAGTCGCTGACGGCGTTCATGTCGTCGGGACCGATTGTCGCGCTGGTGCTGGAGAAGGAGAACGCGATTGCCGATCTGCGGCAGCTGATGGGCGCGACGAATCCTGCGAATGCGGACGACGGGACGATTCGGAAGAAGTATGCGGGCTCGATTGAGGAGAACGCGATTCACGGCTCGGATGGCGAGGATACTGCGCAGTTCGAGATTGGGTATTTCTTCGCCGGGCACGAGTTGATTTAAGAACAGGCAGTAGCCAGTAGGGAATAGGGCCAGGAGCCCGGGTTCGAGCTGGATTCAGCCCGTCTTCATGATCTCGAGGGTTAGGGATTCCTGGTGGGACTGGACCATGCGGTCCACGTTGTCGAGCACGCGCAGATAGACGAAGAGGCTGATGGCGGCGAGCACGAGGAAGATGGGCGCAGCCAGCCAGGTGTGGCCGAGGAAGGCGCAGGGCGCGAGGACGAGCGCGCCGGCGGCGAGAATGGCGAGCTGCGTGAGCATGCTGGAGAGGCCGTTGCCGAGGCCCCCGGGTTCGCGGCGGATGCGCACCACATTGACGCGATAGGGCATGAGGATGGAAAGCAGGTTTCCGGCGGCGAAATTGGCCGGGATGGCGAAGAGCAGCCATGCGAGGGTGGCGGCGACGATGCTGGGGGCGGGAAGTCCGAAGCGGAAGACGATGAGCGTGGAGATGAGGCCGGCCTCGAGCAGGAACAGCGCGAGGTGAAAGAAGTTTTTGCTGAGGATGACGGTGCGCATGGGGGTGGGGGAAAGGAAGTAGAACTGAATGCCATCGCCTTCCATGCCGAGGTTGTTGCAGATGAGGCGAACGAGGCCGAGAAACGCCCACGCCAGACCGACGGGCAATGCATACTCGCCGCGAATACGGGAGAGCTGGCCTCCGCGGAAGGCTCCCCCGAAGACGACAACCATGACCAGGGGCGCGGCGAGGTTGTAGAGCATGGGTCCGCTGCGCATGAGATAGCGCAGATCCTTTTCAAAGACGGCGGCGATGGGGCCTGAGAAGTCGAGGACCGGCCGTCGGCGGACTTTCCGCCCTGCCGAGGCCGATGAGACACGAGGCGCTTCGCTGAAATTCTCGCCTCGGCTTTCAGAGCGGAGGCGGAGAGCGAGCAGGCCTCCGGCGCCGAGGGTGTAGAGGCCGAGCAGGCTGAGAGATTGTGAGCGGCCTGGCTCCGGCGCATGTGTGGCGGGCATGAGAGAACTGGTGACAAGGCCGGGCGGGAAAAGGCTTTGGATGGTCCAGACGCGGCTGGGAATGTGCGCGGCCTTTTGATGGCTCAGGCGGTGGAGCAGCCCGTTGCGGGACTGGAAGGCGGGGTTGAGAGCCTGCAGACCGAGGCCGAGGAAGAGGAAGATGGCGGTGACGATTTCGCGGGTGCGTCGCTGGGCGAGCCAGCGCTCGATCCACGCAAGGATCATGCGGGAAAGGAGGAGATTGAAGAAGGCGAAGAGGGCGAGGGTGAGAGCGATCCACGGTAACTGCTGCGGGCGGGCAACGGCGATACCGATGCCGATGGCTGTGGTCCAAAAGAGGCCGATGAGGGTGGAGGGGGCGGCCAGTCCGTAGACGAGGTAGAGGGTGATCCACGAGCCGAAGCTGACGGGATAGCGCAGGAGGTGGGTGAGTTCGGGATTCTGGCCGGCGAGGGCGGGCGCGAGGGCCGCGAAGCCCTGCCACATGAGGAAGAGGATCCAGAGCAGGATGGAGATGCCGGCGACATGGTTGTTGGCGGCGGCAAAGTAGGCGCCAAAGCCGAGGCCGACGGAGGGTCCTGTTGCGACTGCGCCGAAAACCAGGAAGGCGACGATGCGCGCGCCGAGTTCGAAGCCGCCGCGTTTGGTGCGGAGCGAGTTGACGAAGATGCGGGTCTGCACCCACGCGAGCGCCGCGTACTGGCCCCGCGCGAGTGGGGAGAAGAGGCTGCCATGGAGGGATTTTTGCGCAGGGGGCGGAGCTAGGCCAGCCATGAAAGCTCCTGCACGGCTTCTTCGGGAGTTCCGGACCCAGAGCCACCAACGATGCGGAGAAAGAGCTCCTCGAGGGTAAGTTTTTCTTCGGGCTGGGGGCCGGTGAGGCTGGCGGCCACGCCGGCACGGAGCTCATCGAGCGAGCCGTTGGCGACGAGGCGGCCCTGATGAATGATGGCAACGTGACTGCAGAGGCGCTCGACGATTTCGAGGACGTGCGATGTGAGGAAGATGGTGGCGCCGCGCTCGGTCATGCGCTGGAGCATGGCTTTGAGCGTGCCGGCGGCGATGGCGTCGACGCCTTCGAAGGGCTCGTCGAGGAAGAGAATGCGAGGGCCGTGGATGACGGCGGCGGCGAGGGCGAGCTTCTTCTGCATGCCGTGGGAGAAGTCGGTGACGAGCTTCTTCGGCTCGTTGGCCAGGTTCATGAAGTCGAGGAGCTCGTCGGTGCGGTGGTTGGTGGTGTCGCGGTCGAGGCCGTACATGCGGCCGACGAAGCGGAGGTATTCGGAGGCGGTGAGTCGGCCGAAGAGGGCGAGGCCTTCGGGGACGACGCCGATCTGGCGCTTGATGTCGAGCGGGTGGGTGGCGAAGTCGAGCCCGATTAGCTCCATGTGACCGGAGGTGGGGGCGAGGAGGCCGGTGAGCATTTTGATGGTGGTGGATTTGCCAGCGCCGTTGGGACCGAGGAAGCCGAAGAACTGGCCCGCGGCGACGTCGAGGCTGATGTTATCGACAGCGGTGAAGGGGCCGAAGCGGCGGGTGAGGTCGCGGATGGCGATGGCGGGAGAGTCCATTGGTGGCAGGATAGCGTAAAGGCAGCGAGTAGCGGGTAGCCGGTAGCCCGTAGTGGGAAGAGTTTAGAGTTTAGGGATTAGAGTTTAGGGCCTGGGGATGGGAACGAATGAAGAGATACGGATGGCTGGTCGTGGTGGCGGTGGTTGGTGGTTGTGCGGTGGTATTGGCACAGGAGGCGCCGGCCGGAGCGAAGATGCAGGGGCGTGCGATTGTGCTGCATGCGGCACGGCTGCTGGATGTTTCGGCGGGGAAAATTGTGGCGCCGGGTGAGGTGCTGGTGGAGGGCGAGCGGATCGTGGCGGCGGGAACGTCGGTCGAGCATCCGGCGGGGGCGGAGGTGATCGATTTAGGCGATACGACGCTGATGCCGGGGCTGATCGACGCGCACGTGCATTTGTTTTTGCATCCCGGGGCGGAGGATTTGCAGACGGTGGAGGAGAGCGTGCCGCAGCGGACGATCATCGCGACGCTGGCCGCGAAAGCGGATCTGATGGCGGGGTTCACGGCAGAGCGCGATATGGGGACGGAGGGCGCGGGGTCGGCGGACACGGCGGTGATGCGGGCCATTGATGAGGGACTGATTCCTGGGCCGCGGCTGCGGATCAGCGGGAATGCGGTGGATATTTTGGGCGGGCATGAGGATGCGAACCGGTTCAATCCTGCGCAGCATGTGCTGAGCAACGCGGACTACGCGAACACGGCGGAGGAGATTGTGGCGGTGATTCGCGAGCAACACAAGCAGGGATCGACGTTTGTGAAGATGTATGAGACGGGGCCGGATTCGATGGTGAAGGGCGAGTTTCATACGCCGTATCAATATACGGAGGCGCAGCTGCAGGCCGGCGTGGAGGAGGCAGCGCGGCTGGGGATGAACGTGGGGGTGCATGCGCAGGGCGAGCCAGGAACCCTTTATGCGGCGGAGGCCGGTGTGGCGTCGATCGACCACGCGACGCAACTGAGCGACGAGACGATGCGGCTGATGAAGGAGAAGCATATTCCGGCGGTGCCGACGTTCACGATTTTTGAGTATTTCGCAGAGCATGCGGCTTCTCCGGCGGCGGCTGAACGCGAGAAGGCAATGCTGGAGTACAAGATTCACGAATTCAAGCGGCAGGTGGCGGCGGGGGTTCCGATGGCGGTGGGTTCGGATGTTGGGCCGTTTCCGCACGGGACGCAGGCGAAGGAATTTGAGCTGATGGTGCAGTATGGGATGACGCCGGTGGCGGTGTTGCAGGCGGATTATCTGAACGGCGCGCAGATTTTGCGTTGGCAAGGGCAGATTGGGGAGTTGAAGGCGGGGTACTACGCGGATCTGGTGGCGGTGCCGGGGAATCCGCTGGAGGATATTACGGCGGTGGAGCGGGTGGGGTTTGTTATGAAGGGTGGAGTGGTTTACAAGCAGGGAATAGGGAATAGGGAACAGAGACTGGTCTTCAGGGTTTGGGCGTGGCCGCGGGCGCATCTTCTCGAGCAGCTTTCTCTTCGGCGCGCTGGCGGTCGCGCTCGTGGATCTGTTCACGGGTGACGTATTTGCCGTCGGAATGCAAAAAGGGCTTGCCAGCGAGAGCGCGACGCATGGCCCGCTCGTACTCATCGTCTTTGAGCCCGCTCTTTGCCGATTCGACCCGCGTTCTAGTATCGCCGCTGTCCATGGTCTGAGCTTAGCGCAGCAGAGCCGAGAGAGTCCGGTACAGCTATCTCTTCTTTGCTGGTGACCCGGTGCGCGTGGTACAAGAAGGTACGTTTCCTCGTCTGAAGCGTGCGGGTTTCCCCGTCCGAAACGGAGCAAGCCAGGCAGTTTGGTCGAATTCGGCATCCGAATAACGGACTGGTATGACAACGACGCCTGTACGGGGAGCGCAGGAACACCCGCTTCTCCGCGACTATTTCATGGACGCCGCCTTCGACGAGATGTTCGACGGGGACGGGGCAATACGCCCGCATTATGCGGCGCTGTTCCATGAACTGACGACGCTGCCGCCGGAGGAGATTCGGCGGAGGAAGCAGTCGGCTGACGCGTCGTTCCTGATGCAGGGGATCACGTTCACGGTATATGGGCGCGAGGAGGGGACGGAGCGGATTTTTCCGTACGATCTGATTCCGCGGCTGGTGACGGGCGAGGAGTGGGACGTCATCGAGCGCGGGCTGACGCAGCGGATCACGGCGCTGAATCTTTTTCTGCACGATGTTTATAACGACCAGAAGATTCTGGCGCAGGGCGTGGTGCCGCGGGAGGTGGTCTATAGCTGCCAGCAGTTCCGGCGACAGATGCGAGGGCTGCGGGTGCCGCGCAATGTATATGTAGCTATCGCAGGCACAGATTTGCTGCGCCTCGAAAGCGGCGAGTATGTGGTGCTGGAGGACAACCTGCGTGTGCCGTCGGGCGTGAGCTACATGCTGACGAACCGGCGCATCATGAAGCGGACACTGCCGAGTTTGTTTCGGGATTATGGAGTGCGGCCCATCGATCATTATCCGCAGGCGCTGTTGGCGACGCTGCGATCGCTGGCGCCGGAAGGGCGGCCGGAGCCGACGATTGTGGTGCTGACGCCGGGTGTTTATAACTCGGCGTACTTCGAGCACACGTGGCTGGCGCGGCAGATGGGCGTGGAACTGGTGGAGGGGCGCGACCTCGTCATTCACGACAACGTGGTTTACATGCGGACCACGGCGGGGCTGAAGCGCGTGGACGTAATCTATCGGCGCGTGGACGATGACTTTATCGATCCGCTGGCGTTTCGGAGTGAATCGATTTTGGGGGCGGCGGGATTGTTCAACGCTTATCGCGCGGGGAACGTGACGCTGGCGAATGCGTTTGGGACGGGCGTGGCGGACGATAAAGCGCTCTATGCGTATGTGCCGGCGATCATCAAGTACTACCTGGATGAGGATCCGATTCTGAATAACGTGGAGACGTATCTGCTGACGGACGCGAAGCAGCGGTCGCACGTGAAGGAGAATCTGGAGAAGCTGGTGGTGAAGGCGGTGGGCGAGTCGGGCGGGTACGGGATGCTGGTGGGCCCGCAGAGTTCGGCGGCGGAGCGGGAGGAGTTTAAGCACCGGATCGATGCCGATCCGAGGAACTACATAGCACAGCCGACGCTGTGCTTCTCGCGTGCGCCGTGTTTGCTGGAGGATGGATCGATTGGATCGCGGCACGTGGATTTGCGGCCTTACATTTTGTTTGGGGATAAGGTGACGATTGTGCCCGGGGGGCTGACGCGCGTGGCGCTGCGACAGGGGTCGCTGGTGGTGAATTCGTCGCAGGGCGGGGGGAGTAAGGATACGTGGGTGCTGGGAAGTTAGCTGAGAAACGGTCAGCGGTGAGACGGTCAGCTAGAAAGCTGTCAGCGGAGTTGTTAGTTCCCAGTTGTCCGGTGTTAGTTGCGAGATTGAGCTTAAGGTGGCGGGATGCTTTCACGCGTGGCGGACAGTTTGTACTGGACGAGCCGGTATCTGGAGCGGGCTGAGCATACGGCGCGGCTGATCGACATCAACATGGGGCTGATGCTGGACCGTTCGCGGGTGAGCGCGGAGCGGCGGTGGCAACGGGTGCTGACGGCGGTGGGCTCGGCACAGGGACTGGGCTGGCATGACGATCGCGACGGAGACGGCGAGCCGGCGCGGTGGCTGGGGGTGACGGCG
>PMUI01000142.1 GCA_003166955.1 Acidobacterium sp.
CATGGATGCCGGTGATACGGCCGGAACCTGGCTCTGCGCGCGTCGGGGTTCATCGAGTTCTGTGAGGAGCCGCGCAGGGACCTAAGAGCAGCCGATCACCCTCAAGGCCAGCGATCGCGATCTCGTCGTGATGAACAAGTTTGCTCTTCGATCCCAGGCCGCCTCATGGTTTTGCTCCCGTGGTGTTGTTCGCGGCTGCGGTCGACAACGGCGCCACCGGTGCAGCCACACCCAAAATCCTCGTCACGCTGTTGTTACTTTGATTGACGACCCAGACGCTTCCGGCCAGATCGATCGCGATGCCGGTGGGCTCAGACAGCGAGGTATCTGTGAAGGCAGCGGAAGGCGACAGCGGCGTGCCGGAGTTCGAGAACTCGCTCACGCTGTTGTTGCCGTTGGTGACCCAAACCTGACTGTTTCCGTCGATGGCGATCGCAGTGGGCAGGTCGAGCCCGCCGCCGGTCGAGATCGTCTGCTTTAGAGTGCCGACCTGGTTGACCTCCTCCAGTGATCCGGAGCCGACCGTCCAGATGTTGCCGCCGCTGTCGATGGCCATGGCTGTGCCCTCGCCGGGATCTGCACTGGGGCTGATGTCTGCACCGTTCCCCGCCAGTTCGCTGGGGCCGCCGCTGCCATTCAGGATCCACACGCTCTCGCCGCTCACGGTCAGCGGATTGGTCGCGCTGGTCGTGCTGTAAACATTCGAGCCAGGGTTGAAGGTCGCTGTGATGGTGTAGGTGTTGGGTGCGAGCGCGGCCGTCGACACAATGCTCGTCGCGGATCCGCCGTTGGGCGTCGCCGTGTAGGTGATGGTGCCGCACGAGGTGCAGTTCACCGTCGCGGTCAGCACGTCGGTTGTGCCGGAATCACCGAAGATGATGGTGCCCGCGGGGTTCCATGTGATGGTGGGCGTGACGGCGCTTACCGTTACCGCGACAACGGCCGAGCCAGTGGCGCTGGTGTAGATGGGGGAGCTGTCGGAGTCCGGAGTGTAGGCAGCGGTCAGCGTGTCGCTGCCCATGCCCAGGGCTCCGGCGGGAATGTCGATGATCGCCGCACCCGCGCTCAGTGCCGTCGCAGCCGATGTATAGCCACCGCCGCTCAGGATCACCGACCCGGTCGGGACCGCATTCCCCGAGCCGCCACTCACCGTCACGGTCACCGCGAGTCCCTGTGCGGTTGTTATGCTCGATGCGGCTGGAGTTACCGTGACGGTCGGCGTGATCGTCTGCTGCCCAAAAACCTCCACCGAGGTCGGTACTGTCCCGTACTCGGCGGCATTGGCGACGACCAGGCCGAACCGCCCATTGCCGTAGAAATCGCCAGGGGCAATGCTGCCGGGTTCATCTCCCGCGTTCACCTGAACCTGGGGCTGGAAAGTGCCGTTGCCGTTGCCCAGATAGATAGAAATTGTGCTGGAGCTATTGGGAGCCTGTTCGTTATAGGTATTGGTGGCGGCGAGGTCGAGGATGCCGTCGCCATTGAAATCTCCCAAGGTCAATCCGGTGGGAAACGGTCCGGCCGCGAGGGTCGAGCCCGCAGTGAAAGTGCCGTCTCCCTTTCCCAGAAGGATCTCCACAATGTTGTTCGTATTCGTGGCGGCGAGATCGAGGTTGCCGTCACGGTTAAAGTCGCCGGCGACAATTCCGAAGAATCCGGTGTAAGCGGGGCCTGCGGTGGTGACGATGGGGGAACCAAAAGTGCCGTTGTTATTGCCCGGAAAGACCACCACGCATGTATCGTCACAGGCGGTTGCCAAATCCAGAACTCCGTCGTTATTGAAGTCGCCCACCGTCATTGCGTTGACGTCGTAGCTGCCGGGCGCATGCACGGTGGTTCCGGCGGTGAAGGTGCCATTGCCGTTGCCCAGCAGAATGGAAATGGTGTTGTCATTGAAGTTGCCGACAGCAAGATCCAGGTTGCCGTCAGCGTTGAAGTCGCCGGCTACGGCAGAGCCGGGACCGCTTCCGACCGCGGTTGTGGACTTGAGCGTGAAGGTTCCGTCGCCATTGCCCAACCACAGCTGGACAATGTCGGTCGTCCCCTCGACCACTGCGAGGTCTGGAATGCCATCTCCATTGAAATCGCCGGGTACGATCGCGGTAACTCCAGCAAAATTGCCGCTGCTGACTACGACGTAAGTCGCTTTGGCCGTGAAGGTGCCGTTTCCGTTGTTCAACAGGGTTTCGAAGCTGACTGAACCGGTTGGTGATGAGATGTTATTGCCGACTACCAGGTCCGGCTTCCCATCGTGATTCCAATCGCCAACCGCAACCACAATCGGGTTACCATCTCCGCCGGGCGAGAACGGCGAGCCCGGCGCGTTGGCATAATTGACTGCCGCGGTGGGATTGGTAACGACGAAGTACGCTACGTTCGAAGTGCCTCCGCCTGGCGTGGGATTCTTCACGGTGATCGATGCCGTGCCGGGCGCCGCGATATCCGCCGCCGGGACAGCCGCGGAGATCGATGTACTGCTGATATAGGTGGTGGCCAGTGCGCTGCCGTTCCATTGGACGACGCTGGCGGGGAAGAATCCGGTTCCCGAGGCGGTGAGGGTGAATCCGGCGCTGCCGGGGATTGCGGCGAGCGGCTGCATCGACGGGGACACCGACGGTATGGGATACGTGGACGTTGCCTGGCCGGAGATGGGCAGCGATTGTGTGAGCGTGCTGAAGCTGCCGTTAAGGATGCCGATATTGTCGTTCAGCAACGCGCTCGCGGACAGTGGTGAAGTTGCGGCCGAAGGCACGAGGAACTCGACGTCGATGGTGCAGGACGCTCCCACTCCGACCGTGCCGCCGCTGTACGGGCAGGAAGTCCCGGTGGTGATCAGCGGAAAGTCGGTCAGGTTCGTCCCCGAGAGCGTGATGCTGTTCAGGGTGATCGGCACCGTGCCGACGTTGGTCAGGAGCGAAGACTTGATGTAAGTTCCATTCACAAACTGATTGCCAAAATCCAGCGATGTGGGCGCGAGGGTGGCCCTCCCCGGCCCCAAGATGGCATTGCCGGAGAGGCTCAGCGTTTGGGTGAGAGCGCTGGGCGCGATGCCGACAACGCCATTGAATACGCCGATATTGTCGGTGAGCAGGATGCTGCCGGTGAGCGTGGCCGTGGAGGCTGCGGGCGCCGCAAACTGAACATCGATGGTGCAGAATGCGCTTGCCGCCAGGCTGCCCCCGCCATACGGACACGACGTACCCGTAGTGACCAGTGAGAAATTGGGCGCGCTGCCGGAGCCGACGGCGATGCTGCTGAAGGTGATGGCGGCGGTGCCGGTGTTCGTCACCCTGGCCGACATAACGGCGTTGGTGCTGGCCGTTTGGTCGACAAACGTAAGAGAAGTGGGTGCGAGGGTGCCGATACCAGCCCCTAACCTCGCCGTGCCGGATAGCGAAACGTAATTATTCCCCGCTCGGACTGTGGCTTCGCGTGGTCCCCCCTCCGTTGGCGCAAACTGAACATCGATGGTGCAGGACGCACTTGCGGCCACCGTGCCTCCGGCATAGGGACAGGAAGTGCCGGTGCTGACGAGTACGAAGTCCGAAGGATTGATGCCCCCGAAGACCACGGCGGGCAAGTTAGAAGTGGTGGTGGAAATGTTGGTGTAAGTGGCGGATTGAGTGGCGCTCGAGGTGCCCACAATCTGGGAGGTAAAACTCAAGGTGGATGGCGCTAGGGTAGCGTGCAAACTGCCGGCCAGCGCGTTAATCAGACTCTGCCCTTTGGGGCTTCCCAGGCCCGTCACCAGGTCGTAACCCGTCACTGCGTTCCAGGAGGCGTAGCCGTTATTGTTGTTTCCGCTGGCGATGTCGTGGAAGTCGTTCGCATAGCTGGTCGGGTTCAGAGCGAGCGGGTAGATGACCGGGGCAAGGTTGCCGACCGTGGAGTTGCCGCTGGCCCTACTTTGCTGATTGGCCAGCGCCATAAATCCAGCCCAGCGCGGCGCGGCAAAGCTGGTGCCTCCCCAGCCCACGCCACAGCCATTCTGGATCTCAACGCCCCCATCCCCGTAGGCGGTCCCGCAAGTGTAATTGTCATTGTTGGCTTCCGCGGCCACATCCGGCGCATTGCGTACGGTCTCAGAGGCCTGATTGGACCCATTCGCCAGCCCCTGTTGCCAGGGCTGTATGGGAAAGCCGTCGGGTGAGGGGCCGCCGCCGCTCTTGTCCCAGGCCGTCTCCGAAACCCAGGACCCGCCCGGCCCGCTGGTGGTCAGGTCGGTTCCCCCCACGGTGACTACATAGGGGTCTTCTGCCGGAAAGTAAACAGGAATGTAGTCCGTATAAGCACCATAATCGCCGGACGCTACGAACACGGTCTGCCCCTGGGCGGCAAACTCCAGGAAGATGGGATCATCCGCCGATGCATCCTCAGGGTCCCAGCCCCAGGAGACGCTCAGTTCTTTGGCGATATTGTCCGTGGCCATTCGGTTGAAGATGTCGGTGTCGTTGGAGGCGGTGTCGGTTGTGAGGGGCCCGATATAAACGATCACCTGATTCAGGCCTGGAGCCATCGCCATGACCTGCACGATGTCCAGAACCTGTTCCACGTCCCCATTGATGGTGTCGGTGGCCGCGCTGGCGCCGTCCAGCAGCACATTCTGGATGGGAACCGTGTAGGGCACTCCGTCGAAGGAGGCCGTCACATCGCTGGGAGTGTAGCCGTCAAACTCCATCAGCCCGACGTTCTGTAAAGTGCCTGTCAGGGGAGTAACGCCTTCGGGAACGGTGCTCAGGTAGTAGGCCGCCCGCATATCGCCGCCCAGAAATGTGCCGCCCGGGCCTGAACCTGTTGTGAGCGGAATAGGCTCACCCGCTGCAGCTCTTGTGACCATGGGTCGCGGGATGGAGAAATTGTTTAGGCCGGTGATGTGCCAGACGGGCACGCTCAGGTCGAGCGAGGGCTCGCGATCCGGCGAAAAGAAGGTGCGGTCTTCGGTCGGATGCTGATAGACGTTCATGTTCACGTGGAAGGCCTGCTCGACCTGCGCCACGCTGCCTTCGATATTCACCACCAGCCGATTGACGTGCTGCTGGGTCACGGTCAAGCCGTGGGCCTGGGCGAAATTCACGACGGTCTGGTAGTCCTGCTGCGTGGGTCCAAACTGCTCCGTGAACTCGGCGACACTGAGATAGTGCCGGTAATCCGGGCTGTTGGGGTCCGAGAGCCGAGTCAAAAGGGCCAGGAGTTCGCTCTGGTTGCGCAGCGGCAGGGTGATCGACAGCTTCATGCGCTGCGTGGCCGGCAGCGTGCCAACCGGCTTCGCCTCCCCGTTCGATACCACCGGGCGGACGTGGCTGTGCAGTACCTGCAATCCTGGCCCGGCCGGCGCGACTTGCTGTGCCAGCGCCATTCCTCCTGACCACATCGTTGCCAACATCGCAAAACCGGCCAGGCGAAACATCGTGTGGACGAAAGTACCAGGAGCGGGACGGATGGGGGGCAGAGGGCGAGCATACGACGCAGTCATGGTCAGGGACTCCCGAATTACGAACCACTTTGGGCTCTTATTACCTGGGGCGAGCGAAGGCCCGGCGCTTCCCGGGACAGTTCAGCGCGCGCAGCTTGTCTACGTTGAGAAAACTGGAGAAATTTCCTACATAATCACAAATCAGGCAATGGGCTAAAGGTGAGTTTTAGGTGATTTCCAGGTGAGCAGGTTAAAGCTTTAACAATCCTGCAGTTGCCACATAGCGTCGGTGGTACGATGGGCCACGGGTTTGCCCCTCGGTAAGGCGTGGCGTGGAGAATCGTGGTCGAAATTTCAGGTTCGGGCCCTTCTCACTGAACTCACAAGAGCGGGTGCTGTCCAGGAACGGAACCCGGGTTGACCTCCGGGGACAGCCGTATCAGATCCTGGAAGTTCTGCTGGCGCGCGCCGGCAAACTGGTTACGCGTGACGAGATTCGAGAGACGCTCTGGCCGGGCGAGACCTTCGTCGATTTCGAACACGGGCTCAATTCTTCGGTGAAGAAGCTGCGGCAGGCGCTGGGCGATTCCGCCGAGCAGCCATCTTATATAGAGACGGTGCGCGGATTCGGCTACCGCTTTGTCGCTCCGGTCGAAGTTGAGGTTGTCGAAGCGCCAGCACCGGAACCCGTAGCCCCGATAGCTCCGGTTTCTGACCAAGGTTCATCAGCCGAGGCGCCGGCGCTCCACGATGCCAGCCGAAGAATCGGGCGAGGCTGGTTCGCATCCATGATTCTGCTGGTCGCCGTCTCCTTCCTGGGCGTAGCGTTTTATCTGTATCGTGCGCACCAGCAAAAGAAACGGCTGACGCAGAATGACACCGTCGTCCTGGCCGATTTCGCGAACAGCACCGGCGATCCGGTCTTCGACGACACGCTGAAAACAGCGCTGCGCATTACTCTCCGGCAATCGCCGTTCCTGAATCTGGTTTCCGACCGCACGGTGGCTCAGACTCTGCAACTGATGACCCGTCCCGCGGGCACGAGGCTGACGCCGGAGATCGCCCGCGATCTGTGCATGCGCGCCGGCAGCAAAGCTTATATTGCTGGAGCGATCGGAAGTCTGGGCAGCGAATACGTGCTGGAACTGAGCGCCGTGAATTGCCTGACCGGAGATACGCTCGCCAAAGAGCAGGTCACGGCGGAATCCAGGCAGAAGGTGCTGGACGCACTGGGCGAAGCGGCATCCAGGCTGCGCGGCAAGCTGGGTGAATCGCTGACGACTGTCGAGCGGTTCGATGTTCCGCTCGAAGAGGCCACCACTCCTTCGCTGGAAGCGCTCAAAGCGCTCAGCCTCGGCACGATTGCCGCGAACCAGCAAGGCGTGGCTGCAGCATTGCCCTGGCATCAACGAGCCATCGAGCTCGATCCGAATTTTGCCATGGGCTACAGGACCGTGGGTGGCGACTACTACGAACTGGGCGAGGTAGCGCGGGCCGGCGAGTACCTGACCCGGGCATTCCAGTTGCGACAACGAACCAGCGAGCGGGAAGAACTCGAGATCGCTGCCGCCTATTACCGGAATGTAACCGGAGAACTGGATCAAGCCGCACAGACGCTCGAGAAGGAAATTGCGAACTACCCCCGAGACTGGCGAGCCTATAGTACTTTGGGCGCGGTGTTCGTCGAGCAGGGGCAGTACGAAAAGGCTGCCGCGATCACTCGGCAAGCCATGCCCCTGACACCGGACAAAGGCGTTCTGTATGGAAATCTTGCCAACGATACGCTGGCCCTGCAGCGCTTCGACGAAACGCGACAGGCGATTCGTGACGCGCAGGCACTGAAGGGCCTGGATGACTATCCACTCCACGAGAGTCTCTACGCTCTAGCCTTCATTGCCGGGGATTCCGCGGGGATGGCGCAACAACAGAAGTGGTTTGCATCAAAACCGCAATTTGAGAACTTCGGACTGGCTCTTGCATCGGACACCGAGGCTTACACAGGTCATCTGGCCAGGGCGCGGGAACTGACCCGGCAGGCGGTGGACTCCGCTGTACGGGCGGACGACAAGGAAAATGCGTCGATATGGGAGGCGATCGGGGCTCAGCGGGAAGCGGCGTACGGCGATCCTGCGGAAGCGCGACGGATGGCAGCCGCGGCCCTGAAGCTCGCTCCCACGAGTCAGGGCATGGAGAGTGAAACGGCGCTTGCGTTTGCCATGGCAGGTGAAATCGGGGAAGCCCAGTCCCTGGCGCAGGACCTGGGAAAGCGCTTCCCGCTGGACACCCAGATGCAGTCGATTTGGCTGCCAGCGATTCAGGCGCAGGCGGCGCTGGCCTACAGGAATCCAGCCGCCGCTGTGCATGCGCTGCAACCGGCTTCTTCGGTCGAGTTCGGGCAAATCCTGTTCGTCTTAAATGTCTCGTGCCTGTATCCGGCCTATGTCCGCGGAGAGGCTTACCTCGAAGCTGGACAAGGCACCGCTGCCGCTACCGAGTTTCAGAAGATTCTCGACCACAGCGGCATGGTCTGGAACTGCTGGACGGGGCCGATGGCTCGTCTGGGAGTGGCGCGCGCCAACGCTTTGCAGTCGAGGACCGCGCAGGGACCCGAGGCCGACGCCGCCCGCGCCCGGGCTGTCGCCGCCTACAGAGATTTTCTTACCCTTTGGAAAGACGCGGATTCCGAAATCCCCGTCCTGAAAGAAGCCAAAGCGGAGTTCGCGAAGCTACAGTAGCGGTTCGGGCGGAATCGTGAGCTTTGGATAGTTTGTCGGCCATCCGTACGTTACTACTAAGTAATATCAGGGTAAGGAAAGCGTTCAAGTGGCGCACATGAACGATTTAGTTCTTCGTCCAATCTTCGTCGGGCGGTTGGAGGCTGAACTTTCGTTTCATACGCGACCAATCCAACTCACCAATGAGGGCCCGGTAACTGTCCAGATAAAAACATCCTCCCACGACGTTGTAACTGGTGATTGCCCCCGGCCGATTGTGAAACAGACAATATGCACAACCCGCGTGATGGCGTGGCTTCCCGTGCAAATCAACAGGTTTAGAGCGAGTTCCAGTAAATGTCCTCGCTTCTCCATCGCTCGCGCAGGTTTGGCTGACGCTCGGCGGCTGGATTCAGGGAAGGCTCCTTACCCTCAGGAAGCCACAGCAGATGCTGTCGGAATTAAGTCGTAAGGGCACGGCACCAAAGACTTCTCCCTGCCCATGAGGGCTGCATGCCGCGGGGGGCGATGGATCTCCCGGAAATTTCCCCACCAACTCCCAAGCCGCTCGCCGCTCTCTGAAACGCCAGCTGATCCACAGTCACCATCCCATGTCATGGTGTCAAACTCGGAACCGTCCTCAGTTTTCGCGTGTAAACCCCTCAAACAAAGGCTGTTGAATCGACACCATACTGTGATACTTTGGGTGATCTGACGACACCGCTGCCCCAGCCGCGGAGTTGTCTGACTCTCCGTCCTGACCCATCTCGCTTTTTGTTTGCAGAAATTTGCAGCCTTTTGTGTATCCGTCCCAGGAGTTCGCGATATGGGGGTGCAGCCCTCGCTTCGACGCATCGGTAAGTACGAGGTCATCGACGTCATTGGGACGGGCGGGATGGGCATCGTTTTTCGCGCCCACGACCCGGCCATCGGCCGCACCGTTGCGATCAAAATGCTCCGCCACACCGATCCCGGAGCCACCGCCGGGGCCGTTGACCGCTTCTTTTCCCGCGAGATGAAGTCCACGGGGAACCTCCACCATAAAAACATCGTCACCGTCTACGACAGCGGCGAACAGGACGGCAACCCCTACCTCGTCATGGAATACCTCGAGGGCGACGCTGTCTCCAAAATCATCGCCGCGCGGCGCCCCATTCCCATGGTCGAAAAGCTCGACGTCGTCGTGCAGATCTGCGATGGCCTCCAGTATGCCCACGACCGCAATATCATTCATCGCGATATCAAGCCGGCCAACGTGATCCTCCTCGCCGACGGTACCGCCAAAATCGTCGACTTCGGCGTCGCCCGGGTCGCCGGCGGAGAGAGCACCATCGTGCAGGCTGGCCAGCTCGTCGGTAGCCTCTACTACCTCTCGCCGGAACAAATCAATTCCCTCCCCATCGATGGACGGAGCGACATCTTCTCCGCCGGCATCCTGCTCTACGAATTCCTCACCAGCGAACTCCCGTTCAAAGGAGCTGACGCCGCCTCCACCTTCGTCAAAATTCTCACCGACGAACCGGAGCCGCTCGCCCAGTTCGTGCGCGACATCCCGCCGGCGATGCAGACGGTCATCAATCGCGCGCTGGCCAAGAACGTCAACGACCGGTACCAGACTGCCGAGGAATTCGGCTTCGAGATCCTCGCCGTCCAAAAGCACCTCACCTCCGGCATCATTGCCGACTGCATGAAGCGCGCTGAAGCCGCCATGCAGCGGCACGATATGGAGCGCGCCCGCGTCCACTTCCTCGAAGTCATCCGGCTCGATCGCCAGCACGAGCAAGCCAACCGTCTGCTCCGCGACGTACGCAAAGCGATCCAGCAGGAACAGCGGTCGTCGCAGATTGTGCAGATGCGCTCTCAGGCCCAGGTCGCCCTGGCGGGCGGGCAGTACGAAGAAGCGCTCGCCTGCGCCGGCCAGGCCCTCAAGCTCGATCCCGCTGACAAAGATTCGGTTCGCCTCTCCGATGAAATTCGCGCAGCCATCTCCCGCGCCCGCACCGTCCGCGAAGCTCTCAACCGTGCCGAGTCCGCGCTCTTTGCCGGCGATTTCGACGAAGCCAAGGATGCAGTCGAAGAGTCGCTGCGCCTTGACCCTTCGGACTCCGAAGCTCGGGCACTCGCTTCCGTCGTCAACAAGGAGCTGGCCGAGCGGTCCCGCAGACAACGCGTTCAGGACTACGTCGACCAGGCGCGCCGCGGCATAGCGGAACGAAACTTCACCGATGCCGTCGATGCCCTGCACGAGGCCGGAGAACTCGATCCTGCCGACTCCAACGTTCGTGAGCTCCTGCAGTGGGCCGAACGCGGCCAGGAACAGGAAAAACGCCGCAAGGATCTCCAGGAAATCACCGACCAGATCGAGAAGGCGCTGCGCAACGGCGACTTTGCCTCGGCCTGCACCATTTCCGAGATGGGCCTCCAGCGCTTCCCCGACGATCCCACGCTCTCCCGCCTGCGCTCTATCTCCGACAAGCAACGCGACATCGCCGCGCGGCGCCGCTTCGTACAGGATGAGAGCCTCGCGGTGAAGATCCTCACCGATCAGGGCAGGCTTGCCGAGGCCATCGCAACCCTCGCCCTCGCACTGAAGAAGTATCCTGGCGAACCCAATCTCGAATCACTGCTCGCCCTGACCCGCGCAGACGCGGAGCGCCTGCGGCAGGAACGGGAAGAAGCAGCGCGGCGCGAGGAGTTGCAGCAGGCCGAAGACGAGGAGCGAGCGAAGCGCTCGCAGCGCGTCCTCAACTCCTCCATCGAGATGCGACGCTCCCTCGATGCGCGCCTGGCTCTGGACAGCCTTTCCAGCGATGCAGCCCAACTGCGCAGCTCCATCGAATCCGCTGATCTCGACGAACACGCAAAGAACGCCGCGGCTCTCGTGCTGGAGGAGGTGGATGCGAGGTTGCGCGCTCGCGACCAGTCCGTCGCTGAACTCGAACAGATCGGCCACCAGATCGAACAGGTCCAGAACGTCGCCTCGCTGGTCGACGGCGATAACCGCCTGCGCAGCATCAAGGCGACCTTCCCCCACGAGAAACGGATTCAGGCTCTCTGCAGCGAGCTTGGAAGCGCTCTCTCGCAACTGCGCGAGGAACACGACCGGCGCATCTCTCTGCTGACCTCTCTGGCCCAGGGCGTCAATGCCACGTCCACAGGCGAGCTGAAGACAACGCTGCAAAAAGCCCGCGAGCTGGCCGAGGGTTTCACCGACGACGCGCGCATCGGCGTCCTGCTCCAGCAGATTGAATCCTCAGTGTCGACCCGTCTTGAGCACCAGGCCGCACACGCGCGCGACATGGAGGGCCTCTTCGCGGATCTTTCGCGCTCGCGTTCGCTGCAGGAACTTGCCCGCGTCGTCGACCGCAGCCGGTCCATCGCGGCTCTCGACCGCACTGACGAAGATCTCACCGCCCGCGCCGGGCAGCTGCAGATCGAAGCCTCTCGCCTGCGCACGACCCTCGAATCCCTGCTCGCCGAGATGAGTTCCCTCGCCGGGAACGTGACGGCCGCCCCGACCATCGACGACGCAGAGGCGATCGTCCCGAAGATCCGTTTTCTCGCCGACCGCCAGCCGGATTTCCAGGACCTGCAGGAGGCGGCGACCCGCGTGCTCGCTCAGATCCACGGCCGCCGCATCGAGCACGACCTGATCGTGCAGGAACTGGAATCCACACGCGCCACTCTCTCCACGCTTGAAGCCGAGGACGATCTCTCTGCCGCGATCGCTCGCGCTTCCGAGTGCCGCGTACTCCATCGCAACGACCCCACCATCCTCGCGCTCTCCACCGAGATTGAAACCACGGTCGAACGCATCCTTCAGGACCGCGCAGAGCTGCGCGAACGCACCGCGGCCTGCGATGCCGCCATCAAAACCGCTGACCAGCAGCTGCGCGCCAACAACCCGAACGCCGCGCTCGAAACGCTCCTCGCGGTGGAGGCTCGCAATCCGGATCGCGCCGACCTCCACCAGAAAATTGCCGCGGTGCAAAAGCAGCTCGAGCAACTCCGCATCGAGCAGGAGCGCACGGAGCAGGACCGCCTCGCGCGGGAGAAAGCTGAAGCCGACGCGCGTGCTCGCGCCGCCGCCGCCGAACAGGACCTCCAGCAGGCACAGAACCTGCTCGCCCAGGGCAAGCCGGAAGAATCCATCCAGACCCTCCGAGCCGCTCTGGAGCGCAACCCCGAACACCAGGCTCTGCACGCGACACTTCAGGCCGCCGAGGCTGACCTCGCCCGCCAGCGCGCCGAACAACAGCGTGAGGAAGAGGAACGCATCGCACGCGAGAAGGGCGAGCAGCAACGCCTGGCAAAGGAGAAAGCCGAAGCCGAGCGCAAAGAGGCCGAACGAATCGCGAAGGCCAGGGCCGAGACTGAGCGCCGGGAACGGGAACGCCTCGAACAGGAGCACATCGCCAGAGAGAAAGCCGAAGCAGAGGCTCACGCACGCCAGGCCGCGACGGAACAGGCGATCCAGCAGGCCAGCCAGTTACTTGCTCAGGAGAAAGACGAGCAATCACTGGCCACCCTGCTCGCCGCCATGGAGCGCGACCCGGCCAGCCCTGCGCTCCGCGCCGCGCTCGACACGACGCGGAAGGAAATCGCTGGCCGGAAGGGCGAACGCGAACGCATCGCCAAACAGAAGGCTGCCCGCGAGCGCAAGGAGAGCGAGCGCATTGCCAGCGAGAAAGCGGCCGCCGAGGCCAGCGTCCGTCTCGCGGCAGCGCAGCAGGCGCAGCAGAGTGCGACCTCAATTCTCCCCGCGGCATCTCCCGTCGCTCCAGCTGCAGCGCCAAAGCCCCGCTTGCACTCCGAAGTGGCTTCTGCCCCGGCCCCGCTTCTCCGTCGCCCGTCCGTTCTGGCAGGCTCTGCCGCAGTTTTGCTCGTCCTCGTCGCCGGCCTCTGGTTCGCGCTGCGAATCCTCTTCGCGCCCGCGCCGATGCTGCAGATCACCGTCATCAAGTCCCCGGCTGACGCCGCGCTCACCGTCGACGGCCAAGCGAAGGACTGCTCCGCGAATTGCGCCCTGCAACTCGCTCCCGGCAACCACACCATCGCCCTGGAACACTCCGGCTACGTCGCGCTGCATACATCGCTCATCCTCGCCGTCAGCGATGCCCACCGCGTCGTGCCCCTCACCCTCGAGCCTGTCATCGGCGCCAACCCGCCCGCGCCGTCTTCCCTTCCCGGCTCCACCCTCTCGATTCTCGCCGACCTCGGCGCCGCCGCCGTCTCGCTCGATGGCAAGCCTGCCGGCGATCTTGTCTCCGGCCGCGTCGACCTCAGCCAGCTCACTCCGGGGGCACATCAGCTCGTCATTGCCAGAAGCGGCAAAGAACTCCGCCTCTCCGTCCGCATCGCCAAAGACGGCTCCATCGCGATCGACTACGCCACCGGATTCGATCAGGACGCAGTTGTCGCGGCCACGAACTCCGGTTCCAGCGTCACCCTCTTCTGCCGCTGCGGTGGTGCTGATCTGCAAATCGATGGGAAGCGGATTCGGCCCTCACCGCGCAATACCTACCGCATTCCCACAGCTGCTGGTTCGCAGTTCAGCCTGACGCTCATCCACGCGGGCCAGAGCCAGAACATCGCGCTCCAGGCCCGCGACTCACGGCAGGCATTGATCCTCATCAGAGCACTTCCTTCATCGCCGGCGGCCCCACCGCTGCTGGCCTCGCAACAGCCGCCTTCGGCCCCGCCCGCGCCCGCTCCCGCTTCGAACCCGCAGCCGTCCAGCACAGCCCCGGCCACGCAGCCGCCCGCGTCCGCTCCCGCTGCAGAACAGCATCCGGCTCCAGCGACCGCGACCGCAACTCCTGGTCCCAGCGCTCCGGCACCCGACCTTGCGGCATGGGCCAGTACCAGCAACTCCACACAGATATCCGATTTTCAGCAGTTCCTCAAAAACTATCCGGACAGTCCGCGCGCCACCGAGGCCAGACAGCGGATCGCCGCTCTCCAGGCGAAGCTGGAGCAACAGCAACAACAGAACACCCAACAGGACGAAAAGCAGATCCTCGCAGCGCTCGAAACGTATCGGACCGCTTACCAGGCGAAGGATTTAAATACTCTGTCTGAAATCTGGCTAACCGTGCCGCGTTCGGACCTGCAAAAGACTTTTAAGCTGGCCGATCGCATTGAAGTCTCCCTCACTCCGTCGACACCTGTGATCGACGGAGACACCGCCACAATTACTTCCGGACAGCGGATCGTGATTGAGCTCCACGGAAAGGCAGTTTCCCAGAACTACGCAACCATTCTCTTCTCCCTCGAAAAAATTCAGGGCCACTGGCTGATCAGAACTGCGAAGTAAATGTTGTCTTGGAGGCAATATGACGAAATCTCGAGCTGTTCTTCTCCTTGCTGTCCTTTCAGGTCTGGCGCTGCATCTGGCGGCGCAGACGTGCTCCAATACCACAACGACGAGCAGTTTGGTCTGCACATTCCCGCAGCTCTTCGGTCCCGGCGGCCTGACCCTGAACCAGCCGAACCATAAGGCTCATTTCAAGACAGCTTCACTCACCACTTTCTCCCCTCTCAGTACTTCCGTCGGCGAAGAACTCTCCAACTTGCCACTCGGCTCCGCTGGTTCGGCCGTAACCTTCTCCTTCACACCCGAGCATGTTCCGGTTCCCAGCGAGGATAGCCTCGGACCCATCCTGACGGAGCGCGCCCAGGTCATAGGAAGAAACCATGTCGACGTTGGCGTCGCTTACCAGTATTTCGATTTCGACGGAATTGACGGTTTGCAGCTTCGCCGTTTCCCGGCCATCCTCGAACACGCCGTGTTCCAGGTGAACGGCATGACGCCGAATTACGAGAATGACTAGAACCAGTCTCATAAA